>NZ_JAPVZR010000003.1:0-305631 GCF_041432475.1 Streptococcus sp. 27098_8_75
GGTTAGCCTTGGTGGAGAAGAAATCGCAGGTGCTCAAATTAAGATCTACAAGGGCGAGAAAGCTGAAGGAGATGCAGTAGAAAACTGGACTTCAGAAGCTGGTAAGTCTAAAGACCTCAACTTGGCACCAGGCACTTACACCTTCCATGAGGAAGCAGCTCCAACCGGTTACCTCAAAGTAACTGACATCACTTTCCAAGTCAAACATGACGGCACAGTGGAAGTGACCAATGTTGGCGAAAAAGACTCTAAAGGTGAAGACAACAAGGTCGTAACCGATGGTTCCAAAGTAACTGTAACCGATAAAGACGACGATCTTCCACGTAAGGTAACTTTCAGTAAGATCAACCAATACGGTACCGAAATTGGTAGTGCACAAATTCAAATTTTCCGAGGCAACGAGGCAACTGGTAATCCTGTAGCAGAATGGACTTCAGAAGTAAACAAATCACATGATTTAGAATTAGCTCCTGGAGTATATACTTTCCATGAAGCGACAGCCCCAGCTGGTTACCTAGCTGTTAAAGACATCACTTTCCAAGTGAACTTCGACGGAACGATAACAATTTTGAACGCTAATGGAAACACAGTAGAGTACAAGGATGGGAAGTTAGTAGTAACAGACCAAAGTATTCCAACAATTCCAAGTGTCCCAAATAAACCAAATAAACCAAACAAACCAAACAAACCAAATAAACCTGATAAGCCAGGTAATAAAGATCCTAAAGATCCAGGCAATGGAAAACCAAAGGATCCGGATAAGAAAAATCCTAAAGATCCTGGTAAGACAAATCCAAAAGATTCAGAAAAACCACAAGAAAAAGATAAGACTAAGAATACTTTACCATTAACAGGTACAGAGCTTAGCTTTACACTTCTTGCCCTTGGTTTAACTATGATTGTTGGATGGGGAGTTTACTACGGGACTCGTTTTAAAAACTAAAACAAGAAACAAGTGTCAATGAAAATTGACGCTTGTTTTTTTATGTCTTTTACTTTTTTTATCAGAAATAAGTGACAGAACTGAACAGATAAAAATTGCTGATAACTGAAGAAAATTCTATGATTCTCCTAATTTTAGAAAAATCACTCATAAATATGAAAACGGCTTCATTCGTATTGAGATTATGCAACTTGTTTTATAAAATAAGGTGAAGAAAACTATAGGAATAGCTTGCTTCTATAAAAATGGAAGCGATTACTTGGTGGAGGGCCTTATGGAAAAAGGATATTGGAATCGTAAAAGAGTCTATAGCATCCGAAAATTTACTGTTGGTGCATGCTCAGTACTTATTGGAACTTGTGCAGTTTTGTTTGGAGCTAGTCTTTCTGCAGGAAACCCTGTTTATGCGGAAGAAGTGGCCGTTAACGCTAGTGCTGAAAGCGTCAAAGAAGAAGGAAAGATTGAGGAAGAGCACTCTGATAAGGCAGTTGCCACTAGTGAATCATCTGAGACTGCAGATGCTAGTCCAGCTCTTTCAACACAGGAAACTTTTCCAGAGAAAACAGAAGAGAATTCACCTAGTCCTAAGGTAGAAAAAGAGTTTTCTGAATCAGTAAAAAATGAAGTGAAAGAAATAAGCGAGTCCTCTGCCCAAGAAGGATCAGAAAAGGATAAGGTGAAATCTGCTACTGAGGAGGAAGTGAGTCAAATGATTGAGGATAGAAAGGTCAATTTTAATCAGAACTGGCACTTTAAATTAAACGCTAATGCTAAGGAAGCAGTAAAAGAAGAAGCTGATGTGACTTCATGGAAAAAATTAGACTTACCTCATGACTGGAGTATCCACTTTGACTTTGATCATGACTCTCCTGCACAAAATGAAGGTGGGCAGCTTAATGGTGGAGATGCTTGGTATCGCAAGCCCCTTAAATTAGATGAAAAAGATTTAGATAAAAATGTTCGCCTGACCTTTGATGGGGTCTATATGGATTCGCAAGTCTATGTGAATGGCCAGCTGGTCGGTCATTATCCAAATGGCTATAATCAATTTTCATACGATATTACAAACTATCTTCACAAAGATGGCCGGGAAAATATCATTGCTGTACATGTAATTAACAAGCAACCAAGTAGTCGTTGGTATTCAGGAAGCGGAATCTACCGTGATGTTTCTCTTCTTATTAGGGATAAGGTTCATGTCCAAAAGAATGGAACAACCATCTTGACTCCTCAGTTGGAAAATCAAAAAGATGGAAAGGTAGACACTCTTGTCAGCAGTAAGATTGCTAATACTGATGATAAAGATCATGAAATCACAGCTGAATATCAAATTGTGAGACGAGGCGGTGAAGCGGTAACAGAAGTGGTTCGTACTGCCAGTCAAAAACTGAAAGCTCATGAGACTAGTACAATTCAGACAAGTCTACAAGTTGAAAGGCCAGAACTGTGGACGGTGTTGAATGATAAGCCTGCCTTATATGAGCTAGTGACACGGATTTATCGTGATGGTCAGCTTGTTGACGCTAAGAAAGACTTGTTTGGTTATCGCTATTATAACTGGACTCCTAATGAAGGTTTTTCTTTGAATGGTCAGAGAATCAAATTTCACGGGGTTTCCTTGCACCATGATCACGGAGCCCTAGGAGCAGAAGAAAACTATAAGGCTGAGTACCGTCGTCTCAAGCAAATGAAGGAAATGGGGGTCAATTCGATTCGTACGACCCATAATCCTGCTAGTGAACAGACTTTGCAGATTGCGGCAGAGTTGGGATTGCTAGTCCAAGAAGAGGCTTTTGATACTTGGTATGGAGGTAAGAAGCCTTACGATTACGGTCGTTTCTTTGAAAAAGACGCCACTCACCCAGAGGCCAAAAAGGGCGAAAAATGGTCTGATTATGACTTGCGGACAATGGTAGAAAGAGGTAAAAATAACCCAGCTATCGTCATGTGGTCTATCGGAAATGAAATCGGTGAGGCTAATGGAGATGCTCATTCTTTAGCGACTGTTAAACGTCTGGTCAAGGTTATCAAGTCAGTTGATAAAACCCGCTATGTGACGATGGGGGCAGACAAATTCCGCTTCGGTGATGGTAGTGGTGGTCACGAAAAAATTGCTGATGAGCTAGATGCAGTTGGTTTTAACTATTCAGAAGAAAATTACAAAACATTGCGTGCTAAACATCCAAATTGGTTGATTTATGGTTCTGAAACGTCTTCTGCGACTCGTACACGTGGTAGCTATTTCCATCCAGAGCAAGAATGGGTTGGAAGCAATCAGTCTTGGCGAAACTATGAACAATCGGACTATGGAAATGACCGAGTTGGCTGGGGTAAAACGGCAACAGCTTCTTGGACTTTTGATCGAGATAATGCTGGTTACGCAGGACAATTTATCTGGACAGGAACAGACTATATCGGTGAACCAACTCCTTGGCACAACCAAAACAGTACTCCTGTAAAGAGCTCTTACTTTGGAATAGTGGATACAGCCGGTATTCCTAAAAACGACTATTACCTTTACCAAAGTCAGTGGGTTTCTGCTAAGAAGAAACCAATGGTTCACCTGCTTCCTCACTGGAATTGGGAAGATCAGGAATTAGCAGACAATGTTGCAGATGCTGAAAATAAAATACCAGTTCGTGCATACTCCAATGCTGCTAGTGTTGAATTATTCTTGAACAACCAATCTTTGGGACTCAAGAAATTTAATAAAAAAGAGACAAGTGATGGCCGTAGTTACCAAGAAGGGGCCAATCCTCAAGAACTTTACCTTGAGTGGAAAGTGGCATATCAGCCAGGGACTCTGGAAGCAGTAGCTCGTGATGATCAAGGTAAAGAAATTGCCCGAGACAAGATTGTAACAGCAGGCCAACCTGCAGGTGTGCGCTTGGTTAAGGAAGAGCACGCTATTGCAGCAGATGGAAAAGACTTGACCTATATCTACTATGAAATCGTAGATCGTGATGGCAATGTCGTGCCAACTGCTAATAACCTCGTTCGCTTCCAGTTGCATGGGCAAGGTCAGCTTGTCGGAGTAGATAATGGCGAGCAGGCTAGCCGTGAACGTTACAAGGAACAAGCGGACGGCTCTTGGGTTCGCAAAGCCTTTAACGGGAAAGGGGTTGCCATTGTCAAATCAACAGACCAGGCAGGGAAATTCACCTTAACGGCTCATTCTGATTTATTAAAATCGGACCAGGTGACTATTTTCACTGGAAAGGATGATCAGAAAGAAAAGACAGTGTTAGGAACGGAAGTGCCAAAAGTTCGTACAGTTTTGGGACAAGCTCCAAGCTTGCCAGCGACGGTTCCTTTTGTTTACAGTGACGGAAGTCGGACTGAACGGCCTGTGACTTGGTCACAAGCAGATGTTAGTCATTCAGGCATTGTAACTGTCAAAGGAGAGTCAGAAGGCCGTCAGGTAGAAGCGCGTGTTGAAGTATTAGCCGTTGAAAGAGAATTGCCAGTTATCAAACGAGTAGCACCAGGGACAGATTTGAGTACTGTAGATAAGTCAGTTGCTCTTGCCTTAACTGATGGTAGTCTAGAACATTATGATGTGGATAAATGGGAAATTGCACCAGAAGATAAGGAAAAACTTTCTGTTCCAGGTTCCCGCATTCAAATGACTGGGCAACTTGCAGGTACAAAGGTCTCAGCAACCTTACTGGTGACAGATAGTGAAGCAGAAGCACCTGTGAATCCAGCTGTAACTCTTGACGGTGATTCTGTAACAGGTCTAACCAGTCAGAAACCAGTTCATTACCATAGTCTAGCCTACGGATCTCAACTTCCTTTAGTAGCTGCGACAGCTGAAAATGCAGATGTCACAGTTGTTCAAGCTAGTGTTGCAAATGGGTTGCGGGCCAGCATTTATGTTCAACCTAAGGATGGCGGTGCCCTACAGACCTATGCCGTTCAGTTCTTAGAAGAAGCTCCTAAAATTGAACGTTTGAGCTTACAAGTTGAGCAAGCGAATCATTTAAAAGAGGATCAGACTGTTCCATTAACTGTTTTGGCCCATTATCAAGACGGTACTCAGGCTGTCTTACAGGCTGATAAGGTTGCCTTCTCTACATTAGGCGAGGGAGAGGTTGCTGTTCGTAAAGGAATGCTTGAATTACACAAGCCTGGAATTGTCACACTTAAAGCTGAATACGAGGGAGCAGAAGGCCAAGTAAACTTGACGATTCAGGCTAATACAGAAAATAAAACGGTTCAATCCGTTCGTCCTGTTAGTGTGGTAACTGATTTGCATCAAGAACCAAATCTTCCAACCACTGTTACTGTTGAGTACGACAAAGGATTCCCTAAAGTTCATAAAGTTTCTTGGCAAGCAGTGGCTAAGGAGGATCTTGATCGCTACCATACTTTTGAAGTAGTAGGAAAGGTCGAAGGTATTGATCAAAAAGCCATTGCTAAAGTCTCTGTTGAAGGGATCATTGCAGTAGAAGAAGTCAGTGTTACGACACCGATTGCAGAAGTTCCACACTTGCCAGAGAGTGTACGAACTTACCACTCAAATGGTCAGGTTTCGTCAGCAAAAGTTACTTGGGAGCCTATTGCACCTAGTCAATATCAAAAAGAAGGCGTCTTTACTGTGTCAGGACAGGTGGAAGGAAGTTCTTTACCAACCAAGCTTCATGTACGAGTATCAGCTCAAACAGAAAATGGTGCTAACATCTCTGATCAATGGACAGGTTCAGAATTGCCACTTGCTTTTGCTTCAGATTCTAACCCTAGCGATTTAGTATCTAATATTAATGATAAAGTGATTTCTTATACGGATCAGCCAGCCAACCGCTGGACTAACTGGAACCGTCGTGAAGAAGATTCGGTAGGGGTTCTCTTTGGAGATTCTGGTATCTTGACTAAACGGTCAGTAGACAATCTAAATGTTGCCTTCCATGAAGATCACGGGGTAGGGGCACCTAAGTCTTATGTGATTGAATATTATGTTGGGCAAGCTACGCCAACAGCTCCAAAAAATCCTAGCTTTGTAGAGAGCGAAGAACATGTCTTTAATGATGATAGCAATTGGAAACCTGTGACTAATCTGAAAGCTCCAGATCAGCTAAAAGCAGGTGAAATGAATCACTTTAACTTTGATAAGGTAGATACCTATGCTGTTCGTATTCGTATGGTAAGAGCAGATGACAAACTTGGAACCTCTATCACAGAAGTTCAAATCTTCTCGAAACAAGTTGCTCCAGCTAAGCAAGCACAAACTAGGATACAGGTGGCTGGCCAAGATTTGCCAAACTTTCATCCAGACTTAACAGACTACTATTTAGAAGCTAAGGATGGAAAGGCGGATGCAGTAACCGCAAGTGTCAGCAATAATGGTCTGGCAACTGTCGTACCAAGTGTCCGCGAGGGAGATCCTGTTCGCGTTATCGTCAAGGCTGAAAATGGAGATATTCTAGGTGAGTATCGCATCCACTTTACAAATGATAAAGATCTATTGGCACGTAAACCAATAGCGACAGTAAAACAAGCTCGCCTGCTCCAACTAGGTCAAAATCTAGAGCTACCAAGCAAGGTCCCTGTTTACTTTACAGGGGAAAAAGACTATGAAGTGAAAGATTTGGCTGTCGAATGGGAACCTGTTCCAGCTGAAAGCTTATCAAAAGCTGGGCAGTTTACTGTTCATGGTCGTCTGGTTGGAAGCGACTTACCTGTCGAGCTAAGAGTCCGAGTGACTGATAAGTTAGGCGAATCTGTATCAGACAATCCTTACTATGATGAAAATAGCAATCAGGCTTTTGCATCTGAGACAAATGATGCTGATCCAGATTCTCATGATCGAGTGGATTATATCAACGACGGGGACCTCAATGAGAGCCGCCGTTGGACAAATTGGTCAGCGACACCATCAGCGAATCCAGATGTTTCGGTAGGTGTTATCTTCAAAGAAAACGGTAAAATTATCGAACGAACAGTCAATCAAGCCAAACTGCACTTCTTTGCTGATAGCGGTACAGATGCTCCGTCTAAACTAGTCTTAGAGCGTTATGTTGGCCCAGACTTTGATGTTCCAACCTATTATTCAAACTATCGAGCTTATGAATCAAACCACTTGTTTAACAATCCTGATAACTGGGAGTCCGTTCCTTATAATATGAATCAAGATATCCAGGCTGGTACAGAATTGACAGCAACCTTTAATGCTGTGAAATCCAAGGCTATGAGATGGAGAATGGATAGAAAAGCAGATAAGAATGGAGTTGCCTTGATTGAGATGACTTTCTTGGCACCAAGTGAATTGCCTAAAGAAAGTACAAAATCAAAAATCTTACTTAATGGCAAAGAACTTCCAGACTTCTCTGCAGAACGCTTGGAATATCAAGTGTCCTACAGTGGTCAACGTCCTAAAGTGACAGTAGAAGAAAATGACCAAGTGGCTTCAACTGTTGTAGATAGTGGAGATAATCGTTTGCCAGTCTTGGTTCGACTTCTGTCTGAGAGTGGTAAGCAGGTTAAGGAATACCGTATTCAATTGACGGAAGAAAAAGCTACTGCTGGTAAGGTAGTAGCCGCAGTTCAAGAAGAACTTCCACGTCTAGAAGTCGAAGAAAAAGAACTTCCTTATCAGACAATTGAAAAAGAAGATGCCAATCTCTACCTTGGGGAAACCCGTGTAGAAGAAGAGGGGCAAAATGGTAAGGAAAGAATCTTTACTGAAGTTGCTCCAGATGGTCAGCGAGCAGAAAAACTACGAGAAGTAGTTCAAGATCCTATCAATCGTGTCCTGCTTGTCGGCACTAAGAAAGGAACAGCTCTTCCAGAAGATGATATCAAAGATTTGGTTCTCTATAGACCAGAGCTTCTGATAGAGGAAGAAGAGGTTGATTTCCAAGTGCAAGAGCGAAAGAATCATATGCTTCCAGCTGGTCAAACGCGTATCATCCAAGAAGGCCGTAAAGGTATTCGTGTGAACTTAGTCGAACTTGAAAATGGCAAGCGCACTCTTAAAGAAAGCTACAATAAATTAGAAGCACAAGATCAGATTCTAGAAGTGGGAACAGCCCTTTCAGAAGAGAAAACAAAGTCACAAGATACTTATAAAGCTTATTCACAAACTTCTGGGCAAGGCAAAGATCAGAGTCTAGAAGAAAAAGTTCAAGGCACCAAAGCTGTGAAAGAAGAGCATAAAAAAGCTAAATCTGAAGCAGTGCAGCTTCAAGCAGAAAAAGTCAAATCAACCGAAAAAGGTTACTTACCGAATACAGGAAGTCAGTCAGATCAAGCTACGATAACCACGGGCTTAGCTCTCTTGGGCTTAGGCGCTGGTCTTGCTGCAAGGAAACGTAGAAAAGAAGACTGAGATTTAATGATTAGGTAAGAGGACAATCCGTTGAACTAGACGAAGAGATCAGGGAATTATCCCTGATCTTTTTTATGTAACTACAGCACTTCTAGTAAGCTGAGTCTAGCAAGATAAGGTTCACATTGACTCCTTGTGTTGAAAGATGACAAAATTGTAAGCTTTAAAAGCCCAAATGAAAGGTTAAGTTATGGAAGCGAGTTTAAAAAAGCTGTATCCTTATAAGTGTAAAGGAAAGGGAAAGAAAGTTTCTCTTGATAAAAGCAAATGTTATAAAGGAGGCCCACTATGAAAACGAAACTTTTTAACCAAGACAAACGTCCTCTAAAAGCACAAAAGATTTCTAAAGAAGAAATCGAGAAGACTCGCTTAGGCTGTGCCTCTAGTCAATATTACTTCTGGTTGCAGTATAGTCATTAAGGAATATTAAGTTCCAGCTTCTATAAAGAGAAAGTTTATCAAAACTTTCTCTTTATACGATTAAAAATCAAAGATGACAAAAATGTAAGATTAGAAGTAAGATTGTAAGGTTAGGTTATGGAAAGCCGAGTGCAAATTCGGTAGAATAAGATTATCAAAAGAAAGAAGTGTTTAGAATGAAATTATTTAAAATAAGTCATAAGAAAGATAAATATTCCATTCGGCCAAGTCAAAAAGAAATTGAATGGACGAAATTCGGATGCCAAGCCAATCAGGCGGCTCAAGAAATGTACTTAGGATTTTAAAGGAGAAGTTATGAGTTTATTAGATGTACAACACGTAAAAAAGATTTACAAGACCCGTTTTCAGGGCAATCAAGTAGAAGCACTGAAGGATATCCACTTCACAGTGGATGAGGGCGACTATGTGGCCATCATGGGAGAGTCCGGCTCAGGTAAGTCAACACTCCTCAATATCTTGGCCATGCTAGATAAGCCAACAGAAGGCCAAGTCTTTCTGAATGGAACAGATACAGCGACTATCAAAAACAGCCAAGCATCCAGCTTCCGCAGAGAAAAGCTAGGCTTTGTCTTTCAGGACTTTAACCTGCTGGATACCTTGTCAGTTAAGGACAATATCCTCTTGCCTTTAGTGCTTTCTCGACGTCCCATCACAGAGATGATGCAAAAATTGGTCAGCACTTGTACTGAATTAGGAATTAATCAGCTACAAGAAAAGTATCCATACGAGATTTCCGGTGGTCAGAAGCAGCGGGTTGCAGTGGCGCGTGCTATCATCACTGAGCCAGAGATTTTGCTGGCAGATGAGCCAACAGGAGCACTGGATTCCAAGTCATCGGCTGCACTATTAGATGTTTTTGACGATATTAACGATCGGGGTCAGACTATTCTGATGGTGACCCACTCGACATCAGCTGCCAGCCGGGCCAAGCGGGTGCTCTTTATCAAGGATGGCATCCTTTACAATCAGATTTTCCGAGGTGACAAGACAGAACGTCAGATGTTCCAGGAGATTTCAGATACTTTGACTGTCATGGCAAGTGAGGTGGGTGCTCATGATTAGATTAACCGGTAAGCTTGCGCTTTCCAATTTGGTGAAAAATCGTAAGCTCTATTATCCCTTTGCCCTCGCGACCTGTCTGGCAGTAGCTATTTCCTACATCTTTTTCTCTCTGACCTTCAATCCTCATCTGGCAGAAATGGTTGGAGCGAGTGCCGTTTCCATGGTCTTGGCTCTAGGATTAATTATTGTTAGTATTACCACATCTATTATTGTTTTTTATGCCAATAGTTTTGTCATCAAGAACCGGTCCAAAGAATTAGGGCTCTATAGTATGTTGGGGCTGAATAGGTTTCATCTCTTTATCATGGTGGTCATAGAGTTGATAGTCTTTGGGCTGGTGACACTCCTAATTGGTTTGGGGATAGGTCTCTTATTTGACCAGTTGATTTACGCTTTACTGCTGAAAATCATGGATCTGAAGGTGGTTTTGGCTTCAACTTTTCAGCCTCTTGTACTGTTCTTAGTCACTTTCTTCTACGGCTTTGTATTTTTCTTCTTGATGATTAAAAATGGCTTGTATTTGAGAAAATTAGATGCACTCCAGCTTGTCAAGGAAAAAAATAGTGGTGAAAAGAAAAGTCGTTTCCTAGGACTGCAAACCATTTTAGGTTTAGCATCTCTTATTTATGGTTATTACTTAGCATCAGGAGTAACCAGTCCAATAGCAGCAATCCTAGTGTTCTTTGTTGCAGTTCTCTTTGTCATTTTAGGAACGTATCTTCTCTTCAATGCTGGAATCACGAAATTTTTACATTTCTTACAAAAGAGAAAAAACTATTATTATCAGCCCAATAATATGATTTCGGTGTCCAACTTGATCTTCCGAATGAAAAAAAATGCTGTTGGTCTGGCAACAATTACAATCTTGTCAACCATGGTTCTGGTAACCTTGTCTGGCGGTGCTAATATCTATGCTGGTGGAGAATATATGCAAAATGCCATGTTCCCTCATGATATCAGTCTACAAGGAAAGGGTGTGAATGGTCAGCAAATAGATCAAGTCTTGACGGAGTTTTCTCAAGAGCAGAACTTACCAGTGACTAAAAAAGCTGTCTATCAGTACTATACTATGGGAGTCAAAAGTCTAAATGGCAATCAGCTGGACTTATACCCAAGTGCTCAAAAGGCAGTAGCACCTAATATCTATATCTTGGCTATCTCTGAAGCAGATTATCAGGATATGACTGGAAAATCGCTTAATCTTGAAGAAAATGAAGTAGCAGTATTCCAACAAGGTTTGAAACTGAAAAATCAAGAAACGCTGACAATCGCTGACCAAACTTTGAAAATCAAGAAAGTGTTAAAAGAAGACTTTATTTTTGGTCATTTACCAGATCAGATGAATATGATTGTTCCTGGGAAGATCTATATGGTGGTGAAAGATCCAAGTAAGACCTTCGCTAGCATGATGGAAAAATATGCTGTCAATAGCAACTATTACGGAGGTCTGAATCTGGATCTGCCAAAAGACCAGCAAAGTAAATTGAGAGACGCCTATCAAGAAAAGCTCAGTGCCTATAATACAACCCTGCCTGAAAATCATGCGGTCTATGGATCAATATCGACTTCTGATAAGCAAGAAATCAAGGGAATGCTGGGAGGTATGTTCTTTATCGGAATCTTCTTATCTGTCGTCTTTATGCTTGGAACTGTACTCATCATCTATTACAAGCAGATATCTGAAGGTTATGAAGATCGGGATCGCTTTGTGATCCTGCAAAAGGTGGGTTTGGATGAAAAACAAATCAAGCAAACCATTCGTAGACAGATCTTGATAGTTTTCTTCCTACCGTTGGCCTTTGCCTTTATCCATCTAGCCTTTGCTTACCATATGCTAAGCCTCATCTTATCAGCTCTTGGAGTACTCAATGCAAGCTTAATGTTAGCAGTAACCTTGGGAGTCTGTGCAATCTTCTTTATCAGCTATATTATTGTCTTTGCGATTACATCACGTAGCTATCGCAAAATCATTTCAATGTAAGAAGTTGGGAATTTCCCAACTTCTATTTTTATACAGCTATTATGCTTTACAAAGTAGCAGGAAAGTGTTATACTATGTGTAAGAAAGCTAGTATGTATTGCATATTAGTGGATGTCAATTCTCACAGAGGAATGTGAAATTAGATGAAAGGAGAGAGGATGGAGCAAACGCAACTGTTAAAAGGAATCTTGGAGGGCTGTGTCTTGGAAATCATTTCGCAAAGAGAAATCTATGGTTATGAATTGATTCAAATATTAAATGAAAAAGGATTTAATATCGTAGCCGGGACAGTCTATCCCTTACTTCAGAAATTAGAGAAAAAAAACTATATTAGGAGTAGGCTCAAAGCATCACCAGAAGGACCAGATAGGAAGTACTTTTCGCTGACCAAGGAAGGACGACTCTATCTGCAAATTTTCTGGCAACAGTGGGAAGGGCTGTTGACTAATGTCGCAAATGTCAGAGGAGGAAAAAATAAATGAAACAGGAAAAAAACAATATTCAGGAACTCATTCAAAAAACAAATGACTCAGTCCAGAGCTTAAAATCTGAAAATCAAGCCTACTTTGATGATTTAATTGTTTATATGGCTTCGTCCTCTTTGTTTCATGACGAAGAGGCTATTCGTGAACAGTTATATCAGATGGTACTGGATTTTTCGGATGCTGAGAAGGATGGAATCACTGCTCAAGAATTTTTCGGTGAAAATCCTCAAGCAATAGCAGATGAACTAGTTAGAGATAGTCCTAAGATCAGTAAGCGACAAGTATTCGAAATCAGTTTGATGGTGGGGGCCATTTTGGTCTTCTTCCGTCTCCTCAGTAGTTTTGCCAGTAAATCTTATTTGCAAATCGCTCCGCTAGTTTACCTTAGTGATACAGTTTTAGGGCTGGTAGTTGTAAATGTGATTTTTTATTTAGTGGCTAAGACTATTTATGAAGATTGGAAAAAGTGGCAATTATGGCTGGCTAGTGCTTTAACAATCATACTAGCTGTCTTGCTTAGATATGGAGCAGAAACTAGTTTGGTGGGAGTAAGTGGTTTTGTCATCTCTTGGCCCTGGGATGTCATTCTTTTAGGTAGCCTAGTTAGTCTCATTTCCATCTTTCTAAGCAAAAAAGAAGCTCTATTTCGAATGATGCTTATTCCGATTGTTGCTCTTTTTCTAGTTGGATTACTTAAACGTTGGTCAGACAGAATGCAGATTACAGATCCTTTATGGACAGTGGCCCTGCCGATCGGGCTAATTTGTCTATCGCTTCTTATTTTCTATTTTTATAGCTGGAAGCAAGATCGGAAATAATTTTGCAGTTTCTAAATGCCAGAACTTGTGATATAATGAACCGTCTATATTTTTGAGGAGATGATGATGGATATATTTCGTAAAAAAGATGTCAGCAAGTCAAGGACTGGGATGAAAAGACATCTAAAGATTCACGATTTGATTTTATTAGGAATTGGAGCCATGGTGGGAACAGGGATTTTCACCATTACAGGGATTGGAGCAGCCAATTATGCTGGTCCGTCCTTGATTATTTCAATTATTATTTCAGCGCTATGTGTGAGCATTTCAGCTCTTTTTTACGCTGAATTTGCTTCTCGCATTCCGGCTAATGGTGGGGCTTATAGCTATATCTATGCTGTCTTTGGTGAGTTTCCGGCTTGGTTGGCTGGTTGGCTGACCATCATGGAGTTTATGACTGCTATCTCAGGTGTTGCTTCTGGCTGGGGATCCTATTTAAAGGGGCTATTGAGTGGCTTTGGCATCCAGCTCCCTACGGCCTTAAATGGCACCTTTAATCCTAAAGAGGGGACTTATGTAGATCTCTTGCCTATCTTGGTTTTACTTTTTGTCACTGCAGTTGTCTTATTAAATTCTAAAGCAGCTCTGCGCTTTAACTCAGCCTTGGTAGTCCTGAAATTTTCAGCTTTAGCACTTTTCGTTATTGCAGGTCTTTTCTTTATCAAGCCAGAAAATTGGTCTAACTTTGCTCCTTTTGGTTTTGGTGAGATTTATGGCGGGAAGGTCGGTATTATGGCTGGGGCTTCGCTCATGTTCTTTGCCTTTCTAGGCTTTGAGTCCATTTCTATGGCGGTCGACGAAATCAAGGAACCTCAAAAGAATGTTCCGCGTGGGATTGTCCTGTCTTTGACTATTGTGACCGTTCTTTATATTTTGGTGACCTTGGTCCTGACAGGGATTGTTCACTATACTAAGCTTAATGTTTCAGATGCGGTAGCCTTTGCTCTTCGCAGTATTGGACTTGGCTGGGCGGCAAATTACGTTTCAGTTGTGGCGATTCTGACCTTGATTACCGTTTGCATTTCCATGACCTTTGCCCTGTCTCGAATGATCTACAGTATTGCGCGTGATGGTCTCTTACCTCGATCATTTAGACAGTTGACCGAGACAAGTCGGGTACCAAAGAATGCAACGATTTTGGTGGGGCTTGCGTCAGCTGTTTGTGCGGGTATTTTCCCCTTGGCTAGTATCGCATCTTTCCTCAATATCTGTACCTTGGCCTATCTAATTTTATTGGCTCTTGCTATTTTGAAATTACGAAAAGATAAAGGTATGCCCCAACCAGGTGAGTTCAAAACTCCTTTGGTTCCGGTCTTGCCATTTTTATCTATTATCATCTGCCTGTCCTTTATGACCCAGTATACTAGGGAAACCTGGCAAGCTTTCGGTATTGCTTTACTGGTGGGGAGTCTTATTTATTTTGGATATGGCTACAAGCATTCTGAAATTTATGCAGATCATTAAATTTTATCGCAGAAATATTAGACAGAGCTGTTTGTAGCTCTGTCTTTTTTAAGAAAAAAATCAGATTGATATGAAAAAGCATAAGCTTTCCAAAAAGAACCTTTTAACTAAAGAAGGCCGAAAGGAAAGTGAATGGTCGACTGAAAGCAGCAGGAAAGGCTTCTTTTCTGATATAATAAAATGTAAAACGAGGTGACAAATGATTCGTAAAGTAAAACTAAGTGATGCCGCAGCCATTCAGCGACTTAATGCTGAGTGCCTGGGCTATGACTTTGATAGGAAAGCGACGGAGGCTCAACTGAAGAGGCTGCTAGAGAATGACCAGCATTTGATTTTGGTAGCTGAAGAAGATGGACAGGTCATAGGTTACGCTCATGCGGCTAGCTACGACTGTCTTTATTTCCCGTCCTTGCTCAATCTCTTGGCTTTGGCCGTCGCTCAGGATTTTCAAGGGCAGGGACATGGCAGAGCGCTAATGCAAGCATTGCGTGACGAGGCAAAAGCGGCAGGTTACACAGGAATTCGGATTAATTCAGGCATTTCCCGCACATCAGCCCATGATTTTTATCGTAGCCTTGGCTGTAGCGAAAAAGCAGACCAGAAACGATTTTATTGGGAGTTTTAGAGAAAAGAGGAGTAGATAATGATTGAACCACTATCTCAGCAGCATGCTTTAGAAATTGCTAATGACTGGCATTACGAGGCGCCCTATGATTTTTATGATATGAAAAATGATTTGGAAGATTATGAAGAAATAGTCTCCCCAGAAGCGCGTGGAGACCGTTATTATCAAGTCCTTAGAGAAGGAGAACTTTATGGATTTTTCTGCTTGGAGCAGAAAGGAGAGCGAAATTTGGAGCTTGGTTTGGGCATGAAGCCGGAGCATTGTGGAAAAGGTCAGGGCGCTACATTTTTGCAGGAAATTCTGGACTTTATCATAGAAAATTTTGAGCCCCAAGTCATAAGTCTATCAGTGGCTGACTTCAATCACCGAGCCCAGCAGCTTTATCTCAACATGGGCTTTGAAGTGGTGAGGCGCATTCCGCAAGAAAGCAATGGTGATATCCATCTCTTTGTGGAGATGAAGAAGGGCATTTAATTTTAGATTAATTGCAGAGGCAGGATAAGATAAAATTGAACTTTCTGATTATAGTAATCGATGGAAACCACGGTGATTGAATGTGAGGAAAATGATTTGTTAAGCAGGAGGGGTACACTAGATGACAAAAATTCTAAAAGACATATGTAAAATTATCATTTGTTTAATATTTATATTGTTTATTTCAGCTTGTTCTTCACAAGAGAAAAATGAGAAGTCAAGTAACAAAAAGGAATCATATCAATATACAATTTATAATGCTAATGCAGATATTCAAAATGTTGAATTTATTAATAATAAAAACGGTATTATTGTTGAGTGGGATTTTGAAAATAACAAGGTGGCGAAAGCTATTAATTCCTCTGATTGGATTAGAGTAAATCCAAATTTTCTTGTTAGAGAGCGCCAAAAATTAAGACGAGCGACTGCTAGTAAAGAAATGAAGTCAGATGAATTTGCCTATCTCGACATCTTTGATTTAACTAATAAAAAAGCCCCTAAAAAAGAAATAGATGTTTGGAAATTAATGGTAAATTATTTGAAAAATGATCAAATAGAGTTACATGGTACGCTACCAACTCTTAGAAGAATAGGTAACAATGATTATGTTGTTCTCTCGATAACCGAACAGAAAAAATATCGATACTTTTTACTAAATCTTAGAACTCTAAAAATAGACGCAGAGAAAACTGAGCAAGAGTTGAATCAGAGAAATAAAATTGATGTCATGTTGTACACAAAAGAAGCTCTTAGAGCAGGTGTGGAACCTTTTGATAATGGATTTTGGAAATCAGAAGATTATAAAGGGGGCATCAATTTAAAACGTTCAAACTCGTCAGCTTTCACGCTTTTTTCTAAAAAGAATGGTTTTGCTTATAAAGTAATTAATTCGGAGAATGGGATTATTATAAACAGTAAGGAGCTCATCAATCTTGAGACAGAATTCCTGAAAACTGGAGTATCTGTTTATGATGGTTTATACTTGCCGGGTAAGTGGAGTACTGAAGGGCAGGATACAAAAATCACGAGTTACGAAGATATTCAAAAATATTATAATGGCAAGTTGGTGTCAGAGTAATGAGTATAATCTTGAGCAACATTCCATATCCTAAGCAGAGAACTAAACTACACAAGAGCCATCATCGGCTAAACTCACTACTAATGCCCAGTAATAAATTATAAGTAAATATCAATAGATAAAAGGAGGAAACCATGACATTTGAAGAAATTTTACCAGGCCTTAAGGCCAAGAAAAAATATGTGCGTACAGGCTGGGGCGGGGCGGAAAACTACGTCCAGCTCTTTGATACGATTGAGCAGAATGGGGTGGCTCTCGAGGTGACACCTTATTTCCTTATCAATGTTTCAGGCGAAGGGGAGGGCTTCTCCATGTGGAGTCCGACTCCTTGTGATGTGCTGGCGACAGATTGGGTGGAAGTAGATGACTAAGACGGTACTAGTTACGGGAGCTAGCTCTGGCATTGGCCGAGCTCAGGCTCTGACCTTTTTGGAAAATGGCTACCGTGTTTATGGGGTGGACAAGGATGAAAACCCAGGTTTTCTCAATGAACTACGTTTTATCAAGATGGATTTGACAGGGGATTTGAAGCCGCTCTTCACCAGCTTACCCGAGGTGGATATTCTCTGCAATACAGCAGGAATCTTGGACGGTTATCGTCCTCTGCACGAGACAAGTGACGAGGACTGGGAGCAGATTCTTGCGCTTAATCTGACCGCTACCATGAAAATCACTCGCTTTTACCTGCAGAAAATGCTGGAGAAAAAGTCTGGTGTCGTCATTAATATGTGTTCAATTGCTAGCTTTTTGGCTGGCGGAGGCGGTGCTGCCTATACGACCTCTAAGCATGCTCTGGCTGGCCTGACCAAGCAGATAGCCTTAGACTATGCGGATAAAAATATCCAAGTGTTTGGCTTAGCGCCAGGCGCAGTCAAGACAGCCATGACTGCCACAGATTTTGAGCCAGGCGGACTGGCAGACTGGGTTGCTGAGGAAACGCCGATTAAGCGCTGGCTGGTTCCTCAGGAAGTAGCTGACGTCAGCCTCTTTCTAGCCAGTGGCAAGGCAGCTGCTATGCAAGGCGAGATTATCAAAATTGACGGCGGCTGGAGTTTGAAGTAAGTGAATGAAGAATGCGAACAATGAAAAAGTTAAGAATCTTTTCCAATCCTGGACCAAAAACATGGTTCACTATGGCTTATCTGCTGGTCTAGGACAGTTCTTTATGAACGCGCCTGAGACATCCTGCCTTTACCAACTAGGAAATTTCATCTTTCCGGCTGGTCAGGTGGATCCGGATTTGTGGCGTGAATATAGCAAAAAATATAGTTTAGCTGACAAGGTCATTATCTCCGAGGAGCCCAGCTGGCAGGAGTTTCTGGATGATCAGAGTGAGCTGGGTAAGTTTACTCGCTATGCTTTTGCGGACAGGGCAGACTTTGACACAGAGGCCTTGGAGAAATGGCTGCGCAGGCTACCTGCAAACTACTACCTTTGTCCGATTGATAAGGAAAGTTATGAGTGTTTTGCTGGGGAAGTCTGGTCTCAGGATTTGCAGGGGGACTTTTCCGATTTTGACCATTTTCAAGCGTCGTGTGGCTTTGGTTTTTTAGTATATTCAGGAGAGGAAATCATCGCTGCTGTATCGACAGGATTGGTCTATCATGGAGCTCTTGAGATTGAAATTGCTACCAAGCCAGGCTACCAAAGGCAGTGCTTGGCCAAAATCTTGGGCGCCCAGATGATTTTAGAAGCCCAAAACCGTTCACTCTTTCCTCTCTGGGATGCGCATAATGAAGCTTCCAAGAAGGTCGCAGAAAGCTTGGGCTATCAGTGTCTAGGCGCTTATCCGGCTTATGAATGGAAAGGGACTTTTGACCAATGAAGAAAAACCAAACCTATTTCTTAAAAGATATCATGGAGGCTGTAAAATCAGAAGAGCTAGATGATGATTTCTGTTTATATGCTAAGGAAAATGGAGAACTGAATTTTCAGGACAGCTACTTGCTTGCTGATTATCCTCAAGTAGTGGACAATAAGGATGTTTATCCTAGACAAGTAAGGGAGCAAGAGCTGGAGCTGGTTTATTATGGTGAAGATCTTGTAGATGTTCTCTTATCAGTCATGGAGCAGAAAGCAGAAGCGACTGATCAAGAGTGTTTAAAGGCTCTACTTTACTATTATGAGCATGATGACTTTATGGATTTTTGATAAAATGCAGTTTTATAGGAGGATTTTTTATAAACAATAATTTTCATTTTAGAAAGTCAGGAAAAAAGATGACCCCAAAAGCAATGTGGCAGGCATACAAGAAAATCAATCCAGAGATTGGAGATGTGATTGACGCCTGGTCCTTCGGTGCAATGGCAGATGAGCTTGCCGACTTAGTGCTACGTGGTGAGAAGACAGCGACTGCATCGGCTTATGAGCTCTATAAGCTTGAAAATGAGCCCTTGCCACAGGCAGGAAGCTTTGATGTCATTTTAGACAGTCAGGATAGGGCAGTCTGTATCGTTGAAATCACCAAAGTCTCTGTGCTGCCTTTTAATGAGGTTTCAGCTGATCATGCCTTTAAGGAAGGAGAAGGAGACAAATCCTTGGCCTACTGGCAACAAGTCCATGAGGCATTCTTCACAGAGTGCCTGGCGGAAGCTGGCTTAGAGTTTTCTCAAGAAACAGGTGTCGTCTTAGAAGAATTTCGCAAGGTCTATCCCTTGAATGAAGAGTAGTGTTTATTTTGAATTCGCATAGTATTTTTAAAAATTTTCTTTTAGTGGTATAATAATGGTACTATCTTACAGAAAAGAGTTGTTTTATGACAAATTACGCGATTATTTTGGCTGCGGGTAAAGGTACTCGCATGAAGTCGGATTTACCAAAGGTACTGCACAAGGTGGCAGGAATTTCTATGCTAGAGCACGTTTTCCGCAGTGTCAATGCCATTAATCCAGAAAAGACCGTGACAGTTATCGGTCACAAGGCCGAGCTGGTGGAGCAAGTCTTGGCAGGTCAGACTGAGTTTGTTCGTCAGACTGAGCAACTGGGAACGGGACATGCCGTTATGATGGCAGAGCCTGTTTTGGAAAATCTGACGGGTCAGACGCTAGTCATTGCTGGCGACACTCCCCTGATTACAGGAGAAAGCTTGAAAAACCTGATTGACTTCCATATCAACCACAAGAATGTTGCGACCATTTTGACAGCAGAAGCAGACAATCCTTTTGGCTACGGCCGTATCGTTCGCAACCAGCACGGAGAAGTCTTGAAAATTGTTGAGCAGAAGGACGCTTCTGACTTTGAGCAGCAGATCAAGGAAATCAATACTGGGACTTACGTCTTTGACAATGCTCGACTCTTTGAAGCCCTCAAAAATATCAATACTAATAATGCTCAGGGCGAATACTATATCACAGATGTGATTGGTATTTTCCGTGAAAATGGTGAAAAAGTCGGTGCTTATACGCTCAAAGACTTTGATGAAAGTCTAGGGGTTAATGACCGCGTGGCCCTTGCTACAGCTGAGAGTGTTATGCGCCGTCGGATTAACCAGCAGCATATGGTCAACGGTGTCAGCTTTGTCAATCCAGATGCGACCTATATCGATGTGGATGTGGAAATCGCGCCAGAGGTTCAAGTTGAAGCAAATGTGACCCTGAAAGGTCAAACCAAAATTGGGGCAGAGACTATTCTGACTAATGGTACCTATATCGTGGACTCTGTTATTGGAGAACGGACCGTTATTACCAGCTCTATGATTGAGGAGTCAAGTGTGGCAGATGGAGTGACGGTCGGGCCTTACGCTCACATTCGTCCAGGTTCTAGTCTGGCCAAGGATGTCCATGTTGGCAACTTTGTAGAAGTTAAAGGATCGTCAATTGGAGAAAATACCAAGGCTGGTCATTTGACCTACATTGGAAACTCTGAAGTTGGTGCTAATGTAAACTTTGGTGCAGGTACGATTACGGTTAATTATGATGGTCAGAAGAAATACAAGACTATCATCGGTGATAATGTCTTTGTTGGTTCCAACTCGACCATTATCGCCCCAGTTGAGCTGGGTGACAACTCATTGGTTGGTGCGGGTTCTACTATCACGAAGGATGTGCCAGCAGATGCCATTGCTCTGGGACGTGGCCGTCAGATCAATAAGGAAGATTATGCTAAGCGTCTTCCTCATCACCCTCAAAATAAGTAGGTTTAGTCATGGAATTTGAAGAAAAAACTGTCCAACGGACGGAGATTTATCAGGGACCGATTTTTAAAGTGGTTCAGGACCAGGTAGAGCTACCAGAAGGGAAAGGCCAAGCCCAACGGGATTTGATTTTTCATAACGGAGCAGTGGCTGTGATTGCCCTTACTCCAGAAAACAAGTTGATTCTCGTTAAGCAGTATCGCAAGGCCATTGAGGCAACTTCTTATGAAATTCCAGCTGGTAAGCTAGAAGTGGGAGAAAATGCTGATCCGCATGCAGCTGCCCTGCGAGAATTAGAAGAAGAAACTGGTTACACGGGTCAGCTAGAGCTAGTTTATGATTTTTATTCTGCTATTGGTTTTTGCAATGAAAAGATTAAGCTATATAAAGCTAGCCAATTGACAAAAGTAGAAAATCCTCGTCCTCAGGACGAAGATGAAACCTTGCAACTTTTTGAAGTCAGTCTGGAGGAGGCACATCAGTTGCTGCAAAACGGTGACATCTGCGATGCCAAGACCATCATGGCTCTTCAATATTGGGAAATGCAGGAAAATCAAAGATAGGGGGAAAACCTATGGGAAGACCTTTATTAACTGATGAAATCATCGAGCGGGCTAACCGTGGTGAAGTCATATCGGATCCTCCTCTCGTGGATGATGAGGAAACTAAGATAATTAGAACTGATCAAGGAAGATTTGGTTATGCTACACCGCAAGGAGAGTTTAATCAGGACACCATGCAAATTGAAGTTGATCGGGAAGTTGTGAAAAGCCGACGCATTGAAAATCAGAAGCGAGGGGTCTTTCAAGCTAAACTCAATAAAATTTTGTTGTGGATTATTCTCCTGTTGGTGGTTTTGATTGCAGCCATTATTTGGCTATAAAAATAAGCGATAAGCCTAAGGCTTTCGCTTTTTTAGAAAAGGTTGGAAATAATGAAAATTGGAATTATCGCGGCTATGCCCGAAGAGTTAAAAGTATTGCTGGAGCATTTAGAAAATCCAGAAAAGCATCTTCGATTGGGACATGTCTATCATACGGGTTCTATCGGCCGTCATGAAGTAGTCTTGGTTGAGAGCGGAATTGGAAAGGTCATGTCTGCAATGAGTGTGGCTGTTCTGGTCAATGATTTCAAGGTTACTGCTGTCATTAATACAGGCTCAGCTGGAGCGGTGGCTGAAGGTCTGGCTATCGGTGATGTGGTGGTCGCAGATCGTCTGGTCTACCATGATGTGGACGTGACAGCCTTCGGCTATGACTATGGTCAGATGGCTCGCCAGCCACTCTATTTTGAGGCTAGTCGCTATCTGGTCTCTGAAATGAAGAAAATTTTAGACAAGACCCATCAAAAGGCAAGGGTAGGTTTGATTGCGACAGGTGATAGCTTTGTTGCTGGTCAAGAAAAGATTGATCGTATCAAGGAACATTTTCCAGATGTCTTGGCTGTCGAGATGGAAGGTGCAGCTATTGCTCAAGCCACACATTCGATTGGCCTGCCTTTTATGGTCATACGGGCAATGAGCGACACGGCTAGTCATGATGCAAATGTCACTTTTGATGAATTTATTCTTGAAGCTGGTAAACGCTCGGCAGAAACCCTGATTCAGTTTTTAAAAGAGTTAATCTAGAGTAAGATCGACCTAGTCGGTCTTTTTCTATTCTTGCCAAAAAATCCCTTTTGATGGTATAATCAAGAAGTTGCAATCAATGATAGAGGAGAAAAAGATGAGTATTTTAGAAGTAAAAAATCTTAGCCACGGTTTTGGTGACCGGGCTATTTTTGAGGATGTATCTTTCCGCTTGCTCAAGGGTGAGCACATTGGCCTTGTTGGTGCTAATGGCGAGGGGAAATCAACCTTTATGAGCATTGTGACGGGTAAAATGCTACCGGACGAAGGTAAGGTCGAGTGGTCCAAGTATGTGACTGCTGGCTATCTGGATCAGCATGCTGTTCTAGAAAAAGGTCAGACTGTCCGTGATGTTTTGCGCACAGCCTTTGACGAACTTTTCAAGACAGAAAGCCGCATCAATGAAATCTATATGAGCATGGCAGAAGAAGGAGCCGATGTTGATGCCCTTATGGAAGAAGTGGGTGAGCTGCAGGACCGCTTGGAGAGTCGAGATTTCTATACCCTAGATGCTAAGATTGACGAAGTTGCGCGGGCACTAGGTGTTATGGACTATGGTATGGAGAGTGATGTGACGGAGCTATCTGGTGGGCAACGTACCAAGGTTCTCTTGGCTAAGCTACTTCTGGAAAAACCTGATATCCTGCTTTTGGACGAGCCGACCAACTATCTGGATGCGGAGCATATTGACTGGCTTAAGCGCTATCTCCAAAACTATGAAAATGCCTTTGTTCTCATCTCGCATGATATTCCTTTCCTGAATGACGTGATCAATATCGTCTATCATGTAGAAAATCAGCAACTGACCCGTTATTCTGGTGATTATTACCAGTTCCTAGAGGTCTATGAGATGAAAAAATCTCAGCTGGAAGCAGCCTACGAGCGCCAGCAGAAGGAAATTGCGGACCTCAAGGACTTTGTGGCCCGTAATAAAGCTCGCGTGGCAACCCGTAATATGGCGATGTCCCGCCAGAAAAAGCTGGATAAGATGGACATTATTGAGCTGCAAAGTGAAAAGCCTAAGCCTTCCTTTGACTTCAAACCTGCCCGGACACCTGGTCGCTTTATCTTCCAAGCCAAGGATTTGCAGATTGGTTACGACCGTCCGCTAACTCAGCCCCTTAATCTGACTTTTGAACGCAATCAGAAGGTAGCGATTATCGGGGCAAACGGGATTGGGAAAACAACCCTACTCAAGAGTCTGCTTGGTATTATCCCACCTATCGCAGGTCAAGTTGAGCGCGGGGACTATCTGGAGTTGGGCTATTTCGAGCAGGAAGTTGAAGGTGGCAATCGTCAGACACCGCTGGAAGCAGTCTGGAACGCTTTTCCGTCCCTCAATCAGGCTGAAGTGCGAGCGGCTCTAGCTAGATGTGGCTTGACTTCTAAGCACATCGAGAGCCAGATTCAGGTTCTTTCAGGTGGGGAGCAAGCTAAGGTCCGCCTTTGTCTCCTCATGAATCGAGAAAATAATGTTCTGGTGCTTGACGAGCCGACCAATCACCTAGATGTTGATGCCAAGGAGGAACTAAAACGAGCTCTGAAAGAATACAAGGGAAGCATCCTCATGGTCTGCCATGAGCCTGATTTCTACGAAGGTTGGATGGATCAGATTTGGGACTTCAATCAATTGACATAAAGATTTTTTTCTGTAGAAAAAGTATTTTGTTTTTTAGATAAAAGAGAAAGAGGCTGGTCATATACTGACCAACCTCTTTTTGAACTTAATAATTTAAATATTCATTAATATCTTGTTTTTCAATCTCTTTGCCATATTCGCAGACAGGGCAGAGTACATAATATTTTCTTCCATAAGGGATGAGAGGAATCCAGTAGAGGGAAAACTTCCGACCTGTTTCAATAAGATCCCAAGGAGCAGTTTGTTGACAGTTTCCACATTGGATAGCAGACTGAGTATGTCCTAGTTCTTTTTTATAGCCTTTGTAACCCCAAATAATCATATGAATTTATTCCTTTCTTTGTTAAACTAGAGGATTATTTTTTAAAGTTGTAATCCTTGATCACTTCGATCTTTTGAATCTTGATCTCGTTTTTAGGTTTATTGTTTTCATCAGTTTCGCTTTCAGCAATCTTATCAACAATATCCATGCCGTCTATAACTTGGCCAAAGACTGTATAATCACCATCTAAAGATGGATTTCCACCTTTCTTATAAGCTTTAATAATTTGTTCTGGATATTTGCTTTTAGATAATTTGCTTGAGCTGTCTGTCTGGTTTTGGTTGATAAAGAATTGACTGCCGTTAGTATTATCAGATGCTGCATTGGCCATAGATAGAGCCCCGCGGAGGTTGTATAGGTAGGCAGAAGTTTCATTCTTAAAGCCCTTTCCTGAGTCAATTTGTTTGTTCTTTCCATACCATATTGACTCCCCACCTGTACCGTTTCCTTTAGGGTCACCACCTTGAATCATGAATCCCTTGATGACGCGATGGAAGATAACTCCATCATAATAGCCTTCTTTAGCATGAGTTAGAAAATTTTCAACTGCTAGAGGTGCATATTTGGGAAAGAGTTTGAGAGTGATATCACCAGCTGTCGTTACGATTTTAACTTTCGCTTCATCTTTGGCAACTTTGGTTGATAGTTGAGGGAAGCTGGCATTCTTATTTGTCAATGCTTCCTTGGTTTCAGCTTCTTTTTTGCTAGCTTCAGCACTGCTTGCACTAGCTGCTAAACTAGAGTCTACATATTCATCGCCCCGCAAGACGCGTTGGATACTAGTACAGCCTGCTAACAAAAGACTAGCTGAAAGACCCAAAATTAATAATTTTTTCATCATGATCCTTTCTGAAATAGAAACTACTCACATTTTACTATAAAGATCAACGATTTTCAAATCTTGTGAAAAAAGAGAGAATTCTTACTTGCAAGTCTTTTGGTCTGAATGGGAGATGGGGAAAGTCAGAAAGACTGATCCACCTAGCTTCATATAGGTTTTGAGAATGACTGCGTTCCTTTTCCTCACCACTTATCGTTAAGTTTTCTAAGCCCGTATAGATTGTCCAGAAATAAATGTGTTGATTATCGTCAGAGTCATAAGAGAAGGCAGGTTTTAGGTCTTCTGGCTTAAACGTAAGCTGGACTTCTTCTTTGATTTCTCTTATAGCCGCTTCGATTGGACTCTCACTCTCTTCAATTTGCCCACCTTGAAGGACATAGTAGCATTGTCCATTTTTATATCGATAAATGGTCAGAATGCTATTTAGTTTGGGATGATAGATAAGTATGCCAGCTCTCATAAGCAACTCCTTTATCTTTTTATTCATCAAGTTTAACAAAATAATGTTTAGAATACTAGATTGGAAACATATTATCGAAAAATTACGATTGTGAAATCCAGCTAATCACTAGGACTTTTATTTAGTTGGTCATTATTTTTGTTTTATTCCTAAAATCTTTCTGACGCTATTTAGGGAAGGAGAGTGTGAGATTTTTGATGACAGGGGTAAGAGTCTAATTAGAATCTAATGTAAGGCGATGTGATGCTAGTTCCTATCTTTACCTGAGAGGTTGTGCATACAAGAAGATTATGGTAAAATGAAAAAAATAAAAATTAATAGGAGCACTTTCCATGGAGAAAAGACTTACACGAGATACTAAGAATCAAAAAATTGCTGGTGTTTGTGCTGGTTTAGCTAAATATTTTAACATAGATCCTACACTTGTTCGCGTACTGTGGATTATTTCAGTGTGTGCTCTTGGAACAGGGGTTCTTGCTTATGCAGTTTGCTGGTTCGTTATGCCAGAAGAGGGAGCAACCCAAGACTAAAAGAAGACTTGATCTTTTAAAATCCAAAGCCAGCTAAGCTGGTTTTTTTCTTTTCGTAAGAAGTATTAAAGGTGAAGATTAAGTGTGTCAAAGCGTAAAATTTATCGTTTCTTGTCAATAGTTATTGTGGTATAATAAAGGTTATGGCAAATAGTAAAAATACGAAAAAAGGCCGAACAACACGTCGGCCAACAAAAGCAGAATTAGAAAGACAAAGAGCTATTAAAAGGATGTTACTGAGTTTTGGCTTGGCCTTCATTCTTCTTTTTGCTGCCTTAAAACTAGGTGTTTTTGGGGTGACTATTTACAATCTGATTCGATTAGTAGTTGGTAGCTTAGCGTACTTAGCAATTGTAGCGACTTTGATTTATCTTTTCTTTTTCAAATGGTTAAGCAAGCGCGAAGGTCTGATTTCAGGTTTTATTAGCATTTTTGTTGGTTTACTTCTAATCTATCAAGCTTACTTTGTAGATGTCTTATCACTCAAAGGTCAAGTCTTGTCCAGCACTTTAGCCAGAATTTTTTCTGATTTAACTGCATTTAAAGTTAGTTCATTTGCTGGTGGTGGTTTATTAGGATCACTCTTACACTTACCCATCTCTTTTCTCTTTTCAAATTTTGGTTCTTACTTTATTGGTATTCTCTTTATTTTAGTAGGTGCTCTACTAATCAGTCCTTGGACCATTTACGATATTTCTGAAAAGCTGGTTGAAACATTCCACCATCTTAGTGAAAAACGTGAAGAAAAGCGACAACAGCGTTTTATTGAAAAAGAAGAACAGGCTGCTTTAGAAGCAATGCAGGCGATTGAAGTGGAGCAAGAAGGGCCTGAAATCGATTTGGGAACAGGGGAAATTTTGGATGATGAAAATCAGGCAAGAACTCCTGTTGCCATTGAAACAGAGGAATATGAAGATTTGGGAGAATTTGAACTTGAAGATACTCAAGATTTCAAAATTAAACAGGAGTCAGAAGAAGCAGACGCGGACACAGATGTTGAGGTAGACTTCACAGCCAAAGAAAGTTTGGATTATAAGCTACCGACCATCAACCTCTTTGCGCCCGATAAACCTAAAAACCAGTCTAAAGAGAAGCGGATTGTTCGTGAAAACATCAAGATCTTGGAAGAAACTTTTGCGAGTTTTGGCATCAAGGCTACTGTTGAGCGGGCTGAAATCGGCCCTTCCGTCACCAAGTACGAGGTTAAGCCAGCTGTTGGTGTCAGGGTCAATCGGATTTCCAATCTGGCTGATGACTTAGCTCTAGCTTTGGCTGCTAAGGATGTGCGGATTGAGGCGCCGATTCCTGGAAAATCTCTTGTCGGAATCGAAGTGCCCAACTCTGAAATTGCAACTGTAACCTTCCGAGAGCTCTGGGAACAGTCGAAGACGGATGCCAGCAAGCTCCTGGAAATCCCACTTGGTAAGGCTGTCAACGGATCTGTTCGCTCCTTTGACTTGGCTAAGATGCCTCACCTCTTGGTAGCGGGTTCTACTGGATCTGGTAAATCAGTAGCTGTTAACGGTATTATAGCCAGCATTCTCATGAAGGCCAGACCGGATGAAGTCAAGTTTATGATGGTGGATCCTAAGATGGTGGAGCTGTCCGTTTATAATGACATTCCCCACTTGCTTATCCCCGTTGTGACCAACCCTCGCAAGGCTAGCCGCGCATTGCAAAAGGTCGTGGATGAGATGGAAAACCGCTATGAACTCTTCTCCAAAGTTGGTGCTCGTAATATTGCCGGCTACAATGCTAAAGTAGCCGAGTACAATGCTCAGTCGGAGTACAAGCAGGTGCCTCTGCCTTTAATCGTTGTCATCGTGGATGAGCTAGCTGACCTTATGATGGTAGCCAGCAAGGAAGTAGAAGACGCTATTATTCGTCTGGGACAAAAGGCGCGTGCCGCTGGAATTCACATGATTTTGGCTACCCAGCGACCATCAGTAGACGTTATTTCGGGTCTGATCAAGGCTAATGTGCCATCTCGGATTGCCTTTGCCGTGTCTAGCGGGACAGACAGCCGGACCATTCTGGATGAAAATGGAGCAGAAAAGCTCTTGGGTCGAGGAGATATGCTCTTTAAGCCAATTGATGAAAACCATCCGGTTCGTTTGCAGGGCTCCTTTATCTCAGATGAAGATGTGGAGCGAATTGTAGCCTTTGTCAAGAATCAAGCTGAAGCTGACTATGACGATAGCTTTGATCCAGGCGAAGTATCTGAAAGCGATATGGAGTCTGGTGGGGGCGATGATGGAGGCGATCCGCTCTTTGAAGAAGCCAAGGCCTTGGTCATCGAGACTCAGAAGGCCAGCGCTTCTATGATTCAGCGTCGACTCTCGGTCGGCTTTAACCGGGCTACTCGACTCATGGAAGAGCTAGAAGCAGCTGGTGTTATCGGACCGGCCGAAGGAACCAAGCCGAGAAAGGTTTTGCAGACGAATTGATTCTAATTTCACTAGTCTGTTAGCAAGAAAATCATTCTATAAAAATAAATCTGCCAGCAACCAGCCGGCAGATTTTCTCTACTCACTCAACGGAAAGGAAAGAAGGTATGAAACTGGACACTATTCACCACATAGCTATTATCGGTCATGATTATGCCAAGACCAGAGAGTTTTATGTAGACAAGCTGGGCTTTGAGCAGCTGGATGAGCACCACCGGCCAGATAAGCAGGATATTCTCTTTAATGTCCGCAAGGGAAATCTAACTCTAGAGATTTTCATCAAGAAAGAAGCACCCAAGCGGCCAGCCTTGCCGCATCCTGAGCATACAGGTCTGCGACACCTGGCCTTCCGAGTGACAAATGTCGAAGAATACTTAGCGGAATTTGACCGTTTGGAGATTCCTCATACAGAGTTGCGCTATGACGACTTCGACGGTCGTAAGATGGCTTTCTTCTTTGATCCGGATGGCCTACCTCTGGAAATTCACGAATGAAAATGTAATTCTATTTTACAAGGGCAATTTTAAATATCCATACTTCAGCCTAAAGTCTGAAGAAATGTTGCCCTGTTTTTGCTACAATAAGTAAAGCGAATTCAATAAGGAAAACTCTATGCATCAGAATCAATTTCAAGGACTTAGTCAAGCACAAGTTGAAGAACGTCGCCAAAAAGGTCTGACTAATCAGGTTACCATCTCTACAGAAAGAACGACCTGGCAGATTGTTCGGTCCAATATTTTTACCTATTTTAATTTTATTTTTCTTGTACTGGCCATTCTCTTGGTCCTAGTTCAGTCATGGAATAATCTCCTCTTTGTTCCCATCGTTGTCATTAATTCCTTGATTGGGATTTTTCAGGAATTTAGGGCTAGAAAAGTTCTTAACCAAATGAAACTCTTACACACTTTCTCAGCCAATGTGATTCGAGATGGAGAAGAGCAGGTGCTCTCTGTCGAAGAACTTGTTCAAGATGATATTGTTAAATTTTCTGCTGGAAATCAGATTTACGCCGATGGACAGATTCTATCAGGAAGTTTGAAAGTAAATGAATCCCAGCTGACGGGTGAGGCTGATGAAATTGAAAAAAATCCGGGAGATGAGGTCCTGTCTGGTAGCTTCGTAGTTGCTGGTCAAGCCTATGCTCGACTGGACAAAGTAGGAGACCAGGCTTACATAAACCAGCTAGCTAAAGAAGCCAAAGAAATAAGCGGTGTAGAAGAATCCAAGATGGTTCATGCTGTCAATCGCCTAGTGCAGATCATTGGGATATTGATTATTCCTTTAGGACTCTTGCTTTTCTTCCGCAGTTTTATCAGTAATCAAGAAACTTTGCAAGTCAGTGTGACCTCAACAGTCGGTGCTATTGTGGGAATGATTCCGGAGGGACTCTATCTACTGATGACACTTGCCCTAGTTCTAGGGGCTGTTCGCCTAGCAAAACAGCAGGTTCTTCTAAACAGTATGAAGGGAATTGAGACTCTGTCGCGTGTAGATGTCCTTTGTGTAGATAAGACGGGGACCATCACAGAAAATAGCATGACAGTAAGTCAGTTGATTCCAGTAGGGGATCAAAAAGAAGTTGCCTTGGAAGCACTGAGTCACTATCTTGAGGCTAGTCAGGACACCAACGATACAATTGAAACCTTGCGTGCTTGTCCTAGGATTGAAAAAAGTGGACAAGCCTGGTCTATTAAACGGCAGTACCCTTTTAGCTCTAAAAACAAATACGCAGCAGTATCGTTTGACCAAGGGACCTTTGTTTTAGGAGCTCCAGAGTATGTCCTTCGACAAGATTTAGAAAATTATCAATCATATTTTCAGGATGCAGCAGAAGAAGGGAGCCGAGTGCTAGTGTTTGGTCTCTATGAGGGCTCAAACTTGGAAGCTAGCTTGGAGGCGCCTGTTAGCCCGCTTCTGTTTATCCTTTTGGAAAATCCTGTCCGAGAGAATGCTACAGAGACTTTTTCATATTTTGAAAGACAAGGTGTGACAGTTAAGGTCATCTCAGGAGATAATCCTATTACAGTAGCCGCAGTTGCTAAGAAGGCAAATATTCCACATGCAGCAAACTATGTCGATGCTAGAAGTTTGGATTCGGATCAAAAGATCATTCAAGCTGCAGAAACGTATACGGTCTTTGGTCGAGTTAGTCCAGAACAGAAGCAAAAATTGATTCAGGCATTACAAGGTCATGGGCATAATGTTGCCATGACAGGCGACGGTGTCAATGACATTCTTGCCATGAAAAAGGCTGATTGTAGTATCGCGATGGAATCTGGGAATGATGCAACCAAGCGGATAGCGCAAGTGGTCTTGCTGGACTCAGATTTCTCACATATGCCCCACATCGTTGCAGAAGGACGGCGTGTAGTTAATAATATTCAGAGATCGGCCAGTCTTTTTCTAGTTAAAAATATATTTTCTATCTTACTAGCCCTGACTTCGACCATATTTGCTTTCACATATCCTTTGCAAGCTTCGCAGATGTCCTTGATCAGTGGTTTTACAATTGGGATACCCGGATTCTTGCTGGCTTTAGAACCCAATAAGGCACGGATTAGAGGACGTTTTTTAGAGACGGTTTTGAAAAATGCCTTGCCAGCTGCAATTGTAGATTATCTAGCGGTTTTAGTGGCAGTATATTGTGGTCATTGGCTTGGACTCTCTCCTAAGGAAATCAGTACAAGTTCGATTATTCTTCTCGCAGTGGTAGGCTTTATCATAATGTACAAGCTTATTCGACCTCTTAATCGCATTAAGATTGGCATTATGCTCCTGAATATTACAGGGATGAGTCTTGCTGCTTTGCTTTTACCTCGCATCTTCAATTTAAGTGGCCTTTCAATCGAAGCAATTCTAATGACTGTCTTGCTTTCATTACTTTTGGAAAGACTGATATGGTTCTTTCAATTTCTAACTAACAAGGCAGTAGCTCTATGCAAAAAACGTAAATAAAATGAAGTTGGGATTTTCCAACTTCATTTATTTTGATAAAAAGAGGCCAATGACCATTGCCAGGTATAAAAAGAATGTCAACATAAAGCCAGCCCGCCAAAAAAATTTTAAGAATTTTGGATAGTAGAAAGTCTGCTTTTTCTTGAGAAAATAGACCGTAATTCCGATCGCCAAGGCAGATAAAGCCAGTACCAGCTGTGGCAACATGCTATGGTAGTATGCTCGGTCAGAAATAATATAGAATTCCAAAAAGAACATTGGGAAGGCTAGATCTGCAAAGTTAAGACCAAAGCGTTTTAATCGTAAAAATTTTATTAAAATAATAGATAAAGCAATAGTTAAAAAAATAAATAAAACGGAAGCAATTCTTAATAACATCATAGCTATATTTTATCACAAAAAAAGTTAAAAAAGAAGAGAATTATCCTTGCATTTTCAATTCTTTAGTGTATAATAGAAAGGTATGCGATAAGCATGCTTGTGGGAGGTAATGCTCAAGTTTTATTGAGTAAATTCTACCGCCTAACCACAAAGGAGGATTTAAAATGGCTAAAAAAGTCGAAAAACTTGTAAAATTGCAAATCCCTGCTGGTAAAGCTACTCCAGCTCCACCAGTTGGTCCTGCGCTTGGTCAAGCCGGTATCAACATCATGGGATTCACTAAAGAGTTCAACGCTCGTACAGCTGATCAAGCTGGTATGATCATCCCAGTTGTTATCTCAGTATACGAAGACAAATCATTTACTTTCGTTACTAAAACTCCACCAGCTGCTGTTCTTTTGAAAAAAGCTGCAGGTGTTGAAAAAGGTTCAGGTACACCTAACAAAACAAAAGTTGCAACTGTTACTCGTGCACAAGTACAAGAAATTGCTGAAACTAAGATGCCAGATTTGAACGCAGCAAACATTGAGTCTGCAATGCGTATGATCGAAGGTACTGCTCGTTCTATGGGATTCACTGTTACTGACTAATAGTAATAATCCTATTTGCCCGCAATACACTTGATCATGAGACGAGTGACGTGGGAGATGAAAATCGATATGACCACATTACAAGGAGAAAGATAAAATGGCTAAAAAAAGCAAACAACTTCGTGCTGCTCTTGAAAAAATCGACAGCACAAAAGCATACAGCGTAGAAGAAGCTGTAGCTCTTGCAAAAGAAACTAACTTTGCAAAATTTGACGCAACTGTAGAAGTTGCATACAACTTGAACATTGACGTTAAAAAAGCTGACCAACAAATCCGTGGTGCAATGGTATTGCCAAACGGTACTGGTAAAACAGCTCGCGTTCTTGTTTTCGCACGTGGTGCTAAAGCAGAAGAAGCAAAAGCTGCTGGTGCAGACTTCGTTGGTGAAGATGACCTCGTTGCTAAAATCAACGACGGTTGGTTGGACTTCGATGTAGTTATCGCTACACCTGACATGATGGCTCTTGTTGGACGTCTTGGACGTGTCCTAGGACCTCGTAACTTGATGCCAAACCCTAAAACTGGTACTGTAACTATGGATGTTGCTAAAGCAGTTGAAGAGTCTAAAGGTGGTAAAATCACTTACCGTGCGGACCGTGCAGGTATCGTACAAGCTATCATCGGTAAAGTTTCATTTGACGCTGATAAATTGGCTGAAAACTTCAAAGCTTTCAACGAAGTTATCCAAAAAGCAAAACCTGCTACAGCTAAAGGAACTTACGTAACTAGCTTGACAATCACAACTACTCAAGGACCTGGTATCAAGGTTGATGTAAACTCACTTTAAAAATAATAAAAAACTCTGGTTTTACCAGAGTTTTTTTCTAGAGAAAAATCAAAATATTTTACTTGGTGCATGAAAGTTTATTCAAATTTTAACAATGTTAGCAGACTAAATGTATAAGAGAGGCTAAGAAATATCATGCTAAAACTGGCTGTTCTCCCAATAAGCCTAGTTACAAGTCCAGATAAACATGATATAATATGGTGAAACAATTTATTTATATAAAAAGGAGACGATGCGATGAAAAAAGATCAGAATCAGCTTACTTGGCTGATGGTGTCCCTGATTGCCTTTAATATGGTTTGGGGGCTTGGAAATGTCGTCAATAACTATTCCCAGCAAGGAATCTCTGTTATTGTTTCCTGGATTCTTATCCTAGCTCTATACTTCATTCCTTATGCACTGATTGTAGGACAACTGGGTTCTACATTTAAGGAAAGTGGGGGAGGTGTCAGTGACTGGGTTGAGAAGACTTCTACCAAGCGCTTGGCTTATTTTGCTGCCTGGACCTATTGGGTAGTGCATATTCCCTACTTGGCGCAAAAGCCTCAAGGAGTTTTGATCCCACTTGGTTGGGCTCTTCAAGGGAATGGTAATTTTTTAAGTAATCTCGACATTCATTGGATCGTGATTTTGAGTTTGCTAATTTTCGGAGCCTTTCTCTACTTGTCTACCAAGGGACTGTCAACCCTCAAGGTAATTGGTGGTCTAGCAGGAAGTGCTATGCTCATCATGTCTATCCTTTTTGTTCTTTTAGCTGTAGGTGCGCCTTTTATCAAGCCTGATATGCAATTTGCAACGGCTAATATGGATAAGCTTAGTACCTATATTCCTAATTTTGACTTTTCATATTTTACTACAATTTCCCTCTTGGTCTTTGCGGTTGGTGGAGCTGAGAAAATTTCCCCTTATGTTAACCAAACCCGCAATCCCGCAAAGGAATTTCCAAAGGGGATGATTGTCATGGCTGTTATGGTTGGAGCTTCTGCTATTTTAGGGTCTCTAGCTATGGGGATGCTATTTGATGGAAGTAATATTCCAGACGATTTGATGCGTAATGGTGCTTACCAAGCCTTCCAAAAACTTGGAAATTACTGGGGTGTAGGTAATCTTTTGGTTGTAATTTACGCCTTGACAAATATGGTCGGACAAATTGCTGCCCTGGCATTCTCTATCGATGCACCTCTGCAGATTTTACTTAATAATGCTGATGCTGAATTTGTTCCAAGCTGGTTGCGTAAACGCACTTCAAAAGGTGTATTGATTAATGGTTATATCTTAACAGGGATTTTGGTGAGTCTCTTGATTATCCTGCCAATCTTTGGAATAAAAGAAATTGATGGTTTGGTTAAATGGATGACCAATCTTAACTCTATCGTTATGCCAATGCGTTATCTCTGGGTTTTCCTTGCCTATATGTTGTTAAACAAGGCTTGGAAGAAGTACAAAAATGCGGAGTATAAATTAACAAAAAATCCTAAAGTTGGCTTTGTTATTGGAGCTTGGTGCTTCCTCTTTACAGCTTTCGCTTGTATTCTGGGGATGGTTCCAAAAGTGGATTATGCTCAAGATCCAGCTGGTTGGAAATTCTCTCTCTTGACTAATGTTTTGACTCCTCTTGTTCTGATTAGTTTGGGAATTATTTTACCTTTACTAGCTAAGCGTGAGAAAAGACAAGCCCGTCGGCAAGAAATCGCTGAAAAATAAATTAAGTAATAGATAAATCGGCCCTATCTGATGATAGGGCTGATTTTAATAGAGGCAGATAGTTGATAATCGAGACGTGAAGGAGAGTAGTGAAGATTTCATACTTAAATTAGGATGAATAGAAAGGTTGTTGAGGTATCTTACTTCAATCAAGGCAAAATTTGTTGAAAGCTCCGTGTACTTATGGAGTGTTTGAATTAAACAAGCGAATTCGCTATAATGTAGATACTATAATAAGACTAGCAAATAGGGGAATGATGAATTAGATGAAAAGTATTGTTTTAGCAGGAGATTATGGTTATATTCGTCAAATTGAGACAACTATAAAATCTTTATGTTGCTACCATGAAGATCTGCTTATCTATGTTTTTAATCAAGATATACCACAAGAATGGTTCATTAATACTCGAAAAAAAGTAAAAGGGACAGGAAATAATTTACTTGATATCAAGCTTTTACGAGATGATTTAAGGATGAAGTGGGAAGAATCAACCTACTCTCATATTAACTACATGGCCTATGCTCGTTATTTTATTCCAGAGTATGTGAAGGCTGATCGAGCTCTTTACCTTGATTGCGACTTGGTTGTCACTCAAAACTTGGATCACTTATTTGATTTGGATCTGGAAGATTACTATATCGCAGCAGTAAGAGCTACCTTTGGTTTGGGGATTGGCTTTAATTCTGGAGTCATGCTTATAAATAACGAACGTTGGCGGAGGGAAAATATTTCTCAGCAATTAGTTGAGTTGACTGACAGGGAAATTGAAAGGGTCTTGGAAGGAGATCAGAGTATTTTAAATATGCTCTTTGAGGGACAGTACTTAGAGCTAGAGGATAGCTATAATTTCCAAATCGGTTTTGATATGGGAGCTGCTCAGTATGGACATGATTTTGTCTTCGACATTCCTCTGTCTCCTCTGCCAGCTATTATTCACTATATTTCCGCTCTAAAACCATGGAATCTTCTAACAAATATGAGACTGAGGGAAGTTTGGTGGTTTTATAATGACCTTGATTGGACAGCTATCATTGCGAGCAAGGTACTGAAAGGTGTAGAAAATCAAGGCCAAGACCTGGTCCAAGTCTACAAGAAAGAATTATTGACCTTGACCAACAGTGATTCTTTGGAGTGCATCAAAGAATTGATTCAAGCTTTACCAGATTGTCTTTTCCATATCGCTGCTTACTCAGATATGTCAGATCGATTGATCAGTCTTTTGTCTTACGAGAATGTTCGCCTGCATCGTTTGGTTCTACCGATTCCGTTGAAGCAGTTAGGTGTGGCTTGCGATCTTTATCTAGACATTAATCATGGCCACAAGTTTCTAGATTTTTTGGAGATGATCGAAAAACAAGGAAAGCCGATTTTTGCTTTTGAGACTACTCAGACAGAAGGAATTACGGAAAGGTTTTTTGCTACTGACAAGTACCAAGAAATGATAGAAGCTATTCGCCGATATCCGTCTTAAGGAAAAAATCATCCAACATATTTGTTTATCTCTTGAATTAAGCTAGTCTTATCCTCTGACAAGGCTGCTTTTTCTTTGCTACCGATGGAGCAGAATATCGATTTATCAAAAAAGAAAATTTTAAAAGATTTAACTATATAAAAATCATAAAATGTGGTAAAATAGTACAGATAAAATAAGGAGTGTAAAAATGGTAGAACCCAAGTATAAACGTATTCTAATCAAGTTGTCCGGCGAAGCTCTTGCTGGTGACAAAGGTGTTGGTATCAATATTCAGACCGTTCAAAAAATGGCTGAAGAGATCAAGGAAGTTCACGATTTAGGAATTGAAATTGCCCTTGTTATCGGTGGTGGCAATCTCTGGCGTGGAGAACCAGCTGCCGAAGCTGGAATGGATCGTGTACAAGCTGACTATACTGGTATGTTGGGGACTGTTATGAATGCTTTGGTCATGGCTGATTCTCTACAGAGAGTTGGGGTTGATACTCGCGTTCAGACTGCAATTGCTATGCAACAAGTTGCAGAGCCGTACATTCGAGGTCGTGCACTCCGTCATTTACAAAAGGGACGTATTGTTATTTTTGGAGCTGGTATTGGGTCACCCTACTTTTCAACCGATACAACAGCCGCCCTTCGTGCTGCAGAAATTGAAGCAGATGCAATTTTGATGGCTAAGAATGGTGTTGATGGGGTCTACAATGCGGATCCTAAGAAAGATAAGACTGCTGTTAAGTTTGACGAATTGACCCACCGCGATGTCATCAGCAAGGGATTGCGAATCATGGATTCTACAGCTTCTACTCTTTCTATGGACAACGATATCGATTTGGTTGTCTTTAACATGAATGAAGCCGGAAATATCAAACGTGTTGTCTTTGGAGAGCAAATCGGGACAACAGTATCAAATAATTTATAAGAAATTGGAGATGAAAAACTTATGGCAAATGCAATTGTAGAAAAAGCAAAAGAAAGAATGAGTCATTCGCATCAAAGTTTGGCGCGTGAATTTGGAGCTGTCCGTGCGGGTCGTGCAAACGCAAGTTTGTTAGACCGTATCAGTGTTGAATACTATGGTGTAGAGACTCCGCTCAACCAAATTGCTTCAATTACTATTCCTGAAGCTCGTGTTCTTTTGGTGACACCTTTTGATAAGTCTTCTCTCAAAGATATCGAACGTGCTATCAATGCGTCTGATCTTGGTATTACGCCAGCCAGCGATGGATCTGTTATCCGTTTGGTTATCCCGGCTTTGACTGAGGAAACTCGTCGCGACCTAGCTAAAGAAGTGAAAAAAATTGGCGAAAACGCTAAGATTGCGATTCGAAATATCCGTCGTGATGCTATGGATGAAGCTAAGAAGCAAGAAAAAGCAAAAGAAATCACTGAAGACGAATTGAAGACTTTAGAAAAAGATATTCAAAAAGTAACAGATGACGCTGTCAAGCATATTGATGAAATGACTGCGCACAAAGAAAAAGAACTCTTAGAAGTTTAAAATTTTATCAAAATGAACACTCAGTTGGCACTGCTGACTGAGTTGTTTTAACATAAACATCCTTGCCCTTCAAAAAATGCAAGGTAGAAGAAGGAATCAATGAATACAAATCTTGCTAATTTTATTGTGGGTTTGGTTACAGATGAAAACGATCGTTTTTACTTTGTCCAGAAGGATGGTCAGACCTACGCCCTAGCTAAGGAAGAAGGCGAGCATCAGTTGGGCGAGTCCGTTAAGGGATTTGCCTACACTGATATGAAGCAAAAATTACGCCTGACAACACTAGATGTAACAGCAACTCAAGAAAGCTTTGGCTGGGGAACAGTGACTGAAGTGCGTAAGGACTTGGGTGTCTTTGTCGATACTGGACTTCCTGATAAGGAAATTGTTGTATCGCTGGATGTTTTACCTGAGTTGAAGGAGCTTTGGCCCAAAAAGGGTGATAAGCTCTATGTACGCCTGAGTGTAGACAAGAAAGACCGAATCTGGGGGAATCTGGCCTATCAGGAAGACTTTCAACGTTTGGCTCGTCCGGCCTATAACAATATGCAAAATCAAAATTGGCCAGCTATTGTCTATCGCCTGAAGCTTTCAGGTACCTTTGTTTACCTTCCGGAGAATAATATGCTGGGTTTTATCCATCCAAGTGAGCGTTATACAGAGCCACGTTTGGGGCAGGTCTTAGATGCGCGGGTCATTGGTTTCCGTGAAGTAGACCGTACTCTTAATCTTTCTCTTAAACCTCGCTCTTTTGAGATGCTGGAAAATGATGCCCAGATGATTCTGACCTACCTAGAAAGCAACGGTGGCTTTATGACCTTAAACGATAAATCCTCTCCAGAAGATATCAAGGCCACTTTTGGTATTTCTAAGGGACAGTTCAAAAAAGCTCTGGGTGGTCTGATGAAGGCAGGAAAAATTAAGCAAGATCCGACTGGCACTGAGCTACTTTGAGGAATCATTTAAAACTTATGAATTTGGAAAGAAGCCAAGAGAATTTACCCCTTTTCCAATGATAAGATTCTCCTCCATCAGGAGACATTCCTCTTATAATCTGGGCTTCTTTCCCAGATTATTTTTTATCTTTTTGTGGTAGAATAGAAGAGACTTTTACTAGAATGAGAGAAATTATGCCTAAGAAAGAAAGAAAATTTGATAGCCATTCTATTCCGAGACGCTTAAATCTCCTATTTGGAATGGTGATTATATTATTTGTGACTTTGATTGGCCGTCTGGCTTATATGCAAGTCCTCAACCAAGATTTTTATACTAAAAAATTAGCAACTGCTAGCCAAACAAAGATAAAACTAAGCTCGGTTCGTGGGCAAATTTATGACGCATCTGGGAAGCCTTTGGTTGAAAATGCGACCAAACAAGTTGTTTCCTTCACTCGCAGTAATAAGATGACTGCTGCCGATATCAAAGAGACTGCCAATAAGTTACTGGATTATGTGGATGTGACAGATGTAGACTTAAAAAAACGCCAGATTGCTGATTATTATCTAGCGGATCCAGAGGTTTACCAAGAGGTAGTTGCCAAGCTACCGAAGAAGAAGAAGTTTGACTCAGATGGAAATCGCTTATCTGAATCAAAAATTTACAATAATGCTGTAGAAAGTGTGGATGTATCTAGTCTTAACTATAGTGATCAGGAAAAAAAGGCTATTTTTCTCTTTAGTCAGATGAATGAGATTGCTAATTTCGAGACGGGAAATATTCGTACGGACGATTTATCAACAGAACAAGTGGCTCTAATTGCGTCTAGTAGCAAGGAATTAACTGGAATTAGTATTTCAACTGCCTGGGAGCGCAAGGTTTTGGACACTCCATTAGCTTCTATTATTGGTAGTGTTTCAAGTGAAAAAGCAGGTATTCCCGCTGAGGAAGTAGATGCCTATTTGAAGAAGGGCTATTCTTTGAAAGACCGTGTGGGAACCTCCTATCTTGAAAAAGAATATGAGTCGGTCCTGCAAGGAGAACGGGCGATTAAGGAAATCCACCTGGACAAGAACGGGAATATGGAAAGTATCGACACAATTTCTGAAGGAAGCAAGGGAAAAAATCTCAAGCTGACTGTGGAAATGGCTTTTCAAAATGGTGTAGATGAGATTCTAAAAAACGCTTTTGTCGCGGAATTAACAGCAGGGAATGCCACTTATTCTGAAGGAGCCTATGCTGTTGTCATGAACCCAGAAACTGGAGCTATTCTTGCTATGGCCGGAGTTAAGCATGATTTGAAATCAGGAAATGTTAGCTCGAACTCTTTGGGAACTGTGACAGATATCGTGGTACCAGGATCAGTAGTTAAGGCAGCCACTTTGACAGCAGGCTGGGCTAATAATGCTATCTCAGGCAACCAGACGTTGACGGACCAACCAATAGTCTTCGGTCAGGATTCGTCATCAATTACATCATGGTTTACTAGTTATGGGAATCGGGATATTACAGCTGTGGAAGCCTTAGAGTATTCGTCAAATACTTATATGGTGCAAGTTGCCCTCAAGATGATGGGAACACCTTATACTCCGAATATGGGAGTGGATTTGAAGAATTTAGACTCTTCCATGGAAAAATTGAGAGAGACTTTTGCAGAATATGGCTTGGGTGCTAAAACGGGAGTGGACCTTCCGACAGAATCTCAAGGTTATACTCCTAAAGAGTTCACTTTTGCTAATTACTTGACCAATGCTTTTGGTCAGTTTGATAACTACACACCTTTGCAATTAGCCCAGTATGCAGCTACAGTCGCGAATAATGGTAAACGGGTTGCCCCGCATTTAGTTGAAGGTATTTATGCTAACGACAAAAATGGTGGCCTAGGAGACTTGATTGAAAAGAAAGAAACCAAGGTTTTGAATCAAGTGAACATTTCTGAAGAGAATATGAAATTGATCAAGGAAGGTTTCTACCAAGTGGTTCACGGGGGAAGTGGTTTTACGACAGGAAGAACCATTTCTCAAGGTGAGTCAGTTCCAATCAGTGCTAAGACAGGAACGGCTGAAACCTTTGTTAATAATGGTCAGCAGGCTATCAACACTAATGTTGTAGCCTATGCACCAAGTGATAATCCTAAGATCGCAGTGGCGGTTGTTTTCCCACATAATACCAATCTATCATCAACGGTTAGCCACAGCGTTACTCGGGATATTATCAATCTATATAATCAACTACACCCTATGAATTAGAAAGGATGCTATGTTATATCCAACCCCTATTGCTAAGCTCATTGATAGTTTCTCAAAACTGCCTGGTATCGGTATCAAGACAGCTACACGTTTAGCCTTTTACACCATTGGAATGAGTGATGATGATGTCAACGAATTTGCTAAAAATCTTTTGGCAGCTAAGCGTGAACTAAGTTACTGCTCAATTTGTGGTAATCTGACGGATGAAGATCCCTGCGCTATTTGTCGAGACGAATCGCGTGATCAATCTACAATCTTAATTGTTGAGGATAGTAGAGATGTCTCAGCCATGGAAAATATTCAAGAATACCACGGGCTTTATCATGTCCTGCATGGCTTGATTTCACCTATGAACGGTATTGGACCGGATGATATCAATCTTAAAAGCTTGATTACTCGTCTGATGGATAGTGAGGTGACAGAAGTTATTGTTGCGACCAATGCGACAGCAGACGGAGAGGCAACCTCTATGTATATCTCAAGGGTCTTGAAACCTGCTGGTATTAAAGTTACTCGACTAGCGCGTGGTTTAGCAGTTGGCTCCGACATTGAGTATGCGGATGAGGTAACCTTGATTCGTGCAATCGAAAATCGTACAGAATTATAAAAATAAGGATTCTTCTATTCTTGAAGAATCTTTTTTCTATTCAAAAAAAATCGGAATTATGATATACTAAAACGGTCTAAAGAGAATCAATCTCAAGTATAAAATCTTTAAAGAATAGGATAGACGAGATGGCAAAGAAAAGTTTAATTTTGTTGTACGGTGGTCGTAGTGCAGAGCGGGAAGTATCAGTCTTGTCGGCAGAAAGCGTTATGCGGGCTATCAATTATGATCTATTTTCTGTAAAAACATACTTCATCACGAAAGAGGGCGACTTTATCAAGACTCAGGAATTTGAAGCAAAGCCAGCGGCTGATGAGAAGCTGATGACCAATGCCACAGTGGACATGACTCGGAAGATTAAGCCTAGCGATATTTACGAAGATGGAGCAGTGGTCTTTCCAGTCCTGCATGGTCCCATGGGCGAAGATGGCTCAATTCAAGGCTTCCTAGAAGTACTCAAAATGCCTTATGTCGGCTGTAATATTCTATCTTCTAGCCTGGCCATGGATAAAATTACGACCAAGCGAGTTCTGGAATCAGCAGGTATTGCTCAAGTACCTTATGTAGCGGTGGTTGATGGTGAGGATCTAGAGCAAAAAATCCAGGAAATCGAAGAGAAATTGTCCTATCCCGTCTTCACCAAACCTTCTAATATGGGCTCCAGTGTCGGCATTTCAAAATCTGATAATCAGGAAGAACTGCGTGTTTCTCTGGAACTGGCTTTCAAATATGATAGTCGGGTACTAGTCGAGCAAGGTGTAACAGCTCGTGAGATTGAGGTCGGGCTTCTTGGTAACGCTGATGTCAAAAGTAGTCTTCCAGGGGAAGTTGTTAAGGACGTGGCTTTCTATGACTATCAAGCCAAATACATTGACAATAAAATCACCATGGCAATCCCGGCTCAGCTTCCTGAAGGTGTGGTGAATACCATGCGTCAGAATGCTGAGACAGCTTTTCGTGCTATTGGTGGTTTAGGACTATCTCGTTGTGATTTCTTCTATACAGAAGACGGTCGGGTCTTTCTAAATGAGCTCAATACCATGCCAGGTTTCACCCAGTGGTCTATGTATCCACTGCTCTGGGAAAATATGGGGCTGGCCTATCCTGACTTGATTGAGAAGTTAGTCAGACTTGCTGAAGAGGCGTTTGCTAAGAGAGAGGCGCATCTTATCTAAAATATGATATAATAGAGGGGCTGAAAATTTTCGGTCCTTTCTTTTTGCGAGCAAACCGAAAAACGAGGAAGAAGTATGAAATTAGATTTATATGAAATCGCAGAAGTCCTATCTGCGAAAAATGATGTGACTCAGTTTGAAAATGTCGCACTTAGAAATGCTGAGTTTGACAGCCGTTTGATTGAGTCAGGTGACCTTTTTGTGCCCCTCAAGGGAGCGCGTGACGGCCATGACTTTATCGCAACAGCCTTTGCTCAGGGAGCTGTTGCCACCCTATCTGAGCGTCCAGTGGCAGAGGGGGCTTATATCTTAGTTGACGATGTCCTGAAGGCCTTCCAGTGCTTGGCCAAATACTATCTGGAAAAGATGCAGGTGGATGTGCTGGCGGTGACAGGTTCCAATGGTAAAACGACAACCAAGGATATGCTGGCTCAGCTACTAGCAACCAGCTACAAGACCTATAAGACACAAGGTAATTACAATAACGAAATCGGTCTGCCCTACACAGTTCTTCACATGCCTGAGGATACAGAGAAACTTGTCTTAGAAATGGGGCAGGATCACTTGGGTGATATCCATCTCCTGTCTGAACTTGCCAAACCTAAGACGGGCATTGTGACTCTGGTCGGAGAAGCCCATCTGGAATTTTTCGGTAGCCGAGCTGAGATTGCCCAAGGCAAGATGCAGATTGCGGACGGCTTGAGAAAAGATGGTCTCTTGATTGTTCCGGCGGATAAGATTGTCAATGAATTTCTGCCAGCAGACTGCAAGCTAGTTCGCTTTGGTCCTGATGCGGATATCTTCCTGACGCGTCTGGAAGAGCGCAAGGATAGTTTGAGCTTTGAATGTAACTTTTTAGAGCAGAGGATTGACCTGCCTGTGACTGGTAAGTACAATGCAACCAACGCCATGATTGCGGCCTATGCAGCTCTGCAGGAGGGTGTATCTGAGACAGCTATTGCTCAGGCTTTTTCTAAGCTGGAGCTGACCCGCAATCGAACAGAATGGAAGAAAGCTGCTAATGGCGCAGATATTTTATCGGATGTCTACAATGCCAATCCAACAGCTATGCGCTTGATTCTTGAGACTTTCTCGACCATTCCGGCTAATCCAGGTGGACGAAAATTGGCGGTGCTGGCAGATATGAAAGAGCTGGGAGCGGACTCTAAGTCCATGCACGGCTCGATGATTACCAGTCTCAATCCAGAAATTGTGACCGACCTTTTCCTTTATGGACAAGACATGGAAGCCCTCTATGACTATGCCAAGGAGATCTACCCGCCAGGAAGAGTCCATTACTTTATCAAAAATAACGAGAAAGACCAGTTTGAACAGATGACCAAAGCTGTCAGAGAGAAGCTGACCCCTGCCGACCAAATCCTTCTCAAAGGCAGCAATTCCATGAATCTGGCGAAGCTGGTAGAGGATTTGGAAGATGGAAACTAAAGAAGCTGCAAAAACCATTCAACGTCTCCTTTCTATTACAGAGACTGGACTGGCATTTAGTCGTGATGAATTTGATCGAGAGCGTTACTTAGAACTCCGTCAGCTTTTGGGACACCTCCTGGCTGATTGGTCAGATTTGGATGGGAAAGAATTGACAGAGCTGTTGCGCCCAACGGATTTTTATGCCACTCCCTTGATTGATGTCCGAGCTGTACTGGTTCGAGACGGAAAAGTCTGTTTGGTCAAGGGGAAAAATGAGAATACTTGGGCTTTACCTGGCGGCTTTTGTGAAGTCGGCCTATCTCCTAAGGAAAATATCGTCAAGGAAGTCCAAGAAGAAACGGGATTTAATGTTTCAGTTTCTCGTCTGCTTGCAATTTTTGATACTAATAAATTTCAATTTCAGAGTAAGCAATATGCTAAACTGGTCTTCGAGTGTCAGATAGAGGATGGAGATTTTCAGCCTAATACAGAAATAGAAGAGTTAGCTTTTTTTGATATCCAATCTTTACCAGAATTATCTTCTAAGCGGACTACAAAAGAGCAGTTGGAAATCCTTTGGGAAATTTATCAAGGAGATAGAGAACAGTATTTGGATTAGTTGAAAAATTAGTCAAAGACTATTAAATACTTTATTATTAATTTTAAAAATAGGAGATGAGAATGGGAGATTTTTTTACAAGTCAAAAAACAGAACCGCCCGTATTAACACCTTTGGGATTAGTGCTCATGCTACTTGCTTTATTTATTGTGATCTATAGCGCAAGTAGATTTTACAAACAAAAAAGCTTTCAAAGAATTTTTCAAGGACTGCAGATTGTCCAATTGGTTCTTTTGTATGGTTGGTACATGGCTACTCAGGCTCCCTTGACTGAGAGTTTGCCTTTCTACCATTGTCGGATTGCTATGTTTGCAGTCTTGCTCTTGCCAAGGAGAACATCTTATAAACAATACTTTGCCTTATTGGGGGTATTTGGACCGATTTGTGCCTTGCTTCACCCCATTTTTGATCCTTACCCGCTTCCGCATATTACCTTATTTTCTTATTTAGTTGGGCATTTGGCTCTTTTGGGAAACTCCATTGTTTATTTGATGAATGAGTTCGATTATAAAATTTTATCCAATCGTCGGATTATTGAAATAACTTTTGGCATGAATGCTGGCATTTTCCTTGTGAATCAGCTAACTGGTGGAGACTATGGATTCCTCAAAAATCCTCCTTTAGTTGGTGACTATGGTATGTTAGGAAATTTCCTCTTAGTATCTACAGTATTAGTTGTAGCTCTGTGTGGTTTTTCCCTTCTTTTTAAACGCTTAAAAGAAGCTCAGGAAAACAGAATATTCCTTTTAAAAGATTGGAGAGAATGAAATGATTCCATTTTTAACGACAAATCAGACAGCTCCGCCTTTGATCTCGGCTCTTGCCTATGCTTTAATGATTTCCCTTGTTGTCTTATCCATTTATGGTGCAGTTAAATATCATGACAATCCAGGCTTTGTTAAAGCGTTTAAGTGGATTCAGTTTGTTCAGCTTTTGGCTCTTTATGCTTGGTATATAGGCTTCCGTCTTCCTTTGGCCAACAGTCTTCCTCTTTATCATTGTAGACTAGCCATGTTTGCCATGATTTTCTTACCAGATAAATGGAAGATAAAGCAGTATTTTGCTTTACTTGGAGCTAGTGGTGCTATTTTTGCCTTGGGTTATCCTGTATTTGATCCTTATGACTTTCCACATATTACAAGCTTTTCATTTTTGATTGGTCATTATGCACTTTTAGTTAATTCTTTGATTTATCTATTTAATCATTATGATAAACGTTTACTAAAAAAGTCCGAGATTATTGCCTATACCTTGATGTTGAATCTCTTCTTGATAGGGGTCAATCAAGTGACAGGAGGAAATTATGGCCTTCTAGCTAGACCTCCGTTTATCAGTGGTGACAACCTCTTGATCAACTATTCTTTGGTTTCTTTTATTCTGATTCTGGCCTTGCTTCTGTTTGACGAATTATTTAAAAGAAATATTTTCAAAAGAAAACTTTTTAGAAGAAAAAGGTCGGTTTAAGAGGGCTTGAAAATAAGCAGGTTTCTAATATTAAAAGCAGCACTTCAAGGGCTGCTTTTGTTTAAGTCTTTATGATTTGGTATCAAGAATTATAAGAGCATCTCGCAGTTCATCTGCCAGGTGATTTTTCTTATAGTCAAGAAATTCTTCTAAATCTTTAATAGTGTTATATCGCTTGTGAAGACGATACATCTGTGAAATCTTATACTGAGGAAAGTCATTAAAAAAGTTTTGAGTCAGTTTCCATTCACGAACATAGCCCAAAGGACGCATGTGATAGCGAACACCATCAATGACTCGGCTATGGTGACGATGATGAAGATGGCCAAAAACGACATCTTTCACCCCATATTTGACAAAGAGCTGGTGAAAAGCTTGGCTACCTAGGAAGGCGTTGAAGCGTTGGAAATATGGGTGGTCATAAAGAAATTCTTGATGGGGGACAAAATGTAGAGCAATAATAATGGGACCATCCAAAGAAGCAAGTAGTTTTTCTAGCTGGAGGAGGCTATGAGCTGTAAGGCTAGGATCGTCCAGTTCCCTATCTAATCTACGATCAAACCAGAAGTTGTTTTTGGTTCTTAGATGCTCTTCCTTGCTTTTTTCTGGAACAAAGCTGTAATCATACCATCCAGAAAAGCTGACGAGTTTGGTCTGACCAAACTGTTGGACCTGAAAATCATAGTTAGAAATCTCTTGTTCAGAAAGTCCCAGCATATCGTGGTTGCCGAGATTAAAAGAGGTGGGAAGTTCTTGCACCAAGTCTTCAATAAAGGGCAAACTAATATTGGTTAGGTCATTAGATAGATCTCCTGCAATGTGAAGATGGTCAATTCTCTCTTTTTTTAAAACCTCCTTAAGTGTCTTTAGTTCAAAGTGTCCAAACTGATTGGAGTCCAGATGGAGGTCGCTCATAAATCCGATTCTTGTCATGGTTTTAGTCTAGCACAAAATTGTTTACATGAACATATATAAGTTTAATTAGTTGCGCAGAGCAGATTTTAAGGGATATTTAACGAAGAGTGGTTAAGATATTAGGAAAAGAGTAGACCTTTTTCATGTCGTGAAATTTACTTTTCTAACAATTTTGTAACAAGGAGTCCCTTGACTTGCTATTCATTAAAAAGTATCATACACTGGATTCTGGACTTCTTGAATTTTATTTCAAAAAATAGTCAAACGTGTATAAGTATGGTATAATTAAACGATATGTGAAAAGAGGTAGTTATGGATATTTCAGAAATTCGTCAAAAGATTGACGCAAATCGTGAAAAATTAGCTTCTTTCAGGGGGTCTCTTTGACTTAGAAGGTCTGGAAGAAGAAATCGCCATCTTAGAAAATAAGATGACAGAACCTGACTTTTGGGATGATAATATTGCCGCTCAAAAGACATCTCAAGAACTCAATGAACTCAAACAAACCTATGAAAATTTCCATCAGATGACGGATCTTTTTGATGAATCAGAAATTTTGCTTGATTTTCTAGCTGAGGATGATTCGGTTCAAGAGGAATTAGAGGAAAAGCTGGCAGAACTCGAGAAAATGATGACCAGCTATGAAATGACTTTGCTTTTGTCTGAACCATATGATAATAATAATGCTATTCTTGAGATTCATCCGGGCTCTGGAGGTACAGAAGCTCAGGATTGGGGAGACATGCTGCTCCGTATGTATACACGTTTTGGCAATGCCAAGGGCTTCAAGGTAGAGGTTCTAGACTATCAGGCAGGTGATGAAGCTGGTATTAAATCAGTCACTCTTTCTTTTGAGGGGCCGCATGCCTATGGTCTGCTTAAGTCGGAAATGGGAGTTCACCGTTTAGTTCGAATTTCTCCATTTGACTCAGCTAAACGTCGCCATACGTCCTTTACTTCCGTAGAGGTTATGCCTGAATTGGATGATACCATTGAAGTAGAAATTCGAGAAGACGATATTAAGATGGACACCTTCCGTTCGGGCGGAGCTGGTGGTCAGAACGTCAATAAGGTTTCTACTGGTGTGCGACTGACGCATATTCCTACTGGAATTGTGGTGCAGTCTACTGTTGATCGGACTCAGTATGGGAACCGTGATCGTGCAATGAAGATGCTTCAGGCTAAGCTGTATCAACTTGAACAAGAGAAAAAAGCAGCTGAAGTTGACTCATTAAAGGGCGATAAAAAAGAAATTTCGTGGGGAAGCCAAATTCGCTCTTACGTCTTTACACCTTATACTATGGTTAAAGACCACCGGACCAGTTATGAAGTGGCCCAGGTTGATAAGGTAATGGACGGCGATTTAGATGGCTTCATCGATGCTTATTTAAAATGGCGTCTCAACTAACAGAAGGGAATTTTAGTAATAAATGTCTATTATTGAAATGAGAGATGTTGTCAAAAAATACGACAACGGAACAACAGCCTTGCGAGGTGTGACGGTAAAAGTAGAGCCAGGGGAGTTTGCCTATATTGTAGGACCCTCAGGGGCAGGTAAATCTACCTTTATTCGCTTGCTCTATCGTGAAGTTGCACTTGATAAGGGTGCGTTGACAGTAGCAGGCTTCAATTTGGCTAAGATAAAAAAACGTGACGTACCAATGCTTCGCCGTAAAGTAGGAGTAGTCTTCCAAGACTATAAACTGCTTCCAAAGAAGACAGTATATGAAAATATTGCTTATGCCATGGAAGTAATTGGTGAACGCAGAAGTCACATTAAGAAACGGGTTATGGAAGTATTAGACCTAGTAGGACTTAAGCATAAGGTCCGTTCTTTCCCTAACGAACTTTCTGGGGGAGAGCAACAGCGGATTGCTATCGCTCGTGCAATTGTCAATAACCCTAAGGTTTTGATTGCTGACGAGCCAACTGGGAACTTGGACCCAGATAACTCTTGGGAAATTATGAACTTATTAGAGCGGATTAACCTGCAAGGTACAACAGTTCTAATGGCGACCCACAATAGCCAAATTGTAAATACTTTACGCCATCGCGTCATTGCGATTGAAAATGGCCGTGTGGTACGTGATGAAGCGGAAGGAGAATACGGATACGATGATTAGTAGATTTTTCCGTCATTTGATAGAGTCGCTAAAAAGTTTGAAGCGAAATGGTTGGATGACGGTAGCCGCAATCAGTACGGTAATGATTACTCTTAGTTTGGTTGCTATTTTTGTTTCGGTTATTTTGAATACGACAAAATTAGCCAATGACTTGAAAAACAATGTTCGAGTGATGGTTTATGTTCGTAAAGACATTGAAGACAATAGTATGACGGTTGTTAAAGAAGGTCAGACTGTTGATAATGAAAATTATCATAAAGTCTATGATGCTTTGAAAAAAATTGACCATATTGAAAAAATCACTTTTTCAAGTAAGCAAGAGCAATACGAAAAATTGACAGAGACTATGGGAAGCGATTGGAAAATCTTTGATGGTGACGCAAATCCCCTATATGATGCCTACATCGTTGAGACAACCGATCCAAAATATGTTTCTTCAGTAAAGGAAGAAGCCCAGAAAATCGACGGGGTCTCAGATGTACAAGATGGTGGAGCAAACACCAAGCGGATTTTCTCTTTGGCTGACTTTATTCAGACTTGGGGCTTAATCTTGGCTGGTATGTTGATATTCATTGCTATCTTCTTGATTTCCAATACTATTCGGATTACCATTATTTCTCGGAGTCGGGAGATTCAAATTATGCGATTGGTAGGAGCAAAAAATAGTTATATCCGCGGACCTTTCTTGTTAGAAGGTGCCTGGATTGGTCTACTTGGAGCTGTTATGCCAGCAGCCCTGGTTTATTTTGCATATAACATTGCCTATCGATCAGTCAATAAAGGTTTAGTGGCACAAAATCTCTCAATGATTGCACCTAAATTATTTATTCCAATCATGATTGCCTCTCTCTTTGTTTTGGGAATCATTATTGGCTCAATTGGATCTGTCTTCTCAATGAGACGTTTCTTGAAGATATAAACAAAAGGATTAGCTTAGCTAATCCTTTTCATTCTGTTCGTTTATTTTAAAAATGGATTGAACATTTTTTCATGGGCAATTGTTGTAGCAGGTCCGTGTCCTGGATAGACATCATATTCTTTCGGCAAATGAAGCAATTCTTGTTTGATACCAGCAATCAGCTGGTCAAAATTTCCAGTTGGAAGGTCTGTGCGTCCAATAGATTCTCTAAAGAGAGCATCTCCGGACAGAACAAAATGACCTTCAGGGAAAACAAGTGAGACCCCTCCGATAGAGTGCCCCGGAGTGGGGAGGACATAAAATTTAAAACCATCTAATTCATAATTTTGATGATAACTAAAGAAATGCTCAGCTGGTTTCAAGACAAGTGTTTCGATATCGTTATGGCGATCGAGTCCAGAAAGATTCAACTCAGGTGTATAGAGCCAGCTGGCTTCGCTTTCAGCTACATAGACTGGAGGATATCCAAATGATTCTCGAACCAAATCTAGGCTCATGATATGGTCATAATGGGTATGGGTTAGTAAAATTGCTGAAATAGGCTTTCCGATTTCAGTGATTTTCTTTTGGATTGCTTGAAAGTTACTACCGGGATCAACTAGGATCAGATGACTATCATTTTCTATATAATAGGTATTTTCGTAAGCTAAAGGATTTAATGTTTTATGTACTTTCATGATTTTTCCTCTCTATCTATGATGAGTGTATCAAAAAAATTAAGTTTTAGCAGAAATGAAGCTCAATAATGGAATATCTATCTCTTGTTAAAGCTAGATTGCCTAATCTAGAAATCATCTAAGTACTCTCTGGCTTTCATTATTCTAGTCTCGCATCTTGACTGCAAACATGGTATAATTTTGATAAGATGAAACGAAAAAATATGAAGTATGCTATTGTCGATTTGGAAGCGACAGGAACAGGTAGCACCGCAAAAATTATTCAAGTAGGAATTGTCATTCTAGAAAATGGAGAGATTAAGCAGACCTATCAAACAGATATTAATCCTCATGAGGCTTTAGAAGAACATATCAAACAGCTAACAGGTTTGTCTGATCAACGCTTGAGCCAGGCGCCTGATTTTTCTCAGGTGGCGCGTGAGATCTATGAACTAATTGAAGATGCAGTTTTTGTAGCCCATAATGTTAAATTCGATGCAAATTTATTAGCAGAATCCCTTTTTTGGGAAGGTTTTGACTTATTGTCTCCTCGTGTCGATACTGTAGAGTTGGCTCAAGTCGTGTTTCCAACTTATGAAAAATATGGGCTATCCAGTCTCTGTGAACTACTAGAAATTCCTTTGGAACAAGCCCATACCGCTATTTCAGATGCTATGGCGACAGCCCTGCTATTTTTAAAAATCCAAGAAAAAATTCAAAGTTTACCCAAGCCCTTACTAGAACGCCTTCTTGTTTTGTCTGATAGCTTGATTTATGAGTCTCGCTTGGTGCTGGAAGACTGTTTTGAGAAGATGCCAGATGGAAGAGCAGATGATTGGTTTGATTGTCACGGCATTTATTTAAGAAAGCAGACTAAGATTGGTAAAGAAAGATGTCTATCTAGTGATTTTGCTAAAAATATTTCTTTGCTTGGACTAGAAGAAAGACCTGAACAGCAAAAGTTTGCTTCTCTCATAGAAGAGGCTATGAAAAACCCTTTGCCTAATTTCTTACAAGCCCAGGCTGGCTTAGGAAAGACCTATGGTTATCTGCTACCTCTTTTGGCACATTGTCAGGAAAAGATCGTAGTCAGTGTACCGACTAAAATTTTGCAGGATCAAATTGCAACTGGAGAAGGAAGAGCGATTGAAGAGGTTTTTCAAGTAGCTTTTCATAGTTTAAAAAGTCCAAAATCCTATATCAAGTTGGATGCTTTTTACCAGAGTTTAGAGCGCTTGGATTATAATCGCTTGCTTAACCGTTGCAAGATGCAGCTTTTAGTTTGGCTTACTGAAACTAAAACAGGAGACTTAGAAGAAATTGGTCAAGCTCATCGTTATCAAGCTTTTTTTGAGGAGATTGGACATGACGGCCAATTGAGCAAAAAATCTTTGTTTTACGGTGTAGATTTTTGGCAGATTGGACAGGAAAAAGCAAGGGAGAGTAGAGTATTATTGACTAATCACGCTTACCTCCTCACTCGTTTAGAAGATGATAAAAGTTTGATTGAAGGACGTATTTTAGTAGTAGATGAAGCTCAGAAGCTCTTTTTGGCTTTAGAAAGCTTTTCTCAGAAAGCTCTCAAGATGAATCAGCTACTGCAGACAATTCAGCAAGAAATTCTTCGTGTGGATTCCCTGCTGGAACAACGTCTACTTGAAAGTCTGCAGTTTGAGTTAGCACAGCTAGTGGAAGTTTTTCATAACGAAAGAGTGAGTGAAGTAAGGGAGAAAACCTTGCTTAAGCTGAGACAGGATCTGTCTGAGCTTCCAGCTCACTATCTTCCGGAATTGCGCGAGATTTTGGATCAAAGGTATGAACAATTTTGGTTGGAAGATGAATATTTCGAACAACATCGAGTAACTAGTCTTCATGCAGCTAGATTATCTTTAATGAATTTTCAGGATTTTCTGCCTGAAAGGGTCCAGCTCTTTTTCATATCTGCAACCTTAGAAATCAGCCGAAAGGTGAATCTAGCTCAGCTACTTGGCTTTCAAGCCTATCAGTTTTATCATTTGCCAGCTAAGAATTATCACCAGCAGAGAATTTGGGTCGATAAAGACTTTCCAGATTTGGCTGATTTGCCACTTCCCCACCATGCCCAATTGATTTTTGAGAGGATTGAAAGTTTATATGATCTAAACCTTCCGATTTTAGTTCTCTTTACTTCTAAGGAGCTCTTGTTGGAAGTATCAGAAAATTTGTCTTTGCAGCATCTAGCTCAGTATAAAAATGGTGATGCTAGTAACATTAAACGTCGTTTTGATCGAGGAGAAGCCCAAATATTACTAGGTACAGGTAGTTTCTGGGAAGGAACGGATTTTTCTAGTCAGGACAAAATGATTCAAATCATTACACGTCTACCTTTTGACAATCCGCAAAATGTTTTCACGCAAAAGATGAATCGACGACTTCGACAAGAAGGGCAGAACCCCTTTTATGATTATAGTTTGCCGGTTGCGATTCTACGTTTGAAACAAGCTTTGGGACGGACGGTTCGCCATCGCAAACAGCAATCTGCTGTTCTTATCTTGGATAATCGTGTCTATACCAAGCGATATAGTCGCCAGATCAGAGGAGTCTTATCTAAGACAGCACCAATTGAGCAGTCTTCTTTTCATCAAATTCGACAAGATATAGGACTTTATTTTAAGAAAAAGATTGTAAAAAAGAAAAACGAGTAACTTGTGTTTGGAGATCAAAGAATATTTAAAAACTTTTAACACTCACTCAACTCAAGTTTCTAAATTTTGCTATAATAGAAACATTGAAAAAAAAGAAGGTTCTGATTAATCATGTTTAAAAAATACATTCCAGGTTTGGGTTTATCTTTAGCCATAGCTGCGCTTGCTACTTTTTTGGGCAAAGCTTTTCCTTTGTTTGGCTCCAGTGTATTTGCAATTTTACTTGGTATTCTGTTGAATCATTTTTGGAAAATTCCTCAGAAATTTCATTCTGGCTTGGTTTTTTCGGGTAAGAAACTCTTACAGTATTCTATTATCTTGCTAGGTTTTAGTTTGTCTATTTCAAAAGTTTCTGAAACAGGCTTATCATCTTTAAAAATCAGTATTCTTACGATTTTACTAGCCTTTTTATCCGCTTATCTTATAGGCCGTTTTTTGGAAATGGGACGAGTCTTAACCTTGTTGATTGGATTTGGAACGGCTATTTGTGGGGGTTCTGCTATTGCGGCAGCTTCACCTATTTTAGAAGCTAAAGAAGAAGAGATTGCTCTTTCGATTTCAACTATTTTCTTCTTCAATATTTTGGCAGTTTTCATTTTCCCTTTTCTTGGGCATGTCATGCAGATGTCGGCCGAAACCTTTGGAACCTGGGCAGGGACAGCTATCAATGATACTTCGTCTGTAGTAGCTGCTGGTTATACCTATGGACAGACTGCTGGTGATTTGGCAACTATTGTTAAATTAAGTCGAGCTCTGATGATTGTGCCAGCTTGTCTCATTTTTGCAGGTGTTCGCTATATTAAGTCCCAGTCATCTAAACAAAAAGTAGATTTAAAGAAAATTTTCCCTTGGTTTATTTTATGGTTTGTCTGTGCATCTCTGATTAGTAGTACGGGTGTTTTACCTGCTTCCTTTATTTCCTTTACAAAAATTCTATCTCAATGGCTGATGGCAATGGCCTTGGCAGGAATAGGCTCTCGGGTCTCTTTTGCCCAGTTTAAACAAGCGGGAGCAGCTCCACTTTTAACTGGTGCCTTTGCTTGGTTTGTTGTTGCAGTATCTAGCTTGATTATTCAGTATTTTTTCTAGATAGGAGTGAGTATGTCTTATTTTAAACCCTCGATTGATTCTCGAGTGGATTATAGTTTAATTTTACCAGTTATTTGTTTATTGATTTTTGGCATCATGGCCATTTATATAGCAGTGAATCATGACTACCCTGCTAGTGCCTGGGCAATAGTTGGACAGCAAATTGCTTGGATAGCTTTAGGGATTGTGATTAGTTTTGTCGTTATGTTTTTTAACACCAAATTTCTTTGGAAGATCACTCCCCTTCTCTACGTTTTCGGTTTAGGTCTCATGGTTCTACCCCTGGTCTTTTATAGCCCGTCTCTTGTTGCTTCGACAGGAGCTAAAAACTGGGTAACTATTGGTGGTACGACTCTCTTCCAGCCGTCAGAGTTTATGAAAATCTCTTATATTCTGATCTTATCGCGTTCAGTTGTTCAATTCAGCCAACGAAATAAAGACAAGATTAGGACGATCAAAATGGATTGGCTATTGATTTTAGAGCTCTTTCTCTATACTGTGCCAGTCTTGATTTTGCTGACCTTACAGAGTGACTTGGGGACGGCTCTTGTTTTTATGGCCATTTTTTCAGGAATTGTTCTCTTATCTGGAGTCTCTTGGAAAATTATTCTTCCTATATTTCTAACGGGCGTTTCACTTTTTCTAGCTTTTATGCTAATTTTTACCTGGGAAGGTGGTAGGGCATTTCTTCACAATCTAGGCATGCCTACTTACCAAATTAATCGGATTTTAGCATGGCTTCATCCTTTTGAATATGCCCAAACAACTACTTATCAACAAGCTCAGGGCCAGATTGCTATCGGTAGCGGTGGAATCTGGGGGCAAGGTTTTAATGTATCCAATTTATTAGTGCCGGTGCGAGAAAGTGATATGATCTTTACGGTAATTGCGGAAGACTTTGGTTTTATGGGCTCTATCTTTCTGATTGCCCTCTACCTTTTGCTTATTTATCGCATGTTAAGGATTACTCTGAAATCGAACAATCAATTTTATACCTACATTTCTACTGGGCTCACTATGATGCTGATTTTTCATATTTTTGAAAATATTGGAGCTGTGACGGGCTTACTTCCTTTAACAGGAATTCCCCTGCCCTTTATTTCCCAAGGAGGCTCCTCTATTATCAGTAACCTAATTGGAGTAGGTCTCTTGCTTTCTGTTAGTTATCAAAATAATCTTTTAGAAGAGCAACAGACAGGATATTCTAGAAGACGAAAGAAAATTATTCTGAAAAAATTAAAATAGGAGGATAGGATACATGGCGAAAGTTGCTGTTATACTGGCTAATGGTTTTGAAGAAATAGAAGCACTCACAGTTGTGGATGTTTTGCGTCGAGCCAATATTGCCTGTCATATTCTTGGATTTGAGCAAGTAGTGACAGGTTCTCATGGAATCAGTGTTCAAGCTGACCGATTGTGGCAAGGAAATTTAGATGATTATGACATGGTTGTTTTGCCGGGTGGAATGCCTGGATCTGCTAATCTTAGAGATGATCAGGACCTAATGAAAGCTCTAGCTAAGATGCAGGTAGAAGATAAGTGGATTGCTGCAATCTGTGCCGCTCCCATAGCACTTGAAAAAGCAGGAGTACTGGAGAATAAAAAATTCACCTGTTATAATGGCGTTGAGGAGAGCATTAAGAGCGGGAATTACCTGAAGGAAACGGTGGTTACTGATGGTAAACTTATTACAAGTCGGGGTCCCTCAACTGCGCTTGCTTTTGCTTATACTATAGTGGAGAAGCTAGGCGGTGACGCGGATTCCTTACGCCAGGGCATGCTATATACAGATGTTTTTGGAGAATAAACCAGGAAACCCATTTATCAATAAGTGGGTTTTTATTTATTCATATAAATGAGAAATCTATACTTTATTTTTATTTGGTTTAAAAGGATTCTTATCAGTATATTTTACCAATATTAGAGCTTTTTCAGGAAAAATATGGTATAATAAAAGCTATGGATTATCAAGATTATATCTGGGATTTAGGCGGTACGCTTCTCGATAATTATGAAACTTCCACAGCTGCATTTGTACGAACTTTAGCGTCATTAGGCATAGAAGCTAGCCATGATGAAGTATATCAAGCTTTAAAAGTTTCAACGGACCATGCAGTGCAGCAGTTTGCACCGGGAGTGAAAGATTTTTTGAGATCTTACAAGGCCAATGAAGCTAAGGAACTTCAGCATCCTGTTTTATTTAACGGAGCAAAAGAGCTATTAGCAACCATAATTAAGCAAGGTGGCAGAAACTTTTTAGTCTCCCATCGGGACAATCAGGTTTTAGAAATTATCTCTAAAACAGGAATTGATTCCCTCTTTACGGAAATTGTCACAGCTGATAATGGTTTTAAGAGAAAACCTGACCCAGAATCCATGAATTATCTCAAGGAAAAGTACAAGATTAGCTCCTGTTTAGTTATTGGTGATCGCCCGATAGATATAGAGGCTGGTCAAGCCGCAGGTTTTGATACTTATCTTTTTGATAGCATGGAACATCTAAAGAATTATTTACATTTAAATACAGAAAAGGAATAAAATGACAGAAGAAAAGCAACAAGACATCCAATCTCAAGAATATGATGCCAGCCAGATTCAGGTCCTTGAAGGACTTGAAGCAGTTCGTATGCGTCCGGGTATGTATATCGGATCAACTTCTAAAGAAGGTCTGCACCATTTGGTATGGGAAATCGTTGATAACTCGATCGACGAAGCCTTGGCTGGTTTTGCTAGTCATATTCAAGTCTTTATTGAAAAAGACAATTCTATCACAGTTGTTGATGATGGACGTGGTATTCCGGTTGATATTCAGGAAAAAACAGGTCGTCCTGCTGTTGAAACTGTCTTTACGGTCCTTCACGCTGGAGGGAAATTTGGCGGTGGCGGCTACAAGGTTTCAGGAGGTCTTCACGGTGTAGGTTCTTCTGTTGTAAATGCTTTATCTACCCAACTAGATGTTAAGGTATATAAAAATGGTCAAATTCACTTCCAAGAATACACTCGTGGTCAGGTCGTGGCTGATTTGAAAGTGATCGGTGAAACAGATCGGACAGGTACAACGGTTCATTTTACGCCAGACCCAGAAATCTTCACCGAGACTGTTGAATTTGATTTTGAAAAACTCAATAAACGGATCCAAGAACTTGCCTTTCTCAACCGAGGCTTGTCTATCTCGATTACTGATAAACGAGATGGTATGGAACAAAGTAAAGACTACCATTACGAAGGTGGGATTGCTAGTTATGTCCAGTACATCAATGAAAATAAGGAAGTAATCTTCGACAATCCTATTTATACAGATGGAGAAATGGAAGATATAACCGTGGAAGTAGCTATGCAGTATACGACAGGCTACCATGAAACGGTGATGAGTTTTGCTAATAATATCCACACACATGAAGGTGGGACACATGAGCAAGGTTTCCGTACAGCCCTAACTCGAGTCATCAATGATTATGCTAAGAAGAATAAACTTCTCAAAGAAAACGAAGATAACCTTACAGGTGAAGACGTTCGAGAAGGCCTGACTGCAGTTATCTCTGTTAAACACCCGAATCCTCAGTTTGAAGGACAAACCAAGACCAAACTGGGAAATAGCGAAGTTGTTAAAATTACCAACCGTCTATTTAGCGAAGCGTTCTCAGATTTTCTTTTAGAAAATCCTGCAGTTGCTAAGAAGATTGTTGAAAAAGGAATTTTGGCTTCAAAAGCTAGAATAGCTGCAAAAAGAGCGAGAGAAGTCACCCGTAAAAAATCTGGTCTGGAAATTTCGAATTTGCCAGGTAAACTGGCGGATTGTTCGTCAAATAATCCTGCTGAAACAGAACTCTTTATCGTAGAGGGAGACTCAGCTGGAGGTTCAGCTAAGTCAGGACGGAACCGTGAATTTCAGGCAATCTTGCCAATTCGAGGTAAGATTCTCAATGTTGAGAAGGCCAGCATGGATAAAATTTTGGCCAACGAAGAAATCCGTAGCCTTTTCACGGCTATGGGAACTGGTTTTGGTGCTGATTTTGATATTAGCAAGTGTCGTTACCAAAAATTGGTTATCATGACCGATGCCGATGTCGATGGAGCTCATATTCGTACCTTGCTTTTGACTTTGATTTATCGCTATATGAAGCCAGTCTTGGAAGCAGGCTATGTTTACATCGCTCAGCCACCTATCTATGGTGTTAAAGTTGGAAGCGAAGTAAAAGAATATATTCAGCCAGGTGCTGATCAAGAAATAAAACTTCAAGAAGCCTTAGCTAGGTATAGTGAAGGCCGCTCTAAGCCTACAATTCAGCGTTATAAAGGTTTGGGAGAAATGGATGATCACCAACTGTGGGAAACAACTATGGATCCAGAACACCGCTTGATGGCGCGTGTTTCAGTTGACGATGCTGCAGAAGCAGACAAAATCTTTGATATGCTGATGGGAGATCGGGTAGAACCACGTCGCGAATTTATCGAAGAAAATGCTGTTTACAGTACATTAGATGTATAGAAATGAAGAAATTGTATACAAGACTAATGAAATTATGATATAATCATTATGTTTATTCTCAAGTAATAATACGAAGGAGTTTTATATGTCTAACGGACTAATTATTCTAATCATAGTGATTGCAGTAGCTTTAATTCTTGCTTATGTAGCTGCTGTTGTCCTAAGAAAGAGAAATGAGACTCTACTTGATAGTTTGGAAGAACGTAAAGAGAAACTATATAATCTTCCTGTGAATGATGAAGTAGAGGCGATTAAGAATATGCATCTCATCGGTCAAAGTCAGGTGACTTTCCGTGAGTGGAATCAAAAATGGGTCGATCTTTCCCTTAATTCTTTTGCAGATATTGAAAATAATATCTTTGAAGCAGAAGGTTATAACAATTCCTTTCGCTTTCTAAAGGCAAAGCATGCGATTGATAACATTGAAAGTCAGATTAATCTGGTTGAAGAAGATATTGAGTTAATCCGTGAGGCCTTAGCAGACTTAGAAAAGCAAGAAGCAAAAAATAGTGGACGTGTTCTTCATGCTTTGGAATTGTTTGAAAATCTACAAGTTAAAGTAGCTGAAGACACAGAAAAGTATGGACCAGCAGTTCAAGAGATTCAAAAACAGTTGCAAAATATTGAATCTGAGTTCTCCCAATTTGTTACCCTTAATTCTTCTGGGGACCCAGTAGAAGCTGCGGATATTTTGGATAAAACCGAGAACCATATCCTTGCTTTAACTCATATTGTTGATAAAGTGCCAAGTATTGTCACTGAACTAAGAGAAGTTTTACCAGACCAGCTGGAAGATCTTGAATCTGGTTATCGGAAATTGGTGGAAGCTGGATATCATTTTGTTGAAACGGATATCGAGTCTCGCTTCTCGCAACTCCATTCTAATATCACTCAAAACTATGAGAATATTGCTGCTTTGGAGTTGGATAATGCCCAATATGAAAATACTCAAATTCAAGAAGAAATCAATGCTTTGTATGACATCTTTACGCGAGAGATTGCTGCTCAGAAAGTTGTTGAAAAATTACAAGAAAACTTACCAGCTTATTTGAAACACACAAAAGAAAACAACCAACACCTTCAAAGTGAGTTGGATCGTTTGTCTAAGATGTATCTTCTATCTGATGAAGAAGATGAGAAAGTTCGTAATTTACAAAGTGAATTGTCTGCATTAGAGGCAGTTGTTTTAGCTACTGTAGAAGACTCAGCTGAAAATAAACAAGCTTATTCGTTAACTCAGGAAGCACTTGAAGCAACTCAAGAGCGCTTGAAAGAAATTGAAGACGAACAAATCACTCTTGGTGAGCGTCTAGAGAGAATTGAAAAAGATGATGACAATGCTCGTCAAAAAGTCAACATCTACATCAACAAGCTTCACACAATTAAGCGCTATATGGAAAAACGCAATTTACCAGGAATTCCAAAGAGTTTCTTAAGTCTCTTCTTTACAGCCAGTGACCATACAGAGGCCTTGCTTACAGAGTTGGAGCAATTGCGAGTAAATATTGACAATGTTAATTTGTTACTTGAAAATGTTACAAATGACATTCATGATTTGGAAACCGAAACCTATCAGATTGTTCAGTACGCAACTTTGACAGAACAGCTTCTTCAGTATTCTAATCGTTATCGTTCCTTTGATCAAAGTATTCAGGAAGCTTTTAATAAAGCTTTGGATATCTTTGAAAATCAATTCGATTACGAAAGTTCATTCGAAGTGATTTCTCAAGCTCTCGAGGTTGTTGAGCCTGGCGTAACAAGTCGTTTTGTTACATCTTATGAGAAAACTCGTGAAAATATTCGATTTTAAAAGAGTTCCTAAGGGAACTTTTTTATTTTTATTCTCTCCATTTTCTTATGTTATAATGGGGGTAAGGATGGTCTTTGCTGAAGATTTTCCCCATTAGTTGACTCTTTAACAAAAAGCTTTTGCTCTTGAATATCTTACATTTTAAGCAATAGACTTCAAGATTGAGAAAAGAATGTCCTGAAAGGCAGAAAGTTTTTCTGTAGGAAAAATCTTATGTGAACAAAATGGGAAGAAACTTCCTGATTAATGGAGTAAATTATAAAAGGAAGTAAGCATATAATGAGGTGAAAGAATGGAGCAAATAAAAGGTCTCTTAGTCATGGATGTAGATAGCACCTTAATCATGGAAGAAGGTATTGACCTGCTAGGAGAAGAAGCGGGTGTGGGATCTCAGGTTGCAGCTATTACCGAACGTGCCATGCGAGGAGAGTTGGACTTTGAAGCTGCTTTACGTGAGCGGGTTGCCCTTTTAAAAGGCCTGCCGGAGGATATTTTTGCTCGAATTGCAGAAAAGATCCACTTCACGCCAGGAGCCGAGGACTTGGTCAAGGAGCTGCATAAGCGTGGCTATAAAGTAGGCTTGGTGTCAGGTGGTTTTCATGAGACGGTGGACAGACTGGCTGAGCAACTTGGAATTGACTACGTCAAGGCAAATCGTTTGGAAATTGAGCAGGGCTTTTTGACAGGCCAAGTTTTAGGAGAGATTGTCACTAAGGATACCAAGCTTGCCATGTTAAAATCATGGGCAGCTGAAAATAAGTTGGAATTAAATCAAACGATTGCTATGGGAGATGGCGCCAATGATCTACCTATGATTCAGGTGGCAGGGATGGGAATTGCCTTTATGGCCAAGCCAATCGTGCGCGAGCAGGCTCCTTATCAGATTCAAGAATGCAATCTCTATCGGGTCATTGATCTTTTGGATAATAGAAAAGAATAGGAGAGAAGTATGCATATCCTAATTGCACCAGATTCTTTCAAGGAAAGTTTATCAGCTCCTCAGGTTGCTCAGGCTCTGCAGAACGGATTTTCTCAGGCCTTGCCAGATGCTAGCTTTGACTTGCTGCCGGTCGGTGACGGGGGCGAGGGGACAATGGCTGCGCTGACATCAGCCTTGGGCTGGACTGAATTTTACCACACTGTGACTGGTCCTTTTGGCAAGCCAGTAAATATGCCTTATGCTAGGAACGGTCAGCAAGCACTGTTTGAGATGGCTGACTTGGTCGGACTCGCCTCTATTCCTCATGAAAAACGAAATCCCTTGGCCACAGAGACCAAAGGATTGGGAGAATTGATTTTGCAACTGGCTAAAGACGGCGTCAGAAAAATTTTAGTGGGTGTTGGGGGCTCGGCCAGTAACGACGGTGGGATTGGATTGGCAGCTGGATTGGGCTATGAATTTTTCGATGTGGACAATCATAGATTGCGCCCCATTGGCTCGTCTTTGGGAAAGGTCGCTCGAATATCAGCTGAGCAGGTTCCTGCTTTCTTGAAAGAAGTTAAGATTGAGATTTTAACTGATGTTGACAATCCTCTATGCGGAGAGCGAGGTGCGACAATTGTTTTCGGAGGTCAGAAAGGTCTAGCTCCCTTATTATTCTCTCAAGTGGATCAAGCCATGGCAGATTTCTATCAGTTGGTTGATCCTCAGGTGATTGATATGGATGGAGCTGGAGCCGGAGGCGGAATGGCTGCAGGACTGGTCGCTTTTGCTGGTGGAAAAATCGTTTCGGGTATTGAAACCTGTCTAGATTTACTGGATTTTGATGAAAGAGTAAAAAAAGCGGACTTGGTCATAGTGGGCGAGGGGCGGATGGACCGTCAGTCTTTGGCGGGTAAGGCACCAGTTGGGATCGCAAGACGAACACCAGAAGGAATACCTGTACTGGCTATTTGTGGTAGTCTGGCTGATGATTTACCAGATTTTCCAGCTGAAAATATCCAAGCAGCATTTCCGATTATTGCGCGAGCAGATAGTTTAGATAAGATACTAGAACAGGCTGAGCAAAATTTGATTCGCACAGCGAGAAATATTGGCAATGTACTAAAAATGAAAAAAAGCGGTTAGTCCGCCTTTTTTAGTAGGTATTCAATTTCTTTAACTATCAAGCCCTTTTCAAAGAAGAAGATATCACAAGATAGGTCCCCAAAGTCATTTTCTAAAAGGGTCACAATCCGATTCTGGTCGGGACTAAGCTGATAATAAGTGCAAGCAAATTGGACGGGGTTGTTTTGGTAGACTTTTTGAATTTTAGTTAGATAGTCCGCCTTGCCTTTGATGATTTCGATTGTATCACCCTGTAATTCCCAGCTTACTTGATCAGAAAGAAAAGTCTGATAGGTTTGCCAATCTCGCTGATTTTCTGCATCAAAAAAAGCAAAAAGTTTCTCTATATTAGTCATCTTATCCAAACCACTTTTTCCAGATAGATTGCTTTTCTTTTGTAGGCTTTTCTGTTGGCTGAAAAAGACTAGCAAACTGTTGGAACATGTCCTTATCATCCACTTGGACTAGATGGTCACTGTGGATAATGAGGCCAAATGGAGAAGTTTGGCAATCACTAGAAACAATTGTTGCCTCACAACTAAGATCTTTAGATATTTTTAAATAAAAGATTTGATTGCTAGACTCCACTTCTGGTGAAATTTTGACTAGGACAGGCTGATATTCTTCTACAATTTTGCTGAGCACTTCTTTGAAGTGACTACGAACGAGAGAGCCATTTGCTTGCTCAACAGAGCAGGAGACCAGTACTCGTTCCTCAAAAGTTCCTAAAAATTTACGTTGCTCATCAGGCTTAAGTTTGGCACCGCCTTGGGCTTTCTCCATGATTACTTTATTAATATCTGTCATAGGTTTAGTATAGCATAAAGTCATAGGGGCTGCAAAAATACTTATTTCATAATATTTCATCAAAATAGAAAAAGTATGCAATGTGTAAGCGGTTGCTTGATAAATCTAGATTTTTTAAGGTTAAGAGACGATTTTTTCTTGAAAAAAACGCTTATTTAGAGTATGATAGAAGAGTAAATAAAAAAACTCAAAGGAGAGTAAGAAATGTCAATTATTACTGATGTTTACGCTCGCGAAGTCCTAGACTCACGCGGTAACCCAACACTTGAAGTAGAAGTTTATACTGAATCAGGTGCATTCGGACGTGGAATGGTTCCTTCAGGAGCTTCTACAGGTGAACACGAAGCAGTTGAACTTCGTGATGGCGACAAATCTCGTTACGGTGGTCTTGGTACACAAAAAGCAGTTGATAACGTAAACAATGTTATCGCTGAAGCTATCATCGGTTACGATGTTCGTGACCAACAAGCTATTGACCGTGCAATGATCGCTCTTGACGGTACTCCTAACAAAGGTAAATTGGGTGCAAACGCAATCCTTGGTGTGTCTATCGCTGTAGCTCGTGCTGCTGCTGACTACCTTGAAATCCCTCTTTACAGCTACCTTGGTGGATTCAACACTAAAGTACTTCCAACTCCAATGATGAACATCATCAATGGTGGATCTCACTCAGATGCTCCAATCGCATTCCAAGAGTTCATGATCTTGCCAGTTGGTGCTCCAACATTCAAAGAAGCTCTTCGTTACGGTGCTGAAATCTTCCACGCTCTTAAGAAAATCCTTAAATCTCGTGGTTTGGAAACTGCCGTTGGTGACGAAGGTGGATTCGCTCCTCGTTTTGAAGGAACTGAAGATGGTGTAGAAACTATCATCGCTGCTATCGAAGCTGCTGGTTATGTTCCAGGTAAAGATGTATTTATCGGATTTGACTGTGCATCATCAGAATTCTACGATAAAGAACGTAAAGTTTACGACTACACTAAATTTGAAGGTGAAGGCGCTGCTGTTCGTACATCTGCAGAACAAATCGACTACCTTGAAGAATTGGTTAACAAATACCCAATCATCACTATCGAAGATGGTATGGATGAAAATGACTGGGATGGTTGGAAAGCTCTTACTGAACGTCTTGGTAAGAAAGTACAACTTGTTGGTGACGACTTCTTCGTAACAAACACTGACTACCTTGCACGTGGTATCAAAGAAGGTGCTGCTAACTCAATCCTTATCAAAGTTAACCAAATCGGTACTCTTACTGAAACTTTTGAAGCGATTGAAATGGCTAAAGAAGCTGGTTACACTGCAGTTGTATCACACCGTTCAGGTGAAACTGAAGATTCAACAATCGCTGACATCGCAGTTGCAACTAACGCAGGTCAAATCAAGACTGGTTCACTTTCACGTACAGACCGTATTGCTAAATACAACCAATTGCTTCGTATCGAAGATCAACTTGGTGAAGTTGCTCAATACAAAGGTCTTCAATCTTTCTACAACTTGAAAAAATAATTCATTCAGATTGAATGAAGTAAGGATCCCTCAAGCTTGACTTGAGGGATTTTTGAATAAAGTAAAGGGAGACTCGGGAGATGATTTATTTTCTTCTATATATTCTAAGTAGAGAGTGGCCAGCTCTTATTCTCTTGATTGTTGGACTTCTTGTAGCTCATCGATGGAAGCCTAGGAATCTGGCACTTTTAGCGGTTCTTTTATTCTTTTTGGTCACCAGTATATTGTGGAAACCTCAGTTGAGTCCGTGGCTTGCTTTTCTCTTTTTATTCCTCGCTTTCTATTTATTGATTGAAAGATATAAATGGGTTCTTTATCCTGCTCTTGCTTTAGGTTTGTTGCTGTTGGCAGTTTCTCCTATAATTGGCTTTCTTTTTACAATTTATGTTCCAGTAAGCCATTATGCCTATCTTGAGGAAAAAGGGCAGACAGTAGTAGTTCGAGAAGACTACTATGGAGCTTTTTTTAGTGATAGTAATATAGAGATTATAACTTATGGCGAAGGGAAGCTTATACCAGTAAATGTAAAGCAGTATGATAATGTTCCTATGCATGAATTTAATGAAGGCAAAGATGTTAACGAAGATGGTTTTCTTGCTCAATCGCTAACAAGAGAACGATTGGAAGAATTAAAAGACTTTATTAATAAAAGAAATCAGCAAAGAAAATAGATTAGCTAGAAGCAGATTTTTTATAGATTTGTTGGGAACTTTCCTTGCTTGAATCGATGAAAAGTAGTATGATAAGACACAGATTGTGAGGAGAAATAAATGAAAGATTTTCACTTTGATGCGATTTCAGCATTTGAGAACTACGAAATTGAAAAAATGGAGGATGGCCAAGTCATTGTTACGACCGAAGTGGTGACGTCTTCTCTAAACTATTATGGTAATGCTCACGGTGGCTACCTTTTTACTCTCTGTGATCAGATTTCTGGTCTAGTCTTGATATCACAAGGTTTAGATGGAGTAACGCTCCAGTCTTCAATTAACTACCTGCGAGCAGGACATGCAGGTGATAAGCTTACTATCTCAGGGAACTGTGTTCATCCAGGACGTAAAACGAGAGTAGTAGATGTGGTTATTAGCAATCAAGAAAAAGAAAATGTCTGCAAGGCAACATTTACCATGTTTGTTACAGGGCAAAGAAAAGAAGAAAGTCAGATTAATATTTAGTACTTAAGTCCCAGTTTTTAACTAGAAACTGGGACCTATTTTTTAAAATGCCTAGCCAGTATCTGAAATTTAGTATATATAAAAAAGCATCTCTCAATGAGGATGCTTTTTTTAGTTTGCTTAAAACAAACCTTTGATTTTATCGATAGCGTCACTGGCCATTTCATTTCCAGCTACTAACTTTTTGGCTTGGTCTAGGTATTCGCCAAGTTTGTCTTTATTATCTTCAACAAACTTTTTAGCTGCATCGAAATCTTTCTTTTCGATCATTTCTTTTACTTGGTTAAATAAATCTAGGGGATTCATAATAGGCTCCTTAGTCATTTTTTCATACGGTAATAATTTAATCAAACTTTTAAATAGAAAGCAAGGAATCTGCTTATTTAAAGGTGACACAGACAGATTCAGGAACATAAAAGTCATGAGAGACTTCTGTTAATTTACCGCTTTCTATATCACGTTTGAAAACTGTCGCATTGTCAGAGTCTTGGTGAACTGCGATAATGTAGTTTTGATCAGGTGTGATATTAAAATCTCGTGGATTCTTTCCATTGGTTGGTGTAATTTCGACCAACTCCAAACTACCATCCTTGAGAATTTTATAGACGGCGATTGAATCATGCCCACGATTGGATCCATAGAGAAATTTGCCATCTGCAGAAAGTCTGATAGCAGCAGTACCATTTGCTCCAGTGAAGTCTTCAGGTAGGGTCGAGATAGTTTGTAGGTGTTCAAATTGGCCAACACCATCATAGATAAGAACTTCAATCGTTGAGTTTAGTTCACAAATGAGATAAGCCATTTTGTAATAATTATGGAAGACTAGATGGCGTGCTCCAGCACCAGGCGAGCAAGTGTATGTATCTAATTTTTTTAGTTTCCCATCTTCTGAAAGGTCATAGGTTACCACTTGGTCAGTTCCTAAATCACATGTAACTAGGTATTGATCAGGTGTTAAGTCAGTGAAGTGAACATGAGCAGAAGCTTGATTCTCATGTGGACCAGATCCTTCATGCGTGTCTGAATCTGCTAGCTCCAGACTGCCATCAGATAAACGTTTGTAGACTAGGACTTGCCCCTTATGATAGTTGGCTCCATATACCAAATCACGCTTTTCATCTACTGCAACATAGCATAGAGGAGCTCCTTCTTCAACGACATGATTTAAAAGTTTGAAATCCTTATCAAATGCAGCGATTCCTCCTTGCCCATTTTCAGCCCCCACAGTATAAAGATGATCAGCAGCGTCAAATGCAAGATAGGTCGGACTGGCTTCTTCGGCCACTAGCGCTAAGTTTGACAAAATTCCATTATTTGAGTCAAAATCTGCCTTGTAAAGACCTTTTGACTCCCGTCGGGTATAGGTACCAAAGTAAACTGTTTGTGTCATAATCTTACCTCGTATTGGTGTTTATTAAAGATATTGTCATTATATCATAAAATAGCTTGGATTGGTTTTCATGATAGGATATGCAAAAAATTCAAAAGAATAGTATCAGTTTAAAAAACACAAAAAAAACAGATGGCAGGTAGGAGGGTCTTAGATAGCTTTGTTAGAATAGATTTGTTCAAACAAAACAAAAAGGTTAAAAAGCTGTTTATGTTTGTTGATAAAAACATTTACAACAGATTTTAACCCAATAACTTACTAAAAAGGAGAACATCATGAACTTTAAAAAATTAGCTACTCTTATCACTGTCTTAGGACTCTCAATTATATTTTTAGCAGCTTGTGGAAATAAGGATAAGCAAAAAACAGAGACCTTAGATGGCAAGCCAATTGATTACAAGAAGGATGCTGTAGATAAGAAAAACAAAGTAGTTGATGGGAAAGAAGTGACAGAATATACTATGCCAGATGGAAATATTGTTCAAATTCCGGTTGATAATGAAGAAGATACAGATACAGCAGATTCAAGCGCAGAATAATAATGAGTGGTCGTGAGACTTGGAGGCAGTATGTTACGAGGAAAAAAGAAAAATTCTAAAATTATTTTAATCAGTAGTGTAGCTTTATTGACTTGTGTAGCTGTGGGAGGGTACTTCCTTTTGCAGCCAGGTCAAAATCAATCTGTTGTTGTCAACAATAAAGTTGACTCTAAAACAGTTCAAGAAGCTGTGGATGAAGCCAAGAAGAAAAGCTTGGTTTTATCTGGTGAAGTTGCACCGAATAATAGCAGTAAGGTTAAGATCGATCCATCAAAAGGTGAGGTCAAGGAAGTATTCGTCAAAAATGGCGACACTGTCACACAGGGACAACCTCTCTTTTCCTATGTAACTTCCCAAGAGCTGACAGCTCAATCAGCTCAATATGATGCTCAGGCTAAGTCTAATAGTATTAGTACGGCGCAAAGTAATGCTTCAATTAAGTGGGAGACTTATAATCGTAAATTAGCAAATTTGAACAGTTTGCGTGAAAAATATAATGCGAATAACGATGAGTCCCTACTAGATCAGATCAAATCTGCGGAAGATGAAGTTGCACAAAGTTTAAGCGATGCGAATTCAGCTGATAATGAAGTAAAAAATGCTCAGATAGAAGCAGAAAAAGCTCAGGCTACTGCTCAAACTGAATCAGACCGAATGAAATATGATACAGTAACAGCAGATACAGCGGGCACTATCACTTCTATGAATGAAGACTTACCGACTCAATCAAAAGCTAAGAAAGAAGAAGAAAACTTTATCGAAATCATGGACAAGTCCAAGACTTTTGTAAAAGGGAACGTTAGTGAATTTGATCGTGAGAAATTACAAGTTGGACAAAAAGTTGAAGTAGTTGATCGTAAAAACCCTAAGAAAAAATGGACAGGCACAGTAACTCAAGTCGGTACTCTTACAGCGGATGCAGCAGCAAATGGTAACAAACAACAACAGGAAAATCCAAATCAAGCTAAATACCCATATAAAGTAGAGTTAGACCAAGCCGAAAATATGCCTTTGATTGGTTCTCATACTTATGTCAATGTTATTGAAAATGCGCCTGAAGCTGGCAAGGTTGTCGTGAATAAATCTTATGTGTTCACAGAAAACGGTAAATCTTATGTTTGGAAAGTAGAAAACAAAAAGATCAAAAAACAAGAAGTCAAGACCAAGGCTCTTAAGGGTTCGCTTGTTGAAATCACAGAAGGTTTGAAGATGGAAGACAGTATCTCTAGTGTTAAGGACGGCATGAAAGAGGGCATGGAGGTAGGAGCAGATGTTAAAGCTTAAAGAAATTCATAAATCTTACCAACAGGGCAGTCAGGAATTTCCTATTCTAAAAGGAATCGATCTTCATGTGAAAGAGGGTGATTTTCTAGCGATTATGGGACCGTCAGGTTCTGGTAAATCAACTCTGATGAATATCATAGGGTGCTTGGACAAGGCTAATGCTGGAAGTTATCATATTGAAGGTACAGATGTATCCAATCTATCAGACAATCAATTGTCAGATTTACGAAATCAAAAAATTGGTTTTGTATTTCAGAACTTCAATCTGATGCCAAAGTTAACAGCTTGTCAAAATGTGGAATTGCCTTTAACCTATATGAAGATTCCCAAAAAGGAAAGACGGGAACGGGCAATGAAAATGTTACGTTTGGTAGGCTTAGAAGAGCGAAGCGAATTTAAGCCAATGGAATTATCAGGGGGACAAAAGCAGCGGGTAGCCATTGCCCGCGCTTTGGTTACTAACCCAAGTTTTATTCTTGGAGATGAACCGACTGGGGCCTTGGATACCAAGACCAGCGTACAAATCATGGAACTTTTTAAGCAGTTTAATGAAGCTGGAAAGACAATCGTGATTATTACCCATGAACCAGAAGTGGCTCAAATGTGCAAGAAAACAGTTGTTTTACGTGATGGAAATATTGAACACAAAGAGGTAGAAAGGAATTAAGACATTTATGGAAGATATTTTTGTAGCTCTAAATTCCATTTTATCGCATAAAATGCGCTCAATGCTGACCATGCTGGGAATTATCATTGGGATCGGTGCCATCATTGCTATCTTTTCAATTATCGAAGGAAATACAGAAAATACCAAGAGACAGTTGATCGGTGGCAGTAATAATACCATCAAAGTGGTCTATGACAAGAAGAATGTGATTGACCCTAGTATACCTGAAAAGGCTCAGGCAAAAAAACCTGGCTACATCCCTTTCATGGGTGAAGATATACTGAATAAGATTCGAGAAATTCCTGGTGTTAAAAATGCTCTTTTAACCTATGGAACGGATGACAAGATTTACCATCTGGAACAAAAAACATCTGGTAAGGTACAGGCTGTTTCTCAAAATATTGCAGAAATCAAGAAAATGCGGACCATAGAGGGTGCAGATTTTTCGGATCCTGCTTTCCAAAACCAAGAGCAGGTTACTTATCTGGAAAAATCTCTCTATGATAGTCTCTTCCCAAATGGAAATGGTATTGGAAAATACATTGAAGTCAAGGGAAGTCCTTTCAAGGTAATTGGTGTTTTTGAGTCTACGGAACAAAGTGGCTTGACAGCGGGAGCTGATCGGGTTGCCTATATTCCACTCCAACAATGGCACAGACTTTTTGAGGAGTTGAATGTTAATCCAGAGGTGACAGTTCAAACCTATAAAGCAGATGACCTGAAGAAGGTGGCAAAAAAAGTTGGAGATTATCTCAATCAACAAGTCCCTAGTTCTGATTATATGTTTGGGGTGCTAAATTTACAGGAATTTGAACGTCAATTGGATAATTTGAACCAATCAAACTTTGTACTTTTGGCAGGGATTGCCAGTATTTCCCTTCTGGTCGGAGGGATTGGTGTTATGAACATCATGCTAGTCTCTGTTACAGAAAGGACTCGTGAAATTGGTATTAAGAAGGCTTTGGGAGCAAGACGAAAAATCATTCTCAAGCAGTTTTTAATTGAAGCAGTTATCTTGACCTTGATGGGTGGATTTATAGGAGTAGTGGCTGGAATCCTATCTGGTTTTGCTATTACTCAGTCACTGGCTTATCCTTACATTCTTTCCCTCTTCTCAGTCTTTGTAAGTTTGCTATTTTGTTGTATAATAGGGGTAGTATTTGGATTGCTACCAGCCGTCAAAGCGTCCAAGCTTGATCCAATCGAAGCTTTGCGCTTTGAATAGAAGTAATAAGGAGTCGTTATGTATAAGATTTTGGTCGTAGAAGATGATACTACTATCAACCAAGTCATATGTGAATTTTTAAAGGAAAGTAACTACAGTGTTACACCGGTTTATGATGGGGCAGAGGCTCTACGTCAGTTTGAAGAAGAGACTTTTGATTTAGTCATTTTAGATATGATGTTGCCATCCGTTAGTGGTTTAGATGTCCTAAAGGAAATCCGTAAGACATCGCAGATCCCAGTCATGATTTTAACTGCTCTAGATGATGAATATACCCAGCTAGTGAGTTTTAATCACTTAATCAGCGATTACGTGACTAAGCCTTTTTCACCCCTCATTTTGGTGAAAAGAATAGAAAATATTTTACGTCGAACTGCCGTTTATTCTGAAATTGTCATCGGTGACTTGCGCGTGGTTTTAGAAGATTGTACGATTTTCTGGCAAGGAGAAAAGCTAGCTCTGACCAAGAAGGAGTATGAAATTCTAGAAGTTCTTGCTAAACGTAAGGGCCATTTAGTGACAAGAGACCAGCTTATGAATACTATTTGGGGCTATAGTGAGCTAGATAGTCGTGTCTTGGACAATCATATTAAGAATATTCGCAAGAAAGTTCCTGGAATTCCTTTGTCAACCATTACTGGTATGGGCTATCAATTGGGTGGAGATCAGGCGTGAAGATTGTAAAAAAGAATTTCCTGCTGACCAGTTCGATTATCTTTGTCGTTGTCACAGTAGTGCTTGCTAGTCTCTATTTTGCTATGCCAATCTATTATGAGCAAGTAAAGAGTAGAGAAGCTAATCATGAATTTGAACAAGTGACTCAGCAAATGAAGGGAAAGTCGATTGACGAAATGAAATCTCTTCTCACTGATTATAGTCATAAAAATAATCGAATCTGGTTTAATTTGACAGACGCCAAAGATCAGGTCATTTACCCGACTGTTGAAGTAAGTGAAACCCAAGATTCCTTACAACTAACAATCCTTCCTACCATGGCTGATGGAACAGCTAAGCATAAAAGTATCAGTAAGAAGCTTAAAACATCAGATGGAAAAATCTTGACCCTGCAGGGAGAATATTCTCTGCAGCCCGTCAGTGATGCCAGTCATATTTTGCTCAATCTCTATCCTTTTGTTTTAGTCGTATCCCTTAGCCTAGGAGGACTTTCTGCCTATCTTTACAGCCGGACCTCTAGTCAGCGGATAAAGGATATATCGGCTGCAACTCGTCAGATGACCAGTTTAGCGCCGGATGTTGTTTGTGTAGCTAAAGGAAAAGATGAAATCGCTGAACTCGCTCAGGATATCAATCACCTTTATGCCAACCTGATGACAAGTATGGAAGCGTTGAGAGTGGAAAATGAAAAGGTTGCAGAGAGTGAAAGAGAGAAGGCTGAGTTCCTTCGTATGACTTCCCATGAGCTGAAGACGCCAATAACCAGTATGATGGGAATGATTGACGGTATGATATACGGCGTAGGGGAATTCAAGGATCGAGATACCTACCTTCATAAATGTCGAGAAATTTTAGAAGAGCAATCCGCTCTGGTTCAGTCCATCTTAGCTATCTCTAAAATGGAGATGGGAACAGAGGTGACTGAGGAAGTCTTTTCGTTGAAGCAGGTTCTAGAAGAAAATCTCGGCGCCTACAAACTGATGGCAGACATGAAGCACTATCAGTTCCAAGTGAGTTTAGAAGAGGCTGAAATGAAGGGCAATAAGATCTACTTGGTCAAGGCGATCAAAAATCTCATTGATAATGCTTTTAACTATACTGTTCAAAATGGGAAAATCTTAATCCGCCTTGAAGAACACCTCTTGGTCATTGAAAACCAGGCTGAGCGTGTTTTAGATGAGACTCAGATCCAGCAGATCTTTCAACCATTTTACAGGCCGGATTATAGCCGAAACCGGAAAGATGGAGGGACTGGCCTGGGACTCTTTATCGTTCAGCAAATTTTAGATAAGCATCAGTTTGCTTATAAGTTTGAAGCTGTTGATGGTAAATGGATGCGATTTAGCATTTCCTTTTAATTGAAAACTCTTAGACAAGCAGGAATAGATTTTACAATCTAATAAGAACACCACAGAACAATGTGGTGTTCTTATTTTTTTTGATTTTGTGTAAAATAGACAAAGATAGATTGACAGCGCTTACATATAGTGCTAGAATGAAGCTGTAGTTTGCTGAAGAATAATAGTAAGAGGCCCTCAGAAAGCCTCTTTGACTGTAGTTAAATTTGCGCCAATAGGATTTATTTGATTAAGAGGTGTTTTCAGTAAAACGTGAGTCTTAGAAAAATATAATGAGTAGTTTGGCTTGATTTATCAGTAATTTGCTAGTTTATGTTTTGCAGTATCTGATACTAATTGGCTTTTAAAATAGTGTATTATAGTTTAATTTCCTAATTGTTTCTCCTCTTTAATGATCTTGCTTTCTATTTAAGTTTAAGAAATAGAGTAGATATTTTCAAAAAAGAGAAGTAGTTAACTTGCCTTTTTAAAAGGAGGCATTGTATAAAGCGAAAGAGGGGTGGAGCGTTTCAAGCTTTTGAAAGTCCTGAATGTATTTAAAAATTTTTTCGTTATTTGTTTATCAAACGGCAGTGAAGGAAATTGTATCTACTAGCCTTGACTGCTGATTTTGAAAACATGGTATAAGGAGTCATTTTATGAAAAAATCAACCATTGTTTCGATTGTAGCTGCAAGTTTATTGATTAGTCCTCTTGTTTTGGCACGTTATGTTCAAGCAGACGAAGTTGGCTCAAATAGTGTTGAGCCAGTGTTAGCGACCAGTACGGATCAAGAGTCTAGTCCTGATAAATCGGTATCTGAGCAAGTAGCGTCAAGTGAGAATGCCGAAGTGTCTAAGGAAAGCTCTACAGAAAATGTAGGGCAAAAAGCGGTCGTTGAGGAAGCAATCGATTCCAATCAATCTATAGGTGAGAAGGAAAATCATTTCGATAAAGCAGTTTCTGAGTCTTCAAATGTATCAGATAAATCAGCTACGGACAAGGGAGCGGTTCCTGAAAAGCCAGTAGCAGATACTGGTAGTGATACTGAAAAGAAAGTTGATCCAAGAGAAGAGAACAATTCAGCAACTGTAACTTCGAATAAAGAGCCAGGAAATGATAGAAGTGCTACTAGAGTGTCTAATCCACCTAAGACGACCTTAGCAGACTTGTCAGAAGTAACTGGTCAAGCAAGGACTGAGGAAGATTCTAAGAAGGAAGCAACAGTTGGCGAAGCTGTTAATCAACTCTTGAAATGGGCATCGACAAAAGAAGGACAAGTTGGTTCAACTGACCAGGATCGTTTAGCCTTTGCTAAGAGTCTAGGAATGATTGACCAAAAGGCGAAAGGATCCGATCCAGTTACAGACCTTGTTACTATGGTTGCTGCAGCTAAAAAACTCCATGCTGCTTACAGAGCAGAGCGCAAGACACCTCTCTTTATGAATGGTAGAGCACAGCCTATTTTCCCATTTACTCGTGGTGATGATCCTGAACATTATTCATATGAGAATAGTGATATTGTTCGTTATGTTGTTTATGTTGAAACGGACTATGATACAGATGGAGATGGGAAACCAGACTTGGTAAAGACCTTCGTCCAAGTTCCGAAAGCTGCTGTAAAAGGGGATTATAAAGCTCCGACAATCTTTGAAGCTAGCCCATACGTTGCAGGTAGAAGAACGTACCCTAGAAGGGCTTGGTCTCAAAGAGGGTGGCAAATTTGACATGGCTAAGCTCTATACCAAGCCAGACAAGAGAAAAGCAGTCAAAGAAGTTTCGACAGAAGAGGTTGCAAAAGCGACTAAACCTAAAGATTGGTACTATGTCAATCCACGTGAAAGTTCAGCAGATTACACTCATTATGATTATGAAAACCTGAACTGGTACAATTATTACCTAGTCCGTGGTTATGCGGTTGTAACAAGTAGTGGCTTGGGCTCAAAAGGGTCAGATGGAATCAATACAACTGGCTCTGATTTGGAAGTTGCTGCCTACAAGAGTATTATCGAATGGTTGAATGGCAAACGCAAGGCCTATGCGGATAAAACAAGCAATCGGGAGGTCAAGGCGGATTGGTCGAGTGGCAATGTTGCTATGACTGGTTTGTCTTGGGCTGGAACAACTACTTTTGGGGTTGCATCTACTGGTGTAGAAGGTCTTAAAACAATAGTACCGGCAGCGGGAATTGCCAGTTGGTATGATCACTTTAATAGTCAAGGTTCTCCTCTTGATACAGGTGCCTCAAATGATCTATCTTGGTTGTCTGTTTATACCTCTGGTAGGATCTTAGACAAAGATGACTGGGATAAAATTAAAGACTACTATGCTGCTTATATCACAAAACTCAACGAGCTTCAACACAAGGATGGTCATAATTATAATGAAGAATATGCTAAGCGTGACTATACCTTAAATGCAGCCAATCTAAAAGCTGCTCCTTTGCTGATCCAAGGTCTAAATGATGATAATGTTAAACCAAAACATTTTGAATTAATGCTAGAAGCATATAAAAAGGCAGGTATAGATCCAAAAGTATTGCTCCACCAAGGAAATCACGTTTATCCATCCACTCGCTGGGCAGGAACTACAGTGGCTGGTCAAGCATTTAATGATTTAATGAATCAATGGTATAGTCATTATTTATTCGGTCTTCAAAATGGCATTGAACATCTTCCGCAGGTGACTGCTCAGGACAACCTAGATCCAACCAAGTGGCGTCGATTTGACAAATGGGAAACAGGCAATAAAATCACTGCTCGTTCCTATTCCAAGAGAGAGGATGTGACTGTATCTAGTGATTTTTATGGCACGGGTGAAAATTGGACTACGAGAAACCAAGACGCAGCCTTTCATTCATCTGCTGTCAGTGCTTCATATGCGGCTCCAGTTGATCGTGATATTACTATTAAAGGCCATATCCCTCTTCATTTTAGTGCAGCCTTCTTGAAAGGTGATAAGAAGCATGCCCATGTCAGCGCGACTTTGATGGATGTATCTGATGAGGAATTTGATGTTGTCAAAGAAGAAATCACTTATGATAAGGACGGTTATAGTACTCGTACACTCGAAAAAGAAACGGTTGATGAAAAAGGGGACTGGCATGGTAGCAATCTAGACAGTCTTCCGGTTAAAGAATACAAGACGCATAAAGTGAAAAGTGTGGTTATCTCTAGAGGCTGGATGAATTTGGCTAACCCAGATTCAGGTTTTAATTCTGCAAGTTCTAGACATTCAATCGATCTAAAAGAAAATGAGTACCACAACTATACTATGTACTTGCAGCCAAACTTGTATACTGTTAAAAAGGGTCATCGTCTGGTCCTAACCTTACATGCTTTTGACCCAGACTACATTTATTATGCTGATCCATACGAAGTCAAGTTTAAGACAGATTCTATTTCTGCAACGATACCAATTGTAGAAGAAAGTCAATCTCTCTTACTTCGTTACCAACCAAATGAGAAAGATACCGAGTATGCTAAGTTAGCAGACCGCATCCTAGCAATTGCTAAAAAGAACCCTGCGGTAGAAAAGGACAATCAGCAGGACAAGGGAAGTGGCTCTGATCTTAAGCCAGGAGGACAAATGGATCAACAACCACCAGTAGGACGGGACTCTATGGAATTCCGTAAGGAACAAAAGGTTGAAATCGCTAATCTTGAACACAAAGAAAATGATGCTTCTTCAAAAGAAGTGGCTCTTTCAAGAGAAGCAAGACTTCCTGAAACTGGTCAAAAAGAAAATTCTTGGTCAATCTATGGTATGCTAAGCTTACTTTTAGCCGGATTATGGAAAGTGATTGGTGGACGTAAAGAAAAGAAATAATGCTATCTCAGCATTTTATTTACACTTGGCATTTCCCATCTTGCTTGCTGGATTAACTTGAAAGTCTGGAGAAGAAATACTGACCTCTAATGTATCTCCTTTAGTGTTATGAAGCTAGCATCTTGAGAAAGGCAAATTTTTCTTAGCAGTCTAGCCGATAAATCACACCCTGAAAGTTAGAAATGATCTAACCTTCGGGGTGTTTTAATTTGAAGTATTTTAAAATAATTGAAGTTTATGCTTTTGAAAAAATCAGGAAAAAATAAGTAGATACAAGATGTCTCAGCTAGTTGTTAGAGAATGAAAATGGGGTAGTTGAATGTGTAAAGCTAGGAGTCAAATTCCTGCAAAAATGATATAATAAACCTATATTTTCTAGAGGAAAAGGCAGGCTATGAAATTACTTTATACAGATATTCGCCATTCTTTGACCAAGGTTTTAGTGGCTGAGGCTGAGAGTTTGGTGGCAACTGGTAAGCGAGTCTTTTATATTGCGCCAAATTCGCTTTCTTTTGAGAAGGAGCGGGCGGTTTTGGAGTGCCTGAAAAACAAGGCTTCCTTTGCCATTACGGTGACGCGCTTTGCCCAGATGGCTCGGTATTTTGTCCTCAATGATGTACGGAAAGGGCAAAGTTTGGACGATATTGGTCTGGGAATGCTAATTTATCGGACCTTGACAGAGTTAGATGATGGAGAGCTTAAGGTCTATGGTAGGATTAAGAAGGATCCCCAGTTTATCCAGCAGCTGATGGATCTTTACCATGAATTGCAGACTGCCCAGATGTCCTTTGCGGATTTGGAATTTCTTGAGGAGCCTGAGAAGCGGGAGGATCTGGTCAAGATTTTTACAGCGGTGACTGCTGCTCTGAATAAGGGCGATTTTGATTCGTCTTCTCAGATTGCCGCTTTTGCCCAGCATATTCTGGCTGGCGATACCGATGAGGAATTGGAGAATCTAGCTCTGGTCATCGACGGCTTCACTCGTTTTTCTGCTGAAGAGGAATACCTAGTCGGTCTCTTGCATCGAAAAGGTGTGGAGATTATTATCGGAACCTATGCCAGCCAAAAAGCCTATCGAGCAGCCTTTCGTGAGGGCAATCTCTATCAGGCCAGCGTGGATTTTCTGAGAAAGCTGGCCGAGGACTATCAAGTCAAGCCTGACTATATCCCTCATGCGGAAGCAGAAGATGCCTTTGGACGGATTTCCAAGATCTTGGAGAGTCGTTATGACTTTTCAGAATCAACGGTGAGTCTTAGTGAGACAGACCGCTCGCAGCTTCAGATTTGGGCAACTATGAATCAGAAAGAAGAGCTGGAGTATGTGGCTAAGTCTATCCGGCAGCGGGTTCATGATGGTGTGCGTTATAAGGATATTCGTCTACTCTTGGGGGATGTGGAAGCCTACCAGCTTCAGCTCAAGACCATTTTTGACCAATATCAGATTCCCTACTATCTTGGGAGGAGCGAGTCGATGGCCCAGCATCCGCTGGTTCAGTTTGTTGAGTCCTTGGAGCGACTCAAGCGTTATAACTTCCAATTGGAAGACCTGCTCAATCTTTTAAAGACAGGTCTCTACGGAGATTTGACTCAGGAGGAGCTGGATCATTTTGAGCAATATCTGCGCTTTGCGGACATTAAGGGAGCCGGCAAGCTAGCCAAGGATTTCACGGCTAATAGCCAAGGAAAATTTGACCTTGGCCGTCTCAATCACATTCGCCGCCGGGTCATGGCTCCACTGCAAGACTTTTTCAAATCCCGCAGTCAGACGGCATCGGGACTCTTAGCTAAGTTTACGGAGTTCGTCCAAGCAGCTCGTTTGTCGGACAATTTGACGGCTCTGCTACAGGGAGCAAGTCAGCAGGAGCAGGAGCGCCATGAGGAAGTTTGGAAGGCTTTCAGCCATGTCTTAGAGCAGTTTGCTCAGGTTTTTGCAGATAGCAAGGTCAAACTGGATGATTTTCTAGCCTTGATTCTGTCGGGTATGCTTTTGTCCAACTATCGGACGGTGCCAGCGACAGTAGATGTGGTCAAGGTTCAGTCTTATGACCTGATAGAGCCTTTAGCAGCTCCTTATGTCTATGCGATTGGACTGACCCAGGAGCGTTTCCCTAAAATCGCGCAAAACAAGAGTTTGCTCAGTGATGAAGATCGGGCTCGGATCAATGACGCAACGGATTCTCAGGCGGAACTGCAGATTTCTAGTTCTGAGAATCTCAAGAAGAATCGCTACACAGCGCTGTCGCTGATAAATTCTGCTACCGAAGAGCTGGTCTTGTCTGCGCCAGCCTTGGTCAATGAAGTAGAGGACAGCATGTCGACCTATCTGCTGGAATTGACTGCAGCTCCGCTTTCCTTGCCCATCATTGTCAAAAAGCCTCAAGCTTCCAGTGACGATATTGGTAGCTACCGAGCTCTCTTGTCTCAGATCATCGAACTCAACCAAGAGGAGATTGACCGAGAGTGGACAGCAGAGGAGCAGACTTTTTGGGCGGTGGCTGTGCGGGTTCTCCGCAAGAAATTGGCAGCAGAAGGCATCAGTATTCCACAAATCAGCAAGGAACTGAAAACGGAGCCTCTGCAACCGGAAACTCTACAAGCCCTTTATCCAAAAGATCAGCCCCTTCGACTTTCCGCCTCTGCTTTAAACGAATACTTCAAAAACCAATATGGCTATTTCATCAAATATATTCTAGGATTACAGGAAGAGTGGACCATCCATCCGGATGATAGAAGCCACGGGAATTTTCTGCATCGAATTTTTGAGAAAGTACTTCAGAAGGATACTAGTCGAGACTTTGACCAGCGACTAGAAGTGGCAATTGACGAGACTATGCGGGAGACTGAATTTGAAAGTCTATACAATGAATCTAGCGAGAGTCTCTTTACTCGTCAATTGCTGCTAGATACTGCTAAGTCAACTGGTCAAGTTCTGGCTCAGTCAGCTGATATTGAAACGATTGGGGAAGAAACAGTCTTTGGGAACAGTAAAGAACCTTTCCTTATCTTGGAAGATGGCAGAGCTGTTAGTGTTCGAGGCAAGGTGGATAGAATTGACCGTTTGCTAGCTGATGGGAGTCTGGGAGTCGTGGACTATAAGTCCAGTGAGACTAAGTTTAGCTATGAAAAATTTTTTAATGGTCTGAATTCTCAGCTTCCGACTTATCTAGCGGCTATCCAGGAACTCCAAGGTCAGCAGGAAGGTAGAGATCTTTTCGGTGCCATGTACTTGCAAATGACAGAGCCTATTGTTGCCCTTAAAGATACCAAAGAGCTAGGAGATGCGGTCAAGGAAGTTGCGAAAACCATGCAGTACAAGGGACTCTTTTTAGCAGATAAGCTGGTCTCTTTGGGTCCTGTTTATGAAAAGAGCAAGGTTAATAGTCTCAGTCAAGAAGAACTGGCTATTTTACTAGCTTATAATGAAATTCTCTATAAAAAAGTAGCTGAAGGCATTCTAGCTGGCCACTTTGAGATCAATCCCTATACAGAAAATGGCCGGAATATAGCACCTTACGTCGATCAATTTAAGGCTATTACAGGCTTTGAAGCCAATCGCCACCTAGGCCAAGCTAGACAGTTAGATAAATTAGATTTGACTAAATTTGAAAAACGTCCAGTTGGTGAGAAACTGCGCCGAGCATGGATAGAAAAGATGAGGGAGGAGTTGAAAAAATGAGGAAGAAGTCTTTTTTAAGTCCAGAAGAAATCAGTCAGCTACAGCATTTTGAAGCCACTTCTAATAAAGAACAAAAACGGACTGCTGAGCAGATTGAGGCTATTTATTCCTCAGGTCAAAACATCCTAGTCTCTGCATCAGCTGGGTCAGGGAAAACCTTTGTCATGGTTCAGAGGATTATTGACCAGATCCTCCGTGGAGTATCCATCCAGGAACTCTTCATCTCAACCTTTACCGTAAAAGCGGCAGGAGAACTCAAGGAACGTCTAGAAAAAGAGTTAAGTAAAGTCCTCAAAGAGAGTCAGGATGAAGAACTTAAACAGCACCTAGCCCAGCAGTTAGCGGCTATTGCCACGGCTGATATTGGGACCATGGACTCTTTCACACAAAAGGTTCTCAACAAGTATGGCTATCTTCTTGGATTGGCTCCCAATTTTCGTATTCTCCAATCTGCAAGCGAGCAGACCATGTTGAAAAATGAAGTTTTTCAGCAGCTTTTTGAGCAATATTATTCTGGTGAGCAGAAGGATATTTTTGAAAAGTTAGTCAAAAATTTCACGGGCAAGAAAAAGAACATCTCTGGTTTTCGCCAGCAAGTCTACGCCATTTACCAGTTTCTCCAATCAACCAGCAATCCTCAGAGATGGTTGCGGGACTTTTTCCTTAAAGGCTATGAGGAGACAGATTTTTCGCGTGAGAGAGACAAAATTTTACAGCAAGTGAAAGGTGCTCTTTTTGACCTCGAAGATTATTTCCGTTTTCACTTGGATAACGAGGGACGTGAATTTGCAGGAGCTAAATACCAGGAAAATGTGTTGCTTGCGCTAGATAAACTGGGGAGTTTGCAGGAATTGTCCTCTGAGCAAGACTATTTCCGTGTTTTAAAAGACGTGGTTCTTCTATCACGGGCTAGCGGTGGCCGAGCCTTGACCATCACTACTCGCAAGGAAGAATTAAAAGAGCTGGCTGATACCTTTAATCAAGGACGTAAAGAACGAATCGAGCATTTGCGAGCTCTTGAGTCCAGCCTCTATCAATTTGAGTTCCTTGAGAAGTATCAAGATGATAGTCTGCCTCTCCTAGATTTGTTGCGCGATTTCATGAGTGATTTTACTCGAACTTATCTTGAGAGGAAAAAAACAGAGAATGCTTTTGAGTTTGGGGATATCAGCCATTTTGCGATACAGATTTTAGAGGACTTTCCACAGGTAAGAAGCTTCTATCAAGAGCGTTACCATGAAGTCATGGTCGATGAGTATCAGGATACCAACCACACTCAGGAGCGAATGTTGGAGCTCTTATCTAACGGCCATAATCGCTTTATGGTGGGGGATATCAAACAATCCATCTATCGTTTTCGTCAAGCAGATCCTCAGATTTTCAATGATAAGTTTCGGCTTTATCAAGCAGATCCAAGCCAAGGGAAACTGATTGTCCTCAAGGAGAATTTCCGTAGTCATGTAGAGGTACTGGAAGCAACCAATGATGTCTTTAAGAGACTGATGGATGAGCAGGTCGGGGAAATCAACTATGATGAGACCCATTATTTGGTGGCGGGAAATCCGACGAAAGCATCACCTAACCCCAAAAATAGGGCTGAATTCCTCCTTTATGATTCGACGGTAGCAAGCGAGGAACTAAGCGGGGAAAGTATCTCAGCTGGAGAAGTGTCTCTAGTTATCAAAGAAATCATTCGCCTGCATGAGGAAGAAGCGGTTGCCTTTAAGGACATTACTCTTTTAACGGCTTCTCGGACTCGAAATGATATAATTTTGGCTGAGTTTGCCAAGCACAATATTCCTCTTGTACCAGATGGAGGAGAAGACAATTACCTCCAGTCTGTCGAAGTCATGGTTATGTTGGACACTTTGCGAACGATCAATAATCCCTTAAATGACTATGCCTTGACAGCCTTACTCAAATCAGCAATGTTTGACTTTGGAGAAGATGAGCTGGCTCGAATAGCTCTTCAGAATAGTCAGGAAAAATCGCAGGAAAATCTCTATGAGAAGTTAGAAAATGCCTTGACTAATCAAGGATTGCATCCAGACTTAATCTTGCCAGACCTTAAAAAGAAGCTAGAGCTCTTTAAAAAGACGCTCTTATCGTGGAGAACCTTTGCTAAAACTCATTCTCTGTACGATCTGATTTGGAAGATTTATCAAGACCGCTTTTATTATGACTATGTTGGTGCCTTGCCCAATGGAGCACAGCGTCAAGCCAATCTCTATGCCCTATCACTCAGAGCTAATGACTACGAGAAATCAAGCTTTAAAGGGTTGTCTCGATTCATTAGTATGATTAATAAGATTTTAGAGAACCAGCACGATTTGGCTAGCGTTCCCTATGCCGCACCGCAAGATGCGGTTCATTTGATGACAGTTCACAAGAGTAAGGGACTAGAGTTCAAGTATGTCTTTCTGCTTAATATGGACAAGGCCTTTAACCGCCAAGATACCAGTTCTAGCATTATCTTGAGTCGTAAAAATGGGATTGGGATTAAATATATCGCTGATGTAGAGGTTGAATATCCAGAAGAAGTAAAACCAAGATCAATCCGTTTGTCAATGGACACGCTACCCTACCAGCAAAATTTAGAAGAGATCAAGCTAGCAAGTCTTTCTGAGCAGATGCGCTTACTTTATGTAGCCATGACACGGGCTGAAACCAAGCTTTACTTAGTTGGAAAAGGTAGTCAAGAAAAACTTGAGAAACGAAGCTGGGGACAGGTAGAAGAGGGACGTTTATCAACTTCCATACGTAGTCAGCTAACTTCTTTCCAAGATTGGATTTATGCTATCCAGACTGTTTTTTCAGAAGATCAGCTTGCTTTTGATTTGAGATTTGTCAGAGACGAAGATTTGACTGCTGACAAGATTGGCCAGATCCACCATTCAAATCCCTTTGATGCGGATGATTTGACAGACAACCGTCAGTCCGATGATATCGGCAGGGCTCTGGATATCTTAGAAAGTGTAGATCGACTAAATAGCCAATACCGCTCTGCTATTGAGCTACCTAGTGTTCGAACGCCAAGCCAGATTAAGAAGTTTTATGAGCCAATCATGGATACGGAAGGCCTGGATATCATGGATGAGCGAGTAGCTTTTCGGCCTCAGCCTAACTTTGACTTGCCTGATTTTGGCCGGAAAGCCAAGGTGACCGGGGCTCAAGTCGGTAGCGCTGTTCATGAACTTATGCAAAGGATTCCTTTAGATCAGAAGCCGGACTTGTCTGTTTTAAAATCAAGTCTAAAACAGGTCCAAGCAGAAGAGTCTGTGAAAAAACAGATTGACCTCAACAAGATTGCAAGTTTCTTTGAAACTCAGCTTGGTGAAATCTTGCTAGCTAATTCAGATAAGTTGCATCGAGAAGCACCATTTGCCATGCTCAAGAGGGACGAAATCAGTGGTCAGGACTTTGTTCTTCGGGGGATTCTGGATGGCTATCTGCTCTTTGAGGATCGGATTATCCTCTTTGACTACAAGACGGATAAATATAAGGATTCATCAGAGTTGATTGCTCGCTACCGAAGCCAGCTAGACTTATATGCTCAAGCTCTCAGCCGTTCATATGGTATTTCTCAGATTGAAAAATATTTGATTCTGTTGGGAGGTGAGAAGCTTCAGGTGGTTCAGGTGGATTGATTGGTTGGTTGATTTCAGAAAGGAAAGAATTAGATGGAGCAGTTAGAACGAATTCAAAAAATGGAAGGACATCTGAATAAATATGCTCAAGTCCTAGCAGATGCTCAGAAAGCTCTAGATCAACTGGAGCGCTGTCAAACTGAATATATTCAGCTGAGGGACTATTATACTAGTCAGAAATTTTTTGATGATTTAGAGTTCTCGAATGGACCGGATTTCCCTGAAAATATAGCTTGCGGTGTCTTAAGCGAAGATGCTGTCTATGACCTAATGGGGGAGCATTTTGAAACAGCGATTAGTCTGCTGGATTTGTCCAGTTCCATGTTAAAAGAACGATAGTATGTTTTAAAAATACAAATAAAATTAATAATTTTCATTTTTCTCTTGCTTTTTATTTAAAATTCATGTAGAATATTCAACAATAAATTGAAAGCGATGAGAGAAAAAGTCTAAGACAAGAAACAGAGAGTGCCTATTGGTGAGACGGCATCCAATCCTTAGACGACACATTCTTGAGTGCGGGTGCGAAATCTGTCAGTAGACCGAGACTAGTGTCCGACGGCTGATTACCGTTATCAATCTGGAGTCTCGTACTCCCAGAGGGTCCTCAGGCGACTGGGGTCCGAATAAAGGTGGAACCACGTGTCAACGTCCTTGCAAAGTTTTTTTGCGAGGGCTTTTTATTATATCTAAACCAGAAGATTCCCCTATTTTCCTTTACCAAAGCGGTAAATTTCGTCTTTCAATTATTGGAAGTTCTAAAAGATAATCAGAGTCATATAATGGCTAGTGTGTGAAAGAGAGGTGGCAAAATGGTTAAGCTAAAAGGTCTCAGGCAAATCAATCCTTATGTAGCGGGGAAGCAGCCCAATGAGCCAGACATGATTAAGCTCAATACCAATGAAAATGCTTATGGGCCAAGTCCTAAGGTGGCAGAGGCCCTGCAGAACTTTGATGCCCAAGAGTTGCGCAAGTATTCCAGTTTGGATCAGGCGGAGCTCTGTCAGGCTTTGGCTGCAAATTTGGGTGTATCACCCAACCAGCTCATTATCGGCAACGGGAGTGACGACATCTTGTCCATGGCTTTTCTGGCTTTCTTTAACAGTGGCGAGTCGGTCTTATTTCCAGACTTGACCTATGGTTTTTACAAGGTCTGGGCGGACCTCTACCAAGTGCCTTTTCGAGAAATCCCTCTGTCAGCTGATTTTGAGGTCCATCCGTCAGATTTTTTTGGAGACAATGGCGGCATTATCCTAGCCAATCCCAATGCTCCGACAGGGATTTATCTGCCGCTGGATCAGTTGGAGGAAATTCTGGCGTCTAATCAGGATGTAGTAGTGGTGGTGGATGAGGCTTACATTAACTTTGGCGGTCAATCTGCCCTGCCTCTTCTAGACACCTATCCCAACCTCTTTATTACACGGACCTTTTCCAAGGATGCTGCTTTGGCTGGTCTGCGAGTGGGCTACGGTATCGGTCATCCAGACTTAATAGCTGTCATGAAAGCTGTCAAGGATTCCATTAATCCTTACTCGGTGGATCTGTTGGCAGAGCGCTTGGCTCTTGCTGCGGTGGAAGATTGGGATTATTATTTGGAGACCGGCAGAGCCATCCAAGAGACCCGAGATTGGTTTGCTGGGGAATTGGCTGTGCTGGATTTCCAAGTCCTGCCTAGTCAGACCAACTTTGTCTTAGCCCAGCCTAGTGGAATTTCTGCAGCAGAGCTTTTTCAGCAGTTAGAGGAGCGTCGGATTTATGTACGGTATTTTCCAAAAGCAGAGCGAATCAAAGACTTTCTGCGCATCTCTATCGGACGGCGAGAGGAGATGGAAACTGTCCTAGAAGCTATCAAGGACAGTTGCAGCAGCTGAGAGTTTGACTCAAAGCCAGCTAGTGTAAAAATAGATCTAGAAAGGAAAGCAGCCTATGAATAAAATCACCCTTCCGATTGGCATGCACGACAAGCTTTTCAAGAGGGCGCGTGTGACTTATGAGATTGAACGGGACATCAGTGATTTCCTGATGGCTCAGGGCTTCAATCGAATTGACACGCCGACTTTGGAGCACTTTGAGGTCTTCAGTGACCATGTGGAGCCCCATCATTATCATCTTTTCGATAAAAAAGGCGAGCTATTGGTGCTACGGCCAGATGTGACCAGCCAGATTGGTCGGGTTATTGCTTCGACCAGGGTGCATACTCCGACCAAGTTTTCCTATTCGGGCAAGGTCTTTCACTATCAAGAAGAGCTGCGCGGTCTTGCTAACGAGCTCAGCCAAGCTGGTATTGAGATTATCGGCTATCCAGCTCGCGAGGCAGTGCTTGAGGCTATCAAGACAGCCAAGCAGTCGCTGGATTTGGCGCAGGTTAAGTCTTATCAGTTTGAGTTTTCCCATGCAGCAATCCTGCAGACAATCCTAGAGAGTTTGACCTTGGGTTCGCAGGAGGAGGCCCAGCTGCTAGATTATATTCGCAAGAAAAATAGGACAGGGATCTTTGAATTCACCCAGACCAGACCGAGTGAATTTGATGATTTTTTACAAGAACTTCCCTATTTGTTTGGACCTAGCCAACAGGTTTTAGCTAGGGCTAGAGAGATAGTTGACAACGAGCGGATATTGACGGCTCTAGATGATGTGGAGCAGGTTTTGCAGAGTCTGTCAGACTTGCTAGATCAGACAACCATGGACTTGGGGCAGGTAGCATCCATGCCTTACTATACTGGCCTGACCTTCAAGGTCTTTGGCGACCGAGTTCCAGATGCTTTTCTGTCTGGTGGTCGCTATGACCAGCTTTTCAAGCGCTTCGGGGCAACAGAGCTGACGGCTATCGGCTGGTCCCTAGATATTGACAGTGTCTATCAGGCCATTCATGATGACCTGCCGGACGAGGGCGGAAAGGAAGGTGATGGCAGATGAGTCAGATTACTATTGCCCTGACTAAGGGGCGGATCGAGGAAGATACGGTCAAGCTCTTGGCCCAGGCTGGCTTTGATATGTCCTTCATGGCAGACAAGGGGCGCAGCTTGATTTTTGAAAGCCCAGACAGTCGCTTTCGCTTTCTCTTGGTCAAAGGTCCTGATGTGACAACCTATGTGCGCCATGGAGTTGCTGATCTAGGAATTGTTGGCAAGGACATTCTCTTTGAGCATCCGACCGGCTATCTGGAGCTGCTGGATCTGAACTTTGGCCTTTGTAAATTCTCACTGGCCTCAGTACCCAGCTATGACCCCCATGATCACAAGCGCAAGCGAATTGCGACCAAGTACCCAACGGTAGCGACTGATTATTTTAATCAAAAAGGAGAAGATGTGGAAATCATCTCCATCCAAGGCAGTGTGGAGATTTCACCGGTGTTGGGTCTGGCGGATGCCATTGTCGATATTGTGGAGACGGGGCATACCCTGTCAGCTAACGGTCTGCTGGTTTTTGAAGACATTTGCCGGGTGTCGGCCCGCCTCATTGCTAATCAGGCTTCCCTGAAAAATAACCCGGATATCATGCCTTTTGTGGCAAAGATTGAATCCCTAGTAGGAAGAAGAGAGGTAGCTTTTAAATGACTATTATCAAACGTTTAAGCGGAAGTAACGAAGAAATTTCACGGATTTTATACGAAGAGCAGTTGCAGCTTAGTCAGCAGAACTTAGATGTGGAAGAAACGGTGGCTGAAATTATTGAAAGGGTCAAAAAAGACGGTGACCAAGCTTTAAGAGACTATACCAAGCTCTTTGATAAGGTTGAGGTGACAGATTTTGAGATTGGGCAGGAGCTAATTGACAAGGCCTTTGAGGAGATTGACCCAGAGGTCTTGGTCGCCCTGAAAAATGCCCAAGCTAATATCGAATCCTACCACCGCCAGCAGTTGGAGACTGGTTTTGAGGACAGTCCCAGTGAGGGCGTTATCCGTGGTCAGTTGATTCGGCCGATTGAGCGGGTCGGCACCTATGTACCTGGCGGCACCGCAGCCTATCCGTCCTCCGTTCTCATGAATGTTATCCCAGCTAAGATTGCTGGTGTCAAAGAAATCATCATGATTACACCACCCCAGGAGCACTTTACTCCAGCGATTTTGGTAGCCGCCAAGCTAGCTGGTGTGGATCGGATTTTCCAAATTGGCGGAGCCCAAGGTGTAGCAGCTTTAGCCTACGGTACTGAGACCATTCCCAAGGTGGATAAGATAACTGGACCGGGCAATATCTTTGTGGCTACAGCCAAGAAGATGGTTTATGGTGTCGTGGGAATTGACATGATTGCTGGTCCTTCGGAGATTGGAGTCATTGCGGATCGTTCAGCCAGTCCAGTCTATGTGGCGGCCGACCTTCTGTCGCAAGCTGAGCACGACAAGCTGGCTCGGGCTATTCTGGTGACCGATTCAGAGGAGCTGGCGGACCAAGTCGAAGCAGAGCTGGACAGACAGCTGAAAGAGCTACCGCGAGAGGAAATCGCGCGTGCTTCGATTGAGAATAACGGCCGCATTATCCTTGCGCCTTCCAAGGAAGCCATGTTTGAGCTTATGAATCAGGTGGCACCTGAGCATTTGGAAATTGCCATGGATGATGCCTACAGCTATCTGGACCAGGTTGAAAATGCTGGCTCTGTCTTTCTGGGGCATTATACTAGCGAGCCAATCGGTGACTACTATGCGGGAGCCAATCACGTTTTGCCGACAACCAGCACCAGTCGTTTTTCATCAGCGCTGGGAGTTTATGACTTTATCAAGCGCATCCAATACACCCAGTACAGCCGTGCTGCTGTAGGAGCGGCTGACAAGGATATTACCAGTCTGGCCTATGCAGAAGGCCTGCAGGGACATGCCAAGGCCATTGAAGCCCGCAGACAGAAAAAATAGAAGGAGTTGCCATGAGACAAGCTGAAATCAAGCGTAAAACACAGGAGACCGATATTGAGCTGGCTGTCAATCTCGACCAACAGGAGCCGGTTGCCATTGAGACTGGTGTCGGATTCTTTGACCATATGCTGACCCTTTTTGCCCGCCACAGTCGGATTTCTCTGACGGTTAAGGCTGAAGGCGACCTATGGGTGGACAACCACCATACGGTTGAGGATGTGGGCATCGTATTAGGACAGGCTCTGCGTCAGGCTTTGGGAGACAAGGCAGGTATCAACCGCTACGGCACTAGCTTTGTGCCTATGGACGAAACGCTAGGCATGGCCAGTCTGGACCTATCCGGTCGCTCCTATCTGGTCTTTGAGGCGGATTTTGATAATCCCAAGCTAGGGAATTTTGATACCGAGCTGGTGGAGGAATTTTTCCAAGCCCTAGCCTTTAATCTGCAGATGAATTTGCACCTGAAAATCCTTCATGGCAAGAACAGCCATCACAAGGCGGAAAGCCTCTTTAAAGCGACTGGGCGAGCTTTGCGGGAGGCTATTACCATAAATCCAGAGATTCATGGAGTCAACTCCACCAAGGGCTTGCTCTAGTTTGTCCTTCTGAGTGAAAGGAGTTGATGTAGAGATGATGATTGTTATTGATTACGACGCGGGAAATACTGCCAATGTCCTCCGTGCTCTGGCTCATGTCGGAGTAGAAGCGCGCCTGTCAGCTAATCCGCAGGAAATTTTGGACGCAGATGGATTGATTTTACCAGGAGTCGGTGCTTTTCCTACTGCCATGCAGGAGTTGAAAAGACGAGGGCTGGTGTCAGTTATCCAGCAGGCTGTGGCCGATGGCAAGCCTCTCTTGGGCATTTGCTTAGGCATGCAGCTCCTGCTGGAGTCTGGATTGGAGAATGGTCAAAGCTCTGGACTGGGTTTGATTCCCGGTGTTTGCCGTCGGATTCCGGATCAGGCTGGTCTGCCTGTGCCTCACATGGGCTGGAATGACTTACAAATCCGTCAGTCGTCTGTCTTGACAGCTGGTCTTGAGGGCCAGTCAGTCTATTTCGTCCATAGCTACTATACAGATGTTCCGAAGGAGTACTTGGATGTGACGGCTGATTATGGGTTGTCTATCCCAGCCATGATTCACCGAGGATCGGTCTTTGGCTGTCAGTTTCACCCAGAAAAGTCAGGTGCTGTAGGCCTCGGTATCCTAGAGAAGTTTAAGGAGTATGTCTATGAAAATACTGCCCGCTATTGATATCAAAGACGGTCAGGCCGTCCGCCTTTTTAAAGGGGATTTTAGTCAGAAGACGGTAGTCAATCCCGATGTTTTGGAGCAAGCTCGAGTTTTCAAAGAAGCCGGGGTTACCATGATTCATGTGGTTGACTTGGACGGAGCCTTAGAAGGTCGGGCGGCCAATCGGGATTTGATTGCTCAGATTAAGTCGCAGACTGGCCTAGCTATCCAAGTCGGGGGTGGCATCCGCAGTCTGGAGCAGATTGAAGATTACCTAGCGGTTGGCATTGACCGTGTCATTATAGGCTCTATGGCTGTTAAGAATCCTGATTTTGTTAAGGAAGCGCTGGAGCGCTTCGGAAGCAACAAAATCGTGATTGGCATCGATGCGAAAGAGGGGCTGGTTGCGACTGAGGGCTGGCTGGAAACCAGCAGTCAGGACTATATCAGTCTGGCATTGGCCATGGAAAAAATCGGCGTCCGTCTCTTCGTCTATACAGATGTGGACAGAGACGGGACTCTGACTGGCCCCAATATCCAGCATTATCAAAAATTGCTGGCGTCCCTTAAGCATGCTCAAGTCATTGCCTCAGGTGGTATTCAGTCAGCGGATGACTTAGAAGAGCTGAAAAAGCTGGGCTTGGCTGGTGCCATTGTGGGCAAGGCTTATTATAGTGGACGAATTAGCCTAGAGCAGATCAAGGAAGCAGAAAGGGGCTAGCCATGCTGAAAAAACGAATCATTCCCTGTCTGGATGTCAAGGACGGCCGGGTGGTCAAGGGTATCAACTTTGTCAATCTGACTGATGTAGGCGATCCAGTTGATGCGGCCAAGGCCTACTATGAAGCCGGCTGTGATGAGTTGGTCTTTCTGGACATCACCGCCACCCATGAGGAGCGGGATACGACGGTCGAGATGGTCCGGCGCGTGGCGGAGCAGGTTTTCATTCCCTTTACCGTCGGGGGCGGCATTCGCACGGTTGAGGACATGAAGCGGATGCTCCAGGCTGGGGCGGATAAGGTTGCAGTTAATTCATCAGCATTGGCAAACCCTCAGCTTTTAGCTGACTGCGCTGAGAAATTCGGCAGTCAATGCGTGGTGCTGGCCGTGGATGCTAAGAAAGAAGCGGATGGCAGCTGGCATGTCTATCTGGCTGGCGGCCGCAAGGACAGCGGTCGCGACCTGTTAGACTGGGTCCAAGAAGCTGTCAGTCTTGGAGCGGGGGAAATTCTTTTGACCAGTATGGACAAGGACGGGACCAAGTCTGGTTTTGACTTGCCAATGCTGGAAGCCGTCTCCCAAGTGGTTTCCGTTCCTATCATCGCATCTGGTGGTGCTGGCAGTAGCCAGCATATCCTAGAAGTTTTTGAAAAGACTGCAGCGACAGGTGCCTTGGCCGCTTCGATTTTCCATTATGGTCAGGTCTCCATCGCAGAGACCAAAAAAGCCATGCGGGAAGCTGGATTGGAGGTGCGCATCTGATGACAGAAGTAAAGTTAGATTTTCAAAAGCAAGGCGGTCTCATACCTGCCATTATCCTAGACCACACCAGCAAAGAAGTCCTTATGCTGGCCTATCTCAATGAAGAAGCCTACCATCTGACCCGCACCAGCGGTCAGATGTGGTACTGGAGCCGGTCACGTCAGGAGCTTTGGCATAAGGGAGCCACCAGCGGCCACTATCAGACTGTCAAAAAAATCACAACTGATTGCGACCAAGATACCCTGCTGATCGAGGTAGACCAGCTGGGAGCAGCCTGCCACACCGGTGCCAAATCCTGCTTTTTCCATACAATCTGGAATGAACAAGACGGCAAAACTGACTAAAAGCTCCCTTACTTTTGTACTTGGTTAATGCAAAAATAAAACTACGACATCAGTCTGCCATTGGAAAGAATTGCTTTTTATAGTAAAATAAGGACAGTAACAAGGAGATACTATGCTAAAAACTCTCTATCAAGAAGCCCTCAAACGCAAAAAAGAGCCCAAGGAAGGCTCCTATACCAGCTATCTCTATGACAAGGGGCTGGACAAGATTCTCAAAAAAGTCGGTGAAGAAGCGACAGAAGTGGTCATTGCGGCTAAAAATGCTGACAAGGACGAGATGGCCAATGAGACAGCTGATTTGCTCTACCATCTGGCGGTCTCTCTCGTCGAGACTGGTGTCAGTCTGAAAGAGGTAGAAGCCGTCCTCCAGGCCCGTCAGGGCAAGCAGAGCCGGATTCACGATCGACCTGAAATTGACCAATACTAAAGTGACACAAGATTTGCAGAAAGGCGGTTCAGCATGCGCGACAACCATCTTCATACCTATTTTTCCTATGATTCTGAGGCAGATTTCTGTGACTATCTGGACCATTACGAGGGCGAGATTGTCACCACTGAGCACTATGATTTGTCTAATCCCTACCCTTACGAAGCTGCCTCGCCCCACGATGATGTGCCTGACTATGTGGCCTATTCAGCAAAAATAGCAGAGCTGAACCAGCAATATGGCAATCGCATTAAAAAGGGCATTGAAATTGGCTATTTTGCTCCGCGTAAGGACGATATCCTAGCCTTCCTAGCGGACAAGGACTACGATTTGAAACTCCTATCTGTCCACCACAATGGCAGTTTTGACTATCTGGAAGAGCCAGTCCTGCAGTTGGATAAGATGGAATTAATTCCCCGCTACCTAAGAGAGTTAGAAGAGGCTATTGAGGCTGTACCAGCAGATGTCTTAGCTCATTTTGACTATGGTTTCCGAAAATTTGCGCTTACCGTAGAAGAGTTAAAGACTTTTGAACCAGAGCTGCGACATCTTTTTCAAAAGATGATTGACCACGATCTGGCCTTTGAGCTCAACTGCAAGTCCATGTATCTTTACGGCCATGAGGAACTCTATATCTACGCTCTTTCTCTAGTCAAGGAGCTGGGTGGCCAGCGCTTTTCAGTGGGATCAGATGGCCACAAGCTGGAGCATTTTAGACTTGGTTTTGATCAAATCCAGAAAATCTTGGAAGCCTTTGAAATTGGGGAAGATGAGCTCATCTAACGTCTGTTAGACCTGCCTATGCTAATAAAGAAACAAAATATGAAATAGGACGTTCTAAAAAGTGCCTGTTTACCTAACTGTTATTCAAGAGAGAAGAAAGAGTCTTCTCTCTTTTTAAAATCTCTGTCTTACGAAAAGAATAGGCAAAAACAGGTATCTGTGATATAATAGATAGGAATTCTATGTATGAAAAAGCTTGAGAGAGAAATAAAATGAGAAAAATAGTGATAAATGGTGGCCGTCCTTTAAAAGGTGAGGTTATGATTAGTGGTGCAAAAAATAGTGTTGTAGCTTTAATTCCAGCTATTATTTTGGCAGATGGCATTGTGACTTTAGATGGAGTGCCAGCTATTTCAGACGTTGATAGCTTGATTGATATCATGGTAACCATGGGAGCTAGTGTGAAGCGGGATGGAGACAGTCTTGAGATTGATCCACGTCAGGTTCAAAGTATGGCGATGCCTTATGGTAAAATCAACAGCCTCCGCGCTTCCTATTATTTCTACGGAAGTCTTTTAGGGCGCTTTGGAAAAGCAACAGTAGGTCTTCCAGGCGGATGTGACCTTGGACCGCGTCCGATTGACCTTCATTTGAAAGCTTTCGAAGCTATGGGAGCTCAGATGACTCAAGAAGGCAATGCCATGCATCTGGAAGCCGAGACTGGACGCATGCGAGGAGCAAGCATTTACATGGATACAGTAAGTGTTGGTGCGACGATTAATACTATGTTAGCTGCTGTTCGAGCATCCGGTCGGACAGTTATTGAAAATGCAGCCCGTGAACCTGAAATTATTGATGTTGCTACTCTTTTGAATAATATGGGTGCCCATATTCGTGGTGCTGGTACGGATATTATCACAATCGAAGGTGTAGATAAGCTTCATGGGACTCGTCATCAGGTTATTCCAGATCGAATCGAAGCAGGGACTTACATTTCACTGGCAGCAGCAGTCGGCCAAGGGATTCAGATTAATAATGTCTTGTATGAGCACTTGGAAGGTTTTATCGCTAAGCTAGAAGAAATGGGTGTTAGAATGACTGTCTCAGAAGACAGCATTTATGTTGAAGAGCAAAGAGAACTCAGAGCTATCAATATTAAAACTGCTCCATATCCAGGGTTTGCCACTGACTTACAGCAGCCAATCACTCCACTTTTGTTGAAAGCCAAAGGACGTGGGATAATAATGGATACGATTTATGAGAAGAGAATTAATCACGTGCCTGAGCTTGCTAAAATGACTGCTAAAATCTCATCAACCAGTCATCAAATTATCTATGAAGGACCAAATCAACTACATGGTGCTGCTGTAAAAGCTACTGACTTACGCGCGGGAGCGGCATTGGTTATTGCAGGTTTGATGGCTAAAGGCCGGACGGAGATTACCAATATTGAGTTTATCCTTCGTGGCTATTCTAATATTATTGAGAAGCTGAAAAATTTGGGTGCCGATATTGAGTTGGTAGAAGAAGCGTAAGGATACAAGAATAGGATATATACGAAAGTATTGTCTAAAGGTAGCTTATGAATATTTGGACAAAACTAGCTGAATTTGCTTTTATTGAAACAGACCGCCTGCTACTCAGACCCTTCTCTTACCAGGATGCAGAAGATTTCTATGCCATAGCGTCTAATCCACAGAATCTGGAGTTCATCTTCCCAAGTCAATCCAGTCTGCAGGAGAGCCAGTATGTAGTAGCTAACTTTTTCATGAAGAATCCTCTTGGTGTTTGGGCAATCTGTGATAAAGAAAGCCAGCAAATGATAGGTTCTATCAAGTTTGAGAAGTTAGATGAAATTAAGCAAGAAGCTGAGCTGGGCTATTTTTTAAAAAAGGATTATTGGGGAAGGGGACTAATGACCGAATGTGTCAAAGAGATTCTCTTTCTATCTTTTAGCGAATTTGACCTAAAAAGGCTAAGCATTGTCACTCATCAGGAAAATCTAGCTAGTCAGCGTGTTGCTCAAAAGGCGGGTTTTAAAATGTGTCGACAATTTAAAGGAAGTGACCGCTATACACGCAAGATGAGAGACTATATCGAATTTCGCTATGAAAGAGGTGATTTTTATGAGTAAACACCAGGAAATTATCGCTTATTTGGAGAAACTTCCTATTGGTAAAAGAGTCAGTGTTCGTAGTATTTCGAACTATCTAGGGGTCAGTGATGGAACGGCCTACCGAGCGATTAAGGAAGCTGAAAACAGAGGCTTGGTTGAGACTCGTCCTCGTAGCGGTACTGTTCGAGTGAAATCTAAAAAAGTTGTTCTAGAGCATCTGACCTATCATGAAATCGCTGAAATTACTCGCTCAGAAGTATTAGCTGGACAGGCCGGTTTAGATAAGGAATTCAGTAAGTTCTCTATCGGAGCCATGACAGAGCAAAATATTATGCGTTATCTGACTGAAGGAGGTCTCTTGATTGTCGGAGACCGGACAGAGATTCAGCGCTTAGCGCTAAAGAATGAAAATGCTGTCCTGGTTACAGGGGGATTTCGAGTCGAAGAGGATATTTTAACTCTTGCAGATCAGATGGGAATCCCGGTCATGCGGACCCAGCATGATACCTATACAGTAGCGACAATCATTAATCGTGCGCTTTCCAATATTCAAATAAAAACAGATATTTTAACAGTTGAACAGGTCTATCGTTCTAGTCATGAATATGGCTTTTTAAGGGAAACGGATACAGTTCGTGATTATTTGGAGCTGGTGCGTAAAAATCGTTTCAGTCGCTTTCCGGTCATTAATCAGCATCAAATGGTGGTTGGAGTAGTGACGATGCGGGATGCAGGAGATAAATCACCCCATACAAATCTGGATAAAATTATGACAAAAAATCCTTTTATGACAGGTTTGAAGACGAATATTGCCAATATTAGTCAAAGGATGATTGCAGAAGATTTTGAGATGATTCCTGTTATACGAAGCAATCAAACCTTGCTAGGAGTCATTACCCGGCGGGATATTTTGGAAAAAATGAGTCGGGAGCAGGTATCAAGTCTACCTACCTTCAGTGACCAGATTGCTCAGAAGTTAGTCCAGAACGCTAATGGTTTCTCCTTTACAGTAGAGCCTTTTATGCTGGAAAATAACGGGGTTTTATCGCATGGAGTTCTAACAGAAATCTTAAATACTGCAACTCATCAGCTGGTGGCTTCTAATGGACGAAGTTTAATTATTGAACAGATGATGATATACTTTTTACAGGCTGTTCAATTGGATGACTACTTGACTTTGACGTCCCGTGTGGTGCATGAAACAAGACGTTCAGCAATTATAGATTACGATGTCTATTTAGACCATCAATTAGTAGCTAAGGCAACTATGACAGTGAAAATAAACTAAGAAGAGGAATAAAATCTAAGAATGATTACAATAAAATCGCAACGCGAAATTGACTTAATGGCAAAAAGTGGGGAGTTTCTCGCTTCTATTCATCGAGGTTTGAGAGACTTGATTAAGCCAGGAATCGATATGTGGGATATTGAAGAATACGTCCGCAAACGCTGCAAAGAAGCAAATGCTTTGCCCTTACAGATTGGTGTAGAAGGCAGCATCATGGACTATCCGTATGCTACTTGCTGCTCTCTAAATGATGAAGTGGCTCATGCTTTTCCCCGTCATCAAAAGCTGGTAGAAGGTGACATTATCTGTGTAGATATGGTTGTCGGATTGGTTGATAAGGCTGAATTAGATGTTTCAAAACTGGATTTTAATAAGGTCTCAGAAGTTAAAAAATACACAGAAAGTTTTCGTGGCGGTGTTGCGGATTCTTGCTGGGCTTATGCAGTTGGGAAAGTCAGTCCAGAAGCACAGCAACTCATGGATGTGACCAAAGAATGTCTTTACCGAGGAATTGAAGCAGCACAAGTTGGTAATAGAATTGGCGATATTGGTGCAGCGATTCAAGAATACGCTGAAAGTCATGGTTATGGTGTTGTGAGAGATTTGGTTGGTCATGGAGTTGGTCCGACTATGCACGAAGAACCAATGGTACCCCACTATGGTCGAGCAGGACGTGGTTTACGTCTAAGAGAAGGGATGGTATTGACCATCGAACCTATGATCAATACTGGTACTTGGGGAATTGACACAGATTTTAAAACTGGCTGGGCCCATAAGACTCTTGATGGTGGTTTGTCTTGCCAATACGAACACCAGTTTGTCATCACCAAAGACGGTCCAGTGATTTTGACCAGTCAGGGTGAAGAAGGAACTTATTAGAAAACATAGGAGGTTGGGATAAGGCGTTCCTAGCCTCTTAACTTTGTCTGATATAGAATGAGAATAGTAGCAAGAAATGAACCTTGCTACTAGAAAATCAAAGAGAAATAAATGATGGGCCTTTGCCCTAGTTTTAGAAAGGAAGCTCATGAAAAAAATAGTCGAAAAACTGAAACAACAGCAGTTTTTACGGGCTTTTATTGGCTTTTATGATAAGTCTGAGATAGGCATGACCAGTATAGCTGTAGCCTACTATTTTTTGATTTCGGCCCTTCCTTTATTGCTGGTTTTAGCCAATATTTTACCCTATTTTCAAGTTCAAACGGATGCCCTCTTGAATTTGTTAAACGAAATACTACCAGATTCGCTTTACCCCATGGTGGCTAAAGCTGTAAGAGCCGTTTTTGGTCAGCCGTCTTCTGGTTTACTAGGTTTCTCCATCTTGTCAGCTCTCTGGGCTTTTTCCAAATGTATCTCATTTTTGCAAAAGGCATTTAATAAGGCTTACGGTGTCACAAAAGGCCATGGCCTGCTTCGAAACCGCCTGTTTAGTTTTGTAGTGAGTATTGGTTTACAGATACTCTTGATCCTTTCCATGATTCTATCTGTTTTTGGTCGAAGTATCCTAACTGTGGTTTACAATGTTTTTGATTTAGATGTCTCTTTCTATAGACAAATCAGTACTATAACTGAGGGACTTGTTTTCCTAGTTCTCTTTCTAACCTTAGTTGCCCTCTATTATCTTTTGCCTAATGTTAAGATAAACAAACTTCGGTACGTCTTGCCAGGGACCATCTTTGTAGTGGGAATTCTCTTTGGCCTACTGAATTTATTTAGTGCCTATTTAGAAGCGTACATGCACCACTTTATTAATGTCCGTTTTTTCGGATCAGTAGTTGTGATCATCATTATGTTATGGTTTATCATTGTTTCTAAAATATTGATTATCGGTGCTATTCTCAATGCGAGTATTCAAAGTTGTTCTGAGTCGGAGTTCCAACTAGACAGAATAGGAAGTTTTTCCTTTAAAAAGAAGAACTAGCTAAATGGCAACCTAAAGGATACTCAAGAACATATTAGCTACTGTCAAGAATTGAATTCTGCATTTTTCTCTAGTATCATTACTAATCTTAATAAGAATAAGAAACTCCTTTACTTGTAAGGATTTTGATATTGATTTTTTAAAGAGGAATTTTCCTCTTTTCTTTTTTAGTCTTTTTTATTGCATTTGCAATAAAAGGTGGTATAATAGATTCAAATAAAAGTTTAAAGGAGGGGATATGTCAGTATTGCGGGAAATTGGGATTATCGCCCGAGCTTTGGATTCCATTGCTAATATTGAGTTCCGTGACATAGAGCTGGCGCGGGGGCAATATCTTTATTTGGTAAGAATCGCGGAGAATCCAGGAATTATCCAAGAGGAGCTATCGGAGCTGCTCAAGGTGGATCGCTCTACGGTTGCTCGCTCTGTCAAGAAGCTAGAGGCCAAGGGCTTGGTCCAGCAGAAGGCAGCCAAGGGCAACAAGAAGAACAAGGAATGGTTTGTGACGGAAAAAGGAGAAAAACTTTATCCTTTTATCCTAGCGGAGAATAACTATTCTGAAGAGACATCCCTGCAGGGCTTTTCTCAGGCGGAAGTTAAAGCCTTGGAGAAAATGCTGGTACGAGTGCGTGAAAATATCACAGGTGACTGGGAAGCAGTCAAAAAAGGACAAAAAAGAAACTATTAAGATTAAAGAGGTGCATCATGAAAGTTACAGTTGAACATGAATTTTGGCAAGTATTTCCAGAAGCTCAGATTAGTGTTTTAGTAGTCAAAGGACTGGATAATCGAGTGGATGAAAGTAAGGATCCATATTTCAAATCCCTGCTGGATAAGGGAGCGAAACGAGCTGAGGACTTTATCTTAGATGAGAACTTCACTCAAAATGAAGTCATTCAAGAGTGGCGGCAGGCCTTCAGCAAATTCAAGACCAAGAAAGGAGCACGATCCTCTATCGAAGCTCTGCTTAAGCGGGTCAGTCAGGGGCGAGAGTTCCAGCCAATCAATCCTCTGGTCGATATCTACAACAGTGTTTCGCTCTCTTATGCAGTTCCATGTGGCGGTGAGGATTTGGATAAGATTGTCGGAGGTCTTTATTTAGGAAAAGCCAAGGGTGGGGAAGCCTTTTTCCCATTGGGTGCTGAGAGTGACGCACCGGCACTGCCAGAAGAAATCATTTACTATGATAAAGAGGGAGCTGTCTGCCGTTGCCTTAACTGGAGAGAAGCGCAGAGGACTATGTTAACAGAGGAGACCAAGGATGCCATCTTAGTCATTGAGGCTATCAATGGAGAGCAGGCAACGCGTGCCCAAGCAGCTATGACAGAACTCCAAACTTTGATTGAGGACTATTTTGGCATCAAAGGTGAAATCACCCATCTGACTGCTGAACATCCCAATCTGGAAATTTAAAAATAAAAAAATCTGGATCAGAATTATCTGGTCCAGATTAATTTATGTAGGGTGGATCCTTTTTTTATAAATAGTTGCCAGAATCCCCCCTTCTCATTAGTCCTCAGATCCTAAGTCTTTCGTAAAATAGTACCTCTTTCCGCTATAAGGATATTCTTTTAAGGTAAATACTTCTTGGTATCCATGTCTTTTATAAAAATCAGGCGCCTGAAACTGATAGGTATTGACGAATGAATAGGTACAGTTTCTGACTCGAGCCTCTTTTTCAGCTTGATCCAAAATTTTTGATCCAATACCTTGCCCACGAAGGTCTTCTTTCACGAATAGATATTCGATTTCAAGCCAATTTCCAAAAGTTTCTCCGGTCAAGCCAGCTATGAGATTTCCTTCTTCATCCTCTAAATAAATGTCCAGAGCTTGGCTTTCTGACGGTTCTCTTTTTGAGCGGTTATAGGTTCTGAGTAAGTTTCTCAGTTCTTCTCTTTTAGCTGAGTCACCATTTTCAAATTTTAAGTTCATTTCTGCCTCCATGGAGCTCTTTCCGAGGTCTTTAGTTCTTTTTCTCAAAGACAAAGAGTTTGCTGAAAACGTAGTTGAGAACAATAATAAGCACCTGAGCGATAAGGGTTTCAATGGTATTGACCAATTTGATATTATGATTAACAAACTGGCCAATAATCTGCGGAAAACTAGTCACAAAGATAAAGGTCAAGAGTAAATTTAAACCCATCGTAGCCAATCGAGCTGTGAAAAACTTGACTAATCTAGCAGGCCAGCCCTTTCTTTTTTGCTTAAAAACGATGGTGTCATTGGTTGCAAAGGCAAAGAGAATACCAAGAACATCACCAATGACGGTTGCCAAGATTTCATTGCTAGTTAATTCATAACAGATCATCCTGCTGGCAACAGAAACGATAGTTGTTGCCACACCAAAGAAGAGATAGGATAGAATCTCATTATCAAAGAATTTTTTTATTAAGGATTTCATAAAGATAGTCTATCATATTTCAAATATTTATGCTATACTAGTTGAGTTGCCGAGTTTGTAAGGGAGAGGATTGTCTTTCTTCTTATTTCTAGCAACCCTTGGCGCTTAGCTTCTTTCGCCAAGCATATTACACGCGGTAAAACCGCTAAAGGAGAATTTAATGAAAAAATTAACTGCCCGTGATATGGTGCAAATTGCTCTTGTAGCAGCTATTTACATTGCTCTTACAATCACACCACCCTTCAATGCGATTAGCTTTGGCGCTTATCAGTTTAGAATTTCTGAAATGATGAACTTTATGGCCTTTTATAATCGTAAATACATTATTGGTGTGACAATCGGTTGTATGATTTCCAATTTCTTTAGCTTTGGTATCTTAGATGTTTTTGTCGGAGGGGGTTCAACTTTAGTTTTTCTAACTCTTGGGGTTGTCCTATTCAGCAAAGTTAAGCCGGGCTATCTGCTCAACGGTTGGCTTCGAAAAGACTTCTTTTTATTCTCAATTTTCTTTTCGATTTCAATGGTGACAATTGCTATTGAATTGAATATTGTTACTGGAGCACCATTCTTACTTACATGGTTTACAACAGCTATTGGAGAATGTGCATCTCTACTTGTCGGAGCTATCTTGATTGATAAAATCAGTAAGCGCATTGACCTAACCCAATAAAAACGAAAAGGCTTATTAGGTTTGTGAAATCTGAGGCCTTTTTTCTTGTCGTTAAAGCTAAGAGAAACTTTGATTGATAGGCCTTTTTCTTCGCTTTTTAAGGGAAAAAATAGGGCGAATAGAGATATTTATGATAAAATAAGAGTATGAAAGATAGAATGTCTGAGTTAGTTTCCCTGCTCAATCGTTATGCTCATGAATATTATACAAAAGATGCGCCAAGTGTGTCAGATAGTGAGTATGATCAGCTTTACAGGGAACTGGTTTCATTGGAAGAGCAATATCCAGACGAGATTTTACCAGAGAGCCCGACTCACCGAGTGGGTGGAAAAGTTTTAGATGGTTTTGAAAAATACCAACACCAGTATCCTCTCTATAGTTTGCAGGATGCTTTTTCACGTGCAGAATTAGTTGCCTTTGATGAACGAGTAAGAAAAGAATTTCCTGAAGTATCTTATTTATGCGAGTTAAAAATTGATGGTTTATCTATTTCACTGGCATATGAAAATGGTATTTTGGTAGCAGGAGCGACTCGTGGTGACGGATCCATTGGTGAGAACATTACGGAGAATCTCAAACGCGTCAAGGATATTCCTTTGACCTTACCAGAACCCTTGACTATTACAGTACGTGGGGAATGCTATATGTCAAAGGCATCTTTTGATGCGGTAAACCAGCTTCGTCAGGAAAATGGGGAGGCAGAATTTGCCAATCCAAGAAATGCTGCAGCAGGAACCTTGAGACAGCTAGACACATCAGTTGTGGCCAAGCGTAACCTAGCAACATTTCTCTATCAGGAAGCCAGCCCAACATCTGAAGCGACTCAGGAAGATGTCCTTGAAAAACTGAGTCAACTTGGCTTTTCTGTTAATGAAAAACGGGTACTGGCTAGCACTATAGACCAAGTCTGGGACTTTATCGAAAAGGTTGGTCAGGAACGGGACAAGCTTCCATATGAAATCGACGGAATCGTTATCAAGGTCAATCATTTGGCTGCGCAAGAAGAACTTGGTTTTACTGTTAAGGCGCCTAAGTGGGCCATCGCTTATAAGTTTCCAGCTGAGGAAAAGGAAGCCCAGATTTTATCTGTAGACTGGACAGTGGGTCGGACCGGAGTAGTAACACCTACGGCTAATCTAACACCAGTTCAGTTGGCAGGGACAACTGTTAGCCGTGCGACTCTACACAATGTTGATTATATCAGGGACAAGGACATTCGCAAAGGGGATACCGTCATCGTATATAAAGCTGGAGATATCATTCCAGCTGTCTTGCGAGTGGTTGAGAGCAAGCGTACGTCAGATGAACCATTGGAAGTTCCTAGCCAATGTCCAAGCTGTCAAGGGGACTTGCTCCATTTTGAAGATGAGGTTGCCTTGCGTTGTATCAATCCACTCTGTCCTGCCCAAATTATGGAAGGCTTGGCTCACTTCGCTAGTCGTGATGCTATGAATATTAGTGGCCTGGGGCCGGCAGTGGTGGAAAAGCTCTTTGATAAGGATTTGGTTCGAGATGTGGCAGGCATTTACCGCTTAAACATCGAAGATTTACTCCAGTTAGAGAACTTTAAGGAAAAATCAGCTAATAAATTATATAATGCTATTCAGGCTTCTAAGTCAAACTCAGCTGAAAAACTCTTGTTTGGCTTAGGTATTCGCCATGTTGGTAGCAAGGCTAGTCGGATTTTACTGGAGAAATTCCATGATATTCCAAGCCTTGCTCAGGCAGAGCAAGAAGAGATTGCCAGCATTGATAGTCTTGGCATGGTGATTGCAAAAAGCCTGCACAGCTATTTTGCCCAAGAGGGAACACAGATCCTGCTGAAGGAGCTAGAAGAAGCAGGAGTTAATCTGGCCTACCTTGGTGAAAAAGTGGCTGCAGATGCAGTCCTATCGGGTAAAACAGTTGTTTTAACAGGAAAATTAGAAACATTAACACGAACACAAGCTAAAGAAAAACTTCTTCGTTTAGGAGCCAATGTTGCTGGCAGTGTTTCCAAGAAAACGGACTTGGTTATTGCTGGAGCGGATGCAGGTAGTAAATTGTCTAAGGCCCAAGAATTGGGAATCGAAATCCAAGATGAAGCATGGCTTGAACAGTTATAGAGGCACTGTATGAAAGATGTAATAAAAAGAGCAAGACTCATTTACAACCCGACATCTGGTCAGGAAATTATTAAAAAGAATATTGCGGAAGTGCTGGACGTTTTAGAGGACGTAGGCTATGAAACCAGTGCTTATCAAACGACGCCAGAGCCTCTTTCTGCGCAAAAAGAAGCAGAGCGGGCTGCTAAAGCTGGTTTTGATTTGATTATCGCAGCAGGAGGGGACGGCACCATCAATGAAGTCGTAAACGGAGTAGCCCCCTTGGAAAATCGGCCCCGCTTGGCCTTCATCCCGACAGGTACAACCAATGACTATGCGCGTGCGCTGAAGATTCCTATGGGTAAACCTGTCGAAGCTGCGAGAATCATTGCTAAAAATCAGACCATCAAAATGGATATCGGCCGTGCCTTTGGGCAAAAATATTTCATTAACATCGCAGCGGCCGGTACTTTAAGTGAGCTGACCTATCGTGTTCCAAGTGAAGCCAAGTCTCGCTTAGGCTACTTTGCCTATGTTGCCAAAGGTGCGGAAATGTTGCCACGTTCTAAATTCCGCAAGGTGCGTATTACTCATGATCATGGTGTTTTTGAAGGTAAGATTTCACTCATGTTTGCAGCACTGACCAATTCTATTGGAGGCTTTGAGCGAATCGCTCCTGATGCCAAATTAGACGATGGCAACTTTACCTTGATCTTGGTCAAAACAGCCAAACTTTTTGAAATGTTAGCTCTAATGATTCAGGCCATTAACGGTGGCCAACACGTGACAGATGTCAATGTCGAATATTTAAAAACAAGCAAACTAAAACTAGAAGTTTTAGACAGCAAAGAACCATTTATGCTTAATCTTGATGGCGAATATGGTGGAGACACCCCAGTTGAATTAGAAGTCTTCCACAATCACTTAGAATTTTTTGCCAATATCGATGAAATCAGCGATGATGCTCTTTGTTCAGAAAAATCATGATGAACCTAGGAGATAAAAATGCCAGACTACCAGGTCTTAGTCCATTACCACAACCCCACTGATGATTACCTTTCGTACAATATATGGCAGTGGCAGGAAAACCAAATCGGAAAGGAAACGTCATTTTCTAATTTTGATTATTTTGGGCGAAGTGGACTTGTTACTTACCAAAGTGAGACAAACTTGGATTATGTCCATTTGATTATAAAAAAAGCAGACTGGTCAAGCCAGACCATTGATTATACCATTCGTCTCTTGCCAGCCCACCTGGTTACAGAAGTTTGGATTCTTGAGGGAGACCATCAAGTCTATTATTCTAGGCAGGCGGCAGTCACTAGCCACTATTACAAATACAGAGATCCTCATGCTTTTGATATGGCAGTTTCTTCCAAAGAATTTGACCGCCATTGGGGCTATCAGGGAAGTTTAGGTGCCTTTTACCAAGCTGATAAGACTGAGTTTAAACTTTGGGCACCGACAGCAAAAGCGGTTGAAGTAGTCATCTATAAAGATGCCAGCAACCAAGCCAGCGTTTGGAAAACTATTTCTCTAAAGAGAGGCCGAGATTTTTCGACAGATCACACAAAGAATACAATTGGAGTGTGGCAAGGGAGCATTTCTGATGATTTAGCCAAGCGTGCCTACCAATATCGTGTGATCTTTGATCACGAAGAATACTTGACTCGGGATCCTTATAGCCTGGCTACTAGTCCTGATGGTAAACGAACAGCTATTGTAACAGACCAAGAACGAAATCCACTTGGTTTTCAGGTTAAGCAAGGGCAAGAAGCCCACTGGCGCGTGAAGAATGCCTGTCAAGCAGTTATCTATGAGATGCATATCCGTGACCTAAGCCAGTCAGAAAGCTCAGGTGTCACACCAGCTTACCGCGGAACCTTCCTCGGTGCTTGTCAAACAGGTACGACAAATGGCAATGGTCAAGCGACAACCTTTGATCATATTCGTGACTTGGGTGTGAATTATGTCCAGCTCCAGCCCATTTCAGACCGCCATAAAGACTATGATGAAAATGGGCAGGTAACCTATAACTGGGGATACGATCCGAAGAACTATAATGCCCCAGAAACTAGCCTTTCTAGTAACCCATCTGATCCAGCTCAGGCTATTCGTGATTTAAAAACCTTGATTCAAGCCTATCATGATGCTGGTATCGGAGTGATTCTTGATGTAGTCTATAACCACAGTTACTCTACCTTTGACTCCCCATTTCAAGCTAGTGTTCCCGATTATTACTATCGAATGAATCCAGATGGCTCGTTCCAGAATGGAACTGGAGTCGGGAGTGAAACCGCGAGCGAGCATGAGATGTTCCGTAAGTATATGATTGATTCACTTTTGTATTGGGTCAAAGAGTATAATGTGGATGGTTTCCGGTTTGATTTGATGGGGATCCACGATGTAGAGACCATGCAGATCATTCGAGATGAGTTGGACAAGATAGACCCACGTATCCTGACTTACGGAGAAGGATGGGATATGGGGACAGGCCTCCTGCCTCAAGATAAGGCCAAGAAAGACAATGCCTATCAGCTTCTAGACATTGGATTTTTCAACGACAATGAGCGAGATGCCATCAAAGGTGCTGAGGTGTTTGGAACCTTGAAAGCTGGATTTGTCAGTGGACAAGGGACTGAAAATATTATTGCTAAGGCTATTTTAGGAAGTAGTGAATTAGGTAGCTACCTCATGCCAAACCAGGTCGTCAATTATGTCGAAGCTCATGATAATTATAATCTACATGACTTACTAGAAGAATTCCATCCACATGATGATCTAGAAACGCTTACCAAGCGGATTGAACTGGCAACTGCCATGAATATTCTCATGCAAGGCTTAGCCTTTATGGAGCTGGGGCAGGAGTTTTCTCGAACTAAGTTGGTGGCAACAGGACCAAATGGGCAGGTGACTCAAGCAGATAAAGAAAGAGCTATGAATAGCTACAATGCGCCAGACCAAGTCAACCAGGTGGATTGGAATCTACTTTCGAAACATCAAGACAGTGTCAATTTTATCCGCAAGATTATCCAACTAAAAACGACCAGGAAAGAATTTTCTTACTCGACTTACGAAGAAATATACCAACATGTCTATGTTCGTCATGCACAGACAAATAGTGGTCTTATCATTTTTGAAGTCAAGGACAAGAAGCATTATTTAGTCGTCTTTAATGCTAGTGGCACACCTTATCGCTTGGAAAATGCGGACCAGCTCAAACTAGTCGTCAGCAATAATCGAAGCAAGATTAATACAGAAGTTGAGAACTTAACTGCTAGCGTTTTTGAAATCTTAGCTTGAGTTGATTCACTTTAGATGACCTTACTTTATAAAATCATTGAAGCAGAATGGGAAAAATTAGATCCCTTCTGCTTTTTTTCTACTTCAAATGGAACAACCGGCTCTTATTTTCTGACAATTCTAATCTAGAAGAGTATAATAAGGGTAGGAACCCATGTGATTCTTTCTGTATGGAGAAAGGAGGCTTTTATGCCACAACGTGATTATGCTTTCGGTTTTCATGATGATATAGCACCGCTTTATTCGACTGGGAAAGGATTGACAGAAGCAGTTGTTCGTGAAATATCCGCAATCAAAAAGGAACCCCAGTGGATGCTAGACTATCGCTTACGCTCTTTAGAGCTATTTAACAAATTGCCCATGCCGGACTTTGGTCCTGATTTGTCAGGTATTCGCTTTGAAGATGTCATCTATTACCAGAAACTAAGCGGTGAGCCAGCTCGTAGTTGGGATGATGTTCCTGAAGAGATAAAAAGGACCTTTGATCGTTTGGGAATCCCCGAGGCGGAAAAGCAATTCCTATCTGGTGCTGTTGCCCAGTACGAATCTGAGGTTGTCTACCACAATATGAAGGAAGAATTCGAAAAGTTAGGAATTATTTTTACTGACACGGATACAGCAGTTCAAGAGTATCCAGAGCTAGTCAAGCAATATTTTGGGACAGTCGTGTCAAATGCTGAACATAAGTTTGCAGCCTTAAATGGAGCAGTCTGGTCAGGTGGAACCTTCATATATGTTCCTAAAAACGTGCACTGTCAAATTCCTGTTCAGACCTATTTTCGTATCAATGGAGAAAACGCAGGCCAGTTTGAGCGCTCCCTCATGATTATCGAGGAGGGTGGCTCCATCCAGTATATCGAGGGTTGTACAGCACCGACCTATACAACCAATAGTCTTCATGCTGCGACTGTTGAAATCATAGTCAAAAAGGATGCTTTTTTCCGCTATACGACCATCCAAAACTGGTCGGATAATGTCTATAATCTGGTAACGGAGCGGGGCACTGTCGAAGAAGGTGGTACCTTGGAGTGGATTGATGGCAATCTAGGTAGCAAGGTTAACATGAAATATCCTTGCAGTATTCTCAACGGCCGTAATGCACGAACTTCTGTCCTCTCTATGTCCTTTGCCAACTATGGCCAGCACTTGGATGCAGGCTGTAAGGTCTTTCATAATGCACCCAAGACTTCCAGTACCTTGATTTCCAAATCAGTGGCCAAGGATGGTGGAAAGACTGATTATCGCGGTCAGGTTCGCTTTGGCAAGAATAGTGCGGGCTCCAAGTCGCATATTGAGTGCGATACCATTCTCATGGATGGTGAGTCCAGTTCCGACACCATTCCTTTTAATGAAATCCATAATTCCAATGTCGCCCTAGAGCATGAAGCCAAGGTTTCCAAAGTGTCTGAGGACCAGCTCTACTATCTGATGAGTCGCGGTATCAGTGAAGAAGAAGCCACAGCTATGATTATCAATGGTTTTATGGAACCCATCACCAAAGAACTTCCAATGGAATATGCCGTCGAACTCAACCAACTCATCAACATGAGCATGGAAGGCTCAGTTGGTTAAAAAGGTCCACTGGACCTTTTTAATCTGCTTATGAGAACTCGCAAAAGCGAGTTCCCTTTAATAAGGTCTAGGGGACTGTTTTAGGTTGCGGATGAGAACCGACGGTAGTCGGTTTACCTAGACAATACCCTAACGGGTATTTTTAGGTTGCAGATAAAAACTCGCCCCAGCGAGTTCCCCTTAATCCAAGGTCCAGTGGACCTTTTTAATCTAAGGTTCGTGGAACCTTGAAATTTGCGTGAAAAGAATCAATTGTGATGATAAAAGAGGGCTCGCGCTAAGGGTCCTCTTTCTTACAAAATACTGCCAAACTTGACTCACTTTCCAAGAAAACTAGAAAAACATCCAGAATTTTGATATGATAGGTAAAATATAAGGAGGTAACGAATGAATCTAGAAGAACTGAGACAAGAAATCAATCAAATAGACGATGAACTCGTAGTCTTGCTGGAAAAACGGATGAAACTCGTGAACCAAGTGGCTACTTATAAGCAGGAGACAGGCAAGGCAGTGCTGGACACGAAGAGAGAAGAAGTCATTTTGTGTCGAGTGGCTGATCATGTTGAAAATCCAGCCTACAAAAATACGATTCTTGCTACCTTTAAGGATATCTTGAAGAACTCCCGTGCTTATCAGGAACAGAAAAAAGCATGAAGGAAGTGAAAAATTCTCTTGCCATCTGCTTAGCTGCTATGCTTGGTGGCTGGCTTCGTTACTTAATCTCTTCCTTGGTCACCTTCACTGGACATTTTCCCTTAGCCACACTCTTGGTCAACTATCTGGGGACCTTCATCCTGGTTTATTTGGTAAAGGGCTATCTAGCAAACATGCAAGTGTCTAAACGTTTTATCCTGGCTATATCGACAGGCTTTTGTGGTGGTTTGACTACATTTTCAAGTCTTCTTTTAGACTCCATTAAACTGCTGGACCTAGGGCTATACACGGACTTTATCCTCTATCTAGTCTTGAGCATTGGCGGTAGTTTGTGGATTGCCTTGTGGGCTGGAAAGAAGGTGGGCCTATGATTTGGCTTATGCTTACAGCTTGCGGGGGTGGGGCTCTCGTCCGTTATTTTCTTTCTAAGGTCAATAGCAGAGCTGTTTTGCCAGTAGGGACTTTGATGGCCAATTTACTAGGAGCTTTTTTGATTGGGTATTTCTATAACCATGTTCAAGACAAGCAACTTTATACTATCCTAGCAACTGGCTTTTGCGGTGGCTTGACGACCCTGTCTACTTTTAATGCTGAGCTGGTAGGTCTTTTTTCTAATAAGAAGAAATTCATCCATTATCTGATGCTGACTTATCTTTTAGGATTTTTAGCTATTATTTTAGGAATTTTTATCTAAAAATCTTTACATTTACCGGAATTTTGATATAATATTCTTTGTGCAAATGGAGCACAAAAAAACGACTAATCCGCTTTGGTCATGAATCATAAGATTAGTAAGATAGGAGTAAAAAATGAATCCATTAATCCAAAGCTTGACTGAAGGTCAACTTCGTACTGATATCCCTGCATTCCGTCCTGGTGACACTGTCCGCGTTCACGCGAAAGTTGTCGAAGGAACTCGCGAACGTATCCAGATCTTTGAAGGTGTCGTTATCGCTCGTAAGGGTGCTGGCATCTCAGAAAACTACACAGTTCGTAAAATTTCTAATGGTGTAGGTGTTGAACGTACTTTCCCAATCCACACTCCACGTGTTGACAAGATTGAAGTCGTTCGTTACGGTAAAGTGCGTCGCGCTAAATTGTACTACCTTCGTGCATTGCAAGGTAAAGCGGCTCGTATTAAAGAAATCCGTCGTTAATCTTAGAAAGCTCTGTCAGATGGCAGAGTTTTTCTCTAGGTCCCCTTAGTTCAATGGATATAACAACTCCCTCCTAAGGAGTAGTTGCTGGTTCGATTCCGGCAGGGGACATTCTAAAAGCCTGTCTAAGGCTTTTTTTATACTTTCAGGAGGGAAAGTGATGACTTATTATTTTATTGGTGGTCTGGGATGCAATGTTTATTACCCACAAGACTTTTTTACAGCTCTAAAACTTCCTATTGTATATCTGGATTTATATGGTCAAGAAATTCGCCAAGAAGCAGACTTGGAAGAGTGGTTTGCTCTGCAGGTTGATTTGACTGAAGAAGTGACGCTGATTGCACATTCCCTAGGAGCTGATTTCGCGGTTTATTTGGCATCTGTCTTTCCTTCTGTTAAGAAATTAATTCTGCTGGATGGTGGCTACTTAAACCTAGACAAAATATGTAATCTGGAAGAAGAAATAGCAGATGCTCTTACCTATTTGGAGAAAACTTCCTATAGCAGTATTGAGGAAGCTGTTTCATTGGAGCGATACGAGGCAAAACATTGGTCAGAGAATTGTTCCAAAGCTGTTAAAGACAATCTTGTCTTTAATGAAAAGGCCCAGGTATGGAAGTTGGGAATTTCTCAGCAAATAGTGAAGAATTTGCTGACGCTGAGACGACTTATGTACGGATGTTTATCTAAGCTTAGAGACTGCCAAATCCATTTAATTATTCCTCAGCAATCTGAATCCGATCCTAGTTGGAAAGTTAAGGCTTTACAAGAACTTCCAGATTATGTGCAACTAGCAGAAGTTAAAGATTGCGGACACAATATCTATGGTGACAATCCTTTGGTGCTAGCTAAGATGGTAAGGTCTGTTTTAGATTGAGGGTTAGAGTATAAAATAAAGAAAGAATAGTCCCTGTCGAAAGTCTCTCGATAGGGATTATTTAGTTTAGTGTTTTAAATCTTAAGATAGAAATAACTATTCTTGCTCCTCTACTGCCTAATAAATAACTCCCTAGAAAATAATTAAGAAAGCGTTACATTTTTAGTTGAGTTTTTTTGGATTTGGTTATAAAATGGATTTAATATAATAATTTTTTCTTTGGGGTGGATAAGGTAGTTTATGATATTAGCACATAAAGATAACAGAGGGAATAAACAATCTCTAGAAAAACATTCTTTTAACGTTGCTGTTCGAGCAAGGGAAATTGCACAAATTATTAAGCAAGGTGATATTTTATTTTTATTAGGCTTGTATCATGATTTAGGTAAGGCAAATAAAGCTTTTCAAGATAAATTGGAAATGCAATCTAATAAGCATGTTGATCATTCATCTGCTGGAGCTATCTATCTCTTTCAGAGTATACAAGCATGTTTTAAAAAAACAAGTATTCCAATGGAGGATAGGATACTTTTTCAGGAGATCAGTGCTTATGTTATTTCAGCTCACCATGGTATGTATAATATTTTTCTGGAGGATGAAGGTGTTCAAGCAGAGCAATTTGCATTCAATAAATTAAGACATAGAATGACAAAATGTATGAATAATCTTGCCTACCAAGAAGATATTCTACCTTTTGCTCAAGAATTAGAAGATGAATTAAGTAACTATGGTTATAGAGATTTAAACGATTTAATCGAAAAAGCTTTTGAAAATTATCAGCATGCTTGGTCTAAACTTAGTTGGTCTGATGAAAGTGAGAAAGATTATTACAGTGGCAGCTTTATTCGGATGTATTTATCTTATTTGAAAAATGCGGATATATTAGATACTATTAATGCTTATGGCTTACTTATTGAACCCATAAAAGACGAAGAAAAACGAAGGCTAAATGAGTTTTATCTTGAAGCTATTGAGCAAAAATATGATAGCTTTAGTCATCCTACTACAAGACTTAACGAAATTCGCACACAAATTGGTGAACGAGTTAAGAGTAGAGGGGAGAAGGATTCGACGGGAATATATCGCTTAGATCTTCCTACCGGTGCTGGGAAAACGAATCTGAGTATGAGATACGCCTTTCATCAATTAGTTGACCAAAATAAATCAAGATTTTTCTATATTACGCCTTTTTTATCTGTTTTAGAACAAAATGCGACAGCTATTAAAAAAGTTATTGGAGAAGATGGGGTACTAGAGCATCATTCAAATGTTGTACAGAACAAACAAGAGAACGAGGATAAGGGAGACGAAAAAGAGAGCTTATTACCAGAGTACCTGATAGAAAGTTGGGATAGTCCAGTCGTTTTAACATCAATGGTTCAATTTTTTCAAACTTTATTTAAAACTAAATCGGCAAATATTCGTCGTTTTTCTAGTTTAGCGAATAGTGTTTTGATTTTAGATGAAGTGCAATCATTACCTATTGAGGTGACAACTTTATTTAATTTAACCATGAATTTCTTAAACAAAATTATGAACACGACTATTATCTTATGTACGGCTACACAGCCTGCTTATGATTCCGCTTCTATCAAACATAAACTTTCTTATGGTGGGAAATATGGTGAAGCTACTGATATAGTCGAGTTAACTCATGACGAAAAAGAAGTCTTTACAAGAACAGAACTTAGAAAATTTGATGAAAAAAATCGATATTCGAACCTGTCAGATTTAGTAGATTTTGTACTGGAAAATGACGAGTCTATTCTTGCGATTTTTAACACCAAGAAGACAGTTGATAAATTCTATATGATGCTGGAAGGATTGACTGATAGACCTATTTATCAACTTTCGACTAATATGTGTGCTCAGCACAGATTAGACATTATATCGGAAATTAAACAACATCTTAAAAAAGGAATACCTATTATTTGTATTAGTACGCAACTAATTGAAGCTGGAGTTGACATTGATTTTAATCGCGTCATCAGATCTTATGCAGGAGTTGATTCGATTGTGCAAGCTAGTGGACGATGCAATCGTGAAGGTAAACGTGATAAAGGTCAAGTTACCTTAGTTAATCTTACGTCTGAAGAGGAAAATCTATCACGCTTGAAAGAAATTAAAGCTAAGAAAGACGCTACAGAGCATATTATCCATAAAATCTCATCGCCTATTGAAATGTCACTTTTAAATCGGGATTTTTTTGAATATTATTATGCTAATAATCAAGGTTCGATGGATTATCCTTTATCGCATGGTGAATCAGTTTACGATTATTTAGGTATAAATTCATATCAAGATAGAAAGGATTTTAAAGGAAAGTTAAAACAAGCCTTTAAAACTGCCGGTTTGAAGATGAATTTAATAAACAATGACACAATAGGGGTGTTGGTTCCGTATGGAGAAGCTATTGAAAAGTTGTTGGTTTTAGAAGAATTGTGTGAATATGATTACCCATCTGTCGAAGACTATCAAACAATAAAAGCACTTTTAAAGGAATTGCAGCCTTATACGGTAAATGTTCGTCAGCACGACCAAGTACTTGAAGCAACAAAATCGTATCTGAATGGGCAAATTCTGATATTATCAGATGGTTATTATGATGAGAAAAAGGGGGTTATCATAGAGTCAGGAAGTTTCCTGATGTAGAAGTTAAATGAAAACAGGTCAACGAGAGTCAGTGGAGGACTTCGTTGACCTGTAATTCAGTATAAATAACCACTAAATATAATTTCAATCCACATAGATACGACTATGATATTTGGATTATATCAAAATTGATTCATATAATCAACAGCTTTTTATAAACACTAAATATAGAAATAGAATAATTGACTTTTGAAGTTTCAAGTGCTAATATAGGTTTATAAAATCACAGAAGGAGGTTTTAACCTTGTACAGATCAAGAAATTTTTATGCAAGGGTGAGTGGACAGATGGCTCTATTTACAAACCCTGCAACTAAAGGTGGTGGAGAGAGATCATCATATTCTGTTCCTACTCGACAAGCTCTCCAAGGAATAATTGATGCTGTGTACTACAAGCCGACTTTCACAAATGTTGTGACTGAAGTTAAGGTCGTCAATCAAATTCAGACAGAGCTGCATGGCGTTCGTGCTTTGTTACATGATTACAGTGCAGACTTGAGCTATGTTTCATATTTAAGTGATGTGGAGTATCTAGTTAAATTCCACTTCATTTGGAATGAAAATCGTGAAGACTTGATGCAAGATAGGTTACCTAACAAACATGAAGCTATTATGGAACGCTCGATTCGAAAGGGTGGACGACGGAATATTTTCCTTGGTACGACGGAATGTTTTGGTTTAGTCGATGAAATTAGTCAGGAAGAGTATGAAAACACCCCTTCTTACTATGATGGCGTTACTATTGATTTAGGTATTATGTTCCATTCTTTTGCTTATCCAAAAGACGAAACGACACCATTAAAATCTTATTTTACAAAAACAGTGATGGAGAATGGGTTGATTAAGTTTAAGCCTCAGTCTGAGTGTGAAATTGTAAATACTTTGTCTAGTTATGCCTTTAAGACACCTGGCCAGATTAAGTACGTTGATGATGAACTTAAGGAATACGATGCTATGGAGAAAGGAGAAGAATAATGGATTTTTTTACTTCTCTCTTAAAAGCTTATGAAAAAGCGGAAGAAATTGGATTAGTTGACCAACAAAATGGGGACAATCCTGTTTTGCTTCCCCTTTATCATACTAGTTTGAAGTCAAATGGTAAAAATATTATTTCAGTTAAATTAGATCAGGATGGGAGTTTCTATAAGGCAGAGGTCATGGCTGATAATCAAACGATTATATTTCCTGTGACTGCAAATTCTGTAGCAAGATCTGGTAGCAATCCTGATCCACATCCTCTTGTAGACAAGTTTTCTTATTATGTATCAGAGGTGAATCAATCACAATATGATAATTTTCATGAACAATTGACTAATTGGATTGATTATTGTGATGAGGGTGAGGTCAAAGAATTTTTGACAAAGATTCAGAGTTTTATTCTCCAACCAAATTTTTTAAGTGATATTCTTCATTCTTTATTCGGTGAGTCTTATCAAAGAGATATTTTAAAAATCACTTATCCTGACTCAGATGGAAAAGGCAAAACGATTGATTTATCGGCTTGTTTTTTAGAATTTTCGATTGTACAATTTCACGGTTTTAAAGATGAATCGGTGACTAGCTACAAGGAATTACATCAATCATATATCTCATTTGTAACAGCTAATCTGGATAATTTGGGAAAATGTAATATTAGCGGACGAACGGAACAAATTACCAATAAGCATCGAGGACTCATGGGGAATGCTAAAATTATTTCAGTGAGCAATAAAGGAGAGGCCTATAAAGGGCGCTTCAAGGAGCGGGAAGATGTCTTCAGTGTTGGCTATGAAACTTCAGAAAAAATTCATTTAATGATTAAGTACTTGCTAGAAAATAAGAACAGTAGTACCTGGCTTGAATCGTCACAATATCTCATCAATTGGTTTAGTGATGATTTAGCGAATGAGAGCCAATTGAATATTGTTAAGCCGGTGTTTAATGAATTGTTTGAAGATGCTGAGGACGAAAGAGATAGTCATATTTTCATCAAACCGAACGAAGAAAACAAGAAAATAGGGTCTTCGTTTATTAAGGGTCAAAAGTTGTTTAGCAATGATGCAACTTACTACGTTGCAATACTAAATAAAACAAGTAATGGTCGTATTGCTTTAAAATATTTCCGTCAAGTTCAAGTTTCCCAGTTATTGAAAAATCTGGAAACCTGGCAGGAAAACTATTCTTGGGAGGCAAAAACTAAATCTGGAAATTATAAATTAAGAACACCTACTTTTAATGAAATAATCAACTCTGCCTACGGTGTTGACAAAGAACGTTATTTGGAATTGGACAATGGCAGTTTTAAAAGCGATCAATATCAGCAATTAGTAACAGCTTTGATTGATGGAAGGTCAATACCAAATACTATTGTAAAAAAATTAGAAGATAACATTAGACAAAGACAAAAGTATTCTAAGCACTGGTATCAAGTACAACAAATTAGTTTAGCGGTTTTACAAAAACAATATGGAAGGGAGTTCACACCAATGTTAGACCATCGAGAAACAGATCGTTCTTATCTATTTGGACGCTTACTTGCAATTTATGAGCTGTTCGAATCGCAACGCTATGCTCTAGATGGCAGTAGCCAAGAACGCATCACGAATGCTGAGCGTTACTGGAATGCTTATACAGGTCAACCAGCCAAGATGATGAATCATTTAGAAAATAAAATTAAGCCTTATGAGGAAGTTTTGAAATTGAATAGACCTGGTATTTGGCATAAATTGGAGAAAGAAAGAAAAGAAATTATTCAACTTTTGACTCCATTATATGGTAATAAAGAGTTTACACAACCATTAGATTATAAGTTTATCTTTGGCTACTATGCTGAAAAACAATTTTATTACACTAAACAAACTAAAGAAAACGAGGGATAGGTTATGTTGGAACACAAAATTGATTTTATGGTGACAATTGAGGTACGTGAGGCAAATGTTAATGGTGATCCTTTATCTGGTAATATGCCAAGAACGGACGCTAAGGGTCATGGCTTGATTTCAGATGTAGCCATTAAACGTAAAATTAGGAATCGAATGCAAGATTTTGGTTATCCTACTTTTGTACAAGCAGGTGATCGCATTGAGGACGAGTTTCACTCTCTTGAAAAACGTTTCTCTAGTCAATTCACTTCAAAAGATTCAGATGCTGAAATTGAAGAAAAAGCTAATCAATTATGGATAGATGTGCGTTCCTTCGGTCAAGTATTTACTTATCTTAAAAAGTCAATCGGTGTTCGTGGTCCAGTTTCGTTGAATATGGCTAAATCTTTGGAACCAATTGTGATTTCTAGTCTACAGATTACTAGAAGTACCAACGGTATGGAAGCAAAAAACGAAAGTGGTCGTTCGTCTGACACGATGGGAACTAAGCATTTCGTAGATTATGGTGTATATGTTATCAAAGGTTCGATTAACCCAAATTTTGCTGAAAAAACGGGATTTTCTGATGAAGATGCTGAGGTAATTAAGAAAGCACTTATCAGTCTGTTTGAAAACGATGCGTCATCCGCTCGCCCTGAAGGTTCTATGCGAGTGAGGGAAGTTTTTTGGTTCACTCATTCTAATAAATTAGGCAATGTTTCCAGTGCGCGTGTTTTTGATTTGTTTGAATTTGACAAAGAAAAACAGGATAAGGATAGTTATGAAGACTATGCTATCCGTCTTAATCAAGAGAAATTGGCAGAATACGAAGCTAAAGGATTGAAAGTTGATATCTTAGAAGGACTGTAATATGGCTTATGCTGAAAATGACTATTTGATGTTGTCTGGTATTCAGCATTTCCAATTCTGCAAGCGCCAATGGAGTTTGATTCATATTGAGCAGCAGTGGGCAGAAAACGAAGCGACAGCTCATGGGCAGATTTTGCATCAAAAGGCGGACAATCCTTATATTAAAGAAAAGCGAAAGGATGTCATTACCTCGCGGGCTATGCATGTCTCATCAAAAGAGCTTGGTCTTTATGGGATATTGGATGTGGTTGAATTTCATAAGGATGAAAAGGGGGTTTCTCTAAAGGGGAAACGTGGCAAATGGCTTCCTATTATTGTTGAGTATAAGCGTGGGAAACCTAAAAGTGATACTCGCGATATTGTTCAGCTGGTTGCTCAAACGATTTGTCTTGAAGAAACTCTTGGGTGCGCAATCGAGTATGGCTATCTTTATTACCATAGCGTAAATCAAAAGAAACGAATAGAAATTACTTCTGATTTACGAAAAGAAGTAGCCGAGTTGGCTTGCCAAATGCATGAATATTATGACAAAAAGCTTATTCCAAAAGCTGAATATTTTAAAAACTGTCAGTTATGCTCCTTAGTTGATATTTGCATGCCGCGTTTGAGCAAAAAGGCGCGAAATGTTGACAATTACATTTTTCAAGCAATAAAAAGTGAGGATAGCTTATGAAAAAGCTACTTAATACTCTATATTTGACTCAAGATAATTTTTATTTAACGCGTGAAAGAGATAATATCGTTATCAAGCAAGAAGGAAAAGTTATCAATCGCTTCCCATATCGAATTATTGATGGCATTGTTTGCTTTTCTTATCTTGGAGCATCACCTTCTTTGATTCAATTGTGTGCAGAAAATCAAATTAATTTGTCTTTTCATACTCCTCAGGGCCGTTTCTGTGGACGCTTTGTTGGGCAAACAAATGGGAATGTTTTGCTAAGAAGGCAGCATTATCGTTTGGCTGATGAAGAACAATCTCTAGAGTATGCAAAACATTTTATTCTTGCTAAAATTTCAAATTCTAGAAAATATTTACTACGTTTTAAGCGTGACCATCGAGATCGGATTGATAGCCAACTATTTGAAGAAGTGAATACGGAATTGACTTGGGCCTTGGAACAGCTTCAAGCAGCTGAAAACAAGGATTCTCTTTTAGGAATAGAGGGCCAGGCAGCAAACCAATATTTTCGTATTTTTAATGATTTAGTATTAACTGATAAGGAGACTTTTCAGTTTAATGGACGGACTAGACGCCCTCCGTTAGATTGTGTCAATGCTCTGTTATCATTTGGCTATAGTTTGTTAACGTATGAATGCCAGTCTGCTTTGGAAGCAGTGGGGCTGGATAGTTATGTTGGCTTCTTCCATACAGATAGGCCAGGTCGTGCTAGCTTGGCATTAGACTTGGTTGAAGAATTTCGAGCTTATATTGTAGATCGTTTTGTCTTTTCTTTGATAAATAAAGGTCAGCTGACAAAAAAACATTTTGACTTTAAGGAAAATGGAAGTGTCATATTAACTGAAAAAGGGCGTGCAATCTTTATTGAAACCTGGCAAAAACGGAAACATCAGGAAGTAGAACATCCTTTTACTAAAGAAAAAGTGAAATTGATGTTACTGCCTTATGTCCAAGCACAGTTATTGGCCAAGACAATCCGTGGAGAATTGGAATCCTATCCACCATTTTTGATATAGGAGCTAGTTAATGATGGTATTAGTAACATATGATGTGAATACTGAAACTGCGCAAGGCAGGAAAAGACTACGTCATGTGTCAAAATTATGTGTTGATTATGGGCAACGCGTTCAGAATTCAGTTTTTGAATGCTCAGTAACTCCTGCAGAATTTGTAGAAATAAAAGCTAAGCTTTTGAGTATAATTGACACTGAGTCTGACAGTATTCGTTTTTATTTGCTAGGAAAAAACTGGCAAAATCGCCTAGAAACAATTGGACGTGATACAAGTTATGATCCTGATATAGGCGTACTACTCCTTTAAATTACTTAGTGCGAATAGTGGTTACTCATAAAAAAGTAGGGCATTCGCGCGAAAAACAAACAAAAATAAGGTAAAAATTCAAAAATATAGAGGAGTTATCTCTCCTTGAAAAATAATTTTTACCTAAAACAGTGCAATTACGCGCTGTCGCTCCCTTCACGGGAGCGTGGATTGAAATCCAATAAAGCAGGAGACAACCGCAAATAAAAATGTGGAAGGTCGCTCCCTTCACGGGAGCGTGGATTGAAATCCAATACTTCAGCCCCTCATCTGCCCGTGAGTTACGTCGCTCCCTTCACGGGAGCGTGGATTGAAATAATGATTTTCAATGCTTGTGGAGTAACAGGCTTCGTGTCCCTCCCTTCACGGGAGCGTGGATTGAAATAAAACTTAAACCAATCAATGCTGATACGCCAATGTTGGTCGCTCCCTTCACGGGAGCGTGGATTGAAATTGATGGAACATGGGGAGCGAAACAAGTAAAAAAAGTCGCTCCCTTCACGGGAGCGTGGATTGAAATCGTAAATTGTATCATTTTGTCGTTTGTAGGATATGTCGCTCCCTTCACGGGAGCGTGGATTGAAATTTGTCATTTATCAGTACGGCTACGGTTGCTGAGTCGCTCCCTTCACGGGAGCGTGGATTGAAATTTGCGCGGTATTAATGCTGCAGGAGTTGAATTAGCGTCGCTCCCTTCACGGGAGCGTGGATTGAAATTTTCTATAAACTTTTAAAGTTTCAATCGTGATCCGTCGCTCCCTTCACGGGAGCGTGGATTGAAATAAGAGCTTCAACCATTGCTTGAATCATTTTCTTAGGTCGCTCCCTTCACGGGAGCGTGGATTGAAATACGGCTTTGTTGACTTTTTCGGTAATGATAGCGTCGTCGCTCCCTTCACGGGAGCGTGGATTGAAATAAAACGAAGTTTTAGGCTCAGGATTTGACATTGACGTCGCTCCCTTCACGGGAGCGTGGATTGAAATATTGCATGGTAGCGGATAATAAAGGCTTTTCCCTCGTCGCTCCCTTCACGGGAGCGTGGATTGAAATAAACACATCTAAAACAACATCAAACGAACAATCTAGTCGCTCCCTTCACGGGAGCGTGGATTGAAATTGGTCTGCAAGAGCTTCTGTTTTACCTGCATTGTCGTCGCTCCCTTCACGGGAGCGTGGATTGAAATCAAGTGAACGGTAAGAACTTTGTTAAAAAACTAAGTCGCTCCCTTCACGGGAGCGTGGATTGAAATACCAAATAGGAGAAAGTCAGATGAAAGCGGATAGCGTCGCTCCCTTCACGGGAGCGTGGATTGAAATAAACTAAGGCATACTCAGCCTTGGCAACAGAGATGTCGCTCCCTTCACGGGAGCGTGGATTGAAATTATAATAAAGTCTATAATCTAGGCATAATAAAAACAGTCGCTCCCTTCACGGGAGCGTGGATTGAAATAATGTGTCCGATACCGAATACTGTATCTCCTACAGTCGCTCCCTTCACGGGAGCGTGGATTGAAATAATAGCAGCACTCTTGATTGATGCGTTGTCTAGTCGCTCCCTTCACGGGAGCGTGGATTTTATAGGGCTTTGTTGCGTTGCCCTTGTGTCGCTCCCTTCACGGGAGCGTGGATTGAAATTTCTGCCATAGTAGGCCTCCTGCATTTGATATTCGTCGCTCCCTTCACGGGAGCGTGGATTGAAATTCAATGATTGATCGTGTAACTCGTCTATGCTATAAGGTAGCTTCCTTCATTTTGAAAATTTTCATGAACCCAAGATACTTATTTATTATTTATATAATATATTTAGTTGTTCTCTTTCATATCTATCCAAAAAAAAACCACCTATTAGGTGGTTTTTTTCAGTATCTATCACTGCTTACTAGAAGAACTTGAGCTGCTTGAGCTGTCGCTGCTGGATTCAGAACTGTCTTCTGAGGAGCTGGTGCTTTCAAATTGTTCTGGGTGAAGCGCTCGATAGCTTGGAGCATCAAAGAGATCAATAGTCGATTCGCCCTTGCGTTGGCTATAGAGACTGGTTGATTGGTCTCCTTTTTCTTCCTCGATTTTCTTCAATGCTTTGAAAGAGTGGTTGTAGGAGTATTTCTTGACATCTACCTTGCCCAAGTCATTACCCTTGTAGAAGCGAATCAAGTCACCGGTTTGAATAGCGTCACTAATCTTCAGCTGGGTATTGGCAGCATTACGAATATCATCCAGTTCTTTCTTGATGGTTTCGTCTGGATTGGTAATTTCCTCACCGGTTTGAGTGTAGTAGGTCCGTCCGTTGAAGCTAGTGTATTTTGGTGTGACAAAGTTATTGCTGGATCGGAAAGCTGTAATTTGCTGATGCTGAGTTGATAGCATATCCTGGCCGACCTGAAGGAAGTTTTTAGAGTCAATACCCAGCAAATGCTCTAATGTTGGCAGCATATCTACTTGACCACCGTAGGTATCAATTATCTTTCCTTTGTCCATGCCAGGAATTACGACCATGTAAGGGACGCGCTGCATCATGGCATTGTCGTAGTTGGACCAAGTCTCAGAAGTCTTTCCTACAAGAGGGGCCAAGTTAGGATTACGGGTTTGGGAAATTCCAAAATGGTCTCCATAGAGAACGATAATAGAGTTGTCATAGAGGCCGGATTTTTTGAGATAATCAAACAAGGCCTTGACAGAAGAATCTAAATAGTTGGCAGTAGCAAAGTAGCCATTGATGGTCTCATCCTTGGTCTTAGCCAGAGGGAATCCAATCTCGTCACCAATCAAGCTAGTCGTGTAAGGATAGTGGTTGGAAACCGTGATATATTTAACATAGAAAGGCTGCTGTAGGCGCTCCAGGTATTTGATGGAATCTTTCAGCATAATCTTGTCATTTAAGCCGTACTGGAAGGAGTTAGTGTCGTCCTGCTTAGTAAAGTAAGACGCGTCGAAGAAATAGTTATAACCCCATTGTTTATAGGCTGTATTGCGGTTCCAGAAGCTTCCAGCATTACCATGGAAAACAGCAGAAGTATAGTCGCCATTTTTGGAAAGAATAAAAGGTGCAGCTTGCTGGGTATTAGTACCACCGTAGTTAACCATGAAGGAGCCTTGGTTGAGACCGAAGAGCCCAGTTTCAATCATGGTTTCAGCATCAGAAGTCTTACCAGCCTTAACCTGGTTGAAGACATTTGAGAAAGCCAGAGTCGAATTAGAGTGGTAGAGGGAGTTGAGGAAAGGGGTCACCTCGTACGCTTTTCCATCTGCCTGTAGCTTATAGTCGATCAGGAACTGCTGGAAGCTTTCTAGATGGACATAGATAACATTGCGACCTTTGGCAATACCAAAGTAATCCTTGTTAGGTTCTGCATAGTGATTCTGAATGTATTCTTCTACAGGCTTCAAATCTTCAGCAGATGCTTTGGAGCGCTCTTTGTTGGCTTGATAGGTTTGATTTCCGCTGTAGCCTAGAAAGGCTGGAAGTCCCAGTGCCCGAACGACATAGTAGTTTGAGAAACCACGGGTCAGGAGCTGAGGACGGTCAATTTCCGCCAAAAAGAGATTGGCTGTAAAGAGCATAGTAGAAAGTGCTGTGATGGCAAAGCTAGCTCTCTTATTAAATGGACGATGGTCAACCCTGATGAGCTTTTTATACATGAGGTAGCCTAGGATCGGGAAATCAATCAGATAGATGATATCCCATGGTCTAAATAGGCCGAGGGCGGCTTCACCCAAACCAGCAGAAACACTGCTGGAAGCCATCATGGTATTGACGGTTACAAAGTCACTAAATTCGCGGTAGTATACGGCATTTGAAAACAGCCAGATAAAGAGCAAAATATAAACAAAAATTGAAAATCCATAGAATATGGCGCTTCTTTTGAAATAAAGCGCTAAGCCAATAAATAATAAGCCTAAGGGTATAGGATTTACAAAGGCTAAGAAGGCCTGATAAAATCCTTGGATATCCAAATTAAAGTCGACAGTGTATGCCCACATGGTTTTTAACCAGTAGAAGCAAAGCAAGGTCAAGACAAAACCTAGTCTGGTACTCATGAAATTGAGTAATTTCCTAGTCATTTTTTTCACAAAAGTACTTCCTTGTCTTATTTCCTAAATTTTTCTGTATCGTATTAAGTATATCACATTTTGTTTTATAGGGTGAACGAAAAGTATAAGCTTTGCCTAAATTAACAGTTAGTCATAATTTTCTGAGGTGAGCTGGTTAAGAGGTAAAAGAAGTAGGAGATAGAGGGAGCTAATGTTACTACGGGCCTGCTTTACGTAATTTTTTTGAAATATTTCTCAATATTTGATATAATTTAGAATATGAAAAAGCTTACGGTTTCTCGTTATAAGGAAGAAAAGATTCGGCAGGGTGCCCTGCTTTTAGAAAAAGAAGACTTTCCAGAGCTATCTTTTGATCATCAAGCTGTGGAGCTGGTATCAAGCCAAGGAAAGTTTCTGGGATGTGGTTATATTTCAAAGCAGAACAAGGGACTTGGCTGGCTCGTTTCTAAGCAAAAAGTAGATTTTGATAGAGATTTTTTTATTTCCTTATTTGAGAAAGCACAGGAAAAACGGCGTGTCTATCGTCTGGCAGAGGATATAACTGCATACCGCCTCTTTAATCAAGAAGGCGACGGTTTTGCAGGATTGACTGTTGACCAGTACGGAGACTATGCTCTCTTTTCTTGGTACAATCCTTTTGTCTTTTCTTTAAAGGAAGAAATCCTTCAAGCTTTTCAAGAAGCCTTTCCAGAGTTAATGGGAGCTTATGAAAAAATTCGTTTTAAGGGGCTGGACTACGAGTCAGCCCACGTCTATGGAGCTGAAGCACCAGAGGTCTTTACGGTTTTAGAAAATGGTGTGGCTTATCAAGTATTTCTGAATGATGGTCTTATGACTGGGATTTTTCTAGATCAGCATGAGGTTAGGGCCAGTCTTGTTGACGGTTTGGCCACTGGCAAAAGCTTGTTAAATATGTTTTCCTACACAGCTGCTTTTTCTGTTGCAGCTGCTATGGGAGGTGCTAGCCAGACGACCTCAGTTGATTTGGCAAAACGTAGTCGGGAACTGTCCGAAGCTCATTTTCAAGCCAATGGTCTGACTTTAGACAATCATAGGTTTGTGGTTATGGACGTTTTTGATTATTTCAAATATGCCAAGCGACATGGTCTCAGCTATGATGTCATAGTGCTAGATCCACCAAGCTTTGCCCGTAATAAAAAGCAGACTTTTTCTGTCGCGAAAGATTACCATAAGCTTATCAAAGAATCACTGGAAATTTTAAATCCAAAGGGAGTGCTGATTGCCAGTACCAATGCGTCCAATGTGACGCGTGCTAAATTTAAAAAAGAAATTGAAAAAGGTTTTGCAGGAAAGCACCATCGTTATATCAAAGAATATGGTTTGCCAGCAGACTTTAGTTATAATAAGAAAGACGAAAGTAGTAATTACTTAAAAGTTTTTACGATTAAGGTAGAAGAATGAAGTTAGTTGTCTCTGTCACCCCTAGAAATTTAGAAGAAGCTCAACAGATCGACGCGCAACGTTTTGTAGATGCGGATTTAATCGAGTGGAGAGCAGATTTCTTGGATAAAGAAGAAATCTTAAAGGTTGCACCAGCTATTTTTGAAAAATTTGCTGGCCGTGAACTGATTTTTACACTTCGGACCAAGGATGAAGGTGGTCATATTCAGCTATCTGATGACGAGTATGTGGAAATGATAAAAAAAGTAGCCCAGCTTTATCAACCAGATTATGTGGACTTTGAGTATTTCTCCCACAAGGACAAAATCGATGAAATGCTGGAATTTCCAAACCTGGTCTTGAGTTATCATAACTTTGAGGAAACCCCTGAAAACATGATGGAAATCTTGTCTGAGCTGACTAGCTTAACACCTAAGGCTGTCAAAGTATCAGTGATGGCTAATAGTGGTCAGGATGTTTTGGACTTGATGAACTATACTCGTGGCTTTAAGACTTTAAATCCTGAGCAGGAATATGTAACCATTTCTATGGGAAGGGTTGGACGCATCTCACGAATTGCATCTGATTTGACGGGTTCTGCTTGGTCTTTTGCTAGTTTAGACGAAGCAACAGCACCAGGTCAGATTTCTTTGAGCAACATGAAAAAAATTCGGGATATTTTAAATGAAAATTGATGGACATACTCGTTTGGCTGCTGTCATAGCTAAGCCAATCAAGCACAGCATTTCGCCTTTTATTCATAATATGGCTTATGACCTTACGGATACCAATGCAGTTTATCTGGCTTTTGAAGTGGAAAGAGAAGGTCTAGGTCAGGCTGTTGAAAATATTCGACTTCATCAGATGTTGGGAGCCAATATTTCTATGCCTTATAAGCAAGAGGTGATTACTTATCTAGATGAGCTTGATGAGTCAGCCTTGCTTATCGGTGCGGTCAATACGATTGTCAATCAAAATGGTCGACTTATCGGATACAATACAGATGGTTTTGGTTTTTTCAGAAGTTTGTCTAACTTTCATATCAAGGGGAAAAATCTGACAATCCTTGGGGCTGGAGGTGCAGCTTCAGCTATTATTGGTCAGGCTATGCTGGATGGTGTAGGAAAGGTCTGTGTCTTTGACCTCAGAGATAGATTGGCAGGACATCAAGAGAGAATGGGACAGATGTCTCGTCGTCTTGGTCATCCCATTCAATTACTGGCTGTTGAAGACTTAGCAGCTCTTACTGATGCTGTCAATCAATCAGATTTGTTTATCAATGCAACAGGCATGGGTATGGATGGGAAATCACTACCTATTCCAAGCGATTTTGTTTTCCCTAAGGGACTGCTAGTGGCAGATATGACCTATTGTCCAGCTGAAACACCATTTTTGCTCTTGGCTAGGGAACAAGGCCTACAGACTGTAAATGGTCTGGGGATGTTGCTTTATCAGGCTGAAAAGGCATTTGAACTGATGACTGGTAAAAAAATGCCATCTGAAGAAATCAAAAAAGCCTTGATAGAAAAATTGGAAATATAATTTATAGTAGATAGTATGGGACATTCTTGGACTTTGTAGGCTTTGGGTGTCCATTTTCATATATAAAGGAGGCGCGTATGAAACTGAATGTAAATCTTCCTTATCATCTCTATGATATCTTCATCGAAAATGGGACTTTATCTCAGGCTGGAAATTGGCTGAGTCAGCTTTGGCAGCCTCAGAAACTAGTAATTATCACGGATAATCGGGTGGCTAGACTCTACGCAGAGAAGGTTAAATTGAGTTTGAAAGCTACTGGCTTTGAGGTCTTTACCTTTGATTTTCTTGAAGGTGAAGCTAGTAAAAATCTAACAACTGTTAATAAAGCCTATGAATTTTTGGCAAAGGTTGGTTTGACTCGTAGCGACGGTATTGTAGCCTTGGGTGGCGGAGTTGTTGGTGATTTGGCAGGTTTTGTCGCTTCGACCTACATGAGAGGCATTCATTTCGTTCAGATTCCGACCAGTCTGACAGCTCAAGTGGATTCCTCTATTGGCGGTAAGACAGGTGTCAATACGCCTTGGGCCAAGAATATGGTCGGCACTTTTACCCAGCCTGACGGAGTTCTGATTGACCCTCAAGTCTTGCAGACCTTGGGGCAACGTGAATTGATCGAAGGTATGGGCGAGGTTATCAAGTACGGCTTGATTGAGGACAAGGAACTCTGGGAGGAGCTTTCAGAAATGGATGGCAGTCCAGAGTCGATTTTAGAGCATGCGGAGAGCATCATTTACCATTCCTGCGATGTCAAGCGTAAGATTGTGGTCGAGGACGAGCTGGATAATGGCGTCCGCCTCTATCTGAACTTCGGCCATACCATTGGGCACGCTATTGAAGCGACAGCAGGCTATGGTCGGGTCATGCACGGTGAAGCTGTTGCAATTGGCATGGTACAGGTTTCTCGTGTCGCTGAAAAGCAAGGCCTTATGCCAGCTGGGATTACTGAAAGCATCATCCATATGTGTCAGAAGTTTGGCTTGCCGGTGGATTACCAGCCTTGGGATGAGAATGCTCTTTATCAGGCCTTGACCCATGATAAGAAGGCTAGAGGCAACTCTATCAAGCTAGTACTGGTGCCCGAGCTAGGTTCAGCAAGCATTCACCAGATTCCGCTGGAAGAGATGAAAGAATTTCTAAAGAAATAAGTGCTTGATGGAAGCTGAGACAATTGGGGAGTCTAGATGAAAACAAACGGGCTGTCCAGCTTTTCCATCCCAGAATAGGAGAAAATGTATGAGATACTTAACAGCAGGAGAATCCCACGGACCACGTCTGACAGCTATTATTGAGGGAGTGCCAGCTGGTCTTCCTCTGACCGCTGAATACATCAATGCTGAGCTCAAGCGCCGTCAGGGTGGGTACGGCCGTGGAGCCCGCATGAAGATTGAAAGCGACCAAGTTGAGATTACGTCCGGGGTTCGCCATGGACTGACCATGGGCGGTCCAATCACTCTCAATGTCACAAATCTGGATCATCAGAAGTGGTTGGAGATTATGAGTGTGGCTGATGTGGATGAAAAGAAAAAAGGGCTACGTAAGATTACCAAACCACGCCCTGGTCATGCGGACTTGGTCGGTGGTATGAAATACCGCTTTGACGATTTGCGAAATTCCCTAGAGCGTTCTTCTGCCCGTGAAACGACTATGCGTGTAGCAGTCGGAGCAGTAGCCAAGCGCTTGCTGGAAGAAATCGGTGTAGAGGTAGCCAGCCATATCGTAACTTTTGGAGGCATTGATATTGATGTGCCGGACAATCTAACTGTAACAGAAATCAAGGAAAGAGCTGCCCAGTCAGAGGTTTCCATTGTCAATCCCGAGCGCGAAGAAGAAATCAAGGCCTACATTGACCAGATTAAGAAAGACGGTGATACCATCGGTGGTGTCATTGAGACAGTCATTGGCGGTGTGCCGATCGGTCTGGGCTCCTATGTCCAATGGGACAAGAAGCTGGATGCCAAGATTGCTCAGGGAGTCGTGTCTATCAATGCTTTCAAGGGAGTCGAGTTTGGCGTGGGCTTTGAAGCCGGCCGTCTCAAGGGCAGTCAAGTCATGGATGAAATCCTCTGGTCCGAGGAGGATGGCTTCACTCGCAGAACCAATAATCTAGGTGGTTTTGAGGGTGGTATGACCAATGGTCAGCCAATCGTGGTGCGAGGTGTTATGAAGCCTATTCCAACCCTTTACAAGCCACTGATGAGTGTGGATATTGAGACCCACGAGCCCTATAAGGCGACAGTGGAGCGGAGTGATCCTACGGCTCTGCCAGCGGCGGGTGTTGTCATGGAAAGCGTGGTGGCAACAGTTTTAGCCACCGAAGTTCTGGAGAAGTTCTCTTCGGACAATCTGGAAGAACTAAAGGATGCGGTAGCTCGCCACCGGGAATTTGTCAAGAACTTTTAGAAGTAAGGAGAAGGCATGGAGAGAAAAACAGTCTATATCGCAGGTCTGGGACTGATTGGAGCTTCTTTGGCTCTGGGTATCAGGAGAGCTCATCCTGAGATAGAGATTCTTGGCTATAATCGAAGTGAAGAATCGCGCAGAGTCGCCCTGGAACGTGGAATGGTAGACCGGGTAACGGATGATTTTGCCGCCTTTGCTCCATTGGCTGATGTGATTATTCTGGCTGTGCCCATCAAGCAGACCATAGCATTTATCAAAGATCTAGCGGAGCTAGACCTGAAGGAAAATGTTATCATCTCAGATGCTGGATCGACCAAGGCAGAGATTGTGGCAGCTGCAGAAAAGTATCTGCAGAATAAGCCCGTCCGCTTTGTCGGTGCTCATCCGATGGCCGGAAGTCACAAGACTGGAGCCAAGGCAGCCCATGTCACCCTCTTTGAAAATGCCTATTATATTTTCACGCCCTCTAGCCTGACCAAGCCTGGTACGCTTGAGGAAATGAAAGACTTGCTGAGTGGTCTTCATGCCCGCTTTATCCAGGTGGATGCTGCCGAGCACGACCGAGTGACCAGTCAAATCAGCCATTTTCCGCATATCCTAGCCTCCAGTCTTATGGAGCAAGCGGCAGCTTATAGCCAAGAGCATGAACTAACCCAGTCTTTTGCAGCTGGTGGTTTTCGAGATATGACGCGGATTGCAGAGAGTGAGCCGGGCATGTGGACCTCTATTCTCTTGACTAATCCTCAAGCTATCTTGGAGCGGTTGGAAGATTTTAAAAAACAGCTAGACAAGGTAGCTGCAGCGATTGAGGCTAAGGACGAGACCGCAATCTGGGAATTTTTCGATCGAGGACGGCAGAGTCGCAAACAGATGGAAATTCATAAACGAGCTGGTGTGGATAGCTTTTACGATCTTTTTGTCGAGGTGCCTGATGAAGAAGGAGCCATTCTTAGCGTCTTAGAACTACTGAGAGGGATCTCTGTTGTCAACATTCGTATCAACGAGGAAAACCGTGAAGATATCAACGGTATTCTGCAAATCACCTTTAAAAATCGTCAAGATTTAGAAAAATCTGCTAAAATAGTAAGAGAAAATACAAGATATCAGGTATTTTTAAATTAAAGAAATGGAGAAATACTATGTCAAATATTTATGATCTAGCTAATGAACTCAACCGTACTTTCCGTGAGCTACCTGAGTACAAGGCGGTTTTGGAGAGCAAGGTAGCTATTGATGCAGATAGTGAAGCCAAGTCTCTTTTTGATGATTATATTGCTTTCCAAGGAAAAATCCAGCAATTAATGCAGACAGGCCAAATGCCGACACCAGAGTTGCAAGAAGAAATGAAGTCATTCGGAGAAAAAATCCAAGCCAATGCAATTGTGACGGAGTTCTTCACGAAGCAACAACAACTTTCTGTTTACTTGTCTGATATTGAACGCATTGTCTTTGAGCCAATTCAAGATTTGATGAAATAAAAGCTGACAGTCTGTTTTCTCTTCTGAGTCAACAGGCTTTTTGCTTCAAAGACTTGATTTTTGATGCTTTCTGAGTATAATGAATCATAACGAAAAGGAAATGAGAGGAATTTCTATGTCACGAAAAGTTGCTATTATTGGGATGGGAAATGTTGGAGCTGCGGTTGCTCATGGTTTGATTGCTCAAGGAGCTTTTGATGATTATGTGTTGATTGATACCAATGAAGCTAAGGTCAAGGCTGATGCATTAGACTTTCAAGATGCTGCAGCCAATCTCAATCATCATGCTAATATCACAGTTAATTCTTATGAAGCCTTAGCGGATGCTGATGTTATTATTTCAGCCTTGGGGAATATCAAATTACAAGACAATCCAAATGCTGACCGATTTGCAGAGTTGCCTTTCACTTCAAAAGAGGTGATTGAAGTTTCCAAAAAAATCAAGGAAGTAGGCTTTAAAGGGATTTTGATTGCCATCACGAACCCAGTTGATGTTGTGACCAGCCTATACCAGCATTATACAGGCCTTCCGAAAGAAAGAGTGATTGGGACAGGTACCTTGCTGGATACTGCTAGGATGAAGCGAGCAGTTGGAGTCCGTTTTGGAGTCGATCCTCGTAGCGTTTACGGCTATAATCTGGGCGAGCATGGAAATTCCCAGTTTACCGCTTGGAGCCAAGTTCGAGTTAAGGGGCAATCTATTAGCAAGCTGACTTCAGAAGAAGTTTTAGAAGAAATTGCTACAGAAGCAATGAGGGGTGGTCACACCGTCTTTTACGGGAAAAAGTACACTTCCTACGGGATTGCTAGTGCGGCTATCCGTTTGGCTTTGGCTGTCATTTCAGATGCCCATGAAGAACTGCCTGTGACAAATTACTATGCACCGCTTGATACTTATCTAAGTTATCCTGCTCTTGTTGGTCGTTCAGGCATTATCGAACAGTTGCAATTGACTTTGACAGAAGAGGAAGAAGCTAAATTAGCTCGTTCGGCCCAATTTATTCAAGATAAGTTTTCAGAACATATTTAATCAGTCAAAAAAAGACCTAATCCTATAACACTCTAATAGATTTAGAGTGTTTTTTTGTCTTTAGAAAAGGCTGATCTTCATTTGTTTTCATGCTCTATTTGTGTTAAAATGAAAGGAAACAATTGTGCGAGGTATTCTATGAAACTAGGGACAAATGCAAAAGGTTTAAGAGGAAGTTTGCGTGTGCCAGGTGATAAGTCTATCAGCCATCGCTCCATTATTTTTGGGAGCTTGGCCAAGGGTGTCACCAAAGTTCATGATATTTTGCGTGGAGAGGATGTCCTCTCAACTATGCAGGTTTTTCGAGAGATGGGAGTTCAAATCGAGGATAAGGGGGATCTTGTTGAAATCCATGGCTGTGGCTTTGATGGTTTGCAGGAACCTCAGCGTCCACTTGATATGGGGAATTCAGGTACCTCTATGCGCTTGATTGCCGGCGTTTTGGCTGGTCAGAACTTCTCTGCTCAGATGGTAGGAGATGACAGCTTATCTAAGAGACCCATGGATCGTATCAGCCTACCTTTGCGACAGATGGGAGTTGAGATTGCTGGTCAAACAGAGCGGGATTTACCTCCTTTGACCATTCATGGCAATCAAAACCTAAAACCCATTCAGTATCAATTGCCTATTGCTTCGGCTCAGGTGAAGTCAGCCCTCATTTTTGCAGCTCTGCAAGCGCAGGGCGAGTCGCTGATTATCGAAAAAGATTTGACACGAAACCATACGGAAGATATGCTCTTACAATTTGGCGGTCAGCTAAAAGTTGACGGCAAAGAGATCCGAGTAGTTGGTAAACAAGAACTGCAAGCTCAGGAAGTTGTTGTTCCTGGAGATATTTCTAGTGCAGCTTTCTGGCTTGTAGCCGGTTTGATTGTTCCAAACTCTAAAATTACTCTAACCAATGTCGGTATCAATGAGACTCGGACAGGCATCTTAGATGTGATCCAAGCCATGGGAGGCAAGTTATCAGTGTCTGAGCTTGATGAAGTAGCCAAGTCGGCAACCATCACTGTTGAAAGCTCGGACCTGCATGGAACAGAAATCAGTGGGGAACTAATTCCTCGCTTAATCGATGAGTTGCCTATCATTGCTCTGCTAGCGACTCAAGCTGAGGGACAAACCCTGATCCGAGACGCTGAGGAGTTGAAAGTTAAAGAGACTGACCGGATTCAGGTTGTAGCTGATGCACTCAATAGTATGGGAGCGGACATCCAGCCGACAGCTGATGGAATGATTATCCAAGGAAAAACGTCTTTAAAAGGAGCTTCTGTTCATACATATGGAGACCATCGTATCGGTATGATGACCGCCATTGCAGCACTTTTAGTAAAAGATGGAAACGTGGAGCTTGAGAGGGCAGAAGCAATCAATACCAGCTATCCGGACTTTTTTGCTCATTTGGAGGGATTGTTAAGTGACTAAAATACTATTAGGATTTATGGGGGCAGGCAAGACTACTGTCGGTCGCCTTCTGGATCCCAATTTTCATGATATGGATGAGCTGATTGTTAATCAGATTGGGATGTCTATTAATGACTTCTTTGCTCAGGAAGGTGAAGAGGCATTCCGAAAGATAGAGACAGCAACCTTGGAGAGTTTATTAGCAAATCAGGCAAAAATCATCTCTCCAGGTGGAGGAATTGTGGTCAATCCGCATAACCGAGATCTGCTTGACAAGAATCCATATAATATTTATCTACGAGTGGATTTTGATACTCTGTATCAGCGCATTGAGAATGATCTTGCCATGCAGCGGCCACTCTACTTAAACAACACACGAGAAGAATTTAAGAAAATTTTTGAAGCTCGCTTACCTCTTTATGAGAAAATTGCTACGCATATCATTGATGTAGCAGGAAAAACACCAGAAGAAATTGCGGAGATTATTCGATGCTTGTAGGCTACCTTGGGCCCAAGGGCTCTTTTTCTCATCAAGTGGCTCAGAAGGCTTTTCCAGAAGCACATTTAGAGTCCTATCCAAACATCACAGAAGTCATCAAAGCTTATGAAAGAGATCAAGTGGACCTATCAATTGTTCCAGTTGAAAATTCGATTGAGGGCAGTGTTCACGAGACTTTGGACTATCTCTTTCATCAGGCCCAGATTCAAGCTGTAGCAGAGTTGATTCAACCAATTAAGCAGCAGCTCCTAGCCTGTCAGACTGATGGGCCGATAGAGACAATCTTTTCTCACCCACAAGCTCTTGCTCAGTCTAAGACTTATATTCAGGAGCATTATCCATACGCTAAGTTGGAAGTAACTGCTAGTACAGCTGCAGCAGCGCGTCTAGTAGCAAAACATCCAGAGAAGCCTTATGCTGCTATTGCACCAGAAACGGCTGCTGAGGAGTATGGCTTGCAACTTGTGGCAAGAGATATCCAAGAAATGAGTGAAAATTTCACACGTTTTTGGGTTTTAGGCTGTAAGAGACCGGAGTTTGCTTTAGAAAAACTTGCTCCCAAAAAGACCTTGGGCTTGACCTTGCCGGATAATCTACCAGGTGCCCTCTATAAGGCTTTGTCTGTCTTTGCTTGGCGGGGAATTGATTTGACCAAGATTGAAAGTCGACCTCTAAAGACAGCTCTGGGAGAGTATTTTTTTATCATTGATGTCAATGGTGAACAGGAGTCTCTGCTCCAATTTGCTCTGGAAGAATTAACAGCCATCGGAATTACTTATAAAATTTTAGGACAGTATAGTGTCCATCTTATTTCATAAATGTCGGGGGAAATATGGCGAAACAACAAGACAATCTGAGCCATCATGAACAATTACGTTTAGATTATTTATATAAAAACTTTCATTACTTAAATGAGCGGGAACAGGAAGAATATAACTATCTGATGCGTAAGGCTCAGGGAGAAATTTTTGAGCCTAGCTACAGAGAAGAGGAAAAGCCTGTTTCTGACAAGTTGGAAGACTCTTTACCTGTTTACCCAAATAGAACAAACCGCAGAAAGGATCGGCAACAGTCTGAAAAAGCTGAGAGGCCTAAAAAACGGCGAATAGAAAAGCCAAGTCAGACTGAACTAGGTCCTGAGGGAGAGGAAAAGAAACCCAAAAAACGCAAGAAAAAATGGACCTTTGGTCGTGTCTTGAAATGGGTGCTTACTTTTATCGTTCTCGTATTGGCTGGAATGCTTGTCATGTTTATCAAAGGAGTCTGGTCAGTACCAGCTGAAAACAAACCGACAGCTGAAGTCTTTCATGGCGAAGATAGTCCAAATGGAACCAATATCCTTATTTTAGGGACAGATGGTCGTGTTGGGCAGACTTCTGACGAAACGAGAACTGATACTATCATGGTTCTCAATGTTGGGGGCAAAGACAAGAAACTGAAATTAGTCAGCTTCATGCGGGATACTCTCGTTAATATTGAAGGTGTCAGCCAGCCTGGTGAGTATGATCAGAAGCTCAATTCAGCCTATACCATTGGTGAGCAAAATAATCACCAGGGGGCAGAATTGGTGCGTGAAATGCTCAAGGATAATTTTGATATCAATATCAAATATTATGCCTTGGTAGACTTTTCAACCTTTGCGACAGCTATTGACACACTCTTTCCAGAAGGCGTTGAGATGAATGCACAATTTTCAACGATTGATGGACAGCCTGTAACGGAAGTAGAAGTCCCAGATGACCTCAATATGAAGGATGGAGTAGTTCCCAATCAAACCATTAAAGTCGGTCCGCAGCGGATGGATGGCAGAACCTTGCTCAACTATGCGCGTTTTCGTAAGGACGACGAAGGTGACTTCGGTCGGACTCGTCGCCAGCAGGAAGTATTGGCAGCCGTGATCCAGCAATCCAAAAATCCAATGAAACTCTTTTCAGGCTCAGAGGCTTTGGGTAAGGTCTATGCAATGACCTCAACAAATCTACCTTACACTTTCCCTTTGACCAATAGCTGGTCTCTCTTGAGTGGGGCAGCGGGTGGAGTTGAACGTGTCACCATTCCTGACTTAGGTGACTGGCAAGATGCCTATGACATGTACGGTGGCCAAGGTCTCTTGATCGACTTTGAAGCCTATAAGGCCAAATTACAGCAAATGGGCTTGAGATAGATATCTATGATATAATGGAAGGTAGGACAAGTTTCTACCTTTTCTTTTTGAAAAATGGCAGAGCGATAAAGCAGAAAGAGAAAAATATGTTAAAGAAAAATGATATTGTAGAAGTTGAAATTGTGGATTTGACCCATGAGGGAGCAGGAGTTGCCAAGGTTGATGGCTTGGTTTTCTTTGTAGAAAATGCTCTACCGACTGAGAAAATCCTCATGCGAGTCCTCAAGGTCAATAAAAAGATTGGTTATGGGAAAGTTGAGGACTATCTTACTCAATCCCCACACCGCAATCAAGACCTAGACCTCGCTTATCTACGAACGGGGATTGCTGATTTGGGGCATCTTGCCTATCCAGAGCAACTCAAGTTTAAAACCAAGCAAGTCAAAGATAGTCTCTACAAGATTGCTGGAATTACGGATGTAGAGGTCGCTGAAACGCTTGGTATGGTGAATCCAGTCAAGTATCGTAACAAGGCGCAGGTACCTGTTCGTCGAGTGAATGGTGTCTTGGAAACTGGTTTTTTCCGTAAAAATTCGCATGACCTTATGCCCCTTGAAGATTTCTTTATCCAAGATCCTGTCATTGACCAAGTCGTGGTAGCTCTTCGAGATTTGCTCCGTCGTTTTGATTTGAAACCTTATGATGAAAAGGAACAATCTGGCTTGATTCGGAACCTTGTTGTGCGACGTGGGCACTATTCAGGACAAATCATGGTCATTTTGGTAACGACTCGTCCGAAAGTTTTCCGAGTGGAGCAATTGATTGACCAAGTCATCAAGCAATTCCCAGAGATTGTGTCTGTCATACAAAATATCAACGACCAAAATACCAATGCGATTTTTGGCAAGGAGTGGCGGACATTGTATGGTCAAGATTACATTACTGACCAAATGTTGGGGAACGACTTCCAAATCGCTGGACCAGCCTTTTACCAGGTCAATACTCAAATGGCTGAAAAGCTTTATCAGACAGCCATTGACTTTGCAGGATTAAAAGTAGATGATGTGGTTGTTGATGCCTACTCAGGAATTGGAACGATTGGATTATCCGTTGCGAAGCATGTCAAGGAAGTATATGGTGTTGAGGTTATTCCAGAAGCAGTTGAGAATAGCAAAAAGAATGCGGCAATCAACGGAATCACCAACTCCCACTATGTCTGTGACACAGCAGAAAATGCCATGAAGAACTGGCTTAAAGAAGGAATCCAGCCAAGTCTTATTCTAGTGGACCCACCAAGAAAAGGCCTTACTGAAAGCTTTATCAAGGCAAGCGCCCAAACAGGAGCAGACCGCATTGCCTATATCTCTTGTAATGTTGCAACCATGGCGCGTGATATCAAACTCTATCAAGAATTAGGATACGAGTTGAAGAAAGTCCAACCGGTTGATCTTTTTCCACAAACGCACCATGTTGAGGCGGTATCACTGCTTGTACGAGCTGAGGTATCAGCGAAGTAGAAGTAGATGCTCCACCCATGGGATAGGACTCGTAGAATGAGGAGAGCAACCGACGAAATGATACGGTAAGTCCGAACCGCTGAGTGTGTAAGTTTGTTAGAGAAACGTAACTAATTCTCTCGCTTTTTCATTTTAGGGCGAGAGGCTTCAAAGCTCCACTGGAGCTTTGAACTCCCCGAACCTTTTGAGTTCCACAGACGCATCACGTTGAGGCAGTATCACTGCTTGTACAAGCTGATTGAACAAGGGAAATTAGCTAGTGAAAGTCCTACAGTAAGGAGTTTAAACATGAAATTCCATGAATTTGGTAATAAGAATTTGCCTCCTATCTTACTAATACACGGTGGTGGCAGTTCTTGGTGGAATTACCTTCGTCAAGCACGTATCTTGTCAGAAAAATACCGTGTTATTTTACCTACTTTGAATGGTCACGGCGAAGAATATCAACTTGATTATGTTTCTACTGAAGATTCTGCTTTGGAGATTCTAGACTATATCAAAGCAAACTGTGGTGGGAAATTGTTTGCAATCGGTGGTGTTTCACTTGGTGGTCAAATTGCCATGGAGCTTTTGTCTTTAGACAGTGAAATTGCTGAGAAGGCCATCATAGATGGAAGCCTCTGTATTCCTCAACCAAGGTTAGCTAAAATCAGCATTTTTCTAGTGTCTCTATTTGGTAAACTGATGTTCAATAAATTCTCTTGCAAACTTCAGTTAAGCATGATGAACAAACTCTATCCTAAACTGGCTTATCCAGAGGAAATAAAAGCTTATTATTTAGAGGATTTGCCAAGGACGCCTGTCAAAACATTGGTGACCATTTACAAAAACTATATGGGATGTTACAAGCTGAAAGATATGATTTCTGCTAGCAAGGCTCAGGTTCTGTATATCTATGGTGAAAAAGAATTGAACTGTGTGAAAGAATCAGCGAAATTATTTCATCAGCTACATTCAAATACAATTTTGTATGAAGCAAAGGGCTATAACCACGGATATTTATCGGCTTATCTGCCTCAAGAGTGGATTGATTTGGTTGAGCTATTTTTAAACAGAAATTCATTGGAAATGTTTAATAAATCTGATATTCAATAGGGAGGAATCTGATGCTAGGAGCAATTATTGGAGACATTGTAGGTTCTGTCTATGAGTGGGATAATATTAAGACAAAGGATTTCCCTTTATTTCGGAAAGACTGCTTTTTTACAGATGATACGGTAAGTCCGAACCGCTGAGTGTGTGAGTTTGTTAGTGAAACGTAGCTAATCCTCAGAATAAAGAAACTAAAACTCCATTATTTTGAGATGAAAACCTAAATTGACTTTAAGGAGGTGTTATATTGATAGAGATCAGACCTGAGTTTGATAAAATCACATCCTTTGATGAATTTAATAAATACTATTGGTATCGTGATGAACTTTCACAGATATGCAAGTCATTAGGACTTGAAAATAGAGGTACAAAACAAGAACTCAATGATATTATTGAGCAGTACTTTAAGGGGAATTTGATTAAAAAATCATCAATAAAAAGCAAGAAGAAACGAGTAGAAGTCGTTACCTTAGATACGTCCTTACTTGAATGCGGATTCTCCTTTAACGCACACTTTAGAGAATATTTCTCAACTTTAACAGATGTTTCACCATTCAAATTTACTGCTGATATGGCTACTGCTTGGAGAAAAGTAAAAAGAGAACATGATTTAAGTTTTACCATTCAAGATATGCTAAAAGTTTATTATGGAAATTCAGACTATGCCAAGTATGATCATTCGGTTTGTCAATGGAATCAATTTTTAAAGGATTTCTGTGCAGACGAAAATAATCGTAATTACTCGAATAAACTAAAAGTAGCCTCTATTCTATGGAAAGAAGTTAGAAATTCAAGTAATGAAAAAATTTATTCAAAGAATCTTTTGACCGAATATGCTGATAAAGTAAAAGAGTATGGCAAGTAGAAATGTCAGTCGAAACCAATAGTTCACAAGGAGGAATCTGATGCTAGGAGCAATTATTGGAGACATTGTAGGTTCAGTTTACGAATGGAACAATATTAAAACGAAGGATTTTCCCTTATTTCGTGAGGATTGTTTTTTCACAGATGATACTGTTATGACCTGCGCCGTCGCAGAAGCAATCATGAATGGTGGTCAGAAAGATGACTTTATTGACGCCATGAAGAAATATGGCAAAATGTATCCCGATGCGGGCTACGGTGCTCGGTTTAGTAGTTGGATCAATAGTGACAATCGTGATCCTTACAATAGCTTTGGAAATGGATCTGCTATGCGTGTTTCTCCCTGTGCTTGGGTTATGGACTGTGGTTTTTGTGCCAGAACAGGAGCCTGGCCTTCTAGAAGATCTCTTGCACGACTTTCTGCTGAGGCGACTCATAACCATCCAGAGGGCATCAAGGGAGCTATGGCAACGTCGGATGCTATCTTTATGTGTCGCTATTACTTTGGAGGCTACTGTGGGGATTATGAGCAACCAATCAATGATAACACTTCAGAATGTAAGAGACTCATCAAGGAGCATATAGAGGAGGAGTATGGGTATAACCTTTCTCAATCACTAGATGAAATCCGTCCTACGTATCGTTTCAATGAAACGTGTCAGGATACAGTTCCTCAGGCAATCATTGCATTTCTGGAAAGTAGAGACTTCGAAGATGCTATAAGAAATGCCATCTCCCTTGGTGGCGATAGTGATACTCTTGCTGCAATAACGGGGAGCATAGCTGAGGCAGCATATGGTATTCCTGATTGGATCAAGGAAAAGGCCTATTCCTATCTAGATGAGCCGTTAAAGGATGTCATTAGCCGATGGAAAAAGTTCATTCCAGGAGGATAATAAAGGCTTTTGGTGTTACATACACATTTTATACAAAATATTAAGCCCTTATATCCCTGTCTAGAGATAAAAAAATCCCATCTAAGTTGGTAAATAACTTCAGGAGGTTGATACGCTATGCTTAAATCTTATGTAACTAAAAAGTATTTATTCTCCTATTTTGTGGCGATTATGATTACTTGGCTGGAGGCTGTCATTACACCAGCTTTAATTCAGTATATTGTCTCTAGTTTTACCAATCACCAGTTGCATTTGCTGTGGCAGGTCTTGATTTGGGGGATTGTGGGGAATTTGATTCTCTTACTAGGTTTGGCGGGGAAACGTTATTACTATGCACGAGTGCTGACGGACTTTAAGTCGGGGATTAAGCAGGCTATCTTTCAGACTTTCTTATATAGCCGTCGGATAGCGGATGAAGAGGTTTTGTCCGACCTGGAAAATGATGTGAAACAGCTAGAAGATAATTATATTGAGCCTACTGTCATTATCATTTCTTCTTTGGGATTTACAACTGTCTCTATCTGTTATGCTCTCTGGACTAATTTTTATCTGGGTTTGCTCTTTATCATTTTTTATTCGATACCTGTCCTTTGTAGTAGCATAGGTTCCAAACGCTTGGATGCGATTTCTGAGCAGAAGTCCATAGCTAACCAAAGCTATGTCTCTCAAGTGACCAATATGATTGCAGGTGCTCGTCCCATACGGCATTATCGAGGACAAAGCTTATTTTACAAACTGTTTTCCAAAGATTTACACAAGACTTTAGAGCAAGAAGTCGCCTATGAAAAGCAACGGACTTTAAACAGTCTCTTTATCAATGGGATTGATGCCTTTTGCTCGGTTGCGCCTATTGTCATTGGTGGTTTCATGACTTATTATAACTACCTATCTGCAGCCAGCTTTGTTGGGATTTACCTAGTATCGCATAATATTGGCTACCAATTTCAAGAGCTATCTTACTTTATAAATACTAGAAAATCAGCCAAGTCTCTCTGTGATAAATATCAAAACTTGCTGGGAGATGAGTTGACGATGCCTTCTGTTCTTGAAGGTTCCGTCTTTCCTATCCAGCTAGAGCAGGTTAGTGTAGAGCGTGATGGTCAAGAAATCCTAGCCCCTTGTGACCTTACCATTGAGAAAGGGGAAAAGATTGCCATTATCGGAGAAAGCGGGTCTGGGAAAACAACCTTACTGAACCTCATATATGGAGAAATCAAGCCTAGTCAAGGTCGGATTCGCTACCATGGACAAGAGCTAAGCTCGGGTGAACTTTATCAGGCAGGAGCCTACATTCTCCAGTCCAGTCATGTCTTTGATGGTTTGAGTCTAGAGGGAAATATTGCTCTGGGGCAAGAACTTGATTCTGTAAGGATGGAAGAAATCCTGCAGCAAACCGGTTTGAAAGCTCTCCAAGGCAAAATACCTAGCAACCAAACTCTGTCAGGCGGTGAGAAGCAGCGGCTAGAAATTGCCCGTGCTCTCTATCACAATCGCCAATTTATCCTGGCTGATGAGGTCAAGGCCAATCTGGACCTTAAAAACCAAGAGAGAATCAGCCAGCTTCTCTTCTCCCTCCCACAAGCAGTCTTAGAAGTGATTCATCACTATAGCGAAGAGGACTTGAAGCGCTATGATAAGGTGATAAAACTGGATAAATAAGATGATACATAGTTTGCAAAAAGGAGTGGCAGAGGCCACTCCTTTATGAAAGTTGGTGAATAGGATATGAATAGGCTACACTTTATTAGACATAGAATTTCCATTCTATTGGAAAACATTTTCTATATGGAGTCTAGTTTAGTGTAGCCTATTTATTTTATGCTGATTATGAATAGATCAGAGGAGATTGCAACTTGAAAACTAGTATAATTGCTGGAAATTAAAAAGATTTCTTCACTAACCCAAATTAGAATTTTGCTTAGTAATTTTTTTAAAGTAATCATCCCATTCGTTCATCATTTCGGGACTGAGAATGATATTAACTGTTTCTAGGATTGTACTATGTGTTTTTATGGCTTTTTCCCTATTCCCCCATAGATAGTCAAACATAGCCTGAAGTTCATGTAGATAAAGCTTTTCAAATAAAAAGTAGTTTGGATATTTCTTTTGGAACAGTAAGCATAAAAGTTTTTGACTTGCTACTTGCTCTTTTCGTTCAATAAAAGCAGAAAGGCAGTTTAGGACTGTATCAATTTTGATTCGATCAAGGTTATTTTTTGGTGATTGAGGAATATTGTCTAGAATGGTATTAGTAAATACTAGCAGAGCTTCAGTTGTGAAATATGGGACGAGATTTCCAAATAATCCTACGTCAAGGTTCGTCCAATATTCTAATGAAAAAAAGTAGTCTGTCAACTGAAGTATGGCCTCTTGTTTAACTGTCTCCTGTTGTAGTTCACAGATCATAACCTCAAGAACGAGTGAGATAATAAGATAAATATATTGCTCTTTTTTCGAAGATAACTCCAAAAGCTCTGTTTTTACTTTAGAGAGTGTCTGAATATCGTTATTACTCAAAGCATCCTCTATTTGTTGTATTGTTTTGTAAAAATCATCATCTTGAAAATCCTTCCACTCAAAAAATTCATTAATTTCAACTATCATAAATCCTAACAGTTTAAAGAGTACATCTTTAGAAAGGTTAGTATGGCCGTTTTCAAAGTCAGAAATACTTGTTGCAGAGCCAGCAATTTTTCCGAGTGTTTTCAGGGAAAGTTTTCTTTGTTTTCGAATAGCTTTAAATTTTTCTCGATTATTCATGTTCGGATTTCCGAAATTTCTCCTTCTTAAGTTTCTAACATTATATAATAGAAGCATTAAAAATGAAAGGAGAAGAAGCATGGTTGTAAATGAAATTATTAATACGCGCTTGTCCAAAGCGTGATATTTTTAACGAACGTAGCTTTGATGAAAAATGCAAACGAATGCATCAAAATATTATACAAAATTTTGAACTCGCTATCTTATCTAATAAAGTAAACTACGAATTAAAGGTTGAATGATATGAAGACAATTCTAGAGAATATCCCAAAATTAAAATTGTTTGTCTATATACTATTTTCTATGCTCTATTCTTTACAAGGCTTACTCACGTCTTTTCTCATACAGATTGCAGGGGAAATTGACGTGAATAATACTCAGATGGTTCTAGTATTTGGACTGGGAGGAGTGCTGTTATATATATTTGTTTATGCATGTATGTATATAAATAATATCTTAGTACGTGCAATAATTGAAGATTTTAATGTCCTAATTTCTAAAAAGGCTATTGAAAATTTTTATCAAAAAAGATTAAATTATACCTCTGAAGAGCTAAACTCCTTTTTGACACAGGATATTCCAATGTTTTGGCAGGAATACTTAGTTCCTTTGATAGTTTATCCCATCTACGTATTATCTATTCTTGCTTCAGTGTCATATCTCCTCACACAAAATATCCAAGTAGGTCTGTTATTTACAATCGGGGGATTTTTAATGATTATACCTCAGTTTATATTTAATAAAATGTTGCAGAAGAGAGGAGAGGAGTTAAGTACAGCGAGAGTAAATAGTATGACATCTATTACAGATTTTACAAAAGGAATAGATACAATTCGTAGTAATCAAGCAAGTAAACAGTTTTCATCCCATGTTTTGGACGAAATCAAGAATACGGAGAAAAAACAATACCGATATTTTACAAGTCATAATCTGGTCATGTTTTGGACGGGTCCTCTAAAAGGAATTGGCTTAGTGGTTCCACTAATGATAGGTTTGTTTTTTATTAAGTCAACTTCTATCACACTTACAACTTTACTAGCCATGATGACTGCATCCATGAATTTAATTTCTCCATTACAACAACTTTTAGAAGGAACCTCTAGCTTGCAGTCAGCTAAGTTTATTAGGGATAAGATGGTTTTCATTTTAAATATGAGAAGTAATGATGATGAAGAAATAGAAATTAAAACTTCAAAGGAAAAATTGAGGATTTATGGTAGAAATCTTAGTAAGTCATTTGAAGATAAGCTCATTTTTGAACGATTATTCTTGGACATTCCTTTTGGAAAAAAGATTTTATTGTCAGGAGCAAGTGGTAGTGGAAAATCAACTCTGTTTAAAATTTTAAGTGGTGAAGATACTGAATTTTCCGGAAATTTATATTTTGAAAATGAAAAAGGAACTTGTTATGAACCGTCCTATAACAAGGTGTCTTTAATACATCAAAAACCGTATATATTTAATGGTAGTTTAAGAGATAATTTAACATTATTTCAGGAAATTTCTGATAGTAATTTACGTGATGTTTTGCAGAAAGTGAACCTTCTAGAAGAGATGGGGAATAATCTTGAGACTCAACTTGATGGTCAAAACTTATCTGGTGGTCAAATGATGAAATTAGAAATTGCGAGATGCTTGCTCAGACTTAAGCCGATCTTACTTGTTGATGAAGTGACTGCTTCATTGGATGATATGAATGCTCAAGAAATTCGTGCACTGATTTATTCCCAAAATTGCACTATTATAGAAATTGCTCATAAATTTACAGAAGATAATTATGATGATATAATCAGGATCGAGGATTATAAGTCTAGTAATCCTAATCAATAAAAGGTTGTCGATAGCTATCAAATGCCCTGTTATTCTGAATTACTTGATATGACACTTCAAATAGAATTTCTATATACAAATAATGGTTATAAAGTAAGGTTTGCAGCTATTGATCCCGATTAGGAAATTGGAATTTATATTGTTCGATACAAAAATATTGATGATGTCTTACTAAATCAAGGAGCAATATTGTTTTGACTAATTCTGCTAAAATAGATAAAAAGTATTTTTATACTACTATCATTGGTTTGTTTCTAATGGCAGTATTGTCTTTGACAAAGATAATACCTGAACTTTCTTTATCAGGTCTCACTGTACTGATTGGTATTTTCTTTTTCTTTGTTCTTGAACATTTTGATAAAAAATCACATATAGAATCGGGCTTGCGCTTTAAATCATTTTTCGATGATCTTAAAAAACAAGGAGTAATTCTTTTGGTCTTGCTTCCTGTAGGATCTGCTGTAGCAACATTGCTTATTGGCGATATGGTATTTAAGGGTGCTTTTGCTATTCATGTTTTGGGAAGAGCGAATGGTATGTTATCCTTTGATAAAATACCAATCCTTATGGTTCAAATAGTAATCGCAGCCTTGGGGGAAGAGATTGCATGGAGAGGTTTCTTTCTTGGTAAGTCAATGAGAATTCTACCATTTTGGCTTTGTGCCATTCTGTCTTCTTTATTGTTTGCGATCGCTCATATTTCTAGTGGAAGTATTGAACTTGTAAGCTATGATATTTTCATGATTTTTGTTGATAGTATCATCTATGCATTGATTTATAAAAAGTCTGGGAATTGTTTGATTTCTGCACTTTCTCATATTCTTGGCAATGCTACAGGAATTCTTTTGATAATGATGTATATTTAGAAAGGTTTTAATGTCATCTAGCTAATAAAGGATTTTCATTATAGGACGATAATGGTCACTATCAGTAAAAGTGGGCTAGGTGACTTGATTTATAAAAGTAAGAAATCTTTTTAAAAATTTGGATAACTAAAAGCCTTGTCTCCAAGGCTTTTAAATATTCTCTGCTATACCTCCTATTCCCCAAATCGAACAATGGCTTGCAATCATTTTTTTAAAATAGTATACTAGGGCTAAGTTATGGAATCGTTTGCATAAAATTGCGATGAGTTTAAACATAGAAATCTAGGAGATGAAAAGTATGGAATTAACAGCCATTTATCATAGACCGGAGTCGGAGTATGCCTACCTTTATAAAGAACGTCAAGTGCATATCAGAATTAGGACTAAGAAAGAGGATATAGAGAAAATCGTTTTGCACTATGGGGATCCCTTTATCTTTATTGAAGATTCTTATGAAGGTGTGAAAGAGATGGTCAAGGTGACTTCTGACGCCTTATTTGATTATTGGCAAGTAGCTGTCTCTGTGCGCTTTGCTAGGATCCAGTATCTGTTTGAGCTTAAGGATAAAAAAGGTCAAAGCATCTTGTATGGAGATAAAGGTTTCACTGACAATAGTCCAGAAAACCTTCATCACGAAGGCAATGGTTTTAAACTCCCTTATATTCACGAAATTGATGGTTGCCAGGTTCCTGAATGGGTTTCAAAAACGGTCTGGTATCAGATTTTTCCAGAACGATTTGCCAATGGAAATGCCGAGCTTTCACCAGAAGGAGCCCTAGATTGGGATTCGTCAATCACGCCTAAAACTACGGATTTCTTTGGTGGAGATTTACAGGGGATTATTGACCATCTGGATTATTTGGAAGACCTAGGGATTACAGGACTTTATCTTTGCCCTATCTTTGATTCTCCAAGTAATCACAAGTACAATACGACTGATTACTTTGAAATTGATCAACACTTTGGGGACAAGGAAACTTTCCGCCAACTGGTGGAGCAAGCTCATCTGCGTGGCATGAAGGTCATGCTGGACGCGGTTTTCAATCATATAGGCGATCAATCCGCTCAATGGCAGGATGTTCTCAAGCATGGTAAAAATTCAGCTTACAAAGACTGGTTCCATATTCAAGAGTTCCCAGTGACGAATGACAAGCTTGTGAATCCAAAAGAATTGCCTTATCATACCTTTGCCTTTGCCAGCTATATGCCTAAGTTAAATACGGCAAATCCTGAGGTCAAAGACTATCTCTTAAGCGTCGCGACCTATTGGATTGAACATTTTGATATTGATGCTTGGCGGCTGGATGTGGCTAATGAGGTTGATCATCAATTCTGGCGAGATTTCCGAAAGGCCGTTTTGGCTAAAAAACCTGATCTTTATATTCTTGGAGAAGTTTGGCATACCTCTCAGCCTTGGCTAAATGGTGATGAGTTTCACGCCGTCATGAACTATCCTCTATCGGATAGTATCAAGGACTACTTTTTGAGTAGGAGCAAGAAGACCAGTCAATTTATAGCTGAGATTAACTGCCAGTCCATGTACTACAAGCAACAGATTTCTGAGGTTATGTTTAATCTCTTGGATTCGCATGATACGGAGCGCATCTTGACGACAGCTCAAGGAGATATCCAGCTTGTCAAATCTGCACTCGCCTTTCTCTTTTTACAAAGAGGGACGCCTTGTATTTATTATGGGACTGAGCTAGAATTGGGCGGAGGTATGGACCCGGATTGTAGACGGGTCATGCCTTGGGACCGGGTTTCTAATAGCAATGATATGCTCAATTTTATGAAGAACTTGATTCAGCTTCGCAAAGATGTTGCGGACATTATTCAGTATGGTAAATTTATCCTAGAAGAAATCGAGCCGGATGTGCTGGCTTTAGAGTGGGAACATGATTATCAAGTAATCCGAGCTGTTTTTAATCAGTCCAAAGAGAATTATCTCTTAGACAGAGATTTAGCTGATTTGGTGAGTCAATGCCAAACTGATGACGAGAAACTTGTCATCTTACCAAAGGGATTTGTAGTTTATTGTGATGCGTCTAGAAGGTAATGGAGTAGAAACAAAGGAATTCGGACAAACAAGGTCTTAAAAATTCCTTCTTTAAAATTGTTAGAATTTTTTCATGGTGGTGTAAGATGAAATCAAAAGAGCTTCTGAAGAAAAAGTTGATTAATCTAGCTAGCGGGGAATTGGCAGCTGTTTTAGTATTTTGGATGAATTTTTTCCTGCTTAAAAAGTGGATTCTCACTACTAAAGCCTTCATTTCTGTTTCTTTCTCCTTGTTTCTCCTAACTTTTATCTTGATACAAGGATCCGTTTTTTGGTGGATTTTAGTCAAGAGGATTTCCAATCCAGGATTTGCTGCAAAGTATACTGGAAAGATTTATAAGATATTGAAGGAATTGGATTTTATTTTACTAGCTACTGGAATTTTTGTGATATTATTGAATCACGGAGAAGTTTCCACGTTCATTATTTCTTTTTCGATTTGGATGTTTGCTCTTATAGAGTGGATAAATTACTATCTACTGCAATTGTCCTACAGCTTGAATCCTGCTGTTTTATGTAGATACATCAGATATAGGAAATTGAAAAAGAGTAAAATAGCAAAGGAAATTGAGAAAATCTTATAATGCTGATGATTTGCAAAATGATTTCCAAGAGCTAAAAGACACAAAGGAGTGCAATCTCATGCCAAGACCGAAAACTAAAGAAGATTTGATGCTAGCTGCTAAGGAAAACTTTGAGAAGTTACAAACTCTCATTTCCAAATTGTCTGATCAAGAGTTAAATACGCCCTTTGATTTTTCTGGGGATGAAAAGAAGAAAGAGGCCCATTGGAGACGAGATAAAAATCTAAGAGATGTTTTGATTCATCTCTATGAATGGCATCAGCTCTTGTTGAATTGGGTGCATTCCAATCAAAAGGGTCAAGAGCAGCCCTTTCTTCCTGAACCTTATAACTGGAGGACTTATGGAGAGTTGAATCTGGAATTTTGGAAGAAACATCAAAATACTTCTCTTGAAGAGGCAACGAAGATGTTACAGAAATCGCATCAAGATGTTTTGGACTTTGCAGACACATTTACAAATGAAGAATTGTTTTCAAAAAATGTCTATAAATGGGTCGGAGGGACTGTACTAGGTTCCTATTTTGTAAGTGCTACTTCCAGCCATTATGATTGGGCCATAAAAAAATTGAAGGCTCATCAGAAAAATTGTAAGGCAAAATAGTCAATTGTATCCAAGTAATGGAGAAGAATAAAATATGAAAAAATACAGCAAAATAATCTTGTCCAGCATTTTTTTAGGTTTAGCCTTAGTGCTGGTAGCTTGTTCTGGTACCAAAAAAGATCAAAAAGCAAAACAAAATGAATCTACCTATTCAAATCTAAACAATAAAAAGAGTGTCGAAGAAGTGAAGAGTTTGTTATCAGCTCATTTGGATAAAGACAGTGTGGGTAACTTTGTCAATCTAGTCAATGACTACAATGGCCTTGTCGGATCGACCGGATTAAGGGGTGAATTCACTAAGTTTACCAAAACAGAATATGATGTAGAAAAAATCAATCCTCTATGGCAGGCCAAGAAGGGCGATTTTATCGGGACAAATTGTCGGATCAATACCTATACTTTGCTGAAAAATAGCATCAAAATCCCTCAAATAAAAAAAGACGATGAACTCTTGTTTATCGATAATGATTCGATTGACAAGGGCAAGCTCTTTGATGCCAAGGATAAGGAAGATTTTAATATCCTTTTCTCAAGAGTCAAGACTGAAGCGACTCAAGATGTCAAAGTCCATGCTAAGAAGATGGAGGAATACTTTAAACAGTTCAAGTTTAATGAAAAAGCACGAATGCTCTCTGTCATTGTTCACGATAATCTTGACGGTGATTCTCTCTTTGTAGGCCATGTTGGTGTCTTGGTTCCAGACAAAGACGGATATTTATTTATCGAAAAGCTGACCTTTGAAGAGCCTTATCAGGCAATCAAATTTGCGACCAAGGAAGATGTCTACAAATACTTGCAGACCAAATATAAAGACTACACAGGGGAAGGTTTGGCCAAGCCCTTTATCATGGACAATGATAAGTGGGTAGAGGGTAAGTAGTGTGCTTCAGTTAGTATTAAGAAAATAGAAGAGGGAGATTTAGCGTATGGAATTAAAAGATTTTACAGAAAAAGAGCAGGAGCAGATTAATCAAGGGCTCAGCACTGCAGAAATTTCCGATAAGGAAGCTGATAAAAAGATTCTTGCACTCGTGCCTGAGGAATGGATTAAGAGAATTCCTTTCTTTGTTAGAGGGCATGCGACTACCAAGACTGTTGAGCGAGTTGCTAAGCAATATCCTGAACTATACGCTGTCGCTAAGCAGCAAGGCGAACTTCCTGACAAGGAAAGAGAAGAATTGCGCGCCATTATGACAAGCATTTTTGAAGAAAAGATGAATAAACATAAGATTAAGTAAGCGAATTTCAAGCTGGTCTGAAAAAAGTTTGACTTAATACTTGCATACAAAAAAAACAAGTGACGGCATCAATAAAAGATGCGGTCACTTGTTTTATATTATTTACTTTCAACCTCGTTTTGGAAAACTAGGTCAGGTTTCAATTCTAGCAACTTTTCAAAAAAAGCCATCAAGTGTTGGTATTTGTTGGGATCGATGATTCCCAAACCAATCTTTTGCTGCTCTGTTCCCTTCTTTGTATAAAGGAAGAAATTTTTTGTTTTTACATTTCCAGCATGAACCCACTCGATCTTTAAAGTGATGGACTCAATTTCATCTAAGTAAACAGGCATAATAAGTCTCTTTTTAACGAGAAATAGAGCGTCTCGGTAGAGATAAAGAGAGTTAAAATCATCTTTAACGAGTGCCTTTTCTTGGATGAGCTGGTGCTGGTCTGCAAGCTCAGGATAGCGTTCGTAAATGCTTTGATATTTTTCTCGGATATTTTGAGGAGCTTTTATAGCCAAGTGGCCAAAAGCAATAACGATCCCCAAAAGAATAATTCCAAAGATTCCAGAGAATACAAGTCCAATGGTGTCATTCTTTTGGAGAGCAGATGGTAGGTTCAAAAGCAGAAATAGCAGGCCAAGGCTCCCCAAAATGACCCAGATTAGTGAAGACGTAACAGAAGCTTTGATTTCTTTTTGCATGAAAGCAACTCCTTTAAATAAAATATACAGTCTTATTGTAACACGAATAAGCGCCCCTGAAAACTAGAGTAAAAAAACAATCAGAAATTTCTGATTGTTCTTTTGATGATTTAAGATTTTTATTCAAGGTTTAGCTTAGTGCGAGTAATGTAGTAAACCCCAAAATAGAAAAGAAGAAGTTTAATAATCTCATAAGTATAAGCAGACAGGAATGAAAACTGAATAGGCGGTTCGGAATAAGAACCAACATATTGTGCATAGGTAATCGCGTAGATAAAAGGATTTGTGAAATAAAGCTGACGATTCAGTACTCCTATTATAATCCATAGAACAAAGGCTGCTACAAAGGACATTAAAATGCGATGATTTTGGAAAAGCTGGCCAATAGAAATAGACAAGTATAGGAATAATACAAAAGAAATCGAACCTAGAAGCAAATAGAAGGCTATTTGAAGAGTAGGAATCAATGGGATGTAGGAAAGAAGAAGACCAATTTTATTGAGGACATCAACCCCTGAACCAAGAGCTACAAGAAAAGCCATCCAGATGATGCTTAGGAAAATTCCCAAGACGCTCGCAATATACCAAATAGTTGCCATTGTCATTTTTGAAAGGATGATTTGGTGGGCATTTGCGGGCAGTGTCCAAGTCAAGTATGCTTCACGACCAAAAATATTTTGATAGAAACGTCTAATGGTAATGACTAGGTTAGAAATAACAAGTGCTGTACAGGTTGAAAAGAATACAATAGTAAAGAATGAATAGACTGCTGAGACAGCATCATCTGACGTAATTCCAGTAGATATACTGTTAGACAGCATCAGACCAAATATTGATGAGACAATAGCCAGAATTAAGAACAAGACGCCATATAATTTTCCGGCTGCTTTAAATTCATATTTTAATAATTTCCCAAACATAAATCTCTCCTTTAAATTCTAAACTGATCACGGAAGATATGGTCAATAGTGTTGTCATGTTTTCTGCGAAGCTCATTAGCATCTTCCTGTAACAAGATTTCCCCATCTTTGATAAAGATGACATCATCAAGAATATCTTCGATATCGGAAATCAAGTGGGTAGAGATCAACACAGAAGAATTCTCTGAACGGTTTTGAATAATTGTCTTCAAAATATAGTCTCTGGCTGCCGGATCCACACCACCAATTGGTTCATCAAGAACGTAGAGATCAGCCTTTCGACTCATAACTAGGATCAATTGAACCTTTTCTTTATTACCTTTTGAAAGATTCTTCAAACGACTTTTTTCGTCTAAATTGAGATCTTCTAAAAGGTGGTTGGCCTTTTCTTCGTCAAAGTCAGAATAGAAGTCTTTGAACATAGCAAATACTTCTTTAATTTTCATATTATCACCAAGATAAGTTGTATCTGGTAGATAAGAGACAACCTTTTTCGTTTTAGGAGAAGGTTTTTCTCCATTGATAAGAACCTGTCCAGAAGTCGGTTGCAGAAGACCATTGATCAGTTTGATGATAGTTGTTTTTCCACTACCATTTGGTCCTAGCAAACCAACAATACGTCCAGGTTGGATATCCAAGTTAACACCAGAAAGAGCTTCAGTCTTTCCATAATTCTTTTGAACATGCTCCAAACGAAGCAAAGATGAAGTTGACATATAAACCTCCTAAAAGATACAAAGCTAACAAGACAGCATCATGCGGTATTGATATTAGATTTGATTCTTAGTTGCCAGTACAATTAGTATTATTTGGGCTAAAAATCAATATGCTTTTAAGATATTATATAGTTTGTTAAAAAAAAAATCAAATTTGTTCAGAGATTCCATAGATTCTCTAAGGCTTTTTTTGTCATTGGTTTCTTCTTTTTTTAAATTCTAGTATAATAGAAACTAAAGATTACAAGCGAAGGAGAGGCCAGTGATTGCACAGTTAGATACTAAAACAGTATACAGTTTTATGGACAGCCTCGTCTCAATAAAAAAATATGTGGAAAAGGCAAAAGAATTTGGTTATAGTCACTTAGGGATTATGGATATGGATAATCTCTACGGAGCCTATCATTTTTTAGAAGAAACAAAAGCAGCTGGAATTCAGGGGCTTTTAGGTTTGGACTTGAATTTAGTCAAAGATGGACAGCCTTTGTCCTTACGATTGTTGGCGATAAACAGCCAAGGTTATCGGAATTTGATGAAGGTTTCAACTCTCATCATGCTTGACAAAAAAGAGTGGTCAGATATTCAGCATTTGATGCAAGGTTTGGCTCTGATTGTTCCTGCTTATCCTGGAATTGATGATTTAGATTTGGGAAGAGATTATTACATTGGGGTTTCTCCAACGACTCCTCTTCAAGATTTTTCAAGGCCTACGATACCTCTTTATACTGTCCGCTATTTTGATACAGGAGACTTGGAAACCTTGCAGATGCTGAGGGCTATTCGAGAGAATGTTAGTCTGAGAGAAGTAGGAGATTTGCCAAGCGGTCAGCATTTTTTGCGACCCGAGCAACTTAGGGACGCTTTTGAGCAGACCTTTCCAGAGAGTTTGGAAAATCTTGAAAGGCTGGTCCAGGATGTCCATTATGATATCGATACAGAGTTAAAATTGCCACGTTTTAATCCAGAACGTCCAGCAGTGGAAGAGCTACGAGAGCGCTCAGAAGCTGGCCTGAAAAAGCGAGGCTTAACAAGCTCTCTCTATCAGGAACGCCTTGACCAGGAACTTGCTGTTATTCATAAGATGGGCTTTGATGATTATTTCCTCATAGTATGGGATTTGTTGCGTTTTGGACGTAGTCAGGGCTATTACATGGGAATGGGGCGAGGTTCTGCAGTAGGAAGTCTGGTGGCTTATGCCTTAGAAATCACAGGGATTGATCCAGTCAAGAACAATCTGCTTTTTGAACGTTTTCTAAATCTAGAACGCTTTACTATGCCTGATATTGATATCGATATTCCAGATGTATACCGACCAGAATTTATTCGTTATGTCCGTGATCGTTATGGGACACTGCATGCAGCTCAAATCGTGACTTATTCGACCTTTGGAGCTAAGCAGGCCATTCGTGATGTTTTCAAACGCTTTGGTGTCGCAGAGTATGAGCTGACCAACATCACTAAGAAAATTCGCTTTGGTGATAGTTTGAATACGGCCTATGAAAAGAATATTGCATTCCGACAGATTATCAATAGTAAGTTAGAGTATCAAAAGGCCTTTGACATCGCTAAAAAAATCGAAGGGAACCCCCGCCAGACCTCCATTCATGCTGCAGGTGTTGTTATGAGTGACAATGATTTGACAGACCAGATCCCACTCAAATATGGCGAAGATATGTACATTACTCAGTATGACGCCCACGGAGTCGAGAGCAATGGACTTCTCAAGATGGACTTTCTAGGTTTGCGCAATTTAACCTTTGTCCAGCGAATGAAAGAAGCTGTCCAAAAGAAATATGAGATAGACATCCAAATCGAGTCCATTGATTTGGAAGATAAAAAAACCTTACAACTTTTCGCTACTGGTGATACAAAAGGAATTTTTCAATTTGAACAGCCAGGGGCTATCAGTTTACTCAAGCGAGTTCAGCCTGTTTGTTTTGAAGAAGTAGTCGCTACAACCTCCTTGAATCGACCTGGTGCTAGTGATTATATTGACAATTTTGTCAAGAGAAAGCATGGTCGTGAAGCTGTTGTTTCAATTGATGAAAGCCTAGACGATATCCTGTCTCCAACCTATGGTATCATGCTCTACCAGGAACAGGTCATGCAAGTTGCCCAGCGCTTTGGCGGCTTCAGTCTAGGAAAGGCGGATATCTTGCGTCGAGCCATGGGGAAGAAAAATGCCGTAGAAATGCATAAGATGGAGGAAGAGTTTGTCTCAGGCGCAATGAAGCTTGGACACTCAGAAAAGAAAGCTAAAGAAGTCTTTGCCATCATGGAGAAATTTGCTGGCTATGGCTTTAACCGCAGTCATGCTTATGCTTACTCTGCCTTAGCCTTTCAGTTGGCTTATTTCAAGGCTCATTATCCAGAAGTTTTCTTTGACGTTCTCTTAAATTATTCTAGCAGTGACTATATTACGGACGCACTTAGCTTTGGATTTAAGCTTGCTCCCTTGACCATTAATACAGTCCCTTATCACGATAAATTTGAGGAAAATCAAATCTTTCTAGGTCTGAAAAATATTAAGGGGCTTCCTCGCGATTTAGCTTACTGGATTATTGAAGAGCGACCTTTTACTGGAATTGAGGATTTTCTGCTACGCTTACCATCCCAGTATCGGAAAGAGTCTTCTTTGATTCCTCTGGTTCAGATTGGCCTTTTTGACAGTTTTGAGCCTAACCGTCAAAAGATAATCTCTAATTTGTCGAACCTATTCATTTTTGTGGAAGAATTGGGAAGTCTTTTTGCTGATAGCAGTTATTCATGGACAGAGGCTGAGGATTATAGTCAGGCTGAAAAGTTTGAGCTGGAGCAATCTATTCTTGGTGTTGGCTTATCGGATCACCCTTTAATGACCATTGCCAAAGCGACAACAGAATCCTTTTCTTGGATAGGAGATCTAGCTGAAAACAGCAGGGCAAAAATTCTTGCTCAAGTCCAGTCTATCAAAGTTATTCGGACGAAAAATGGTGAGAATATGGCTTTTTTGCAGGTCACTGACACCAAAAAGAAACTGGATGTGACCCTGTTCCCAGAAACTTATAAGTTACTAGCGAATCGTATAAAAGAAAAAGGTATTTATTTTTTAACGGGGCGTATTCAGGAAAGGGATGGTCGTTTGCAAATGATTTTATCTGAGGCGGTAGAAGCTAGTTCAGAACGGTTTTGGATTCAGCTAGAAAACCATGAATATGATATTCAGATTGCAGAAATCCTCCAACGATTTTCGGGACCGATTCCTGTTGTTCTACATTATGAAAGTGACGGTAAAACAATTGCTACACCTCATTTCCAAGTGGAAAAATCAAAGGATTTACAAGAGGATTTACAAAAATTTACAATGAAAACGATTTATCGCTAAAAAAGGAAGAATTTTCCCCAAGATTGTGGTATAATCAGTTAGAATGTTAAAAGAAAAAGGAGCATAAACGAATGAAACGTATTGCTGTTTTGACCAGTGGTGGAGATGCCCCTGGAATGAATGCTGCCATCCGTGCAGTAGTTCGTAAAGCAATTTCTGAAGGAATGGAAGTATTTGGTATCTATGATGGATATGCAGGTATGGTTGCTGGTTCGATTCAACCATTAACAGCTGCATCGGTAGGAGATATCATTTCTCGAGGTGGTACTTTCCTTCACTCTGCTCGTTATCCTGAGTTTGCGCAAAAAGAAGGGCAACTTAAGGGAATTGAGCAATTGAAAAAGCATGGAATTGAAGGTGTCGTGGTTATTGGTGGTGACGGTTCTTACCACGGTGCTATGCGTTTGACAGAGCATGGCTTCCCGGCTGTTGGTGTACCAGGAACCATTGATAATGACATCGTTGGTACTGATTTTACAATTGGTTTTGATACAGCAGTAACAACAGCAATGGATGCGATTGACAAGATTCGTGATACTTCATCTAGTCACCGTCGTACTTTTGTTGTTGAAGTAATGGGACGTAATGCTGGAGATATTGCGCTGTGGGCAGGTATTGCTACTGGTGCAGATGAGATTATTGTTCCTGAAGAAGGTTTCAAATTTGAAGAGATTGTGGCTAGCATCAAGCATGGATATGAGGAAGGTAAGAAGCACAATATCATTGTTCTTGCAGAAGGTGTTATGTCAGCTGATGAATTTGGTGAAAAATTAAAAGCTGCTGGTGATACAAGTGACCTTCGTGTAACTGAGCTTGGTCACATTCAACGTGGTGGTTCTCCAACCGCTCGTGACCGTGTTCTTGCTTCTCGCATGGGAGCACATGCTGTTGAATTGCTTAAAAAAGGGATCGGTGGTGTAGCCGTTGGTATCCGCAATGAGAAAATGGTTGAAAATCCAATTCTTGGAACAGCAGAAGAGGGAGCACTCTTTAGCTTGGCGGAAGATGGTAAGATTATCGTCAACAATCCGCACAAGGCAGATCTTGCTTTGTCTAGTCTAAATCGTAGTATTTCTATTTAATTTGTTATAAAGGTCAGAATGGCCAAATATATAAAAGGAGTTTCATAAGATCATGAACAAACGCGTAAAAATTGTTGCAACATTAGGTCCTGCGGTTGAAATCCGTGGTGGTAAAAAATTCGGTGAAGACGGATACTGGGGTGAAAAACTTGACGTTGAAGCTTCAGCTCAAAATATTGCTAAATTGATTGAAGCAGGAGCAAACACTTTCCGTTTCAACTTCTCACACGGTGACCACCAAGAACAAGGTGAGCGTATGGCGACTGTTAAACTTGCTGAAGAAATTGCTGGACAAAAAGTTGGTTTCCTTCTTGACACAAAAGGACCTGAAATCCGTACAGAATTGTTTGAAGGTGACGCAAAAGAATATTCATACAAAACTGGTGAAAAAATCCGTGTTGCAACTAAACAAGGAATCAAATCAACTCGCGAAGTGATTGCTTTGAACGTTGCTGGTGCCCTTGACATCTACGACGATGTCGAAGTTGGTCACCAAGTTTTGGTTGACGATGGTAAACTTGGTCTTCGTGTTTTCGCAAAAGACGATGCAACTCGTGAATTTGAAGTAGTCGTTGAAAATGACGGTATCATTGCTAAGCAGAAAGGTGTAAACATCCCAAACACTAAAATTCCTTTCCCAGCACTTGCTGAGCGCGACAATGCTGATATCCGCTTCGGTCTTGAGCAAGGAATCAACTTCATCGCGATTTCATTCGTACGTACTGCAAAAGACGTCGACGAAGTTCGTGCAATCTGTGAAGAAACTGGTAATGGTCACGTTCAATTGTTCGCTAAAATCGAAAACCAACAAGGTATCGACAACTTGGATGAAATCATTGAAGCGGCTGACGGTATCATGATTGCTCGTGGTGACATGGGTATTGAAGTACCATTTGAAATGGTTCCAGTTTACCAAAAAATGATCATCACTAAAGTGAATGCTGCAGGTAAAGTTGTTATCACAGCTACAAACATGCTTGAAACAATGACTGAAAAACCACGTGCAACTCGTTCAGAAGTTTCAGACGTATTTAACGCTGTTATCGACGGAACTGATGCAACAATGCTTTCAGGTGAGTCTGCAAATGGTAAATACCCACTTGAGTCAGTAACTACAATGGCTACAATCGACAAGAACGCTCAAACTCTTCTTAACGAATACGGACGTTTGAACTCAGATTCATTTGAACGTAACTCTAAAACAGAAGTTATGGCTTCAGCAGTTAAAGATGCTACTAACTCAATGGATATCAAATTGGTTGTAACACTTACTAAGACTGGACACACAGCCCGCTTGATCTCTAAATACCGTCCAAATGCTGATATCTTGGCATTGACATTTGACGAATTAACAGAGCGTGGATTGATGTTGAACTGGGGTGTTATCCCGATGTTGACAGACACTCCATCATCAACTGATGACATGTTTGAAATTGCTGAACGTAAAGCAGTTGAAGCAGGTCTTGTACAATCTGGTGATGATATCGTTATCGTTGCTGGTGTACCAGTTGGAGAAGCTGTTCGTACAAATACAATGCGCATTCGTACAGTTCGCTAAACAAATATATAAAACCAATGATTCTCTTGTAATCATTGGCTTTTTTTATTCTGTAAAAAATGGTATAATAGGGTGAAAAAGGAGAGATGATGGTTAAGAGAGATTTGATTCGCAATTTGCTGATCCTTGTGATAGCAATTTTCATTTTTGTTGCCTTGCGTCTATTAGTTTTTACTCCCTATACAATAAAATCACAAGATTCAAACCGCTATCTTACTGAGAATGATTTTGTTTTAGCGATTAGAGGAGAAAAGATTCAGAGGGAAGATTTTGTTCTTTACGAAGTAGATGGTAAGGAATATGTAGGACGAGTGATTGCCAAAGGAAATGATTCATTCATCTATATGGATGACGTCCTATATCTGAATAATAAGATTAAAACTGAGAATTACTTATCTAGTATAAAGGAAAAATACCTGGCAACACCTGGTAACTCAGGTTATTTTACGCATGACTTTAGCTTGCAGACGCTGACTGATTCAAAAACTCGTAAGATTCCGAAGGATTCCTACTTGATATTAAATGATAATCGACAGAATACAAGAGATAGTCGAGAGTTTGGTCTAATTTCAAGCAAGCAGATTCAGGGAGTCATTTCATTCAGAATTTCCCCATTAAAGAAGTTTGGTTTTATTGAGAATAAGTAGAAAACAAAAAAGAAGAGGCTTAGGCCTCTTCTTTTTGGGTATTTAGGTCTTATCCAAGTCAACCTGAGTTAAAGCCTAGGATTATGTCACTTAGGAAATCTTTAATCTCCTTTTCTGGTTTCTTGGTGGAAGATATTTTGCCAGTTTTCATGACGTCTCCAGATGCTTGTGTGAAGAACGTCGCCAATTTGATAACGGATAAGTTTGGTTTTGTGGCTGATAGAAATCAGTTCAAAATTTTTGATCTTTTTTTCTGAGGATTTTTCAGCCTGGAATTCAGCCTTATTTAGCTGACGGCCATCTTGGGAAATGTAGAAAAATTCTTCAGAAAGTAAATTGTCTAACTGACTTCCTTGGTCAACTAGTTGTTCACGCATTAGGAGTTTTTTATAGACATTATCGAGAATTTCATCTTCTGGTATGGGAGCGGGTTCAATGTGAATATCAATATCGAAAATGCCAAATCGTTCCATTAACATCTCTTCAACTTGATCAGCAATTTCGTGACTTTCATAGACGGAAAGGTCTGGGTTCATTTCAAGAATAATATCTAGATAGATATTGCTACCATAAGTGCGACCTCGCTGGGACTTAACTTGTGTGATTTTAGGAATTTCAAGGATGGCTTGCTTATAATCTTGCAAGAGGCTTTCATCGAATCCATCAGAAAGACTGAAGGAGGATTCCATAAAAATATCATAAGCAGTTTTTAAGATGAAGAAAGTAATAATAATGGCTACCAGCTGGTCAACTAGGGGATAGTTCAAGGCGCTCGCTATAATAGCAATTGAAGTACCAAGGGAAGTGATAGCATCTGATAAATTATCTTTTGCTGCTGCTTCTAGGGCTTTAGAGTTGGCTCTTTTTGCAAGTTTTTTATTAAAGAGATAAACCCCAGTCATGATGATGGCTGAAATAAAACCTACGATTGCACCTAGAGGATCGATGGCTGTGACTTGTTTGGAAATAATCTTTTGAACGGTTTCAAATAAGACGTCCAGTCCAACAAAAAACATGATCAGGGAAGTGACTAGGCTTGCCAGGTCTTCAATCTTCCAGTGACCAAACTTATGGTCCATATCAGCTGGTTTTCGAGCCATTCGCAGACCAATAAGAACTGCAATATTAGCGACGATGTCAGAAATGTTATTGAAACCATCAGCAGTCAAACTAGAAGAATGGAGCATAGAGCCTGCAATCAGCTTAGCAGTAGAAAGAAGAATATAGGTGACAATAGCTAGTAAGGCACCCTGTTCTGCCAGTTTGAGGTTTTTTGAGGGATTGTTCATGCTTACTCCTTTCAGATAGTACATTATAGCCTTTTTTTGATTTTTTTTCAAATAAACATTGGTAGGAGGAGCTTATATATAGAGAGCTAGGAGAATGTTGCAACTTTCTTGCTTATTTCTCTTTTTATTCTGCTGACTTTGTACACCCTTCGGAGGTATTTTTTGGTATAATAGTGACATTGACTTTGAAAGAGGAAGAAAAATGCATCCTTTATTAAACGGTATGAATGACCGTCAGGCTGAGGCGGTTCAAACAACAGAAGGGCCTTTGCTGATAATGGCGGGGGCTGGTTCGGGTAAGACCCGTGTCCTGACCCACCGTATTGCCTATTTGATTGATGAGAAGATGGTCAATCCTTGGAATATCCTTGCTATTACCTTTACCAATAAGGCGGCGCGGGAGATGAGAGAAAGGGCTGAAAAACTTAAAACAGAGGCCCAAGATTGCTTAATCGCCACCTTCCACTCCATGTGTGTGCGAATCCTGCGGCGAGAAGCAGACCATATTGGTTACAACCGCAACTTCACCATCGTTGATCCGGGCGAACAGCGGACTCTGATGAAGCGGATTCTCAAAAATCTCAATCTGGACCCTAAAAAGTGGAACGAGCGCGCCATTCTGGGAACTATTTCCAATGCTAAGAATGACCTGATTGATGAGGTGGCCTATGCAAATCTAGCTGGTGATATGTACACGGAGATTGTGGCCAAGTGTTACACGGCCTATCAAAAGGAATTACGCCAGTCTGAGGCCATGGACTTTGATGACTTAATCATGCTGACCCTGCGACTTTTTGATCAAAATCCTGACGTCCTGACCTACTATCAGCAACGTTACCAGTACATTCATGTGGACGAATATCAGGATACCAACCATGCCCAGTACCAGCTGGTCAAGCTCTTAGCTTCTCGCTTTAAGAATATCTGTGTGGTCGGGGATGCTGACCAGTCTATCTATGGCTGGCGGGGAGCCGATATGCAGAATATTTTGGACTTTGAAAAGGATTATCCTGAAGCTAAGGTAGTCTTGCTTGAGGAAAACTATCGCTCGACTAAGACCATTCTTCAGGCGGCTAATGAGGTCATCCGAAACAACCGCAACCGGCCTCCTAAAAATCTCTGGACTCAAAACGAAGACGGTGAGGAAATTGTCTACTATCGGGCTAATGACGAGCAGGACGAAGCTCTCTTTGTCGCTCGGACTATTGATCAGCTGAGCCGAGAAGGCTACAGTCATAAGGATTTTGCAGTTCTGTACCGGACCAATGCCCAGTCACGGACGGTGGAGGAAGCCCTGCTCAAGTCCAATATTCCCTACACCATGGTCGGGGGCACCAAGTTCTACAGCCGCAAGGAAATCCGTGATGTTATTTCTTACCTCAATCTCATCGCCAATCCTAGCGATAATATCAGTTATGAGCGCGTGGTCAATGAGCCCAAGCGTGGTGTTGGACCAGGAACGATGGAGAAAATTCGAGATTTTGCATCCAGTCAGGAAATCTCTTTACTAGATGCGTCGGCCAATATCCTGCTGTCGCCGGTCAAGGGAAAGGCGGCTCAGGCAGTCTATGATTTTGCCAATATGCTTCTTGATTTGCGGGAGCACTTGGATGATTATACAGTGACGGAGCTGGTAGAGGCTGTATTGGAAAAGACAGGTTATGCAGCAGCCTTGGTAGCCCAAGCGACCTTGGAGAGCCAAGCTCGGATTGAAAATATCGAAGAATTCCTGTCTGTAACCAAGAACTTTGATGAAAGTCCAGATAATTCTAGTGATGAGTCTGGCCTTGATAAGCTTAGCCGTTTTCTCAATGACTTAGCCTTGATTGCGGACACAGATGATGGTGATCAGGAGAGCTCTGAAGTGACTCTGATGACCCTCCACGCGGCCAAGGGATTGGAATTTCCAGTCGTCTTTCTGGTTGGTATGGAGGAAAATGTCTTCCCTCTAAGTCGGGCGTCTGAAGATGAGGATGAGCTGGAAGAGGAGCGGCGTTTGGCCTATGTCGGCATTACCCGAGCAGAGAAGATTCTCTATCTGACTAATGCCAATTCCCGTATGCTTTATGGTAAAACCAACTATAATCAACCTACTCGCTTCTTGAGAGAAATCAGCTCAGACCTGCTAGACTATCAGGGACTAGCTAGGCCATCAAACAGCTCCTTTAAGGTCAGTTATACCAATAGCGATACTAGCAAATTCGGCCAGGGTATGAGTCTAGCACAGGCTCTACAGGAGCGGAAGCGTCAGGCGGCACCAAGTTCCATTTCTACAGGCAGTCTGCCTTTTGGAAAGAGCAGTCAGAGCCAGCCATCTAAGCCAGAAGTTGCTTGGGCTATCGGAGATATTGCCCACCATAAGAAATGGGGCGATGGGACAGTTCTGGCAGTCTCTGGCAGCGGAAACAGTCAAGAGCTTAAGATTAATTTCCCAGAAGTAGGACTGAAGAAAGTGCTGGCCAGCATAGCGCCGATTGAGAAAAAATCATGATGAGGCAGTCGATTGAAGCCTGGATCTATCATCCAGAGGAACGAGAAATCTTGCTCTTGAAAGTTGAGGATGATCCTGTTTCCTTTTGGTAGCCCATTACTGGTGGGATTGAGAGCGGTGAGAGTCCAGAAGAGGCCTGCCTTCGTGAAATAAAAGAGGAGACTGGCTTGGTCTTACATCGTTCAAACCTGACGAGTCTTGGAGATTTAACAGTAAAGATTGATGAAAATCTGACTATACACAAAAATCTCTTTCTAGTTCTGACAGATCAGAAAGAAATCCAGATTTCTGATGAGCATGTGGGAGCTCAGTGGGTAGCTTTAGACAAAGTTTCGTCGCAGTTGTACTGGCCCAGCAATCAAGCGACTTTTGAGATGATATCTGAGAAGCTATAAGATATAGCTTCTCTTTATTTCTTTTGATAAGAAAATTCTATTAGTCAAGTGGGGCGTTTAGTGGTAGACTTATCAGATAACTATAGTGAGGTGACCTTATGACACGTGAATTTAAATTTGAAACCCTGCAGCTTCATGCCGGACAGACAGTGGACCCGACAACCAAGTCACGGGCTCTGCCTATTTACCAGACAACTTCCTATGTGTTTGACGATACTCAGGAAGGAGAAGATCTCTTTGCCTTACGTAAGCCGGGCAATATCTACACTCGGATTACCAATCCGACTCTGTCTGCTTTTGAGGAGAGGATTGCGGCTTTGGAAGGTGGAGTCGGAGCTCTAGCAACAGCTTCTGGTATGGCAGCTGTGACCTACACCATTCTAGCTTTGGCCCATGCTGGCGACCATGTAGTAGCAGCCTCTACCATCTACGGTGGTACCTTTAATCTGCTCAAGGAAACCCTGCCTCGCTATGGCATTACCACGACTTTTGTCGATATTGAAAATCTGGCTGAAGTAGAAGCGGCCATTCAGGACAATACCAAGCTGGTTCTGATTGAAAGCTTGGGCAATCCGCTGATTAATATCCCGGATTTTGATGCTTTGGCAGAGTTGGTTCATGCTCATAAAATTCCGCTGATTTCCGACAATACCTTTGCTACTCCTTATCTGATCAATGTCTTCTCTCACGGAGTGGACATTGCGGTGCATTCTGCGACCAAGTTTATCGGCGGTCACGGAACTAGTATCGGTGGTGTGATTGTGGACAGCGGTCGTTTTGACTGGGAAGCTTCTGGCAAGTTTCCGCAGTTTGTTGACCCGGACCCGAGCTATCATGATATCAGTTATACGCGCGATGTCGGAGCAGCAGCCTTTGTTACTGCTGTTCGGACCCAGCTCTTGCGCGATACAGGCGCTGCCATGTCCCCCTTCAATGCCTTTCTCTTCTTGCAGGGGTTGGAAACTCTCTCTTTGCGCGTAGAGCGCCATGTGTCCAATGCGGAGAAGATTGTAGATTTCCTAGCAGGGCATCCTAAGGTCGAGCAGGTCAATTATCCCAAGCTTGCTGATAGTCCTTATCATGCTTTGGCAGAAAAGTATTTCCCTAAAGGCGTGGGCTCTATCTTCACCTTTAATGTCAATGGCGGAGAGAAAGAAGCTCGTAAGGTTATTGACAGCCTAGAGATTTTCTCTGACTTGGCCAATGTAGCCGATGCTAAGTCCTTGGTTGTCCATCCAGCTACGACAACTCACGGTCAGATGTCGCCAGAAGATCAGCTGGCAGCAGGCATTACACCAAATCAAATCCGTCTCTCTATCGGTCTGGAAAATGTGGATGACTTGATTGAAGATTTGAGAATCGCCTTGGATCAATTATAAGAATAGGTCAATCATAGTTTGAAGGAGGTGTTTGGTGTGATCCGTTATGTTTGCAATCCACAGCTATATTTTGGGGCAGTACTAGACCTCTATGATTCTGTGGGGTGGAGCAATTACACCAATCATCCTCGGCGGTTAGAGCAGGCCTTCCATCAGTCCTTGTTTGTCATGGCGGCCTATGATGAAGATAAGTTGGTTGGTTTGATTCGAGCGGTCGGAGATGGGCTTACCATTGTCTTTATTCAGGATTTGCTGGTGTATCCACACTATCAGCGTCAGAGGATTGGCCGGAGCCTTCTTGAGCAGACGTTGAAACGATTTAAAGATGTTTACCAAATCCAGTTGGCAACGGAGCTGTCAGATAAAAATCTAGCTTTTTATCAAGAGCTCGGCTTTCGCCGACAAGAAGATTTCGACTGTACTGGCATGATTTATGCACCTAATAAAAAATAAAATTCTAGAGAGAGTGGGACAGAAATCGGTAATTCGTTAGAATTCGATTTCGTCGTCCCACCTCCGCACAGTTGAGTAGGGCTGTAAAAGCTGATGAAATCAGCGTAGTAGAGCCCACTCAACCACTGCGTCTTGCTCGACAATCCAAAGACAATTTAGAGGCTAGGACTTTTGTCCCAGCCTCTTTTGTTATGTTTACAAGAGGAAAAGGAATAGTACTGGACCGATGAAAATATTTCTCGGTCTCTTTTGTTTTTCCTTGACAGTTAAATTGTCAGAATTTATAATAAAAGAAGAAAGGTGATAACAGTGTTATCGAATTAAAAACATGAAAAAAGAAACAGATGAGTTAAACGAAAAAATCTTGGAAAGCGCGAGGAGTGAGTTCTTGGCTTATGGCTATCAGGATGCTTCACTGCGGAGAATTTGTCGCGAGGCTGGCTTGACGACTGGGGCTCTTTATAAGCGCTATGAGGGTAAGGACAGTCTCTTTGTTGCCCTGCTTGAGCCTACTCTGACAGCCTTAGACCAGTATGGACAAGAGCAGAAGAGACGTGACTATGATTTCCTAGAAGAGGGGCACCTGTCTGCCATGTGGGCCCATCGCTTGGAGGATCTCCAGTCCCTGATGCGGATTCTCTATGAGCATAAGGATATTATGCAGCTCTTGCTCTTTAAATCTCAGGGATCTTCGCAAGCGGACTTCAGGATGTGTCTGCCTCATTTGGCTGCAGACGAGACTTATCGCTATTTGGAGCTGGCTTACAAAGAGGGGAAGATCAGCCATTTGGTCAAATACGAGTTTCTGCGATCGTGCATGACGGCTTATTACACAGCTGTATTTGAGGCCTTGGCTCAAGACTGGCCCCAAGAGCAGGCGCTGGAATTTTGCCATTCCATCATGGACTTGTTTGACTGGGGAGGTTTGCTAGGTTTTTGATAGAAAGAAGGAAATTCTATGAAGAAAAAATCTGTTCTTGCTTGGATCTGGGACTTTGTCTCCCTTCATAAGATATATTTTGTGCTCAGTCTGATCTTTGCCTTTGCCTCTGTGATTTCAGGATTTCTGCCTTATTTCTTTATTGGTGGAATGATTAATCAGCTCTTGGCTGGCAATAAAAACTGGGATTTTTACCTGCAGCAGTCAGCGTGGGCAGGTCTGGCCTGGATTGGCTACTGGGGATTTCACGGTATTTCCACCATGCTGTCACATACGGCTACTTTTAAGATTCTAGCGGAAATGCGGCGTCGCCTGACAGACAAGCTAGCTAGGCTGCCTCTGGGTACAGTGCTCAGTCAGTCATCAGGCAGTTATAAAAACATTATCGTTGAGCGGGTGGATGCGACCGAAACGACCTTGGCACACCTGATTCCAGAGTTTACCGCTGGGATTTTTGGTCCTATTATTGTTCTCATTGCCATGCTAGTCATCGATTGGCGGCTGACCTTGCTGTCTCTCCTGACTATTCCCATCGTGGCGCTGGCCTATATACGGATGGCTGTCAATAGCGAAGCGGACTATCAAAATACTCTGGTCAAGACCAAAAAGCTCAATGATACAGCGGTGGAATACATCAATGGGATTGAGGTCATCAAGGTCTTTGGCAAGGAAAAGTTCTCTTATGATAAGTTTGTGACGGCTGCTAGAGAAGGAGCAGATTGCTTTATTGAGTGGATGCGCAAGTTCAATCTAGAGATGGGCATTGTGACTGCTTTTCTGCCATCAGGCTTGCTCTTTTTGCTGCCGGCTGGCTGTTATTTCTATCTGCAAGGCAGTTTGACTGCCGTCAATTTCATTCTAATGATTATTCTTTCGCTCAGTCTTCTGACTCCACTGATTTTAGTGGCTAGTTACATGGATGATTTACGGAAAATCGGCACTATTTTTGGTCAAGTCATTGATATTCTGGAAAAGCCTGATTTGAAAAGGCCTCAGGAGCTGAGAGAACTTCCAAAAGGAAGAGATTTGGTCATGACGGCTGTCAGCTTTGGCTATACAGATGAAGAGGAAGTACTGCACGACATTTCGCTAGATATTAAGGCTGGTAGCATCAATGCTTTGATCGGGCCATCAGGCTCAGGTAAGTCTACAATTGCCAAGCTTCTAGCTTCTTTCTGGGATGTCAGTTCTGGCCAGATTACCTATGGTGGCTTGGACATTCGCCAGCTTCCACTAGACTATTACAGTCGGCAGATTGCTTACGTGACCCAGGATAACTATCTCTTTGATGAGACTATTATGGACAATATCCTGATGGGCAATCCAGCAGCTTCTGATGAAGAGGTCATCGAAATCGCCCGTCGCTGTGGCTGTTATGACTTTATCATGAACTTGGAAGACGGCTTTGAGACTCAGGTCGGATCTGGTGGTGGTCATCTATCTGGTGGGGAGCGTCAGCGGATTGCTATCGCTCGTGCCATGCTTAAGGATGCGCCGATTCTTATTTTGGATGAAGCGACTGCTTATACAGATCCGGAAAATGAAGCACGGATTCAGGCCAGTCTAGCTCGTCTGATTGAAGGACGGACCTTGATTGTCATTGCCCACCGATTGTCTACGATTATGAGTGCAGACCAGATAGTTTTAGTTAATGATGGCAGGATCGAAGCTAGAGGACGACATGAAGAATTGCTGACAGCAAGTCCGCTTTATGCTTCCATGTGGCGAGCCCATATTGCTACTAGGGATAATAGTGAGATGGAAGGAGGGCTGACTCATGCTTAATATACTGAAGAAATTCTTTGATTTCTGTACGGCAGAAGATCGTAAGAAATTTTATCAATCTATTTATCTGGGTATCATCAAGTCCTTTATTATCGCTCTACGTATTCCAGCAATTGGCTTAGTCCTTATGGGACTGATTGAGAAGAATCTCTCTATGCAGACCTTCTGGCTGGCTCTGGGTATCATGTTGGTATCCACTGTGCTAAACGTCTGGATTACCCTGAAAATAACCATGCTTCAGACGGAAGCGGGCTATCATACCTGTGCTCAGAAGCGGATTGAAATTGCGGAGCACATGCGCTATCTGCCCATGGGTTACTTTAATCAAAATAGCTTAGGCAAGATTACCAGTGTTACGACCAATACGCTGGAAGGACTGTCTGATGTAGCTACGCGAGTGGTTATGATGACTGTGCAGGGCTTTCTGACGACTGGTCTCATCACCGTTTTAGTCTTTCTCTATGACTGGCGGGTTGGTCTGGTTCTCTTGGTGGGGCTCGTCCTCTTTCTCCTGCCAAATACCCTCATGCGTTGGCAAGTTGGCAAGGTTTCTGATGACAAGTATCAGGCGGATATGAACCTAGTAGCCGTTGTTTTAGAGTACAGCCAAGGGATTGCTGAAGTTAAGAACTACAATCTGGTCAACCGTTCTGCCAAGAAGCTGTCCAAGGCTATTGAAGGCAAGAGTCAGCTAGATACCAAAATGACACTCGTGACCTCACCTTACATTGCCCTCCAAGGCATGGTGACCAAGCTGACCGGTCTCTTTATGGGGCTTTTCTCTATCTACTTTTATCTCAATGGCAGTATGGAGCTGCTGGTAACCATTATGATGATTGTCAGTGGTTTTATGATTTATGAAAATCTAGACGGCGTTGGATCTTTCTCTTCTCTCCTGCGCATTGTTGATTTGTCAGTTGATATGGTCAATCAAGTTTTGGCTATCCAGCCGATGGACATCAGTGGTCAGGATATTGAGCCTAAGAGCAGCCGGATTGAGCTGAGAGACGTTAGCTTCTCTTATGGAAATAAAAAGATTATCAATCAGGTTTCCCTCATCATTCCTGAAAAAACGACAACTGCCCTGGTCGGACCTTCTGGATCAGGCAAAACAACGCTCTGCAACCTCATTGCCCGCTTCTGGGATGTGGACCAGGGAAGTATCAGTCTGGACGGACATGATGTTAGAGATTATAGCTATGACAGCCTGATTCGTAATTTCAGCTTTGTCTTCCAAAGCGTCTATCTCTTTGAGGATACCATTGCTAATAACATTCGTTTTGGCAAGCCGGAGGCTAGTCAGGAAGAAGTAATAGAGGCTGCCAAGAAAGCTGCCTGTCATGACTTTATCCTCTCACTACCTGATGGCTATGATACCAAGATTGGTGAAGGAGGTGCCAGCCTTTCTGGAGGTGAGCGTCAGCGCATTTCCATTGCTCGGGCTATTATCAAGGATGCACCTATTATCATTCTGGATGAAGCAACAGCCAATGTAGACCCAGAAAACGAAGAAGCCCTCATGCAGGCTATTCAGGCTTTGACTCGCAATAAGACCATTATCATGATTGCCCACCGACTCAAGACGGTTGAGCATGCAGACCAGATTTTGGTGCTGGATCAAGGCCACATTGTCGAGCAGGGTAAACACCAAGATTTACTAGCTAAAAAAGGTATCTACAGTAAGTTTATCCAAGAAAGAAAAACAGCTGCCAGCTGGCGGATAGATACGGAAAGTTAAAGAAATATCTTAGCTAACAGGAAATTCACATCGTAATTAGAAAAGTAGCAAATAAATAGCTTGCTACTTTTTCTAATGCAAAATATAAGATAACTTTCTCCCTTAACTGTCTATAATATATGGTATAATAAGTACTATGCAAACCAAACCAACCTCTGCTTATGTGCACATTCCTTTTTGTACTCAGATTTGTTATTACTGCGATTTTTCCAAGGTTTTTATCAAAAACCAGCCTGTAGATTCTTATCTGGAGCATTTGATTGAGGAGTATCATTCGTACGATATCCAAAAGCTCCGTACCCTCTATATCGGTGGAGGGACTCCGACCGCTCTATCGGCGCCTCAGTTGGCTTTTTTACTGGAAAAGCTGACGGATAAGCTTGATTTGTCTTATCTTGAGGAGCTGACCATTGAAGCCAATCCTGGGGACTTAGATCAGGAGAAGATTGCTGTACTCAAAGACTCGCCTGTCAATCGGGTTTCTCTGGGCGTACAGACTTTCAACGACCGCATGCTCAAGCAGATTGGCCGCAGTCACTTAGAAAAAGACATCTATGAGAATATTGCCAATCTCAAAAAAGCGGGCTTTGACAATATCTCAATTGACTTGATTTATGCCTTGCCCAAGCAAACTATGGAAGATGTGAAAACCAATGTAGCCAAGGCTATTGCCCTGGACATTCCTCACATGAGTCTGTACAGCTTGATTTTGGAAAATCATACGGTATTCATGAATCGGATGCGGCGGGGGAAGTTGCCTCTACCCAAGGAAGATTTGGAAGCAGAGATGTTTGAATACATTATAGCTGAGCTGGAAAAGGCGGGTTTTGAGCATTATGAGATTTCTAACTTTTCTAAGCTAGGCTTTGAGAGCCGTCACAACCTCATGTACTGGGACAATGCGGAGTATTATGGTATCGGAGCGGGAGCGTCTGGCTATGTCGATGGTGTTCGCTATAAAAACCACGGGCCCATTCGTCATTATCTGCAGGCGGTGGAAGCAGGCAATACCCGTGTGCAGGAAGAAGTGCTGACGCTGAAAGAAAAGATGGAAGAAGAGATGTTTCTGGGCTTGCGAAAGAAGTCAGGTGTTTCAAAAAAACGCTTCGAGGAAAAATTTGGCATATCCTTTGAAGAACAGTATGGAGCTATTGTGGCTGAACTGACTGACCAGGGCTTGCTAGTGCCTGACAGAAATATTGTGCGTATGACCAAACAAGGCCTCTTTTTGGGCGATACGGTTGCTGAGAAATTTATATTGGAGTAAATCATGGGCTTAACTTATCAAATGAAAATGAAAATTCCTTTCGATATGGCGGATATGAATGGCCATATCAAGCTACCGGATGTCATTTTGCTGTCCTTGCAGGTATCGGGGATGCAGTCAATCGAGCTTGGCGTTAGTGACAAGGATATGCTGGATCAGTATAACCTAGTTTGGATTATCACGGATTACGATATCGATGTGACACGTTTGCCTAGCTTTGCAGAGGAAATCACTATTGAGACAGAAGCCTTGACTTACAATAGGCTCTTTTGCTACCGTCGCTTTACGATTTTTGATGAAGCAGGTGAGGCCATTATCCAGATGATGGCGACCTTTGTCCTTATGGATCGAGATAGCCGCAAGGTTCACGCAGTTGAACCTGAGATTGTCGCTCCTTATCAGTCTGATTTTTCCAAGAAATTACTGCGCGGTCCTAAGTATCCAGCTTTGGAGAATCCTGTCAGCAAGGACTATCATGTGCGCTTTTACGACTTAGATATGAACGGCCATGTCAATAATAGCAAGTATCTGGACTGGATTTTTGAGGTCATGGGAGCAGATTTCCTCATGAAGTATATTCCTAAGAAAATCCATCTCAAGTATGTCAAAGAAGTTCGTCCAGGCGGTATGATTGCTTCTAGCTATGACCTAGAAGGTTTACAGAGCAATCACCAGATTTCCAGTGAAGGTGAAGTGAATGCTCAGGCTTTGGTTACCTGGCAAGAGTTTAATCAGGAAAGTTAGGAAGAGTAGAAATGACTTATAAAGGATATTTGATTGATTTAGACGGGACCATTTATAAGGGTAAGAGCCGAATTCCGGCTGGCGAAGCTTTTGTACATGAGTTGCAGAAGCGCAAGATTCCCTACCTTTTTGTGACCAATAATACTACACGCACGCCAGAAGCAGTGCAGACCATGCTGGCTGAAAATTTCAATATTGAGACGCCACTAGAGACTATTTACACAGCTACTTTAGCTACCATTGACTATATGCAGGAGAAAAATCTGGGCAAGAAAGTCTATGTTATCGGAGATGTTGGACTTAAACATGCCATTGAAGAAGCTGGCTATATAGAAGATACAGAAAATCCTGACTATGTGGTAGTGGGTCTGGATTGGGAAGTGGACTATGAGAAGCTAACAATAGCAACTTTAGCCATTCAAAAGGGTGCTCACTTTATCGGAACCAATCCTGATCTCAATATTCCGACTGAGCGAGGACTGCAGCCAGGAGCTGGCGCGATCAATGCCCTCTTGGAAGCCGCTACTCGGGTTGAGCCAACCTTTATCGGCAAGCCTAATGCCATCATTATGGAAAAAGCCATAGAGCATCTAGGACTGGCGCGTGAAGAAGTGGTCATGGTGGGTGATAACTATCTGACAGATATTCGAGCGGGAATCGACAATGGCATTCCGACCCTCTTGGTCACAACAGGTTTTACCCTGCCAGAAGAGGTGCCAAACCTTCCTATCCAACCGACGCATGTCTTGTCCAGTTTAGCGGAGTGGGACTTCGATGCGTGATAAGTTAAGAATTTCAGCCAGCGTCTTGTGCTTGCTGGCAGCAGCTGTCCTGCTGACCATTTATCTGGCTTGGCTCTTATATCCGATGGAGATTTCTTATTTCAACCTGCCGGATAAGGTTTATTTGAAAGCTGAGACCATCCAGTATAATTTTAATATTTTGATGGATTACCTGACCAATCCTTTTAGTCAGAAACTGGTGATGCCGGATTTTCGCTCGTCTACAGCTGGGCTGCATCATTTTCAGGCGGTCAAGTATCTCTTTCACTTGGCGCAAGCTATTTTTCTAGTTACTCTGCCAGCTTTGATTTTCTTTTTCAAAGAAGTGATTAAAAAGGGATTTTTAGGTCTCTACAGACGGGCTTTTCTATTAATTAGTATCTTGCCGCTTGTTCTAGCTGGACTGGCCTTTCTGATTGGTTTTAACAATTTTTTCACTCTCTTTCATCAAGTTCTTTTTGTTGGTGATAGCACCTGGTTGTTTGACCCGGCTAAGGATCCAGTCATTTGGATTTTACCAGAAGAATTTTTCATGCACGCCTTTATTCTGTTTGCTTTGCTTTATGAGGGAATTTTTTTGACCTTGTATTTTCTAAGCAGAAAGCTTAAATGACTAACTTAATTAAGGAAATAATTATGATAAGTAAAACGAATCAAGAAATTCGCAAGGATGTTGCTCGATTTTCAGGGTTGTGTCTCTTGTATACTTTAGCAATGTCAGCAGTAGTAACTGTTTATTCAATTGTGACCCTGCTAATTTTTATTTATCAATATGGAGGGGACAATTTACGAGCTGCAAAGGAAGCAGCATCACAATTTCTAGCAAATGATGGGGGAATGTATCTTTTTGCTGTACCGGTTGGCCTCTTGATTTTCTGGTTATATCGTAAGAAGCAACTTTTTAGCACTGATCTTAGACATAAAAAAAGAGCAATGACACCAAAAGCTTTTCTTATTCTGACTAGCTTGCTTTTACTTGCCCAGACTTTTTTTAACTTGTTTAGTCAATTCTTTGAATACTTTTTGAATATTTTTGGTCTCTCAATAATGTCTTCAGTTGAGGCTGCTTCCGCAGATTCTACAACCTGGACGATGTTTTTATACAGTGCTATTGTCGGTCCCATATCAGAAGAGTTGATTTTCCGGGTTGCAGGACTAAGGACTTTCGAAAAATATGGAAAAGTATTTGCCATCAGTTTCTCTTCCCTTTTATTTGGAATTTTCCACGGGAATTTACCTCAGATCATTTTCGCTACCTTTGTTGGTTTCATTTTCTCTTACGTCACTCTAGAATACTCAGTATTTTGGGCCATTGGACTTCACATCTTCAACAATCTTGTCCTTGGAGATGGTTTAGCATTGATTTATAGCTTCTTACCGGGAGTTTTAGTTGGACTTGTGCACGTTATCTTACTCTATGGTGGAAGTGGTCTAGCCCTTTATTTCCTTTACAGTCTTCGAAAAGAGATTTCAGTCTATATAGAAATAAATAAACCTGAGAGCGGAAGCTTTCGTTCAGCTTTTATGTCTGTCTGGTTTTGGCTCTTTACGATTTTCATGATTGGAAATGCAATATATATGCTATTTTTATAATAGTATGAGAAGGTCTTCTAGAAAAATCCAAGTCCTGACAATTTTATGGTCTGAGTTGTTGCATAGGAAAGAGTTGGAGTTTCATAGTAGATTCGAAGGAGTGAAAAATGAACGATAGAGTAGCTGTACTCCTAAAAGCAATTTTGATTGCTTTTGCGGCTTTTCTAACTATTTCACTTTTGATACTTTTTTCAACTTTTAATCCCTTAACTTTTAATCTTTTTAAGGCATCCCCTAGCGATATAAGGGAAGGAAATACAAAAATCGAAAAAATTTTCACTTCTCTAGATTGAAGGTGGAGGACTTACATTTACTGTTCATTTTTCAGAAGAAATGATTCAGCGTCACCCTGTACTAAAAGAAAGTCCCAAACGAACAAACAACCAAATTGAGGTATATGTTGTACAGCTAGAGGATATTTCATATGCTGAAGTCGGGGAAAATTTATTAAATACTGGTTTATATCAGTTTTTAGAAGAAAAAAGTTTGGACTACTTTAAAGAGATTGGGAAAGATCAGTCTATAAATTACTCAATTCTACAATGGAATAATCAGGAAAGACTAAAAAAAGGGATTGAATATTATGAGAAGGCTTTGACCTTGGTTGATATCCAGGATAATTCAGCCATAAGGCACATTGATACGATCACTGTAAAACCTGGTAAAGAATCTGAAATTAAACAATTGATTCGTGAAATGGATCAAGCAGGCTTATTAACTCAAACATCCGAAAAGAATGGCGAAATTTCTCGGTAAAAAAATCAATCCTGTCAAGTTTTTTTCTTGACACCTTCATAAAACTATGGTAAGATTATTTCTGTCAGTAAATAGCTTTGTTATTTACTAAAATATAAAACAGAAAAGAGAAATTTAAAAATGGCAGTTAAAATCCGTTTGACTCGTATGGGTTCTAAAAAGAAACCTTACTACCGTATCAACGTGGCAGATTCACGTTCACCACGTGACGGACGTTTCATTGAAACAGTTGGAACTTACAACCCACTTGTTGCTGAAAACCAAGTAACTTTGAAAGAAGACCGTGTACTTGCATGGTTGGAAAATGGTGCGCAACCATCTGATACAGTTCGCAACATCCTTTCAAAAGAAGGTGTATTGAAGAAATTCCACGATTCAAAATACTCTAAAAAATAGAATTGTAGGTTGATTATGGACACGATTGAAAATCTAATTATTGCAATAGTGAAACCTTTGATTTCACAACCAGATGCCTTAACTATCCGAATCGAAGATACTCCAGAGTTTATGGAATATCATCTCGATCTTGATCAAACTGACGTTGGACGTGTTATCGGTCGTAAAGGTCGTACTATCTCTGCCATAAGAACGATTGTCTACTCTGTCCCAACCGAAGATAAAAAAGTTCGCATCGTCATTGATGAGAAATAAGAAGCAGCGGGGCTATGTGTCCCGTTTTTTCTATGGCCATTAATGAAACAAGCCTTTAGGCGTAGTTGAATTTAGGGCCATTGATGCAGTTAGAGCTTTGCGAGAACTAGGTACTTCATTTAAGATGGGAACGAAATGCAGGGGCGAGTTTAGAGAAATTCGAAACCGGAGGACATATGAAGTCAGAAGATTATGCTTGGAACGCTCATGAGCGCAAGTCTTATGAGAATGATCAAGTGATTTTACCGAGCCCTTATAAGCTAAAAATTCTGGATGATAGTGAGAAGAGATTGGAATTGGAGCTTGTTTTGGAGGAACTTCCTCAGGGGCAACTGGCTCGATGGGCTATGAAAATGGCGTCAAGCTTTATAGCTCTGATTGATGCGGAAGATGAGTCTGAAAAGCAGAAGATTTTGACTCAGGTAAGAGAGGTTTTTCAGGCTCGACTTGATGGGAGGGCATCTGTCTATGAACTAAGGCAGGCTGGTTTCTTGGCTAACAAACTGTCGCAGCAAGCCCAATCACAAATCGGTAAATATGCTGCGCGTGTCTTTGCCCAAGGAGTCGCAACAGGCCACATGCGGGGCCATGCTATTGTCGCAGCGGATTATGCCATCAAAGTCAGGAATTTGCAGAGTCCAGATGATATGCAGCGGGCTGTCAAGGAAAGAGAAAGACAGATAGAGATGGCCTCTGCTTTTATTAGATCAGGAAAGGAAACTTTATGAAGCATTTATTTTCACGCTTGTCACCAGCGCAAAAGATTATCTTGTCTTTTCTTCTGGTGATATTCTGTGGCTCCTTGCTACTCAGTCTGCCTTGGGTGCAGACGGCAAGTTCCCAAGCGAGCTATCTGGATCATCTTTTTACAGCTGTCTCGATGGTCTGTGTGACAGGGCTTTTTACTCAATCGGTTGTGGATACATACAATGTCTGGGGACAGCTCCTTTGTATGTTGCTGATTCAGATTGGTGGTTTGGGAATCCTGACTTTTATCGGATTTTTCACCATGGAAAGTCGGAAAAAGCTCAGCCTCAAGGATCGCCGTATTCTGCGGGATAGTTTTAGTTATGGTAACAATCGTACCTTAGGTCAATTTGTCCGTTCGATTTTTATCACGACTTTTGCTATCGAAGGACTGGGTGCGCTTCTTCTCATGATTCGCTTCATTCCCAAGTTTGGTCTGAGAAAAGGGATTTTTAATTCTATCTTTTTAGCCGTTTCTGCATTTTGTAATGCGGGCTTTGATAATTTTGGTAATGATAGCCTACTAGGCTTGCAGACAGATGTTTTGGTCAATATCACCTTGGCTCTCCTCATTATTACTGGAGGACTTGGCTTTATGGTCTGGTTTGACTTGGCGACTAAATTGGGAGGAAAACAGAAGGGGCTTCACTTTCATACTAAGGTAGTCTTGCTGCTAACTGCTGGTCTTCTCGTCTTTGGGACGGTCACGAGTCTTTGGACGGAGTACAATAATCCTGGAACGATTGGCAATCTTACCTTTGATGATAAGCTACTGGTCAGCTTTTTCCAGACAGTCAGCATGAGGACAGCTGGCTTTGCTTCCATAGATTATACGGCTGCTCGTCCAGTAACCCTGTTTATCTATCTGCTCCAGATGTTTTTAGGAGGAGCTCCGGGTGGTACAGCGGGCGGTCTGAAAATTACTACCTTCTTAGTTCTTTTGCTTTTCGCTCGTAAGGAGATTTTGAGCTTGCCACATACCAATCTTGGTCGGAGAACGCTGGCTCCTCAGCTAGCGCAGAAGGCTTTTGGTGTGACAGTGATTTTTCAGCTGACATTTCTGCTTGGTCTTTTGGCTCTTGGGCTAGTGACCGATAGCAGTCATCGCTTTATTTACCTGATATTTGAGACCGTGTCGGCACTGGCTACAGTTGGTGTGACAGCCAATATCACTACCAGCCTCAATACAGCTGGTATGGTTGTGATTATGTTGCTGATGTTTATTGGACGAGTGGGGCCGCTGACTCTTATGGTCAGTCTTAACCATTATCAACCGAAGAAGGCGACTACCTTGCACTACAGCAAGGCGGACATTATGATTGGATAGGAGAAAAGAAATGGCAAATCAAACAGTTGGAATCCTTGGCTTGGGGATTTTTGGACAGAGTATCATTGAGGCCTTGATTTCTCAGGATGTAGAAATCATTGCAATTGATAATCACGAAGAGACAATCAATCAGTATGAAGACATGATTGCCGTCGGTGTGATCGGGGACATTACTGATATGGAGCTTTTGGAGGCCGCAGACGTCGGTTCCTGTGATACGGTCGTCGTGGCGACGGGAGAAAGTCTGGAATCCAGCGTCCTAGCGGTCATGCACTGCAAGGCATTGGGCGTAAAAAATGTCATTGCCAAGGTCAAGGATGAAGTGACCCAGCAGGTGTTGGAAAAGGTGGGAGCTGATTTGGTTATCCTGCCTGAAGTGGAGGCTGGTATTTCATTGGCTAAGACCATTCTCTTTAACCATTCGATTGAGGTCTTCCAGCTGGATGACGATGTAGTTGTGGCTGAGTTTGAGCTGCCCGCTAGCTGGGTTGGGAAAACGGTCCGTGAAGTAGATGCTCGTAGATTGTATCATCTTAATATTATCGGCTATCGTCTGACAAAAAATCAGCCTTTGGAAAGCCAGTTTACTCCAGACTTTGTCTGGCCAGCAGGAGTCAGCATTATGGCTGTGACTGATAACCAGCATTTGGACGATTTACGTGAAATAGTGAAGTAGTAGCTAGGATAGGTCCTCTTCGCTGGAAAGTCCTATTGGCACTTTCTAGTAATTCGGCACCTTACTATCATTTCAGAAAAATAAATACATAAGAGCTCTTTCAGGGCTCTTTTTTGAAACCAGTTGTAAAATTTGTTATACTATCACTAGAAAAGGAGTGATTTTATGAGCTTAACCAGCCAGATCATTACAGCAGATTTTCCGGATTTGGATAAGGTAGAAGACTTGAATAATGAAGCTTTCCCAGAAGAGGAAAGGATACCGCTCAGTGAATTTTTACGATATGAGGAACAGGAAGATGCTAATTTTTTCGCCTTTTATCATGAAAAGGAATTTGTTGGTTTTGCCTTTGCTATCTCCAACTCGCAAGCCTTTTATGTTAGTTTCTTTGCGATTATGCCTCACCTGCGCAGCCATGGCTATGGCGGTGAAATCATCGAAAAACTGGTCAATTTTTATCAGCGAACCATGATTTTAGAAATCGAGCGTCTGGATGAGCCATGTGACAATCTTGCGCAGCGTCAGGCTCGCTGGGATTTCTATCACAGCAAAGGCTTCCGCTCAGCTAATGCCTTTCTGGAATATGAGGATCTTAGCTTTGAAATCCTTTATCGAGGGAATTCTTTTGATGAAGAAGCCTACCGAGACATTTTCCGCCGAATTCAGGAGGAGAATTATTTCGACTTTGAAATCAAACATAGACGTTTCAGCGATTATTAAAAGGAAATTCTCTGGAGCTCAATTGCGATTTTGAGCAATAAAAGATTGCTTTGTTTTTACTAAATGGAGGATAAAATGAGACTCTGGCATCAAGCACTGATTCCCAAGCTTCCCCGTCCGCAACTACTTGGTCAGCATCGGGAATGCTGCGTCTTCGTGGCAATGGCTGGGGCAAGAAACATGCGACCGTTGACTATGTTTTTACGCACTCTTCTTACTTGCTTTATCGCTACCATGAGCTGATTATGGAGGAGATGAGCAAGCGAGGTTATCGTGTGTCTCCAGAATGGCTGGAGCGGGACTATCGTGGCAAGACTTGTCCAGCTTATGTGCATCTGGAAGAAATGGCTGTGGCGAGCCCTATTTACCCCGAGCATGACGCAGCTTACTATGAGGAATGCCTGCAAAATCTCAAAGAAAAAGGCATTGACTTATAAGCTTTTCCGCTTTCTGAGCCAGCTGCCTGCCTTGAGAAAAAGCCAGCAAAATGATACAATAAAACGAATAGTAAAAAGATTAACTGGAGTAAAAATGAATTATTTTAATGTTGGTAAAATCGTCAATACCCAAGGTTTGCAAGGGGAGATGCGGGTTTTGTCGGTGACAGATTTTGCAGAAGAGCGTTTTAAAAAAGGCAATACCCTTGCCCTATTTGACAAGAAAGATCAATTTGTCATGGATGTGGAGATTGCTAGCCATCGCAAGGTCAAAAACTTTGATATTATCAAGTTTAAGGGCATGTACCATATCAATGATATTGAGAAATTTCGTGATTTTAGCCTGAAAGTGGCTGAAGAGGATTTGTCAGATTTAGAAGATGGAGAATTTTACTACCATGAAATCATCGGACTTGAAGTTTATGAAAATGATGTTCTTCTTGGTACAATTAAGGAAATTCTGCAACCAGGAGCCAATGATGTCTGGGTTGTCAAGCGTAAAGGCAAGCGCGACTTGCTGCTGCCTTATATTCCGCCAGTGGTGCTGGGGATTGACATTGAGCAAGGTCGGGTTGATGTAGAGATACCGGAAGGATTGGACGATGAAAATTGATATTTTGACTCTCTTTCCGGAGATGTTTGCGCCCTTGGAACACTCTATCGTCGGTAAAGCTCGGGAAAAAGGCCTCTTAGAAATCAATTATCACAATTTCCGAGAAAAGGCTGAAAAATCCCGGCATGTAGACGACGAGCCATACGGCGGAGGCCAGGGTATGCTGCTACGGGCCCAACCTATTTTTGATGCCTATGATGCCATTGAAAAAAAGCAACCGCGTGTGATTTTGCTAGATCCTGCTGGTCGGACTTTTGACCAAGCCTATGCTGAGGAACTGGCTAAGGAAGAGGAACTCATCTTCATTTGTGGCCATTACGAAGGCTATGATGAGCGGATTAAGACTTTAGTGACTGACGAGATTTCACTTGGTGATTATGTCCTTACTGGTGGAGAATTAGCGGCTATGACCATGATTGACGCTACTGTTCGCCTGATTCCAGAGGTTATCGGCAAGGAAGCCAGTCATACAGATGACAGTTTTTCGTCTGGGCTCTTGGAGTATCCTCAGTACACTCGGCCCTATGAATATCGGGGTATGGTCGTTCCGGAAGTCCTCATGAGCGGCCATCATGAAAACATCCGCAAGTGGCGTCTCTATGAAAGTCTGAAAAAGACTTATCTAAGACGGCCTGATCTCTTGGAAGATTATGATTTCACAGAAGAAGAAACAGCATTTTTGGATCAAATAAAAGAATCTTTAGAAAGAGAAAATCTTTAAGAATAGTTTAAGATGCCTATTCTATACTATACCCATCAAATAAAAACTCCTAATTTTATTTGATAGTATCCTAATCTTTTTCATAATAATCTCCCCAAAAGTCACCATCGGTGGCTTTTTTGTTGTCATAAGGTTTCTTAGAAAAGACAAATATCTTTAAAATTATGAAAAAAATACTTGACAGGATAGACCAAAAAGCGTAATATGTTAACTGGTTAATAAACCAGTTAAGAAAAAAGCTGTTTTTAAGACATGTTTTAGTGTTTTAGAAATAGCTATTCATTTGACTAATTATTGAACTGGTTAAGGAGTTTTATGAAAATTAAAAGAATACTTCGTTTAATAGCTCTTGTGATAGTAGGGATCTCACTTGTAGCTTGCACAAAAAAGGAATCGAGTCCACCTCAGAGTCATAAGGGGCTCAAAATTGTGACAAGTTTTTATCCTATCTATTCTATGGTGAAGGAAGTTTCGGGTGACTTGAATGATGTCCGAATGATCCAATCAAGTTCTGGGATTCATGAATTCGAACCATCTGCCAGTGATGTGGCAGCTATTTATGACGCTGATATTTTTGTTTACCACTCAAGAACGTTAGAATCTTGGGCGGGTAGTCTAGACCCGAGCTTAGAAAAGTCTAAGGTTCAAGTGGTTGAAGCTAGTGAAGGTATGCAGTTAGAAAAGGTAGCTGGCCTAGAAGATGTTTCTGCTGATAAGGGAATTGATGAAAAGACTCTTTATGATCCTCATACTTGGTTAGATCCTGACAAAGTAGCTGAAGAGGCACAATTAATTGCTCGACACTTATCTAAGTTAGACAGTAAGAATGCTACAAAATATGAGAAAAATGCCTTGAAGTTTGCTGAAAAGGCTAAAGAACTTAGTAAGAAGTATCAAGGAGTTTTTAATGGAATTAAGAATAAGACTTTTGTTACGCAACACACAGCCTTTTCTTATCTGGCCAAGCGTTTTGGTTTGAAGCAGCTTGGGATTTCTGGTATTTCTCCTGACCAAGAGCCCAGTTCAAGACAATTAACTGAAATTCAGGATTTTATTAAGACTTATCAAGTAAAGACCATTTTTGTAGAAAGCAATGCTTCTTCTAAATTGGCAGAAACTCTAAAGAAGGCGACAGGTGTCAATCTTAAGGTATTAAATCCTTTGGAAGCCGACCCTGAAAATGATAAGTCCTATCTGGAGAATTTGGAAGATAACTTTAAAATATTAGCTAAAGAATTAAAAAATTGAGGTTTAGAATGAAAAAGAAATATATCATTGGTTCAGTTGCGGCCTTAGCGACTCTAACAATATGTGGATATGCTATTATGCAACATCAATCAGAACAGACAGAATCAAAAAATAAGGTCGCTTATGTAGAGAAAAAAGCAAATAGTAAACAAAATAGCAAAGCTAGAAAGGCTGAAAACCTAAAACCTGACCAGGTTAGTGCTAAAGAAGGTATTGCAGCAGAGCAGATTGTCGTTAAAATCACTGCAGAGGGCTATGTTACTTCTCACGGTGATCACTATCATTACTATAACGGGAAAGTCCCATTTGATGCGATTCTTAGTGAAGAATTGATTATGCGTGATCCCAATTATCAGCTGCAAGAAGCTGATATTGTCAATCAGGTAAAAGACGGTTATATTATTAAAGTAGCTGGGAAGTATTATTTATACTTGACGAATGCTAAAGAAACAACTAATGTTCGGTCAGTCGATGAAATTGCTCGACAACGTCAGCTTCATCCTGGTAAGGAAGACGAAGCTGGAGTCGAAACGGATGGTAAATCAAGTCAAAATCAATCCAGAAAGACGCAGGACTTTAGTCGCCCAAGTGCTTCGTTTGCTGCTGGGAAAAGAAGTACTTCACCTGTGAATACTGCATCACAGAATAGAGGGGGAGCTTATACGACGGACGATGGTTATGTTTTTAGTCCTTCTGACATTATTTCGGACACGGGTGATGGCTATTTGGTTCCTCATGCTGGTCACATTCATTATATTCCAAAGGGAGACTTATCAGCTGGTGAATTAGCTGCTGCTCAAGCTTATTGGAACTATTTGCAAGGCAGAAATCAACAGGCTTCTTCGACTGATAAACCATCTGGAGAAGAAAATTCGAATCTTGCAAACAATCCTTCTCAAGACCAGAACACTGGCCATATAGCAAATTCTAATCATCAAGCAAATCACGATCCAGCTCCTGTTCCAAGTCAGCCTTCCAAGCCAAATCAAACTGGAGGAGTAGGATTAGTCACTAAACCGAGCGATCAAGGAACTGAGGTTAGCAAAAACTATCAGGACGAATTGCAGAAGCTTTACAGCATGCCTAAAGAAAAACGTTATGCTGAAAAAGATGGCCTGATTTTTGATCCTGCAAAAATTGCCCATAGGACAGCTGAGGGAGTGGCTATTCCTCACGGGAACCATTATCACTTTATTCCATATAGTAGCTTGTCATCTCTAGAAGAAGAGATTGCAAGAAATATTCCAATAGCTGGTCAAAAGACTTACCCTAAGACAGCAGTAAATACACCTACTCAGCCTTCTAAGCCTAGTGAACCAACAAAACCAGTTGAAAAAGATGACCACGGTTTCCACGCTGAAAATGTCATCTCAAAAGATGAGGAAGGATACGTTGTTCAACATGGTGGTCATGCTCACTACTTCTTTAAAAAGGATTTGACAGCAGACCAAATTGCAGCGGCTGAAGCACAGTTGATGAAGCAACAACATTCAGCGCAAGCAAGTCAAGAGAAATCTGATTATGATCGTTTTTCTCGTGATGCGAGCGATGAAGAAAAGATGGCCTATATCTCTAAAACATATGGAGTTCCTCGTGAAGCCATTAAGATTTCCAAAGGTTTCTTCGTCTTTAATAATCCAGATCAGGCTTATGATCCAACCCATATCCATCCATATGCTGTTAGAAAAGAACATGTCCGTATTCCTTTAGAAACTGGAAATCCTGAGTTAGACTTCTTAAACGAACTCTACACAACGGCTCTTCGTTCAGGTTTGTCACCATACAGCATTCAAGTCGAAAACGGTCAGTTTGTCATTCCTCATGGAGATCACAATCATTACATACGAGTTCAATCTAAAGGGGTTAACTTAGGCTTGAAGAATAAATTGCCTGCTTTACAATCAGCATATCAGGCCGGAGCTTATAGTGAAAAGGCAGTTTTAGAGAAAGTAGACTCACTGCTAGCTGCTAGTCGAACAATCTACGCAAATGATCTCTTGATGCAACGTCGAATTGAGCTTGCTTTAGGGAATTTTGTAGAAACCATGAAGCAGTTACCGAGCAACTCAACGGCTGGTTATTTAGCAAGTTTAGAGCAGTTTGATAAGCATTATATCCATGTGGATAAAAATGCCCAGACTGAGCAACTGACAGAAGTAGATAAGAAGTATCAGGAATTGGTTGATAAGATCAAACGCTTGGAAACAGATAGCTACAATGTTAATAAAGCTTCCTTACTAAGCGACTTGCAAATGGCAAAGGTTGCAAAAAATGAAGATAAGATGAAAGAAATTGATCAGCTTCTGACAAGTCTTCAAGATTATCAAGACCGGACAGGTATGACCTCTGTCGAATATCTTAAGACCTTCTACCTTGCTGTAGATGATGCTCGTCTGCAACCGGAACTACGTAAAAAAGTTGCTGATTTAGCTATGAAACTTTATAAGTCGCAAGCCTTTATAGAGGCTGTGGATTTGAAAGCTTTATTCTTGGATCTCTATCAAACCAAACTAGAAGTTGATAAGGCTCTTGCGAGTGGAGAGGCAAGTCAGGCTAAAGATAAAACTATTCTAGATACCGAAAAAACGGATGATCAGAACTACAAAACAGCCATTTACGGTTTCTTAAAAGAACTTTATGGTGAATTTGCGCCACAGCCAAAAGTAGAAATTCCTGATGCAACCTTCCAAGCACTCTTCCTGCAAGGACAAACACTTTTAGATAAGGTTAAAGATTCTACTAGTCAAGAAAACTACAAGAATCAATTATTGGCTCTTCAAGCTGATCTTAAAGAAGGACGTAAAGATCGGGAGACCATCTTGGAAGAGCTTAAGTTACTCTTGTCTCAAATGGTTGATACTATTAAAAATCAGCAAGAAGAAACGAATCCAAAAGATCAAGAACTGTATAAGAAAATTTATGCTTTACTGATGGCGGCCCATAAGCTACTTGAAGAGCAAAATGCATCAGATGAATTATTTACTAAAGTAGATACTTTATTTGATAAGCTTGCAGATAGCAAAGTCAATAAAGAAGAGTTGCTTGCCGAAGTTCAATCGTTTATTGAAGGGCTTCAAAATCAAGGGAAGGTAGAAAAACCAGTTTCTGATACAGCTAAATCAGAAGAAAAAGAATCTGAAACTGTAAAGCCTACTGAAACTCCAACTGATAGTTCATCCAATCAGACATCTAGTGAACTTAAAGATTCTGCTGGTTCATCAAGCGAAAGTTCTAGTACAACAGAAGCAGCTAGTCCTGCTTTAGAGCCAAAGGAACAAGGAAGCGAGGCTACTCAAGAAGAGCCAGCTCAGTCTTCTGAACAGGCATCCACGACAAATGAAGTAAGCAACTAATAAAGAAAAGGTTTATTCTGAGAAGATTCTGTAATATGTTAATAAGATTACCTAGGATTTATCAGACGAAATCTCATTCATAAAAGCCTAATCAAATTAGAAGAATAAAAAAAAGAACAAGCTAATTTTGAAAAGATTAGCTTGTTCTTTTTTATGTTCATGAGAGGTTTATTTTTCTTGATAAGAGACGATACCGATAATGGTATCGACAGCATGTTCCATGGTTTCTAGGCTGACATACTCAAAGCGTCCGTGCATATTTTCGCCACCGGCAAAGAGGTTAGGTGTCGGGATGCCCATAAAGGAAATTTTTGAGCCATCAGTTCCGCCACGGATGGGCTCGATAATAGGCCGGATGTCAAGACTTTCCATAACTGCCTTAGCGATAGTGATTGGTGTCATGTCTTTTTCAATGACCTGCTTCATGTTGTAATATTGGTCTTTGAGGGTCAAGTTGATACGCTCGCTGCCCAGCTCTAGGTTCATCTTATCAGCAATGGTCCGCATAGTAGCTTTGCGATTTTCAAACGCATTTGTCTCAAAGTCACGAATAATGTAGCTAGCTTGAGCTTCTTCGACAGTACCAGTCAGATTCATCAGGTGGTAGAAGCCTTGGTAGCCCTCGGTCTTCTCTGGTCGGTCGGCTTCTGGTAGCTGGTTGTGGAAGTCAATAGCCAGCTGGAGAGCATTGACCATCTGGTTTTTAGCAGTTCCTGGATGGACATTGCGGCCTTGGAAGGTCAGTTCGGCTCCAGCAGCGCTAAAGGTCTCGTACTGGAGTTCGCCTAGAGGTCCGCCATCTACTGTGTAGGCAAAGTCCACATCGAAGTCTTCAGCGTCAAACTTATCAGCTCCGATACCGATTTCCTCGTCTGGGCCAAATCCCACTCGGATTTCTCCATGCTTGATCTCTGGATGGGCAGACAGGTATTCGATAGCAGTCATGATTTCAGCAATACCAGACTTATCATCTGCTCCCAAAAGGGTGGTTCCGTCAGTCGTAATCAGGGTTTGCCCCTTGTATTTATGAAGACTAGCAAAGTCCGCAGGATCTAAGTTGAAGCCAGATTGTCCCAGCGAAATCACTCCGCCATCATAATTCTCAATGACCTGTGGCTGGATGTTTTCTGCGTTGAAGTCCGCCGTATCCATGTGGGAAATAAAGCCAATCTTGCGGGTAAAGCTGGGGTCGTTGGCAGGCAGAGTTCCAATCGCAAAGCCGTTGGGCAGGTAGTAGACATTTTCCAAGCCAACCCGCTTCATTTCAGGAATGAGGACATTGTTAGCAAAGTCCACCTGACTCTGGGTGCTGGGTGTAGTAGTAGATGTCTCGTCTGAGCGCGTGTTGACCTTGACATATGTCAAGAAACGCTCTAAAAGATTAGGGTATTTCATAAAATCTCTTCTTTCATTTTGATTTAAATCTATTTTAGCATATTGATATGTTTCTGACAAAGTAGAAAAGAATAGAAAAGTCATACTTATTTTGACTGATATCATGTTATAATAGCAGAGAGCTTTAGAAAATGAGGGAAATATGACTAAAAAAGCTATTTTGATGATGACCTTTGGTTCACCAGAAGGTTATACTTTTGAAGACGTTGCTGCATTTTTTACTAATATTCGTCGAGGTGTGCGTCCTACAGACCAAGAAATTCAGCATCTTTATGATAACTATCAGCTAATTGGTGGCAGTCCTTTACAAGAAATTACAAGAGAAGAAGTTGAGCTGGTCAGACAAGCTTTAGCAGGCGAATATGCAGTTTATTTTGCGAATAAATTCTCATCCCCCTTCATCCCAGACCTTATTCGTCAAATGGAGTTAGATGACATTGAAGAATGTATCTGTCTGATTTTGGAACCACATTATTCTTTTTACTCGGTTATGGGATATGAAAAGTTCATCCACAGTGAGAAAATCCGTTTTAATATTATCAAGGACTGGTACCGTTCAGAAGATTTGTTAAACTTTTGGGTAGATGAAATTAGGAAGATTATCGATAAACAAGTTAAGGGTGAAAGCTTTAAAGTTGTTTTCTCAGCACATAGTGTACCACTATTAGCTCTAGATTTTGAAGATCCTTATATTGACCAAATTGTTGACAATGCACAGATAATTGCAGAACGCTTGGGACTATCTTCTTTTGAATATACTAATACTTGGCAAAGTGAAAGTGATATCGGCCTTCCTTGGATCAAACCAGATGTCTTAGAATATCTTCGTGATCAGACTGTCCATCCTAAACACTATATTTTTGTTCCGATTAGTTTTATCAGTGAGCATATAGAAGTTCTTTTTGATAATGATGTAGAATGTCAAGAATTGTGTCAAGAACTTGGTGTGGCTTATCATCGTCCACCAATGCCTAATGCAGACCCTCGTTTGATTGCTGCAATCGTGGCGACCATTCGTAAGCATGAAGGAGATGATTTTCAGTATCTCTATCCAGAACAAACGACTTTTGATGAACTGGCTCCTTCTGAGACAAGCTCTAAGATATTAAAAGAAATTGATGAGCCTCAAATGCCTGAATTTGTAAAAAAACTAATTGAAAAAAAGGGAATTGAAAACGTAAAAATGCCCTATTTTATTAAGAAAATGCTAGAAAAAAGGGGAAGAATCAATCATTAAAAATGAATGTATGTTATTCTATTTATTGTTAAATAATGAATTTTATCCTCTTGAAGAGGTGAAATGCAAGTTTAGAAGGAGTCTATATGTCTTTTAAAAGAGTTTTATTTTTGATTTTAGGAGTTTTTGCTGTTTATCATGCTTTTGTAACTCCATTACCTGCTGATTCAGATGTTTCTTATAGGATGGGGGCTCTCGCAGCTAATGTGTTACTTCCGGTCTTATTATTCTATTTTGCTTTTAAAAAAGAAAAGCCTAAAAAAGACAAAAATAAAGAATAATTCAACCGAAGTGATCTATGGATAGTCAAGAAGCTTGGAACTTATTGTATTTTTAACTATATTTGACTAAAAAGCTCTCTGAGAATTTTTCTCAGAGAGCTTTTGCTATGATTAGTATACAAGTTTAAAGTAATCATTTAAGATGAAAGATGGTTACATGGTAAAGACAATAGCGATGTATTGAAAGGCAGAGGCAGCAAGAATAAAGAGATGCCAAATCATATGAAAATAGGGCTTTTTCTTGGCATAAAATCCTGCTCCAATGGTATAGCAAAGACCTCCAGCAAGCATCAATCCCCAGAAAAGCGGGCTTGTTTGGCTAATAATTGGTGGGATAATAAAGACAACCAGCCAGCCCATCATAAGATAAAGAGCTAGACTAAATTTTTCATTGACCTTTTTGGCAAAAATTTTGTAGAGAATACCAAAAATCGTCGTTCCCCACTGGATTAGAATAATCAAATAACCCAACCAGTTATTCATTAAAGCCAAGACAACTGGAGTATAGCTGCCCGCAATGGCAATATAAATCATACTATGATCTATGATACGTAGGATATATTTATGAGTTGAGCCATAAGACATGGAGTGGTAGATTGTAGATGAAAGAAACATAAGAAAGAGGCTGATGACAAAAATGGAGACACCAATAGCTGATAGTAAGCCATGGACTTCATAGCTATAGATAGCTGATAAGGGAAGTAGGATAAGTGTAAGGACAGAGCCTACCGCATGGGTAACAGCATTTGCCACTTCCTCACCAAAACTCAAACGTTTACTTAATTTCATGGTTAGATTCATTTGCATGTGCTCCTTTCAATTCTAGAGATAATTGTCTGGTCTGATGGTAGAGTTTGACTGTCTGACAAGCAGATGAAACAAGAGGATGGATTTCTATATCAGTCTCTTCATTCATATAGCCAACAAATTGATTGTAAAAGAGTTCGGAACTCTCTTGGTTTTTCACTAGATATTCAACAGTCTCAATAATATCTTGAATAGGAAATACTGGTTTTAGCGTTGTGAGAATAATTAGCCGAGCAATTTGTGTGCGATTGTATTTCTTCTTGATTGGTTTTTGAATGTGAGCATGCTTCACATAATTATTAATCATCGCTGCTGTTAAGACTTTTTCCTGTCCTGGAAAAGCCTTTTGATTGACAGAGTTAACGTAGAGCAGGACCTGGTCTAAATATAAATCAAGATCAGGTAATTCTTGCCAGAGGGGAAAGGATATCATAAAATATCAACCTTTCTATAATCTAGTATTGATAACTAGATTATATGATATAAAATATAATTAGTCAAGAATAAATCGTAAGGATAGTCAAGAAAATACAAGTTTTGTTATAATGAATCTATGAAAATTTTAATTCCAACAGCAAAAGAACTAAATACTCAAGTCGCTCAGATTGAGCCAGAAAGTCTGTCAGAAAAGACGAAATTAATTATTCAGGCTTTGAGTCAGTATTCAGTGACTGACTTAGCCCAGCTATATCAGATTCGGCCAGAGAAAGCAGAAGAGGAATACCAACGTATTCAGGAGCTTCAAAATGAAACTGCACCAACCTATCCTGCTCTCTATCTTTTTGACGGTCTTATGTACCGAAACATTAAGCGTAAAAATCTGACCAAGGAAGAAGAGCAGTATATCAAAAATCATCTCTTGATTACCTCTAGCTTGTATGGAGTGATTCCTGCCTTGGCACCGATTGCTCCGCATCGTTTGGACTTCATGACAAAACTCAAGGTCAAAAAACAATCATTGAAAAGGCTATGGACAGAGACCTATGGTCAAGCTGTTGCAGATCAAGAAATTCTGCTTTCGCTCTTGTCCAGTGAGTTTGAGGAGGTCTTTCCTAAAGAGATGAGAGATAAGATGATCCGCTTCAAATTCATGGAAGAAAAAGATGGAAAACGGAAAATTCATTCGACTATCTCCAAAAAGGCGCGTGGCCAATTTTTGAGTTATTTGATTGAGAATCACATTACCAAACTATCTGATATTAAACAGAGTTCTTTTTCTGGATTTAAGTTTCAAGAAAATCTTTCACAAGAAAGAGAATTTGTTTTTGTAAAGAAAGTAGATGGATAAAACTTTACAAAAAAAATGAAATTATTTATAATCAATTGAGGAAAACGATTGCAAGATATGATCTTGTTTTTTAAAATGGAGGTTAAGAAATGCAAGGAAAAAGTCGGACATCCATCACAATGAAAGATGTAGCTAGTCGTGCTGGTGTTAGTGTCGGAACAGTTTCGCGCGTTATTAACAACGAGAAAGGTATCAAAAAAGTCACACTAAAAAAGGTACAAGAAGCAATTGAAGAGTTGAATTATATTCCAGATAATTATGCGCGGGGGCTAAAGACCAATAAAAGTAATAATATTGCTCTTATAATCCCGACAATTTGGCACCCATTTTTTTCAGAATTAGCCTACTACGTTGAAAAAGAATTACTTAAAAATCAATATAAACTATTCATTTGTAATGCTGATGGCGATGTCAAAAATGAGATTGAGTACATTCAAATGTTAGAGAAAAACAAAGTAGATGGTATTATTGCTGTAACTTATTCAGATATTGATAAGTATGTTTCAAGCAGTTTGCCTTTTGTAAGTTTTGATCGACATTTTTCTGAGAATGTCTCCTATGTGACTTCAGAGAATTATAAAGGGGGACAGATGGCAGCGGAAGAGTTGCTTAATCGAGGTTCTAAACAGCTCGCTTATATTGGAAGTACTAATATCCATGAGAATGAAACTAAACAGCGTGAATTAGGTTTTTGTGAAAAGTTGATGAGTATGGGACATTCTGTTTTAAAATTAGATATGTCAGAACCACTTGTTGAACCTGAAAAACAGATTGAGGAATTTATACTTGAACATTCGACAATCGATGGCATTTTTACTATTAATGACTTTATGGCTATTAAAGTTATGAAAGTAATGGAGAAATTTGGGAAAAAAGCTCCACAAGATTATCAGATTATTGGTTTTGATGGTTTGAGAAATGCTGCGGATCAAACTTATTTACTGTCAACAATTGCACAACCTCTGGATAAGATTGCCCAAGCTTCTGTCAAATTATTGTTGCAACTCATTTCTAAAGAAAAAGCTGTGTTATCAAGGGTTTTAATACCAGTCTATTTTGCAGAAGGTGGTACTACAAAAAAAATACAGAAATCACTTGACAAAAAATGAAAGCGGTTGTATAATGAAACCATAAAAATGAAACGTTTCAAAAATATAAAGGTTTAATATAAACCTTTATATAAAACAAATAAAAATGAAACGTTTCAAAAAGGAGGAAAATATGCGTAAAGGCGTAATTCTATCAATGGTTGCTGCTCTATCACTAGGGCTTCTTGCTGGATGTAGTGGAGGTTCATCTAGTAAGACTTCTAAAGAAGCAGCATCAAAAGATGACGTGAAAGTTTGGGTCCAATTTTCTGATGAGACTGCAGAAGGGAAGGCTTGGGAACAAGTAGTCCAAAACTTTAATAAGAAGTATAAAGGAAAATACAAAGTTGTAACTGAGTATATTCCGCGTAGCGGAAGTGGCGGTGGATATGAAGATAAAGTTAACGCAGCGATTACAACAAATAGTTTACCTGATGTGATTACGCTTGATGGTCCGAATACAGCAGCATATGCTAAATCAAAGGTTATTACTCCATTAGATGATTATTTGAAAGATAATAATATGGGGGATGTGCTTGACAGTATCAAACAACAAGGGACTTACGATGGTAAATTCTATGCATTTGGTTACTCAGAATCAAACGTAGGAATTTATTATAATAAAAAAATGTTTAAAGAAGCTGGAATTGATGAATCAAGTTTACCAACTTTGAAAAAGCCTTGGACTTGGGATGAATTCAAAGCGGTTAGTAAAAAGCTAAAAGATCACTTTAAAGAAGCTGCTATTGATTTCCGTTTGAACTCAAATGATGAAATGCTTCCTTATGCATATATGCCATTGATTTGGTCAAATGGTGGCAGTGTAGTAAATGAAGATGGAACAAAAGCGGAAGGGTACTTTAACTCCAAAGAAAGTACACAAGCTGTTCAATTTATCCAAGATCTAGTAAAAGAAGGATATACAACTGTTAGTCCAGTTGAAAAAGGATTTGAAACTGGACAGTATCCAATGGTGTTAAGTGGTTCGTGGACAATTGCTGATTTGCAAACCAACTATAAAGATATTGATTTCGGTATTTTGCCATATCCTGTGTCAAACAAGACTAAGAAATTGGTATCACCTTCAGGAAGCTGGCAATTAGCAGTTACAACTAAGTCTAACAAAAAAGATGCAGCTGCTGAGTTTGTTAAATTTGCAACGAATACTGAATCAAGCGAAATTCTAAGCCTTGGAAATAGTGTGTTGCCAATCCGTAAATCAACTATTGAAAATATCAAAGACAAAGTTTCTGAACCAATGCGTTTCTTGATGGAACAAAACGCAGCTACTGCGCATGCACGTCCCGTTGTAGTAGCCTATCCGCAAGTATCACGTTCATTCCAACAAGCTATGCAAGACATCAGCTACTATGAAGAAAATCCAGATGTTCAAAAAGTGCTTGATTCACGTGCCAAAGAGATGCAAACGGCTATTGATGATAGTTTGAAAAAATAGATGACAATAAAACTGGGTGGGACGAAACGTCAAATATGAAGTTGGTCTCAGCCAGTTTTTGTTTAGCGAATATGCAGATAAGTATGTCAATTTTTTAATGTTCCATTTTTACATTAATTTATTATGATTTTACTTTATTATCATATCTTGGAGGAATTTAACATGAACCAGAAAAAGAGTTTAAAATTAAAAGAAAATCTTTTAGGATATGGTTTTTTATCGCCAGCTTTAATCCTGCTTTTGATTTTCCTGGTTATTCCAGTCTGTATGGTTGTTTATTATGCTTTTACAGATTACTATTTATTGACACCAGACGACAGAAAATTTATTGGTTTAGAAAATTTTATTCGTTTGTTTAAAGATCCAATTTTCTTAAAGAGTGTTGTTAATACGGCACAATTTGTTGTATGGATTATTCCTATTCAGCTTGGTGCGGCGCTAGGTATGGCTTTGATTGTCAATAAAAAACGAAAAGGAAATATGTTTTTTAAGGTAGCTTTCTTTGCTCCAGTTGTAATGTCACTAGTTGTTATTTCAATTTTATGGCTTTATCTATTGAATCCAAATAATGGTCTTTTGAATGCCTTGTTGAATAAAATTGGAATTGCGTCTCAGCCATTCTTGAGGAGTCCAAAGCAAGCCATGTATGCGATTGTCTTTGTATCAGCTTGGCAAGGTGCAGGTTATCAAATGCTCCTTTTCCTTGGCGGTATGCAAAATATTCCACAAGATGTTTATGAAGCGGCAGAATTAGATGGTTTTACTAAATGGGAACAATTCCGTTACATTACGATGCCACTTTTGAAACCAACCGCTTTGTTTGTCCTGTTGACAACCTTGATTTCTGCTTTCAAACTCATTGTACAGCCAATGGTTATGACTCAGGGTGGTCCGATGAACTCGACTATTACCATGGTTTATTATATTTACCAACAAGGGTTCACGGATCGATTAGTTGGATATTCAAGTTCAATTGCCCTGGTATTTACAACATTGATTGGTATGATTAGCTTAGTCCAAAGACGTGTATTGAAGGAGGACAACTAGAATGAAACGTAGAAAATTTTTTAGACCAACGACTATTCTGGAATATGTCCTCTTAACACTCTTAGCTGCTCTCTTTCTTTTTCCAATGATTTGGATGGTGGTTTCCTCTATGAAGCCAGAAGCTGATGTTTACAAGAATTTGACAGGTTGGCAGGCTTTCTTACCAAGCCTAAATCCAGCAAATTGGTTTAAGCCTTATCAAGAAGTTTTAGAGCGTTTTAGCATCCTTACCTATATCGGAAATAGTATTTTCTATGCTGGAACTTTTGCTATAGGATCTATCATCGTTAACTCTTTAGCAGGTTTTGCCTTTGCTAAAATTAACTTTTCTGGAAAAAAATTTTTATTTGGTATCCTTTTGGCTTTGTTGATTATTCCAATGGAAACGATGTTGATTCCTCAGTTTACCATTATTAACGCACTAGGGTTGGTTAATAATCGCTTAGCTGTTATTATACCTGGTTTAGCAAGTGTTTTTAATATTTATCTATTTAGAAATTTTTTTATTGCTATTCCTGAAGAAATCATCGAATCAGCTCGGATGGATGGCGCAAGTATTTTACGGATATTCTTCCGTATTATGCTACCCATGTCTAAACCTGCAGTAGCAACAGTAGGAGTCTTGTCTTTTATTTCTAGCTGGAATGATTATATTTGGCCACTCATGGTTTTGACGGATTCATCAAAATTCTCTCTCCAAGTTGCGATTACAACCATTAATACAACTCAACCTGTCTATATCAACCAAGTAATGGCTGTCTTAACGATTTCAACAATCCCATTGATCTTGGTTTATATTGTCGCTCAAAAATACATTATTCAAGGTTTGGGTGGTTCAGGGACAGGTATTAAGTAGGTGACTTTATGAAAGAAAAGATTGAACAAGCAAATCGATATATCAAAGAAAATCGTCATCGAGTTAATCATTGCTATCGAGGCAAGTTTCATTTGTTGCCCCCAATTGGTTGGATGAATGATCCAAATGGTTTTGTTTACTATAAGAACGAGTATCATCTCTTTTATCAATTTTACCCATATGATAGTGTTTGGGGTCCTATGCATTGGGGACATGCTAAATCAAAAGATTTGATTCACTGGGAGGAATTACCAGTAGCTTTGGCTCCGAGTGAAGCCTATGATAGAAATGGTTGTTTCTCGGGAAGTGCCATTGTGATAGATGATAAGTTAGTTCTTATCTATACTGGTCATGTTGAAGAAGGAAATGTGCGTACAGAGACTCAATGTATGGCAGTTTCACATGATGGTATTCATTTTGAAAAATATGCCGGAAATCCAGTTATTGGAGAAAATCATATAAAGGGAATTGCGGATATTGCAGATTTTCGTGACCCGAAAATAATGAAAAATGGCAACCACTATTATACTGTTGTCGCTTCTAAAACTGCGGATGCTCGAGGACAGATCCTCTTATTTGAATCGGAAGATTGCTTTAATTGGAAATTTAAGTCTGTATTATTGGAAGGAAAACCCGATCAAGGAATCATGTGGGAATGTCCAGATCTTTTTGAATTGGATGGAAAGTGGGTTCTTATTATGTCTCCAATTGAGATGGAACGTAAGGACAACCAATATTGGAATTTAAATTCTACTCTTGCATTCATTGGAGAGGTTGACTGGAAATCAGGTAATTTTCAAGTGGAAAATTTTCACGAAATAGATGGCGGTTTGGATTTTTATGCTCCACAGACCTGTGTTAATGATATAGGGGAACGCTATCTAGTAGCTTGGCAACAGATGTGGCATCGAAATATTCCCACACATGATTTAAATCACGGATGGGCTGGTATGATGACCATTCCTCGTAAATTATCCATTAAGAATAATCTTTTGTATCAAGAGATTCCTGAGACATTAACAAGCCAACTAACTATACAAGAGAGATTTTCAGGTCAAGTGGACCAATCAGAATTGATCTTCTCCAGTGCTGTTAAACAACAACAGTACCTAATACTAGAGCTTGAAAAACCAGAAGATTTTGAATTGCTATATGCAAGAAATGCCACAAATCAGCAGGTAGTGAAAATCTCCTATAATGCAGGCAAACAGGTCTTATCTTTGGGACGTGAACGGCTGGGTTATAAGATTATTGGAAAAGAAGAACCTTATGAGGATATTCGTCATCTGAATATATTGGATGCTCCTAAGTCGTTAACCTTGGAAATTCTTCGAGATATTAATTCAATCGAGCTTTTTGTAAATGGACAAACAATGTCTATGACGTTTTATGAAAAAGAATTTGGGACTGATATTGTCTTAACAAATGCTGATAAATTGAATATAAAAACGTTAGAATTTTATGATATAGATTGAGCGAGACTGATTATTTTGCCCCCTATTTGAACTAGTTTGAGTAGACCAAGTTTGGTTACTTAAACTGGTTTTTATTGTTGGTTAAATAGGAAAAACACTGAGATTGGCATCCCAGTGTTTTTAAATCATTGGAGTTATAATTTCTAATCGATAGCAGTAAGAAGAGCGTCTGCTTGTGTAGCGAGACTTGAAAGAGTTTCTTGACTTGCGATAAATTTACCATCTACCCAAGCAGAATCATTGACTTGAGCTGAGGTGAATTCGCCCACAGCAGTTGTCCGAATAAATGGCAGTAAGTCTTTATAGATAGAAAACATTGGTTCTTGTCCTGCATTCGCAACTGAAGAGACAGTCACAACCTTCTCGTTAATAGCAGACGCGCCACGAGGATCAGAAAGATCAAGTGAACGAGAGAGCCAGTCTAACAGGTTTTTCACTGAACCAGGAATAGAGAAGTTGTAAACTGGTGAGAAAATCCAGATAGCGTCTGCAGCTTGGACTTCTTCGCGGACCTTAGCAACAGCTGAAGGCGTTGATTGTTCCAAATCTTGACTAAAGATTGGAACTTGAGACCAATCAAGATAAGACACGTCAGCTTTACCAGCCAAAACTTTTTCAGCTTCTTGAGCCAGTTGGTTGTTAAAAGAACCTTGACGAAGGGATCCAACGATAAATAGTACTTTAGACATTATGAGTCCTCCATATTTTTTAATCAAAGAGGGTTAGGCCTCTTGTTACCGATTATGTTACAACAAATATTACTAATTAGCAATTATTTAGCTCAGATTCTTATATTTTTTTAAAATAGAAATGAGAGTCTCTTTGTCTTCGTCTGATAAAATTCCAAGCGCTTCCTTTACACACAGGATATGTTGAGGGAAAATTTCTTCGATTAAGTCTTGACCTTTTTGGCTCAATTCAATCAGATAAGAACGGCGATCATTTGGATCGCTAGTCCGAGAAATCAAGCCGTCACGAACCATATTTTTGATGACGACAGTCATATTTCCAGAGGTCGCAAGCATATGGTCTATCAGATCTTGGATTCGCATTCTTCCCTTACTATAGAGAGTTTCCAGAACAGAAAACTGAGTAGGGGTTAGTTTGTTTTCTTTGATGACTCTTTGTTCAATGGAGCGTATGGTCCGCTCAGCCTTCCTAAAAACAATCATGGTTTTAAGGTCTAGTTTATTTTCTTCTAATAATTCTTCTAGTGTTCTCATAGCCATATTTTATCAATAAATAGTATTAAAATCAATGTGAAAAAGATAGAAATATAGATAGAATTATAGTATAATGGACGAGTGAAAAATAGAAGAAAAAGAAATAAAAAAATCCTTATATGGCAGTACGTCATTGGAATAGGTATTCTTTTAACGGTACTTGCCTTTTCTCTGCTAAATCTATTTAATTTATCAATGGAGCCTTATCGGGCCGCTCGTTCTAATTCCATTGAGTTGGCACGCAAGTATGCAGGAGTCAGTAAAGTTGATAGCTTTGCCATTTTTAATGGGGACAAGACCTATTACAGCTTGCTAGGTGAAACGGATCAAGAGAAGAAAAAAGCCATCCTGATTGAGAAGGGTTCTGATAAAATTTTTGTTTATGAACTCAGTGAGGGAACTAGCAAAAGGCAGGCTGAAAAGATTGCAAAGAAAAACGGAGCTGATGTGATTGACAAAGTGACTTTTGGTTATTTGAACGGCCGACCAATTTGGGAAGTCAAATCTGGAAAGAGTTACTATATTGTCGATTTTGAAAAAAGGAAATTGCTGAGCAAGGAGGGGCTATGAAATTATCTAATCGTGTTTTAAAAATGGAAGAAAGTGTGACTTTGGCTGCAGCAGCTAGAGCCAAAGCTTTAAAGGCTGAAGGCAGAGATATTCTGTCGCTAACTCTTGGAGAGCCGGATTTTCCGACTCCTAAAAACATTCAGCAAGCAGCTGTGGCAGCTATTGAAGATGGAAAAGCTAGTTTCTATACAGTGGCTAGTGGTCTTCCAGAGTTAAAAGAAGCTATTGTTCAATACTTTGCCAACTATTATGGTTATGAAATCAAGCCGAATCAAGTGACGGTGGCAACAGGAGCTAAGTTCTCCCTCTACACCTTCTTTATGAGTGTTCTTGATCCAGGTGATGAAGCAATTATTCCTACGCCTTATTGGGTCAGCTACGGCGATCAAATTCAGATGGCTGAAGGAATTCCTGTTTTTGTTCAAGCTACTGAAGAGAACGACTTTAAGATAACTGTAGAACAATTGGAAGCTGTTCGAACTGACAAGACCAAGGTCTTAGTTCTGAATTCACCATCCAATCCGACGGGGATGATTTATACAGCCGAGGAACTTTTGGCTATTGGAAACTGGGCTGTGGAGCATGACGTTCTGATTTTGGCAGATGACATCTATGGACGTCTGGTTTATAACGGTAATAAATTTACGCCAATTTCTAGTCTATCAGAGGCTATCCGCAAGCAAACAGTGGTTATCAATGGCGTTTCTAAGAGTTATTCCATGACTGGCTGGCGGATTGGCTATGCTGTTGGTGAACCAGAAATCATAGCTGCTATGAGCAAGGTTGCAGGCCAAACCACTTCCAATCCAACGACAGTTGCCCAGTATGCTGCTATTGAAGCCTTGACAGGTAGTCAGGAGACTGTTGAAATTATGCGTCAGGCCTTTGAAGAGCGTCTCAATACCATCTACCCACTTCTAGCTCAAGTACCAGGTTTTGAGGTCATTAAGCCTCAAGGAGCCTTCTATCTCTTCCCTAATGTCAAAAAAGCTATGGAGATGAAAGGTTATACAGATGTGACAGCCTTTACCACAGCTATTTTGGAAGAAGTTGGTGTGGCTTTGGTGACTGGCGCAGGATTTGGTGCTCCAGAAAATGTCCGTCTCAGCTATGCGACTGATCTGGAAACACTTAAAGGAGCTGTTCAACGCCTGCAGCAATTTATGGAGCGCTAAAGCATGAGGAGAATCTCCTGTTTTGCAATGTTGGCAGTCAGTTTGGTTTGCTTGACCGCTTGTTCTTTTGTTCATTCAGAGCAGAGGTGGACCACTGTTTCTCAGTCTAAGGAGGGAGACCCCTTTTATAGGTTACAAGTGTCTGGAAAAATGTACCAGATTCTATACAATGACAATGGTTCAGCTAGAAAAACCTGGCATTTAGATAATTATAATCCACTTGAAAATCTTGAGTGCCATACTCTTAATCAAGAAGAGATAAAAGGGTTAGACGGGGCGACAGCCAAGAGGGAACTGTCTGGTCAAGGTTCGGCTAACTTTACTATGGTTTATGAACATTATTCAGGTAGTCAAAAAGAAATAAATTATTATCAAGTTGGAATAACTGCCGACAAGAATGGACAAATCAAACCTTCAGAAAGCAGTATGGTCTTAGTTAAGACTGAAAAGGTTGATTCTAAGTAAACATATAAATGAAAAGCAATTATATTTTTAAAATAGAGGATGGGCTTAAAGCCTGTCCTTTTTGCTTTTCTTCGACTCTAGCTGGTAAGAGGTTGTTTAAAGTGATAAAATGATTCTGAAAGCGTTTGTTCTAGGGCTTCCTTATGGAGTAGCTCAGAGTCAAGACATATAGCCTTAATATGAGTTAAAGTGTATCTAATATATGTTTTGATTTCTATTAGAAAGGAATGTGGCATGAAACGTAGTTTGATATTTTTAAACCTAATAATATGTTTGCTCCTATTGACGGCTTGTTCTTTCCTTAATGCTGAGCAAGGGTGGACAACTATTTCTGAATCAAAGTCTGGCGAACCTACTTATAGCTTACAAGCCAAGGGTAGACAGTACCGGATCTTTTTTGAAGAAAATGCATCAACCCGAATGGATTGGTACTTGAACGATTATCAACCAGGGTTAGAGTTAAAGTTACGAACTTTAAACAGCGAGCATTTGAAAAATTCTGTCGGTGGACCTTCAGAGCAGGAACTTTCTGGGAAGGGATATGCAGACTTTACTATGGTTTATGAGACTCGTTATAACCCTCAGATTGAGCGGACTTATTTTAAGGTACATATTGAAGTCAATGATAAGGGAGAGGTAAATACTAAGAAAAGTAGTATGGTTTATGAAAAGTCTGAGAAGCTTGAAAATAAGAAAGGAGACTGATTTTCCAAACAGCTGTTTTCTTTTTCTGATTTCTTATAGAATAGTATTTTCGGAAAAAGATAGCTTTTTAAAGAATTTTAAATTTTCGTCTCTTCAAGGATAGCTATTGCAATCGCTTTATGGTAAAATATAGAACAGATGTCCAAAAGATTTGTCTTGAAATAAAGTGACATTTAGCAACCAATCTAGGAGGCAGATATGATTGATCATTTTGGGATTACAGTCAAGGATTTGGAAGCCAGCAAGCTCTTTTATCAGCAAGCTTTAGAGCCATTGGGCTACAAAATTGCCTTTGAAATTCCTCAGGCGGTAAGTTTTGCAGAGCCTCAAACAGCTCCAGCTGGAGATTTTTGGTTAAGTCAAGGGCAATCAGATGCGTCTCATTTTGCCTTTCGTGCTGAGACTAGAGAGCAAGTGGATGCTTTTTATCAAGCTGGTCTAGCAGCGGGAGGTCAAGATAATGGCGCTCCGGGTATTCGTCCCCAATATCACCAACCTTATTATGCAGCCTTTGTCTTGGATCCAGATGGTAATAATGTCGAGGCAGTCTGTCACAAAGAATAAAAAATAGAAAAGAGAAAAAAAGTGTCAAACAAATATGTAACGATTATTGATGTAAAAGACTACGTGGGTAAAGAAGTGACCATAGGTGCTTGGGTTGCCAACAAATCAGGTAAGGGTAAGATTGCTTTTTTACAACTACGTGATGGTTCAGCCTTTTTCCAAGGTGTAGCCTTCAAGCCTAATTTTATCGAGAAATTTGGTGAAGAAGTAGGACTTGAGAAATTTGATACTATCAAACGACTTAGCCAGGAAACATCTGTTTTTGTGACAGGGATCGTCAAGGAAGATGAGCGTTCAAAATTTGGCTATGAGCTGGATATCACAGACATCGAAGTAATTGGTGAGTCAAATGATTATCCGATCACGCCCAAAGAACATGGGACTGACTTCCTTATGGACAACCGTCACTTGTGGCTGCGTTCTCGTAAGCAAGTTGCCATGATGCAGATCCGTAATGCCATTATCTACGCTACTTATGAATTCTTTGACAAGAATGGCTTTATGAAGTTTGACAGCCCAATCTTGTCAGGAAATGCTGCAGAAGACTCAACTGAGCTTTTTGAAACAGACTATTTCGGAACTCCAGCATACTTGAGTCAGTCAGGTCAGCTTTATCTGGAAGCAGGTGCTATGGCTCTTGGTCGCGTTTTTGACTTTGGTCCTGTATTCCGTGCTGAAAAATCAAAAACCCGTCGTCATTTGACTGAGTTCTGGATGATGGATGCAGAGTATTCATACTTGACCCATGATGAGTCACTTGACTTGCAAGAAGCTTATGTTAAAGCCTTGATCCAAGGTGTTCTTGACCGTGCTCCTCAGGCTTTGGAAACGCTGGAACGTGATGTAGAACTCTTGAAACGCTATATTGCAGAGCCTTTCAAGCGTGTTAGCTATGATGAAGCGATTGACCTCTTGCAAGCTCATGAGAATGATGAAGATGCAGACTACGAACATCTGGAACATGGAGATGACTTTGGTTCACCGCATGAAACATGGATTTCCAACCACTTTGGTGTACCAACCTTTGTCGTGAACTACCCAGCAGCTATCAAGGCTTTCTACATGAAGCCAGTTCCTGGAAATCCTGACCGTGTCCTCTGTGCAGACTTGCTTGCTCCAGAAGGCTACGGTGAAATCATCGGAGGCTCTATGCGTGAGGAAGACTACGATGCCCTTGTTGCTAAGATGAATGACCTTGGTATGGATACGACAGAATATGAATTCTACCTTGATCTTCGTAAGTATGGAACAGTTCCACATGGTGGCTTCGGTATCGGTATCGAGCGTATGGTAACCTTTGTAGCAGGAACCAAACATATCCGTGAAGCCATTCCATTCCCACGTATGTTGCACCGTATTAAACCGTAAATTAATGAAAACGCCCATGTGGCGTTTTTTCAAGATTGAACAATGAAATAATCCAAAATATAGAATTTTAGAGAAAGAAGAGGTAGGAGTCATGTAAACAGCAGATTAACAAGTGATAAAGGATAGAAATTAAAAAAACACTTGTTAAAGGAGAAAATATGTTTAAAAGAAGTTATCGTAAAAATATCGGTCTTATGGCCGGAGTAGAATTTTTTGCCTTTCTAGGCATTACTAGTTTTTGGATTTTATTTCTAAGTCAAAATGGCATGTCCCTGTGGCAGATTGGGCTTTTGGAAAGCATTTTTCATGCGACTAGCGTTATTTGTGAAATTCCCTCTGGGATGTTGGCGGATCGCTTTTCCTACAAGACCAATCTTTATTTGAGCCGAATAGCCGGGATTGTGTCTTCGATTCTTATGTTAGCTGGGCAGGGGAACTTCTGGGTCTATGCACTGGCTATGGTGATTAGTGCTTGGTCCTATAATTTTGATTCGGGGACAAGCGCAGCCATGGTCTATGATTCGTCTGTGGAGGCCGGACTCAAGGAACGTTACCTGTCCATCTCCAGCTTCATGTCTGGAGTGGCCGAGGCGACCCGGTCTTTGGGAACAGTCTGGGCTGGATTTTTTGTCCATGGACAATTGCATCTGACCTACTATATCATGATTGGCACCTCTATCGTCGTTCTTTTCTTGACCTGGATGCTGAAAGAGCCTAGTGTCAAAGCAGAGAAAGCAGAACGTCTGACTATGAAAAAGATTATCTGGACGGTCAAAGAGGAGTTACAGAGAAATCCTAGTCTTTTTATCTGGATGATTCTGTCCCAAATCATCGGAACGATGATGTGTATGTTTTATTTTTACTACCAAAATCAATTGCCTGACTTAAAAGATTGGCAGATTTCGGTAGTCATGCTAATTGGCAGTGCTTTGAATATCTTGGCGGTCTATCTGGCGAGTATGATTGGAAAGAAGTATTCTGCCTTGAAACTCTTTCCTACGGTAGTTTTTCTAACTGGAGCAAGCTACCTGCTGTCCTATTTTGGAACGCCAGTTATCTATATTTTGATTTATCTAATCAGCAACGCCTTGTATGCTCTTTTCCAGCCAATTTTTGACAACGATTTACAAAAGCAGCTGCCAAGTGAAGTACGGGCGACCATGCTCAGTGTCTATTCTATGATGTTCAGCCTGAGTATGATTGTCATTTTCCCTATGACGGGCTGGTTGATTGATCACTTTGGCTTCGATTGGACTTTTATAGCTTTGGGCGGCTTTTTATTTGTTGTAACTCCATTTTTGCATATAGGTCTAAAGAAAATAAGCCAGAACTTACAAGAAGTCTAATATCAATGTTCTCTTTCTGTTGGTCAGAAGGAGAATATTTTTTAGCCTTTGAAAATTATGGTAAAATAAATAAAGTTTAATGGAGAAGTAGGCAGTATGAAAGATTTATTGAAATATTTCAAGGGCTATATCAGGGAGTCTTTGCTGGGACCCTTGTTTAAGCTCTTGGAGGCCAGTTTTGAACTCTTGGTTCCGCTTTTGATTGCGGGTATTGTGGATGAGACCATTCCTAGACACGACAGCTCCCATCTCTACTGGATGGTTTTTCTTTTGATGGGCTTGGCTGCGCTGGGCGTGGTGGTAGCAGTGGTAGCCCAGTATTATTCGTCAAAGGCGGCAGTGGGCTTTACTCGTCAGATGACAAGCGACCTCTATCAAAAAATCCTGCGTTTGCCTAAGGCTAGTCGGGATGAGCTGACGACTTCTAGCTTGGTGACTCGACTGACGAGTGACACCTATCAGATCCAGACGGGCATCAATCAATTTCTTCGTCTCTTCCTGCGGGCGCCTATCATTGTTTTTGGCTCCATCATCATGGCCTTTACTATCAGTCCAGTCATTACCTTGTGGTTTTTGCTCATGGTAGCAATTTTAACGGCTATTATCGTTTTCATGTCTCGTCTGATGAATCCCCTCTATGCCAAGATTCGTCAGCTGACTGACCAGCTAGTCAATCTGACTCGTGAGCAGCTACAGGGCATGCGGGTTATACGAGCTTTCGGTCAGACCCAGCGTGAGATTCAGAGTTTTCGCAATCGCAACGAGCTCTATAAAACCTGGCAAATCAGGACGGGAGCTCTGGCTAGTCTGATTAGTCCTCTGACCTTTCTTACGGTCAATGGTACCCTGATTGCTGTGATTTGGCAGGGGAATACCTTTATCGGCAAGGGCTTGTTGACTCAGGGAATGCTAGTGGCCTTGGTCAATTATTTATTGCAGATTTTGGTGGAATTGCTCAAGCTAGCTATGCTAGTCAATTCTCTCAATCAAAGCTATATCAGTGCAGGTCGCATTAGTCAAGTCTTCGAGCAAGCAGAAGAAGATGTCCTGCAGGAATTAGTGCAGGAAACAGCTCTGCCAAATCAAGCCATTAAAGTCCAGCAGGTCAGCTTTTCCTATCCCAATGCGGCTAGTCCAGCCTTGACTGGTCTGACTTTTGATTTGAAAAGAGGTCAGACTTTAGGTGTTATTGGCGGGACAGGTTCAGGGAAGTCTACTCTAGTCCAGCTGCTGGCTCATCTTTATCCTGTGGCTGCTGGTCAGTTGACCATCTTTTCCCAAGGACGCAGTCCTAAAAATCTCAGCGAATGGCGGTCTTGGATCAGTCTGGTGCCTCAGAAGGCGGAGCTTTTCCAAGGAACTGTTCGTTCCAATCTGACCTTGGGCATGTCAAGCAAGCCAACAGACGCAGACTTGTGGCAGGCTTTAGAGATTGCTCAAGCGGCGGACTTTGTCTCTCAGAAGGAAGGTGGCTTGGATGCGACTGTAGAGGCCTTTGGTCGGAATTTTTCTGGCGGTCAGCGTCAGCGTTTAACCATTGCCAGAGCTGTCTTGCGGAGAGCGCCTTTCTTGGTTTTAGATGATGCAACCTCTGCTCTGGACTATCTGACAGAGGCAAGACTCTTGCAGGCTATCAAGAATGAATTGACAGAGACCAGTCTGGTCTTGATCTCTCAGCGGACCAATAGTTTGCGCTCAGCGGATCAAATCTTAGTCCTAGATAAGGGAGAACAGGTGGCCCTTGGTCGCCATGAGGAACTCCTAATCAGCTCTGCCATTTACCGAGAAATCCATCAATCACAGCATAGTCAAGGAGAGGAGGGAAAGCATGAAGCATAAGACATCATCTAGTAGCTTGAGGCGTTTGACTCGAGACTTGCTACAGGCGCGCTGGCTCTTTCTCCTAGCTAGTCTGGGAACGGTGGCTCAAGTGGCTCTGACTGTTCTTCTTCCAGTTTTAATCGGAAATGCGGTTGATAGTGTTCTTCTTCCTCAAGCGGACCAGCATTTGGTGCCGATTTTGGGCCAGATGTTGTTAGTCATCTTAGCCAATACGCTGATTCAGTGGCTCAATCCCTTGCTCTATAATCAGCTGGTCTATCGCTATAGCCAGCAACTCCGGCAAGGTGTTATCAAGAAAGTTCATTATCTGCCTTTGGCTTATCTGGACCGGCAGGGAACAGGTGATTTGGTTAGTCGGGTGACGACTGATTTGGAGCAGCTCAGCAATGGTTTGCTTATGGTTTTTAATCAGTTTTTTGTGGGTTTGCTAACAATTTTAGTGACCATCATTAGTATGGCCAGATTGGACTTTTTTCTCTTGCTTTTGGTTCTGCTTTTGACGCCCCTTTCTCTCTTCTTAGCTCGCTTTATTGCCAGAAAGAGTTTTAGCTTTTTCCAACGACAGACACAGGCGAGGGGAGCACAGACCCAGCTGATTGAGGAAAGTTTGACTCAAGAAAGTCTGATCCAGGCCTTTAATGCTCAGGAGCAGTTTGATACAGCTTTTACCCGCAGTAATCAAATCTATGCAGACTATTCGCAGGCGGCTATTTTCTATTCATCAACAGTCAATCCTTCGACTCGTTTTATCAATGCTCTGATCTATGCTTTGATTGTAGGCTTTGGGGCTGTCCGAATCATTCAGGGAACAGGTTTTACGGTTGGGCAGCTGGTAACTTTTCTCAACTACGTCAACCAGTACACCAAGCCTTTCAATGATATATCGTCAGTCATGTCGGAATTGCAGAGCGCTTTAGCTTGTGCGGAGAGGATTTACAGCGTTTTGGGCCAAGAAGAAATAGCGGAGCCTGGCCAGGAAATTCTTCAGTCTGAAGATGTTAGAGGACAGATTAGCTTTGAGCATGTGGCTTTTGGCTATGAGCCTAGCAAAGAGCTGATTCAGGATTTGAATATAAGGATTCCAGCAGCTAGCAAGGTCGCCATTGTCGGGCCAACTGGTGCTGGCAAGTCTACCTTGATCAATCTCCTCATGCGCTTTTTCAATGTTGATAGTGGTCTTATTTCGCTAGACGATGTTCCCATTAGTCATTACACCAGAGCTTCTTATCGTCAGCAGTTCGGTATGGTACTGCAAGAGACTTGGCTCAAGACGGCGACCATTCACAACAACATAGCTTTTGGTCGGCCAGATGCCAGCCGAGAAGAGGTCATTGAAGCTGCCAAGGCGGCCAACGCTCATTTCTTTATCCAGCAGCTACCTCAGGGGTATGACACCTATCTGGCGGATGCTGGGGACTCCCTGTCTCAAGGTCAGCGGCAGCTCTTGACCATTGCCCGCGTCTTCCTTTCTGTTCCTAAAATCCTAATCTTGGATGAGGCGACTTCCTCCATCGATACTCGGACAGAAGTCTTGATTCAGGAGGCTTTCAGCAAGCTCATGGTGGGACGGACTAGCTTTATCATCGCCCATCGTCTGTCCACTATTCAAAATGCTGATATCATTCTCGTCATGGTAGATGGTGATATTGTCGAACATGGGAATCATCAGGAGCTCATGGCAGCCAGAGGTGTTTATTACCAAATGCAGACGGCTCAGGAGTAGAAGGGGAGCTTTATTAAAACTCACAGATTGATGCTAAACAAAACTAAAAGAGTTGGAATTTCCAACTCTTTTTGCTTATAGTTCAACTTCCTCCAATTCTGTCTCCGTCAGTTTATAAATCTTCTGGCAGACTTCTTTGAGAAATATCCGGTCATGGGAGACAGCGATAATGGCGCCAGGATAGGTCGCCAAAAGCTGGCGAACCTGAGGCTGAGAGGTGGGAGAGAAGTTGCGGGTTGGCTCGTCCAGAAGGAGGACATTGGGGCGGTCTAAGACTAGTTTGAGCAGGAGGAGCTTGGCTTTTTGGCCACCGGAAAGCTGCCCAATCGGGTGGCGGGCCTCGTCGCGCGTGAACTGGAGACTGGCTAGATGAGTCAGGATTTTCTCCTTCTGGGACTTGTCGCCAGAGGGAGCCAGAAAGTCCAAGGGACTGCTCTCATCAGCCAGCAAGTCACCATAATGCTGTGGCATGTAGCCGACTCGTATATCTGTACGCTCACGCAGGATCTTCCATATTTCCTTAAGCAAAGTGGATTTTCCTGCACCATTAGCACCAATCAGTCCGATTTTTTCTTGGCCACAGACCTCCAGAGTCAGGTTCTCCGCCAGTTGTCGTTCGTTTGTTTTCAGCTTCATTCCTTCTAATTTGAGGATTCTTTTGGTCAATGGCAGAGCTTCTATGTCTGAGAAGTGAAGGCTGATGACATCTTCTTGTGTCGGGATTTCGGTCATTTCAGTGCCTGCCTTTTCAAATCGTTTACCCTGCGAGAGAATATTTTTCATCTTCTTAGCCACCAGTCGACCTGCAGTAGCGTCATGGGTGTTTCGTAAAGTATGCTCCACACTCTGCTTAACCCGTCGGTGTTTTTCCATGGTCTTGGCGTGTTCTTCCCGCTCTTTCCGTGCCAATTGACCTTGTTTTTCAAAGGCCTCCTGACGCTGATGGCGGTAATTTTCATAGTCCAGACTCTTGACGCTGGTTCTGGCCTCCTGCTTCTTTTTGATTCGCTCCAGATGAACAATCTTAGTAGCGGCTTGAGCGAGGAAGTGCTCGTCGTGAGAGACGAAAAGGACCGTTCTCTGGCTGTGGCTGATAAAGTTTTCCAGCCAAGTCAGAGTTTCGAGATCAAGGTCATTAGAGGGCTCGTCAAGAAAGAGAATATCCCAATCACTGGCTAGTTTCTTGATGAGTTGGACCTTGAGCTTTTCTCCTCCAGATAGACTAGAGAGCTGCTGCTGACTGGCAAAACGCTGACTGTCAAAGTTGAGCTCTCCAGCATAGCGATAGAGCTTGGCATAGTCCAGCTCTGTCTCAAAATCAGCAAAGAAATAGTCATTGAGCGTCAGTTGGGCATCTTCTGAAGGCAACTGCTGGGGCAGATAAACAGCAGCAGTATAGGACTTATCAATTTGTCCGCTGTAGCTGACATAGGAGCTGACTAGTCGCTCGTCTAGCAAGAGCTTGAGCAGGGTGGACTTGCCATTGCCCTCCTCACCGATAATAGCGACCTTGTCTCCTTGATTGACTGTCAGTGACAAATCTTTGACTAATTCCTTCAGGTCTTTTAGGTGGGTAATGGTTAGATTTCTTATTTGCAGCATAGATGTCTCCTTCATTTTTTAAAACAAAAAACAGCCCTGCTTTATTTAGCAGAGCTGTTTTTTATTGCACAAATCAGACACAGGAGTGTCTAAATAGGGGAATTCGTTTGTAGACTTACAACTTGCACTGTCATAGGAGCGACAGGATTGATCTAAATATAAGCCATAGAAGCTTGAAAGCACAAAAAAAAACGGAAGTCCCGCGGATATGCAGAAACATGACAAAATCTACTAAATAAAGTTTCCTTTAAAAAATAGACTTAATTTTTCATGTCTCCGTGTACCTCCGAAATATACTTGACTACAGTTTAGCAGAAGGAACTAAGAAAGTCAATAGAAAACAAGGCTGAGACAGTATATCCCAACCTCGATTGCGTTTTTATATTATAAGCTTGTAGAATGTTTGGGTTGGACTTTTTGCTCAGGATAGATATGGTTAATAGCATTGTTGACAGCAGTAGGTGCCTCACCTAACCCAGTCGCAATTAAGTCGATCTTACCTTCATAGCTGCAACAATCTCCAGCAGCATAGATACCTGGTACGGAGGTTTCTTGCTTGCTATTGACCAAAATCTTGTGACGGTTGAGCTCTAGGCCCCAATTTTTGAGATTGCCGACAGAGGATTTAAAACCGTAGTTGACAAATAGATGATCTAGAGGTAAAAGCTGACTTTCCTCTCCCTTGACTCGGCTGATTTCCAAGTGGGTTATCTTGCCATTTTCACCGACCAATCGACTAGGTACAAATGGTGTCTTAATCTTAACACTAGAAGCCTTGAGTTCTTCCACACTATGCTCCAAAGCTCGGAAGTTATCCCGTCGATGAACTAGGCTGGTTTCTGCGATTTTTTCAAAAGCTAGCGCCCAGTCAACAGCTGAGTCGCCACCGCCCAGAACAACAACCTTTTTGCCAGCGTACTGGCTGATATTTGACACATGATAGTGGAGGTTGCTGTAGATCTCAGTATCATCTAGCTCCAAAGCTCTCGGTTTGAAAGCACCACCTCCCATGGCGATGATAATGGTTTTGGTCTGATGCTTCGCTTTAGAAGTCGTAATAGTGAAGCCCTCTTCGCCTTTCACGATATCCAACACTGTTTCGTTGAGACAAATCTCAGTCTGGAAAGTTTCCAGCTGCTCAATCAGACGCTGAGTCAGTTCTTCGCCAGTTAGATTGGTAAAGCCCGGCACATCCAGAATCTTCTTCTCTGGATAGAGAATGGCTGGCTGACCGCCCAGCTGAGGCAGGGAATCAATAATTTTAACTTTGGCTTGGCGCAGATGAGCATAAAAAGCTGCGAATAGGCCAACTGGACCACCGCCGACAATCGTAATATCATACAGTTCAGACATAATTTTCCTCAATCTTTTTTAAAATAAACTAGCATTATTGTACCACAAAAAGGGGGAGAAATGTAAGTGAGTAAGTTTACCTAATATTAAAAGCCCCTGATGGGGCTTGAAATTAGATAGCAAATAAATCATTAAGGTTTTCAGCCAGCGTTGGGTGGGTGAAGATTTGCTTGCTCAAGTAAGTGTAAGGAATTTTATTATCCATGGCTACAGTCAGGATATTGATAATTTCCTGAGCTCCAGCTGAGAAGATTGTTGCTCCAACGATTTCCTTGGTTTCAGTGTTGACAACAGCCTTGAAGGCACCGCGTAAGTCAGCATTGACATGTCCGCGGGGCATTGCTGCGACTGGAATCTCCTTCACTGCAATCGGCAGTCCTTGCTCTTGCGCTTCCTTTTCAGTCAATCCGATTTGAGCTAAAGGAGGTGTGATAAACATGCTGGTAGGGACATTTTTACGGTCTTCTAGTGTGTAGCTGCCATCGCCAGCCAGATAGCTATAAAGGATACGGAAGTCATCTAGTGAGATGTAAGTGAACTGCAGACCACCATTGACATCGCCCGCTGCAAATACACCAGGTACAGATGTTTCTAAGTGTTTATCAACCTTGATAGCTCCGCGTTCTGTCAGCTCAATGTCAGTATTTTCCAAGTGAAGTGGCTCAATATTCGGTTTGCGTCCAGTAGCATAGAGCAGAGCATCAAAGCGGAATTCTCCATCCTCTGTCACAACGACAACCTCTTCACCATCATTTTTGACCTGTGTGGTACGAACATTTTGTAAGAGCCGGATTCCGTCTTCTTCCATGTACTTCTTAGCTAGAGCAGCGATAGAAGGTTCTACTCGAGGGAGAAAGACAGGTGCAGCATCCAGTACAGTTACTTGACTGCCCAATTTGTTGTAGAGTCCAGCAAATTCTAGGCCGATATTACCGCCACCCAGAACTCCTAAGCGTTTAGGAAGTTCCTTCAGATTTTGAATGCCAGTTGAGTCATAGACATGCTCGGTATCAGTCAATCCAGGAATCGGTAGGACATTGGAAACAGCACCAGTATTGATGACAATAGTCTCAGCAGTCAGTTCCTCTTTTTCATCACCAGCTGTGATTTCGATGACTTTGTTGGAAAGGAAATGAGCTTCCCCATCGATAATGTCGACACCAGCACCGCTAACTCCTGCATAGTTTTTACTATTAAGGCGGCTAGTTACAGCATTCTTTTCAGCTATGACTTGGTCAAAAGTTAAGCCCTTTTCAGCTGCGACTAAGAGAGTTTTGGTTGGGATGCAGGCGATATTGATACAGGTTCCCCCATACATAGCCTTGCTTCGCTCAATCAAAGCAACTTTTTTTCCTTGGGTTGCCATTTTAGCAGCCAATGTTTTACCAGCCTTACCAAAGCCGATAACAATCAGATCATAAGTTAACATAATTTACCTCCATTTTTCAAAAAGATTGTATCACATCTAGTCAGAAATTGCTGATTTCTGCTACGCCTATTTTATTTATGCTCTTTATTTGACATTTAAAAGTGATATGTATACGTTTTGAGCAATATTTTCCTTTCATGTTGATTTCTATGTTATACTGATTAAATTAGGTTTTAAAAGAAGGAGGACAAGATGTCTATATTTACTATTATTTCAGCAATTTTAGTTTCTTTAGAATTTTTTTATATCATGTATTTGGAGACATTTGCAACAGCTTCAAAAATAACAGCTCGAGTCTTTAACATGACTCAGGAGGAGCTTGAGAGGGAATCGGTTAACACTCTTTTTAAAAACCAAGGAGTCTATAATGGTTTGATTGCTGTCTTGGTTTTACTAGCTGTTTTTACCCAAGATTCTTTTTGGATGGCTATCTTTATGATTTACATTATCTTAGTGGCGGCCTATGGAGCATTGACTAGTGATCCGAAAATCTTGCTTAAGCAGGGAGGGTTAGCTATACTGACCTTAATCAGTTTATTTTTCTAAAAAGAGTGGGAGTATTTTATTTCTCACTCTTTTTTGCATAAGGATTGACTTTTTAATTAGACAAGTGTAGAATAAAGATGAGAATAGAATATAGAAAGACGGGAAGACTATGAAAACATCCATTAAACGTTTGCCTGACGGAGAATTTACTATTTTAAAAGTAATTTGGCAATTGCCAAACCCAACAACTTCTGCCCAAATTATGGAAAAACTGGGCGAAGATAACCATTGGAAACCCCAGACCCTGTTAACTGTCTTAGCTCGCTTAACGGAAAAAGGCTTTTTAGAAAGTGTCCGTAAGGGACGTGAAAGACAGTATACGGCCATTATCTCAGAAGATGAATACCTAGAAGTAGAAACTTCAGATTTTCTAAAGCGTTATAGTGGTCATTCCATGGGGGGCCTTGTTAAAACTCTCTTTTCATCTAATTCTTTGTCAGACAATGAATTAGACGAGTTGAGGAGTTTACTTGATCAGAATAAATAAGTGGAGTCATCACCATGAAGCAATTCCTTTTATCTTTTTTGTTAACCAGTCTTACTACCTCGATTTTAGTAATCCTACTTAGTTTACTTTTTGCGCTTTTTAAGACGCGGGTTTCAGCCCGAGCAAAATATGTCATTTGGTTTTTGGTTTTGCTGAGTTTTCTCTTTCCATTCCGCCCTCAGTTTGGTTCAGGTTTGATTCGAATGAATGCAGGATCAACGATCAATACAGTGGCTACACAGGTTCCTTCTGGAACAGCACAAGTAGCTTCTCAAGTTACTGAAAAAACGATTGAGCCCAATCTGTGGCAAACTTTTCTAAATTTGCCTTGGTTCGAGATTCTTATTTCAATATGGTTGCTGGGCTTTGTCTTTAGCATCGCTCGATATGCTTATTCCTATATTCTTTTTAGAAAGATGCTAAAACGATGGGGGACTCCCATTGAAGATGAAAAAGCTCTGATTCAATTACAAAAGATCCAAGAAGAGATGGGAATTAAAAACAAGGTTCGCCTGCTTCACTACCCTATGTCACAAAGTCCTATGCTAATTGGCTTCAGAGATATATTGATTGTATTACCAGAGTCGGACTACACTGAGGAAGAGCTGCAACTTGTCTTCAGACATGAACTGACACACTACAAACACTATGATGTCTTGATTAATCTTTTAGCGATCCTTGTTAAAAGTCTTCATTGGTTTAATCCAATAGTTCGCCTAGCTTGTCGTGAAACTCAAGAAGTAGGAGAAATGTATTGTGATTATGATGTCTTAAATGATCAGGATATGCATTACCGGACTTTTTATGGAGAGACAATTTTAACCATGATTGATCGCAGTAAAAAGACTCCGATTGCTCTGACGACCTGCTTTTACTCTGAAAAATTTAATCTAAAGAGACGGATTATCAGCATTATGGATAGTCGTCTACCTAAGAAGTTATTGTCTACTGTTTTCGTAGTAGCTGTTTCAGTTCTCTTGCTTTTGACTAGCTCGGTCTTTGCTATCGAAACTTCTGCAATGAATGTTCAAAAAACACAGAAAGTAATCAATAAAAAAGTATCTAAAGAATTTAGTCAAGATCAGGCTTTGGCTGTCGCCTTGAAAGATTTAGGTCTTGGCGAAAAAGATATTAAAGATTTAAAGATTGTTCGAGATAAGGACAATTACCAAATCTATTTTTCTCACGGTCAAACTGCCCATGAAGTTCTAATCAATGCAAAGAATGGAAAAGTTTTAAAATTTAAACAACACACTGTAGTCGAAAAGACTGTGACAGTTGAGAAAGAAGTCCCAAGTTCGAATCATACTTCAACAGATACTAATCAGCCAGCTGTGACAACCCCTAGTAGTAGTCCAAGTGTCACAACAGTTCCATCACCAAGTAAGAGTCAGACTTCATCTTCTCGAGATGATGACGATAAAGACGACGATGATGATAAGGATGACGATGATGATTAAAATTAACTCTATCTATTTAGGTTTAATATGAACCTAAATAGATAGAGTTTTATATTTTTTGAAAAAATTTCTTGACAAACAAAAACTACAAGTGTAGAATATAACTATAAACGACAAATGTAGAAATAAAAATTTTTAGGATTTGAGCAGTTGCTCTCTTTCTTTTAAACCATTAAACTACATTTGTAGAACAAAAAAGGAGAATCCCCATGAAACAAAAGAAGATTCAAACAAACTTTCAGCGTATCGAGACTAAGTATATATTAGACCGGGCCACATTAGAGCGTTTAGAGGCTGAGATGGCGCCTTATCTTATTGCTGATGACTATGCAAGATCCACTATAACAAATATCTATTTTGATGATGATGATTTTCAGATGATTCAAGATTCGATTGCTCGCAAAGGAGGACGTGAAAAGTTACGAATGAGAACTTATGCAGAGCAACCGACAGATGATTGTCAAGTTTTCTTAGAAATTAAGAAAAAGTCTGAAGAAGTTGGATTTAAGTATCGCCTAGTCTCTAATCCAGTTTCGGTTGTAAATTTCATTGAAAATGGATTAGCAGATTCTACTATTTCTGACGATCGAGTGAAGGCAGAAGTAGAAGCATTACAAGAGCGCTATCTAGATTTAAAACCAAAAATGGTGATTGGCTATGATCGTTATTCTATGAAGGGATTAGAGGATAAGAAGGTGCGTGTGACTGTTGATTCAAATATTCGATATAGAGATTATGATGTTGAGTTGACTTCTGGACGCTATGGCTGGCCTTTGCTAGAAGATGGAAAAGTCATTATGGAAATTAAGTTCCCTGGTCAATATCCTCAATGGATGGCTGACATTCTCAATAAATTTGGTCTCATAGATCAATCCTTCTCAAAATATGGCAAAGCATACCTACAGACAAAAGAAAGATTAAGCCACACAGTCAAGTCTTAAGGAGATCTCAATGCTCAATCAGTTATTTAATAGTATTTATTCCTCGGCTGAAGTGAAAATTAATCCCTTAGCTCTGATTTTTTCAATGATCACAAGCTTGATTTTAGGGATTGTTTTAGCCAAGGTATATAAACGTCAAACGATTTATACAAAAGAATTTGTTATTACTTTGTCTCTGTTACCTGCTATTATTTCTATTATTATTTTACTAGTTAATGGCAATTTAGGTACCAGTGTTGCTGTAGCAGGAACTTTCAGTTTGATTCGCTTTCGATCTGCTGCAGGAGGATCAAAAGAGCTCTTGGCAGTCTTTATGGCAACAGCCATCGGAATTACAACAGGGATGGGATTTGTTGCTTTAGCTGTCGTTTTTACCCTATCAATTTCCTTTGTTTGGTTGATTTTTGAAAAAATGAATTTTACCTCTGTTAGCCAGACTAGGCGATATGTGGAAATGAAAGTTCCTGCTAATTTTGATTATGAATTACTCTTTGAAGCTATCTTTTCAGCTAACTGTAAAAGTGTTGAAATGACATCAATTGAAGCAGCTGAAAAGCAATTGATCAAGTTGGAATACGTCATTGATTTATTACCGGAGATAAGTGATAGTAAGCTCATGCAGCAGTTTCTCGTCTATGATAAGGTTTTGTCGATGACTATTTCCAAAGCTGCTAAAAAGAATAAAACATTGTAAAGTGAATTTTAGAGTAATTTTTTGAAATCTCAAAAAGAACAGACACATAGTATTCAAAAAAAACTTGACATGAATTCCCTAATATGATATCATTAACTAGATTCTGAACTTGAAGGGAGTGAAAAACATGTCAAAAACAGTAGTACGTAAGAACGAATCTCTTGATGACGCTCTTCGCCGTTTCAAACGCGCTGTTACTAAAGCTGGTACTCTTCAAGAAACACGCAAACGTGAATTCTATGAAAAGCCTTCTGTAAAACGTAAACGTAAATCAGAAGCAGCTCGTAAGCGCAAGAAATTCTAATTGAAATAAAAAACAGCCTCAGGGCTGTTTTTTTGTTAAAGAACTATTACGTTATTGTAGGAATGCAATAAAAAAACCTGAACATATACTTTCAGGTTTTTTGTTATATTATTTTTTTTCAAGCAAAGCTTTGATTTCTTGAAGTACTTCAAGTTCAGTTGGAGCTGGTTCTTCTTCGACAACTTCTTCTTGTTTTTTACCGAAGCTTTGAGCTTTTTCAGCAGCCTTAACAATGAAGAAAAGAACTGTTCCGATAACAAGGAAGTTAATAACCGCGCTTAGGAAGTTACCATAGGCAATACCGTTCCAAGATAATTCAGCAATTTTATCTACACCAGCAGCGCTCAAGGCTGGGTTTAAAATAAGTGGTGTGATAATGTCATTTACTAATGAAGTAACAATTGCACCAAAAGCAGCACCAATGATAACAGCAACAGCTAGGTCAACTACGTTGCCACGAAGTAAAAAGTTTTTTAATTCTTTTAACATAGAAATATCTCCTTTTTTTAATCAGTATCTATTATAATGAAAATAATAACCTTTTGCAAGTGGTTAGTTTTATAGGATTGTTAAATCTTCATGTCTATCTTTTAAAGTTTATTTGTAAATCTGTAGCTGATATTTTACTTTTCTGTTAATTTATTATAAAATATAACATAGTATTCTATGGTAAATTGGAGGTATTGTCGGGTGATTGATAAAGAAATCATTTCTGATATTAAAAACAGCGTCAATATCGTCGAAGTCATAGGAGAAGTTGTTGCTCTGACTAAGGCTGGACGCAACTTTCTTGGACTATGTCCATTTCATGGAGAAAAGACACCTTCCTTTAATGTCGTTGAAGATAAGCAGTTTTACCACTGTTTTGGTTGCGGCAAGTCGGGAGATGTTTTTAAGTTTATCGAAGAATATCGTGGCGTTTCATTTATGGAAGCTGTCCAAATAATTGCTGAACGATCGGGTATTCAACTTGCAGTTGATAAAAATGAACTATCCCAACCCAAAAGACAACACCCGTATCAAGCTCTCTATGATATTCATACTGAGGCTGCGAAATTTTATCATGCTATCTTGATGACGACCAAGATGGGAGAAAAAGCCAGAGCTTATCTTTACAAACGTGGATTGACTGATGAGATCATTAAGCATTTTCAGATTGGCCTAGCCCCTAGTGAAGGCAACTATCTTTATCAGAGTATGGTTGAAAAATTTGATGAAGCAACCATTATGAACTCGGGACTGTTTAATCTGGCAGAGAGTAATTTAGTTTATGATGCTTTTCAAAATCGTATCATGTTTCCCTTGGCTAATGATAATGGTCAGGTAGTGGCATTTTCCGGAAGGATTTGGGAGGAATCCCCTCCGACTGATAGTCATCAAGCTAAGTATAAAAATAGTCGCAGCACAGCTATTTTCAATAAGAGCTATGAACTCTATCATTTGGACAAGGCAAAAGCAACCATAAAGAAAAGTCATGAAGTCTATCTGATGGAAGGTTTCATGGATGTCATTGCAGCTTACCGGGCAGGTATCGAAAATGCAGTCGCTTCAATGGGAACGGCCTTGACACATGAACATGTTCAGCATCTTAGCAAGTATTGTAAAAAGGTTATCTTATCTTACGATGGTGATAAGGCTGGACAGGCAGCAACTGTTAAAGCTTTGGATGAATTAAAAGATTTATCTGTTGAGATTGTCTCTATTCCAGATCAAATGGATCCAGATGAATTTGTTCAAAAAAATTCTCCTGAAGAACTGCAATATTTGCTAACCAAAACTCGGATAAGTGATGTTGAGTTTCTAATTCGCTATCTAAAACCGGAAAATACTGAGAATCTACAAGCTCAGATTGAATTTGTTGAGAAAATGGCTCCGATTATTGCTCAGGCCACATCGATTACGGCGCAGAATTCGTATATTTATATGCTGGCAGAGCTTCTACCAGACTTTGATTACCAGCAAGTTGAGCAGGCTGTTAACAATAGTCGCTTGAGTAATCGAAAGAGTCAGCAAGAACAGGTTTATCAACAGCCTCATTTTCAGACAAATCTTCCGCTTTCTAAGCAAGTGTCTCGTTTAGTAAAAGCTGAGAATCACCTTCTTAATCGAATGATTGAATATCCTATTGTTTTGAATGATTACCGTTTGAGAGAAGATTTTCAGTTTGCAACACCTGAATTACAGATTCTATACCAGATACTTTGCGAAAATGGTGAAGTGACATCACAAGATTTGTCCGAGCAATCAGATGGAGTCCAGCAAGCCTGGTATCGTATTTTAGAAGAAGATTTACCTAGCGAAATTGCGGATAATGAATTGGCAGAAGTAGAGTCTATCAGAGATAAAGAATTGCTCCGTAAGGAAAATCAAATAATTGGGAAAAAAGTCCGAGAAGCATCTCATAATGGTGATGTTAATACGGCTATTGAAGAACTGGAGCGCTTGATCGCTCAGAAAAGAAGAATGGAGTAGGAATGGCTACAAAACAAAAAGAAGTAACAACATTTGACGTACAAGTTGCAGAATTTATTCGAAACCATAAAAAAACTGGTACGGCAATTGATGATGAAATTAATGATAAATTGATTATTCCTTTTACCTTAGATGCAGATGGTATCGAAGATCTATTGCAACGTATCCAAGATGCAGGGATCTCTATCACAGATAAAGAAGGGAATCCAAGTGCACGTGTTTTACACAACGAAGAGGAAGAAGCAGAGCTGACTGATGAAGAACTTTTAGGTAGCAATTCAGCTAAAGTCAACGATCCTGTTCGTATGTACTTGAAAGAAATTGGAGTCGTTCCACTTTTGACAAACGAAGAAGAGCAAGAATTGGCAATCTTGGTAGAGCAGGGGGATACTGAGGCTAAGCAACGTTTGGCTGAAGCCAACCTTCGCTTGGTAGTTTCTATTGCTAAGCGTTATGTTGGACGTGGCATGCAGTTCCTTGACCTGATTCAAGAAGGAAACATGGGCTTGATGAAGGCTGTTGACAAGTTTGACTATACCAAAGGATTTAAGTTTTCAACGTATGCAACTTGGTGGATCCGTCAGGCCATTACCCGTGCGATTGCTGACCAAGCTAGAACAATCCGAATCCCAGTTCACATGGTAGAAACGATTAACAAGCTAGTTCGTGAGCAACGCAATCTCTTGCAAGAATTAGGCCAAGATCCAACGCCTGAGCAGATTGCTGAGCGTATGGATATGACACCAGATAAGGTTCGTGAGATTCTCAAGATTGCTCAGGAGCCAGTTTCTCTGGAAACACCTATCGGTGAGGAAGATGATAGCCATCTGGGTGACTTTATCGAAGACGAAGTAATTGAAAATCCAGTTGATTACACAACTCGTGTTGTTCTTCGTGAGCAGTTGGATGAAGTTTTAGACACCCTTACAGATCGTGAAGAAAATGTTCTTCGTCTGCGTTTTGGTTTGGATGATGGTAAAATGCGGACCTTGGAAGATGTTGGTAAAGTCTTCAATGTGACCCGTGAACGCATCCGCCAAATCGAAGCTAAAGCTCTACGTAAACTACGCCACCCAAGCCGTAGCAAGCCACTCCGTGATTTCATTGAAGATTAAAAAATGGTGAAATGTAGATTCTACAGATATGAACTAAATAGGAGATGATAGGATGGCAGAGCAAAAATATACAGCAGAAGAAATTGATGGCATTAAAAACCGCATTCTTGAGAGTTTGGAACAAGTAATCGACCCTGAGTTGGGGATTGATATTGTCAATCTGGGACTCATTTATGAAATTCGTTTCAACGAAGAAAATGGTGAGACAGAAATCGATATGACTCTAACAACTATGGGATGTCCTTTGGCTGATCTACTGACAGATCAAATCCACGATGCTCTTGAAGAAATTCCAGAAGTAACTAAGGTTGAAGTTAAGCTAGTTTGGTATCCTGCTTGGACTGTTGAAAAAATGAGCCGTTACGCAAGAATTGCACTTGGAATCAAATAATAATTAATCTCGAATCTAACTGGGTTCGAGATTTTTTATTAAAGTAAATCATAAATATCTGATCTGAAAAAATTGCAATTTTGCTGAAATATGATATAATAATTTTATTGTCTTGGGGTCGTTACGGATTCGACAGGCATTATGAGGCATATTTTGCGACTCATCTAGCGGATGTAAAACGCCAGTTAAATATAACTGCAAAAAATAATACTTCTTACGCTTTAGCTGCCTAAAAACCAGCGGGCGTGACCCGATTCGGATTGCTTGTGTCTGATGACAGGTCTTATTATTAGCAAGCTACGGTAGAATCTTGTCTAGTGATTTTACAAGAGATTGATAGACTCGCTTGATTTGGGCTTGAGTTATGTGTCAAAATCAAGTTAAAACAATACATAGCCTATGGTTGTAGACAAATGTGTTGGCAGATGTTTGGACGTGGGTTCGACTCCCACCGGCTCCATATTTAAAAATGGAAGATTACTCAAGAGGCTTAAGAGGCTGTGTTGGAAACGCAGTAGGCGTGTAAAAGCGTGCGTGGGTTCGAATCCCATGTCTTCCGTAGTATTTAAGGCGCCCAATGGCGTTTTTTTTGTTGGCTTAAAAGGATTGGAATTTTTTGCTGATTGGGTGGCTAAATATAAAATGGGACTACTATTTAGACTTTCTGATACGCAGAAGAAAGATGGATTCGTTTCCATCTTTTTATTTTTGTAAAACATATTGAAATTTTTCTGAAAAGTAGTAGACTGTTACTTAGAAAAGTGAGGGGGCTTCATGAAATTATACGTACAACTGATGATTATCTTTTCGATTTCTTTGCTTGGAGAGGGAATTTCAACTATTTTTCACTTACCGATACCAGGTAGCATCATTGGATTAATTTTGTTATTTTTAGCTTTAGAATTCAAATGGCTACGCCTACGTCATGTAAATATGGTTGGTAATTTTTTACTGGCAAATATGACTATTCTTTTTTTGCCAGCAGCAGTAGGTATTATGGATAAATTTCATATCATAGCACCTTATCTCCTGCCCATCATTTTGATTGTTGTCTTGGCAATTGTTCTGAACGTTGTGGTCATTGCCTATACAGTGCAGTTTATTAAGAGACGTTATGAAGGTGATTATGAAGAAAGGGGAGCAAGACATGACTAGTGTAGTTACTAATCCTTTGTTTGGCTTGGCTTTGTCTATCTTAGCTTATCTTATTGGAATGTTGATTTTTAGACGTTTTCCACATCCTTTGACAACGCCTCTACTTTTGGCAACAATTTTAGTGATTCTCTTTTTATCTTGGACTGGGATTTCTTACAAGGATTATTATATCGGAGGATCATATTTGAATAATCTGATTGTTCCTTCGACAGTTGCTTTAGGGATTCCGCTTTACAAGACTTTCCATTTAATGAAACACCACGCTAGAAGTATCTTATTAGGTATCTCTTTATCAGTTTTGGTAAATACAAGTTTTACGGCACTTGTAGCAAAATTTTTTGGAATGGACTTTTTCCTTGCTATTTCTTTGTTTCCAAAGTCAGTAACCACTGCAATGGCAGTTGGTATTGTTGATAAGATGCAGGGGATCACAACAATTACTTTAGTAGTTGTTGTAGCGACAGGGATTTTGACAAGTGTTATGGGGCCGACTATTTTAAAACTTCTTAAAATTGAAGATCCTGTTGCTATTGGCTTAGCACTTGGGGGAACAGGTCATGCAGTCGGAACAGGAGCAGCCTTTAAATATGGTCAAGTTGAGGGAGCTATGGCTGGTTTGGCCATTGGAGTGACAGGTTTAATGTATGTTTTTGTCAGTCCTTTAATTGCGGGGCTCATTTTAGCAAAATAAGAGGGGAAACCTCTTATTTATTTTTTGATGATTTCTTATCTTTTTGAAATGTTGTTTTTAGTTGTTATAAAGTAAAATACTTTTAAGAAGTAGGATGCAAGAGAAGAATTTAGTTTTAGCTATAAATAGAGGGAAAAATTGAAATGGGGAACAATATCTTTAGGTCAGCAAAATCAAGATTTCTAATGGATGAATTAGTCCAAAGAATGATGTTATGAATTTTACAACACTATAGTATATCTTGTAAGTTAAAGTTGTTGATGTGGTACAGTGAAACTGATATAATAAATTTACTACTGGCGCGTTATACAAAAATATTTTCAATAGTTTAGAACAATATTTTTTGAGTGTTTATAGACTGCAATCTCTTATATTTATTAAATATTTTGAGATGGATTTATTATGAGGTGAGAAAATGTTAAAAGATAAATGGTGGTTGCCCTTTCTGACTGTAGGAGTCATTGTTGCGGCAGTTTTTGCTATGCTTTATTTTTCTGGAAATAAAAAGAACAATAAAGCTTCTACACAGACAAGTGGAAGTGCAGCTGTAGAACATGTATTGACAGGTCAGCAATTGCCAGAGTTTGAAATGGAAGATCAGCTAGGGGCTTTAAAGAAGAGTTCAGAGTTTTATGATAAGCCTATGCTGGTAGTAGAGTGGGCTAGCTGGTGTCCTTATTGCCAGCGACAGTTACCGGAGATTCAAAAAGTTTACGAAAAGTATAAAAACAAAATAAATTTTGTCATGTTGGATATGCTTGATTTTCATAAGGAAACAAAGGAACAAGCGGATCAGTATGTCAGTGAGAAAGACTATACCTTCCCCTATTACTATGATGCAGGTGAGAAAGCAGCGGATATCCTCCATGTTCAATCAATTCCTGGGATTTACCTAGTCGATAAGAATCAAAAAGTAAAAAAAGTGATATTAAACTTTCATGACGAAGCAGCGCTCGAAAAAGAGCTAGAAGAGATTTTAAAATAAAGAACTAAATGGAGAGCTTATAATAGACTCTCTAAGTAGCTTTCGATAAATAATAAAAGGTATGAATCTTTGTAGGACACAAGAATCATACCTTTTATTTTATTATAAATAGGTGTTGTTAAAATAGAGTTTAATGCCTATATAGAAATCTTATTTACCCAAGCAGAATTGGCTAAAGAGTTGGGTGATGAGTTCGTCTGGAGCAGCATCACCAGTGATTTCACCGAGGATTTCCCAAGTACGGGTCATATCAACTTGGAGAAGGTCTACCGGCATACCCATTTCCAATCCTTGGTTGACGGCTTGAAGGCTTTCCAGAGCTTTTTCAATTAAGGAGATATGGCGAGCGTTAGACAGGTAGGTGGCGTCTTGTTCGACGATACCAGCATTTTCAAAGAAGAGCTGATTGATGCGCTCTTCAATTTTATTGATATTTTGGTTGTGGAGGACAGAAATCTTAATGATATCAGTAGGGAGCTGATCAAGCTCAATCTTTTGTTCTAGGTCAGTCTTGTTAAGTAGGACGATACGATTGCTATCCTGACTGATTTCAAGCAATTGTTTGTCCTGATCTGTCAAAGGTTCGCTGGCGTTGAGAACTAAGAGGACCAAGTCGGCTTCCTGCAGAGCTTTTTTAGAACGCTCAACTCCAATCTGTTCTACAAGATCATCGGTTTCCCGAATTCCTGCGGTATCGATTAGCTTGAGCGGTACACCCTTGATATTGACATACTCCTCGATCACATCCCGAGTAGTTCCAGCAATATCTGTCACAATGGCCTTGTCCTCGCGCAGAAGATTATTAAGCAGGCTTGATTTTCCAACGTTTGGGCGCCCGATGATAGCAGTGGAAATGCCTTCGCGCAAAATCTTACCACGTCGAGCAGTATTGAGAAGAGATGTCAGGAGTTCCTCGAACTCGGCTGTTTTCTCTCGCATGAGCTGTGTCGTCATTTCTTCCACATCATCGTACTCAGGGTAGTCAATATTGACCTCTACCTGAGCCAGTGTGTTGAGGATTTCCTGACGGGTGTTGTTAATGAGGTTAGAAAGAGAGCCATCGAGCTGTTTGACAGCGTTGTTCATGGCTTTATCGGTCTTGGCACGGATGATGTCCATAACGGCCTCGGCTTGAGTCAGATCCACTCGACCATTAAGAAAGGCCCGCTTGGTAAACTCACCAGGCTCTGCCATTCTAGCTCCTTCTCGAATAGCTAGTTGCAGGATTTCATTAGTAACCGCAATTCCCCCGTGAGTGTTTATTTCAATGATGTCCTCGCGTGTAAAAGTCTTGGGTGAGCGCATAGCACCGACCATAACTTCATCTAGTACTTCTTGGTTTTGAGGGTCGACAATATGGCCGTAGTTGAGCGTGTGGCTAGCTACCTTACTCAGATCTTTTCCTTTGAAGATTTTTTGGGCAATAGCAAAGCTATCAGTTCCGCTTAACCTGACAATACCGATAGCTCCTTCCCCAAGAGGCGTAGAAATCGCAGCGATTGTATCAAATTCTCTTGTGATCATATTTTAGTATTCCTTGATATTTAAATTATTACCTTAATTGTAACGTAAAAACGAAAGGGGAGCAAGGTTTTGATTTAACTATGGCAATTTTCAAAAAATTATTAGAAATTAGGAAAATGCTTTCATGTTCTATGAAATAGTGTTATACTATAAATAGATTGATTCTTTTGGCTGGGCAAAGAACCTTTTTTTTACGGTTCAAACGCCTGAAAAATGCAAAGGAGGTCAAAATGGAGAATCTAAAGAAGATGGCAGGTATTAAGGCTGCTGAGTTCGTGACAGATGGTATGGTAGTTGGACTTGGAACGGGTTCGACCGCTTATTATTTTGTCGAAGAGATTGGCCGTCGGATCAAAGAAGAAGGACTGCAGATTATCGCAGTAACAACTTCAAGTGTAACCAGCCAACAAGCAGAAGGTTTGGGAATTCCACTCAAATCCATTGATGAAGTTGACTTAGTTGATGTGACAGTTGATGGGGCAGATGAGGTTGATCCAAACTTTAATGGTATAAAAGGTGGTGGGGGCGCTCTCCTTATGGAGAAGGTCGTTGCAACACCGACAAAAAGCTACATTTGGGTAGTTGATGAAAGTAAATTGGTCGAGAAACTAGGAGCTTTTAAGCTTCCAGTCGAAGTTGTCCAGTATGGTGCAGAGCAAGTTTTTCGTCGCTTTGAACGTGCAGGTTACAAACCATCTTTTCGTCAGAAAGATGGTCAACGTTTTGTTACGGATATGCAGAATTTTATCATTGACCTAGATTTGGGTGTGATTGAAAACCCTATTGAGTTTGCCCGTGAATTAGACCATATTGTTGGTGTAGTTGAGCACGGTCTCTTTAACCAAATGGTAGATAAGGTTATTGTAGCAGGAAAAGCTGGTGTTCAAGTTTTAGAAGCCAATAAATAAAAGGAGGATCTTATGGCAAAATTTAATCGTATTCACTTAGTAGTTATGGACTCAGTTGGTATTGGTGCCGCACCCGATGCTAACAACTTTGTTAATGCTGGAGTGCCAGACGGTGCTTCAGATACTCTGGGACATATTTCCAAAACAGTTGGACTTACCGTCCCTAATATGGCTAAGATCGGTTTAGGAAATATCGAACGTCCTGTTCCTTTGAAGACAGTTCCTCAGGAAGCAAATCCAAGCGGTTATTATACTAAACTTGAGGAAGTATCACTCGGAAAAGACACGATGACTGGCCACTGGGAAATCATGGGACTAAATATTACTGAACCATTTGATACTTTCTGGAATGGTTTCCCAGAAGAAATCTTGACTCAGATTGAAGAATTTTCTGGCCGTAAAGTTATTCGTGAGGCTAATAAGCCATATTCAGGAACTGCAGTTATTGATGACTTTGGTCCTCGTCAGATGGAAACAGGCGAGCTAATTATCTATACCTCTGCTGATCCAGTATTGCAGATTGCTGCTCATGAAGAAGTGATTCCATTGGAAGAACTCTATCGCATTTGTGAATATGCTCGTTCAATTACTTTGGATAGACCTGCGCTTCTAGGACGTATCATTGCCCGTCCATATGTTGGTGAACCAGGAAACTTCACCCGTACTGCTAATCGTCACGACTACGCAGTATCACCATTCGAGCCAACTGTACTTGATAAGCTTAACGAAGCGGGAATCGATACTTACTCTGTTGGTAAGATCAACGACATCTTCAACGGTGCTGGGATCAACCATGACATGGGCCACAATCAGTCCAATAATCATGGGGTAGATAATTTAGTTGAAGCATTGAAGGACGAAGACTTCAAACACGGATTCTCCTTTACTAACTTAGTAGACTTCGATGCTCTTTACGGTCACCGTCGTAATCCGCATGGCTATCGCGACTGTTTGGAAGAGTTTGATGCTCGTATTCCTGAAATCATTGAAAATATGCGTGAAGATGACTTGCTCATGATTACTGCTGACCATGGTAATGACCCTACCTACGCTGGTACTGACCATACTCGTGAATATATCCCTCTCTTAATTTTTGGAAAATCTTTAAGCGGTCACGGTCATATTCCTGTCGGACACTTTGCAGATATTTCAGCTACTGTTGCTGAAAACTTCGGAGTGGACAAAGCGATGATTGGTGAAAGCTTCTTGGACAAATTGGTATAAGAACTTTAAGAGAGTGAGGAAAATATTTATGACAACATTATCAGAAAAAATCAAAGCAACAGCAGCCTTCTTAAAAGAAAAAGGAATGACAGAACCTGAATTTGGTCTGATTTTGGGATCTGGTTTAGGAGAATTGGCTGAAGAAATCGAAAATGCTGTTAGTCTTGATTATGCGGATATTCCGAGCTGGGGCCGCTCAACTGTCGTTGGCCACGCTGGTAAATTAGTCTATGGAGACTTGGCAGGACGTAAAGTCTTGGCACTGCAAGGCCGTTTCCACTTCTATGAAGGCAATCCTTTGGAGGTCGTAACTTTCCCAGTGCGTGTCATGAAAGTTTTGGGATGTGAAGGGGTTCTTGTAACCAATGCAGCTGGTGGTATTGGTTATGGACCTGGTACTTTAATGGCTATCTCAGACCATATCAATATGACGGGGCAAAACCCATTGATCGGTGAAAACTTGGATGACTTTGGTCCACGTTTTCCAGATATGTCAAAATCCTATACACCAGAATACCGCGCTACTGCCCATGAAGTGGCTAAAAAACTTGGTATCAAGCTTGATGAAGGTGTCTATATCGGTGTAACTGGTCCAACTTATGAAACACCAGCAGAAATCCGTGCCTATAAGACCTTGGGAGCAGACGCAGTCGGCATGTCTACAGTTCCTGAAGTGATTGTGGCAGCACATTCTGGCTTGAAAGTCCTTGGTATTTCATGTATTACTAACTTTGCGGCTGGTTTCCAAGAAGAACTCAATCACGAAGAAGTAGTAGAAGTAACTGAACGTGTCAAATCCGACTTCAAAGGCTTGCTTAAAGCGATTCTTGCTGAATTGTAATGTCATGAATGAACGTCTCCGATTCTTACCATACAGACTGAGGTTGTCTCTAGCTACTTTAGTGTTAGGAATAAGTATGGGGATCGTTGGGATTGCTTGTCATTATCTATTAGAAAGCATTCAATGGTTAGCCTTTGGACAACATAGGTTGGACTTGCTACAGCAATTCCAACAGGCAGGTGGAATTCGTAGATTCCTTGTCTTATGTGTGACAGGATGCTTGGCGGCATGTTTTTGGTATGTCCTACAGACACGCAACAAAATTTTGTCAATTCGAAAACAAATTGAGTTAGTTGGAAAAGTTAATCCAGCGCCCTTAGCCCACCTCCTTCATGCAGCTATGCAGGTCACAATTGTCGGAGCAGGCGCTTCGGTTGGTAAAGAAGGAGCCCCACGTGAGGTTGGGGCTCTTCTGGGGACTTGCTTGTCTAGGGAATTTTCTTTAAATCTTAAAGATCAGAAAGTACTGATTGCTTGTGGTGCAGGTGCTGGACTTGCTGCTGTTTATCAAGTCCCGTTTGCCAGTAGTTTATTTGTCTTTGAGACCTTAGGGCTTGCTTATAGATGGCAGAACCTTTTGCTGGTATTAACAAGTACCTATCTGGCAACTTGGATCTCTCAATTTGTTATTGGTCATGATGCAATTTATCACATGTCTATAATCTCATGGTCGGCCAGCAGTTTCTTGCAGGCTATCTTGATTGCTTTAATAGTAACTCCGTTGGCTCTGGTCTTTAGTTCTCTAGCTAAGTGGGCTAGTCGTAAACGACGGAAGGATGAGTCGATTCTTTGGGCTCTTCCTCTAGCCTTTCTACTGCTGGGGGGCCTTGTATTCTTTTTCCCTATCTTTATGGGAAATGGTCAGGTACTAGCGCAAGCCTTGTCATCTCGCCAGCCGGTTCCCTATCTTCCACTGGCTCTTGCAATGAAGGGGCTTCTGGTTTATCTTCTCTTACGCAATGGTGCCTATGGGGGAACCTTGACACCATCATTTGCCTTGGGGATTGGATCTGGCTACTTAGTGACCTTGCTTTTGACAGTAGTTGGCATTCATCTGGATCCAGCTCTAGGAATGCTATTAGGAGCAACAGTCTTTTTAGGGACGACCTTACAAGCTCCTCTGACGGCTATTGCCCTAAGTCTTGGATTTACAGGTCAGGATTGGAGTTTGACAATACCGCTTGTACTAGCGGCAGGAATGTCTTACGTGATTAGAAAGAGATGTGAGAAGGAACAATGAAGGTACATTTTGTACTGCATGAAACATTTGAAGTGCCAGGCGCTTATCTCAAATGGGCTCTGGAACGAGGTCATCACATTACAACAACAAAGGTTTACGAAAAAGAACCTCTTCCTGAAACAATTGACGGGATTGACTTTCTGATTGTCATGGGTGGTCCTCAATCTCCCGATGAGGATAGAGAAAACTTCCCATATTATGATCCAAAGGCTGAGCTTTCTTTTATGAAAGAAGCGATTGCTGCAGATATCTATATTGTTGGTGTTTGTCTTTGTGCGCAGCTTCTATCTGTTGCTTATGGTGCGAAGTATGAACATAGTCCTGAGCGTGAAATTGGGGTTTATCCTGTGACATTGACACCTGAAGGGCTTGTAGATCCTCATGTTAGTTTGTTTGGAGCAAGCTTTGATTCTGGTCACTGGCACGGTGATATGCCAGGGCTGACAGAGGATGCTGTTGTTCTTGCGACGAGTCAAGGTTGTCCACGTCAAATTATTCGCTTCAGTCCGAAACATTATGCCTTTCAGGCTCATTTGGAATTTAATCCAGAAGCTGTTGAACTATTAATTGCCGCGGATGGTGAAGAGGTCTTGGAAGAACAAAGTCGAAAATTGACCTTTGTCCAAAAGCCTGAAGTCATTCGAGCTTACGATTATAAAGAAATGAATGCAAAACTCTATAAATTTTTAGATTCATTGGTAAACTAGGAACTACAGAAAGGCAGAGTATTTGAGTTTGTAGTCAAACTCGGTCTAACTGTTCTGCGACATATTTAAATTTAAAATTAAGAAAGAAAGGTAGAGCAAGGTGTTCTAATTTGAACACGAGCGGAAAACTCGGAAAATAGATAATCTGACTGAGAAATCAGGATTTCTCGTCAGATTCCTAATTTTCAGTCGTTTTCTTCTCGCTCTTTGTATCATAAACTATGTCTATTCATATTGCTGCTCAGCAGGGTGAAATTGCTGATAAAATTCTTCTTCCGGGGGATCCTCTTCGCGCTAAGTTTATTGCGGAGAACTTCCTTGAAGATGCTGTTTGTTTTAACGAAGTGCGTAACATGTTTGGTTACACTGGTACTTATAAAGGTCACCGTGTTTCTGTCATGGGAACTGGGATGGGGATGCCATCAATCTCTATCTATGCGAGTGAGTTGATTGTTGACTACGGGGTTAAAAAATTAATCCGTGTCGGAACTGCAGGTTCGTTAAACGAAGATGTCCATGTTCGTGAATTGGTTTTGGCACAGGCAGCTGCAACTAACTCAAACATTATCCGTAATGACTGGCCACAGTACGATTTTCCGCAAATTGCTAGCTTTGATTTACTAGACAAGGCCTACCATATTGCCAAAGATCTCGGTATGACCACCCACGTTGGTAATGTTTTGTCTTCTGATGTCTTTTATTCAAACTACTTTGAAAAGAACATCGAGCTCGGTAAATGGGGTGTTAAGGCTGTGGAAATGGAAGCAGCAGCGCTTTACTATCTTGCTGCCCAACACCATGTTGATGCGCTAGCTATCATGACTATTTCTGATAGTTTGGTCAATCCAGATGAAGACACTACTGCAGAAGAACGTCAAAATACCTTCACTGATATGATGAAGGTTGGTTTGGAAACCTTGATTGCTGAAGCATGAAAGTAGATGCTAAAAAAGCTATTCTCTTTGCGATTTCCCGCTATGACTATGCTTATGCCCTTAAACTGGCTGAGCGAGCAGGAAAGTCTACCCAGTCTGACTTGGTTCGCCTTCTTGGGGCACTAGCGGAGCGAAGAGAGCTCAACATCCAATCTATCATGAATCTAAAGTTGGAAATCACTGGAATGAATCCAGCTGATTTTCAGCTTTTTTGCCATGAAAATGAAGCAGACGAGCAGCTGGCTAATTACCTTTATGACCTAGACGCAAAATTGAGAAATGAACAATTGATTGACTTTGTTAGAGCAGTTAGTCCGGCCATTTATAGGATTTTTATGCGGTTGATTCGCATGCAGTTACCAGATATTGACAGCTATATTCATAATTCTAGAGAGGCCAGTTACGACCGTTGGAAGTTTGAGAAGATGAGGAATTCTGATAATCCTATTTTGCAAAATTTCCATACGGAAAGCACGGTTAATTCTTCTAGTTTAACGGAGCTGATTTTACAGTTGGATTTGTCCGAATCTGTCAAAAAATCGGCAGGGCAACTAAGAGAGTTGGAAAGATCAGTCCGTAATCCGCTTGCCCATCTTATCAGGCCTTTTGATGAGGAAGAATTGCACAGAACGACAGGTTTCTCGTCTCAGCACTTTATGGAGCTTCTGATTGATTTGGCGCAGGAGACAGGCATAGTTTATCAGAGGGAGCCTTTTTACTTCGACCGTGCAAATGCGATCGTAGAAAGTCTCTTATAAGGAGTAGTAGGATGGATAAGATTGCAAGGTTGCAAGAATTGATAGATCAAAGCCGGGATATCGTCTTTTTCGGTGGGGCTGGAGTTTCGACTGAATCCAACATTCCGGACTTTCGCAGTTCTGATGGGATATACAGTGTCAAGCTAGGAAGGCATTTTACAGCAGAGCAGCTAGTTTCTCACACTATGTTTGAACGCTATCCGCAGGAGTTTTTTGACTTCTACAAGAAGTACCTGCTCTATCCAGATGCCAAGCCCAATGCAGCCCATGCCTACTTGGCGGATTTGGAGAAGGAAGGCAGGCTCAAGGCTGTTGTGACTCAAAATATCGATAGCTTGCATGAAATGGCCGGTTCGAAAAGGGTTCTCAAGCTTCATGGCAGTGCGGATAGAAATTACTGTCTGAATTGTCAGAGATTCTATAATTTGGACGGTTTTCTGGCTTTGAAGGGTACCGTTCCTCACTGTCTTGCATGTGGAGGCATTGTAAAACCTGATGTGACTCTTTATGAAGAACCTCTAGATATGGAGGTTTTTCAGCAGGCGGCTCAAGCTATCCAGCAAGCAGACCTGCTGATAATCGGTGGCACTTCCTTGGTCGTCTATCCTGCAGCCAGCCTCATCCAGTACTTTGTAGGTAAGCATCTGGTCGTCATCAACAAGACCAGCATCCCTCAAGATAGTCAGGCGGACCTTGTTATTGAAGGAAAGATAGGAGAAGTGTTTTCTAAATTGAGAACTTAAAATAACACCTGAAAATAGCCATAAAAAGCTTTTTCGGGTGTTTTATATTATCTACTGTTGGGAAGTAACTATATAAACTCATGTGACTATGTTATAATAAAATGTAGAGCCTAGGAGGTCTAGATGAAAAAATTAAAGAGAAAGCACCAAGTAATCTTAATTGTAATATCTTTTTTGTTGGTTACATTTATCAGCTTGCGTTATTATCTTATGCCAGAATGGTTTGATTGGGAAAATCAATATTATACAGTATACAACTACAAAGTAAGTGAGATCAAACCTAAGAAAAAAGTAGTTAAGGATTTGAACATTGAATTTGTACATCAAATGAATGAAAAAGTACCCCAAAATCAAGATTTGACAGAGAAGATGTTATCAAATTGGAATGAATATAATGAAAAACAAATTTTACATGTTACTTTTACCGATGGTAGTAAGTCAGAAATTCCCATAGAAGAGACTTCTGAAATTGGTCCATCATTTAGTGCCAATTTGTTAAATGATTCTATTTATCAAAAGTTAAGTTTTCGTTTTCCGGACTTTAAGTTGCCCGATAACAAGAGAACTAGCAATCTTATAGACATATTATTATTTCTTTATGAGGGCGATACTCTTTATCAGGTTCCAGAAGTCAGCAGTGAGATTTCTTACCAATTAAAAAATCCTAAAACAGGAGAGAAGCAAACGTATTTTGAATATGGGAATAAACCTGATTTTAGTTTGACTCCTATTTTTTTTACTAGTTCGAAAAATAGTTTGGATGATAAATTAGATTTTTTTGAAGATTATCAAAAGCAGCATAAGGGTAACTACTGGGATAGAAAGTATGATTTTTATAACAATAGATTAACTCATACTTCAAATCACTCTTACCCCAGAATCTTCTATTCAGACGAATTTACTAACTTACCTCTAAGTGTTAGTACGACAGGGAGTCAGTTTAAAATGACCATTACGCATTCTTATATTGTCGAACAAATTAATGATCATGACTATAAGGTCAAGTCAAACTCAAAAACCTATATAGATGAAAATAAATCTGAATACATTGCTGAAGTTTTAAATCAAAATAAAAAAGAATCCAGGTAGCTTAGAAAATATCTGGATTCCTTCATTTTAAGGATATAATTTCATGAGAGGCGATTTAAATTTACTTGAAATCGTTGAAATATTATTGTAACTGGTTCGACTATTAAGTGTTTCTATATCCTCTCTATTTATTGAAAAACTTATAGATTTTTCTTCTGGTTCTTTCTGTGGGGTCTTTCTAATCATAGTTGGTATCTCAGTAATAATCTTCTTGAAGAGTTTTTCATAATCACTACCTAGCTCTTTTTTTAGTTGGTTTTCTCTCTCATCTATCCTTTTATTTAACTCTTCCATATCAGGCTCACCCCACCTATACCTAATAGTATATGAATATTTATCATCACTAGCCTCTGTCATTTCGATACTGTAGTTTTTCCAGTTTTTTATAAAAGCATCCCAATATGCTTGAACAATAGCTTTATTTTCCTTATCTGATGGAGTATAGTATGGTGAGATATTAGCATATATACTATCTGAATTATATTTAATAATATTTTCAGTTAATTCGTCTTTTATTCCATTTTCTAAATATTTTTTTACATAAGCTTTAACAATCTGATCATCTTTTTTTAGGTATGATTTTTTTGAAGGGGTATCAAAATTGACGCTATAGTCGGTATTGTTATCATCATTATATACAAGTCTATATTTAGTATTTGCTTTTCCTTTGAACCAAATTTGAATATCATTACTTGAATATTCAGCAAAAGTAGAACTAAAGTCAGTTATTGGGACTTGCTTTCCGTTATTATCATAAATGTTAAAATCTGATTCAGAAACATAATCAACTTTTTTTATATTGAATTTTACATAAAAATTGTTTTCAGCGTCTTCTAGGTTTTTAACAGGATTCGTAGCGTTAAAAAAACCACCGTCAATATTTTTTATAGTGATGGTTAGTCCAGGTTTAATCAAAGTAGGGATAGGGTGTATATTGAAGTAAATGATTATTCCAAGAACAAGGGTAATACAAATCCAAGATATTTTAACTAGGCGTTTTGATTCCATTTAATCTCCTAATAGCGTTTATCTATTTATCAAACTTCACTTCCTCAATCAGATACTCAATGAATTTTTCTCCCATCTTGGATAGGCTGGCTTTTTCATGTTTGATGTAGACTAGCTCGATTGGGTCATCAATATCAAGCGGAATAGAGACAATGTTGTCACCATTGAGGTTGCTGTTGAGGATACCAGTAGCAATCGTGTATCCGTCCAGACCAATCAAGAGGTTAAAAAGAGTAGCTCGGTCACTGACTACGATAGACTTTTTATGGTGTTCTTGGGAGAGGATTTCCTCAGAAAAGTAGAAGGAATTATGGGTCCCTTGGTCGTAGCTGAGATAAGGGAAATTTTCTAAATCTGACAGTTGAACCATTTTTTTCTTAGCCAGAGGATTGGACTTGCTGACAAATATATGGGGCTGGGCGGTGAAGAGATGAGTTGCAACTAGATGATTATCATCTAGCATTTTGGATAGGACATCACGATTATAACTGTTGAGAAAGAGGACACCAATTTCACTGCGGAAGTTTTTAACGTCATCAATGATTTCCCAAGTACGAGTTTCCCGAAGAAATAGCTCATATTTTTCCATATCACTTTTCTTAAGGAGGGAGACAAAAGCATTGACTACAAAAGCATAGTGTTGGGCAGATACGCTGAAGAGTTCGCGATGGGCGACAGGGTTCTTGTACCGTTCCTCTAGAAGTTGTGTTTGCTCAACCACTTGACGAGCATAAGATAGAAATTCCATGCCATCTTTGGTCAAAGTGATTCCCTTGGGATTGCGAATGAAAATATCAATCCCCATCTCGTTTTCGAGGTCCCTCACAGCATTAGATAGGCTAGGCTGGGTAATAAAAAGTTGCTTGGCAGCCTCATTCATGCTGCCAGTTTCGACGATTTTGATAATATAGTGTAGTTGTTGAATTCTCATAGGACTATTTTATCATAATAGGATTGACAAAACATCTATTTAGTTGTAGAATATGATAAATTTAAACCTTTAATCAAGTCCAGTGAGGCTGCAAGGTAGGAAAAACGATATAAGAGGCAATTGACTGCCTTGTTTTTTGCGAAACCTTGCTGTGGCGAGGTTTTTTCTTGTAGAAAGTGAGGTTGTCATGGTTAGTGACAGTTGCAAAAAGAGATTTGGTAAGATTATGCTGGAACAGATGGAACTGCTAGAGCAAGTAGAAATTGCACCTAATATTTTTTCCATGCTCCTAAAGGGCCAAATGGTCAGCCAGATGCAGGCTGGGCAGTTTTTACATATTCGGGTACCAGATGACAGCAAGCTTTTGCGCCGGCCTATCTCAATCGCAGAGATTGATCGTGACAATCTTACTTGTCGCATCATCTATCGGATAGAAGGCGGCGGGACGGCTATTTTTTCTCAACTGCCAGTCGGCTCGTTTCTTGATGTTATGGGGCCTCAGGGCAATGGCTTTGATTTGAGCCCTGTAAGGACAGGTGACCGAGTTTTGATAATCGGTGGTGGGATTGGTGTCCCTCCCCTGCTTGAGGTTGCTAAAGAATTGCATGCTAAGGGAGCTCAAGTGACAGCTGTTCTGGGATTTTATGATAAATCTGCTGTTATTTTGGAAGCAGAAATGAAAAAATACGCTGATGTCATTGTCACGACGGATAATGGTTCCTATGGTCGCAAGGGCTATGTATCAGCGGTGGTAGATGAGATGACCCAAGACTATGTGGCTGTCTATTCCTGTGGAGCGCCAGCTATGCTTCAGTACGTCGATCGTAAGTTTCAGGATCATCCGCATGCTTATCTCTCCATGGAATCTCGTATGGCGTGTGGTATGGGTGCCTGCTATGCTTGTGTCGTTCATGTGGCAGGTCAGGACGAGTCAGTCAATAAGCGGGTTTGTGAAGATGGTCCGGTCTTCGAAACGGGCACGATTATTGTCTAGGAGGAAAAAATGAGTGATAAACGTTTAAGAGTTTCCTTGCCAGGCTTGGACCTGAAAAATCCAATTATTCCAGCATCAGGTTGCTTTGGTTTCGGTCAAGAATATGCCAAATACTATGACTTGGACTTGCTGGGTTCTATCATGATAAAGGCTACGACTTTGGAGCCCCGCTTTGGCAATCCCACTCCGCGTGTGGCAGAAACGCCAGCTGGAATGCTCAATGCCATCGGTCTGCAAAATCCAGGTGTTGAGGCTGTTCTAGCTGAAAAACTGCCTTGGTTGGAAAAACATTATCCCGACCTTCCAATCATCGCTAATGTAGCAGGTTTTTCCAATCAAGAATATGCCACAGTGGCTGGGAAAATTTCTCAAGCCCCTAATGTAAAGGCTATTGAGCTCAATATCTCCTGTCCTAATGTTGACCATGGAAATGCTGGGCTTTTGATTGGTCAAGTTCCAGAGTTGGCTTACCAAGCAACCAAGGCAGCAGTAGATACTTCTGATGTACCTGTCTATGTCAAATTAACTCCGAGTGTGGCTGATATTACTCAGGTAGCCAAGGCCGTTGAAGATGCTGGAGCTGCTGGATTTACCATGATTAACACCTTGGTAGGTATGCGATTTGACTTGAAGTCACGCAAGCATATTATCGCTAATGGCACAGGTGGTATGTCGGGTCCAGCTGTCTTTCCGGTAGCGCTCAAGCTGATCCGTCAAGTGGCGCAGGCAAGCAAACTTCCTATCATTGGTATGGGGGGAGTTGATTCGGCGGAGGCTGCTCTGGAGATGTTTATAGCGGGCGCTTCAGCTATTGGAGTGGGAACTGCCAATTTCACAGATCCATATGCCTGTCCGACCATCATTGAAGATCTGCCTAAGGCGATGGATAAATACGGCATCGAAAGTCTTGAAAGCTTACGAAAAGAAGTTCGAGATAATTTGCTTTAAAGTTACATTTTTGCTTGACAATCTTGCTGTGAAATTATAGAATGAACTAAATATAACCTTTAAAGAAGTCCAGAGAGGCTACTAAGGATCATACGTTTGAATGGCAAATTCTGCCACATTTTCGTGTAACCTTGCTCTCAGGCAAGGTTTTTTCTATATTTTCGAGTCTAGTGTGAAGATATAGTTGACAACAGGAGTACCTGCCGGAGTTCTTTAAAGCTAATAATCAAAAAAGGAGATTATCCCTACATGCGTGAAGAACGTCCTATTATCGCCCTTGACTTTCCATCTTTTGACGATGTCAAAGCTTTTTTGGAGCATTTTCCAGAAGATGAAAAACTATTTGTAAAAATCGGTATGGAATTCTTCTATGCTATCGGTCCAGAAATTGTTCATTATTTGAAAGGACTTGGACACAGCATTTTCTTGGATCTGAAGCTACATGACATTCCCAATACTGTGCGCTCAGCCATGTCTGTCTTAGGAACTTTTGGCATCGACATGGTGACGGTTCATGCAGCTGGCGGTGTGGAGATGATGAGCGAAGCTAAGAAGGTTTTGGGAGACAAGGCTAAACTGGTTGCAGTGACTCAGCTGACCTCGACCAGTGAAGAAGATATGCGTGATTGTCAAAACATCCAGACAACGGTTCAGGAGTCTGTTGTAAATTACGCTCGTAAAGCTAAGGAAGCTGGTTTGGATGGTGTAGTTTGTTCAGCTCAAGAAGTTGAACTAATTAAGGCGGCTACTGCTGAAGACTTTCTCTGTGTGACACCGGGTATTCGACCAGCTGGAGCAGAAATTGGTGACCAGAAACGGGTTATGACTCCGCAAGAAGCACATCAAATCGGTAGTGATTATATTGTAGTCGGTCGTCCGATTATCCAAGCTGAAAATCCTTGGGATGCTTATCATGAAATAAAGAAGCAGTGGAATAGCTAAGCAAAACAAGTAATTCGAATTAAATCGTTATACAAAATTAACAGTATCATAAAATTTCAAATTTATAAGGAGCAAATAATGACTTTAGCAAAAGAGATTGCGCGTGATTTATTGAAAATCAAAGCAGTGTATTTGAAGCCAGAAGAGCCTTTTACATGGGCATCAGGTATCAAGTCACCTATTTACACAGACAACCGTGTGACCTTGGCCTATCCAGAGACTCGGACCTTGATTGAAGATGGTTTCGTCGAAAAAATTCGGGCAGAATTTCCAGATGTAGAAGTCATTGCTGGAACTGCGACAGCCGGTATTCCCCACGGAGCCATTATCGCTGATAAGATGAACCTGCCATTTGCCTACATTCGCAGCAAACCAAAAGATCACGGAGCGGGCAATCAAATTGAAGGACGGGTAGCGCCAGGGCAGAAGATGGTTGTTATTGAGGACTTAATCTCGACAGGTGGTTCTGTTTTAGATGCTATTGCTGCAGCGAAACGTGAAGGTGCGGATGTGATTGGTGCAGCAGCTATCTTTACCTATGAGCTGCCAAAAGCAGATAAAAACTTCAATGAAGCGGGTGTGAAATTAGTGACTTTGTCAAACTATACAGAGTTGATTCACCTAGCTGAGCAAGAAGGTTATATCAATGCTGAAGGATTAGCCTTATTGAAACGCTTTAAGGAAGACCAAGAAAATTGGCATCTTTAAGAGTTTGTTCTGCTTGAGTTTAAACGATATTTCATATCGAAACAGATACTTTATCTTTGCTAAAAGAAAAGCAGCAGTCTCTTGATTGCTGTATTTTCTTAGCTAAAAACCTTGATTTTTGCTATAATAAGCCTATGTCAAAGATTTATCGTCTATCGTTTTCCATTTTACAAAAAATCATGTTAGTCCTTGTAGTACATTGGTTTCTTGTTTCAATCTTTTATATCAGTGAGATGAGTTATTGGGCCTATCCAATTTTTGGTATCTTGCTGATTGGAGCTTATTATTATCGTAAAGAAGTTTTAAAAGTATACCGCTATTTGATGCGACATAAATTAGCGATCATGCTAGCTGTGATCATTTTTCAGCTTATTATGATTTGGGCAGCTGAATTACTGGTGCGTCGGGATGCAGCAGTTGTTCTGAACGGGGCATTTCGCTTACTTAAAGAAACATCGATTTCAAGCTATATCACACGTAACCCAAATAACTTACCTCTCTTTCTCTACGAACGCTTTTTCTACAAGCTGTTTGGGGAGTCGTCTGCACTTTGGATAATGCAGGGACTAAACATGGTGTATGCTAATCTAACTGCGTGTATTTTGTATAAGGGAAGTCAAAAATTCTTTAATCAAAAATCGGCTGATATCGTTTTTAGTCTTTATGTACTTTTGGCTGGATTTTCTCCTTATTTCTTCTCTATGTATACGGATATTCCGCCACTGCCCTTTATTTCTTTACAGATTTTCTTAATTTTTGGAATCTTTAAAGCTGACAGTATTAAGAAATTGACTGCCTTAAGTATTTCGTTGGGGTTGCTAACAGGCTTCTTATATTTTGTTCGCCCGACAGTCATGATTCTCTTGATTGCCTTCTTCGTAACATTCTTTTTGCAGAAGCAGTGGAAGCAATTCTTTTTAGTTTTATGCGTATTCTCTCTCTCTTTTGCTATGCTCTACAGTCTAGTAAATACCGGGATTAAAAATCAGAATGAAGTGACAATTATTCAAAAAGAAGGGTTAACTAAAGGACCACTTCTCTTTATCAATTTGGGGCTTACATACATAGGTCATAATCAAGCAGATATGAAAGAAGGGTTACTCCAATATATTGAACCCAGCAAGAGGGATGACTATAATAATGGCATGTTCGCTAAGGAAAATGTCATTAAGGAAATTAAGCGTCGATTGAAGGAATATACACCCGCGACATTTTGGGGGCACTTATATTACAAGCAATCTCTAACAGTGGCAGAGGGGACTCTGGGTTGGCTCTATCGGGATGTTGAAAATGAAAAGACACCATTTATTAATCCTTTATACGAAAAGACAAAGAACAATCCACTTGCTCAGTTTGTTCGGACATTCTTTTTAAGCATTGATAAGAAGGAGTATGTTTATTATGCTCTTATCAAGCAGCTAGTTTGGATTGTTATGAGTCTAGGTCTCGTTATGACTTTATGGAAGTTCCGACCTGATGATCGCATCAATTTTTTGAATCTTGCTGTTTTTGGAGGCTTACTCTTCCTACAGATTTTTGAAGGTGGGAAAACCCGTTATCTTATCCAATTTTTACCACAGATTTTACTAGTTTCTGCTCTTGGTTTAAGTCAGTATTCTCAAGATTTGAAGAAAAGCCGTTTGTGGCCAAAAATTTCCAAACTAAAGTCGTTGAAAAGGAATGATTGAAGATGAAAAGACCTGTTCCTATCTATGAACCGCTTTATACCTTGAAGCCCATTGCTGAGAATATCTGGATTGTCGACGGTGATTTGATTGAGATGGATGCGGTGCTGACAAAGTTGCCATTTTCTACCCGCATGACGGTCATCAAGTTAGCAAATGGCCAGCTCTGGTGCCATTCACCAATCCAACCAAATCAAGCCTTGTTTGACCAGTTAGATGCTTTGGGACCAGTCGCACACCTTGTTTCACCTAATAAGATTCACTATGCCTATATGGCTGACTGGAAGAAGCGTTATCCTGAGGCAGTTGCTTGGTCTAGCCCAGGAGTTGAAAGAAGAGCATCCAAGCAGAAAATCCCAGTCTCTTTTGATGAAAAGCTGACGAATGAGGCTCCACAAGTTTGGGCAGACCAGATAGATCAGTTGGTTTTCAAGGGAAGTGCTTATATTGAGGAAGTGGTCTTTTTCCACAAGGACAGTGGAACCTTGATTTTGACGGATTTGATTGAGAATTTTGAAACAGAGCATTTTGCAAGTCCGCTTCGCAGCAAGGCTTATAAATTAGTTCGTGTTTCAGCTCCGGATGGGCAGACCCCTATTGACTACCGTATGACTTTTGTCGGTTACCAAAAAGAAGCAAAGAAGTGCTTAGAGCAGATGTTAGCATGGAAACCAGAAAAAATCATTCTGGCTCACGGTCGCTGTTTTCTGGAAAATGGCACAGCAGAACTAAGAAGAGCATTTAGGTGGATTCGATAAAAAATCCAATCCTAGGAAATGAGAGGAGACATATATGCAGCATTCAGCTTGGCACGCTTTGATTAAGGAGCAGCTGCCGGAAGGTTATTTTGCAAAAATCAATCATTTTTTAGATGAAGTGTATGCTTCAGGAACCATTTACCCACCGCGGGAAAAGGTGTTTAACGCGATTCAGACGACAGATTTAGCGGATGTTAAGGTGGTTATTTTAGGGCAGGATCCCTACCACGGACCGAGACAGGCACAGGGCTTGAGTTTTTCGGTGCCTGATGACATTCCAGCTCCGCCTTCTTTGCAGAATATTCTCAAAGAACTGGCTGATGATATCGGAGTGAAAGAGTCGCATGATTTGACTTCCTGGGCTCAGCAGGGTGTTCTCTTGCTTAATGCTGGGCTGACAGTGCCTGCTGGTCAGGCAAATGCGCATGCCGGTTTAATCTGGGAGCCTTTTACGGATGCTATTATCAAGGTAGTTAATGAGAAGACTGATCCAGTCGTCTTTATCCTCTGGGGTTCTTACGCCCGCAAGAAAAAAGCCTTGATTAGCAATTCCCAACATTTGATAATCGAGTCAGCTCACCCAAGTCCGCTGTCCGCTTATCGTGGTTTCTTTGGTAGTAAACCTTTTTCTCGTACCAATGATTTTTTAGTGGCTAAAGGCTTGGAACCTATCGATTGGTTAGCTTAGGAGGTAGTATGGTTCAGTTAGCAACGATTTGTTATATTGATAATGGCCGGGAGTTTCTCATGCTGCACCGCAACAAAAAGCCCAACGATGTTCATGCTGGGAAGTGGATTGGTGTCGGTGGCAAACTAGAGCGAGGAGAAACCCCGCAGGAATGTGCTGCACGCGAGATTTTAGAGGAAACAGGTCTAAAGGCCAAGCCCGTTCTCAAAGGCATTATTACTTTTCCAGAGTTTACTCCTAATTTGGACTGGTATACCTATGTTTTTAAGGTGACCGAGTTTGAGGGGGAACTGATTGACTGCAATGAAGGGACTTTGGAATGGGTACCCTATGACCAGGTCTTATCTAAACCAACCTGGGAAGGCGATCATACCTTTGTTGAGTGGCTTTTAGAAGACAAGCCTTTCTTTTCTGCAAAGTTTGTTTATGACGGGGATAAGCTGTTGGATACGCAGGTGGACTTTTACGAATAAGGAGATAAGACGATGCTATTAATCAAAAACGGACGAGTTATGGATCCTAAGACTGGTTTTGACCAAATTACTGACCTCTTGGTTGAGGGGAAAAAGATTGTTAAAATCGGTCAAGATTTGCAGGCGAAAGATGCAAAAGTCATTGATGCCAGTGGTTTGGTTGTGGCTCCGGGTTTGGTGGATATACATGTGCATTTCCGGGAGCCGGGCCAGACTCATAAGGAAGATATTCATACGGGAGCCTTGGCAGCAGCAGCAGGTGGCTTTACGACAGTTGTTATGATGGCTAATACCAATCCGACCATCTCTACAGTTGAAACCCTGAAGGAAGTGCTGGAGTCAGCTAGTCGGGAAAATATCCATATCAAGTCGGTCGCGACGATTACAGAGAATTTTGATGGGCAGCATCTGACAGATTTCCAAGGTCTCTTGGCAGCAGGAGCGGTTGGTTTTTCTGATGACGGTATTCCGCTGACCAACGCTGGCATTGTCCGCCAGGCGCTCGTAGAAGCACGTAAAAATGACACCTTTATCAGCTTGCATGAGGAAGATCCCAATCTCAACGGCATACTTGGTTTCAATGAGCATATTGCCAAAGAGCATTTTCATATCTGCGGCGCGACAGGTGTGGCAGAATACAGCATGATTGCTCGCGATGTTATGATTGCTTATGATGCAAAGGCTCATGTGCATATCCAGCATTTGTCCAAGGCTGAGAGTGTAAAGGTTGTGGAATTCGCTCAGAAGCTAGGCGCTCAAGTCACTGCTGAAGCAGCACCTCAGCACTTTTCTAAGACAGAAGCTCTGCTATTGACTAAGGGTAGCAATGCTAAAATGAATCCGCCTCTGCGCTTAGAATCGGACCGGCTAGCAGTTATCGATGGGCTCAAATCTGGTGTCATTTCTGTCATTGCGACGGACCATGCTCCACATCATGCTGACGAGAAAAATGTTGAAGACATCACTAAAGCACCTTCTGGTATGACTGGTCTTGAGACTTCGCTTTCTCTGGGACTGACCTACCTAGTTGAGGCTGGCCATCTGAGCTTGATGGAACTTTTGGAGAAAATGACAATCAATCCAGCACGTTTGTATGGTTTTGATGTTGGCTTCATCGCTCAGGATGGTCCTGCAGATTTGATAATATTTGACCCGGAAGCCGATAGACTTGTGACTGACCACTTTGCCTCCAAGGCTGCCAATTCACCTTTTGTTGGTGAAAAGCTTAAAGGCCAAGTGAAGTTCACCATCTGTGATGGGGAAGTTGTTTTTGAAGGATAAACTATAGAAATCTGAGATAAATAAGATCTCAGATTTTTTGTTTAGATACGAACATAAATAGGTAAATAACAGAAAATAATTCACTTTTACTCCCTTTTTCGATATAATAAAACTAATAAAAAAGAAAAAGAGGACGGTTTATGCAAAAGAAAAAAATTCTTTTACCGCTTTTATTGCTTGCTCCAGCATTTCTAGCTCATCAGGCATACGCAGATGAACAAGTAGCTACTGAACCTAGTCAAGAAGTTGCAGCAGTAACTTCAGCTCAAGAGGGTAATGTCCCGGACGGAGCTATTGATACAAGTGCGCAGGGTAAAGAAAGCGCTTCCGGTCAACAAAATGATTTGCTTGAAGCGAATATTATCCATACAAATGACGTTCACGGACGTATTGTTGAAGAAAAAGGAGTTATTGGAGACGCTAAATTAGCAGCCGTTATTGAAGAGGAACGAAAAAACAATCCTTCAACTCTTGTAGTTGATGCGGGAGATGCCTTTCAAGGACTGCCAATTTCAAATAGCTCCAAAGGTGAAGAGCGTGCTAAACTACTCAATGAGATGGGCTACGATGCCATGGCCGTTGGGAACCATGAGTTTGATTTTGGCCTAGATGAAGCTAAGAAATATAAAGAAATTCTTAATTTTCCTCTTTTAAGTTCTAACACCTATGTAAATGGTGCTCGCTTATTTGAAGCGTCAACTATCGTAGATAAGGATAAGAATGTTGTGGGTGATGAGTTTGTGGTAATCGGTGTGACAACACCTGAAACTGCAACCAAAACTCATCCTAAGAATGTTCAAGGCGTAACTTTTAAAGATCCAATTTCAGAAGTTAATTCAGTTATTGATGAAGTAGAAGCTCGCGCTGCTGCCGAGGGGAAAACATACAAGAATTATGTGGTTTTGGCTCACTTAGGTGTTGATACGACTACTCCAGTAGAGTGGCGTGGATCTACTTTAGCTGAAGCTCTTTCAAATAATCCAAAGCTCAAAGGCAAACGTGTAACGGTTATTGACGGTCACTCTCATACAGTTCAATCTACAACCTATGGAGACAATGTTACTTATAACCAAACGGGAAGTTATTTGAATAACATTGGTAAAATTACTTATAAGGCTAATCAATTATTGGGAAATCCACAACAAATCTCTGCAGCTTCTACTAAAGATGTTGTACCAAATGCTAAAATAGCAGCTATGGTCAAGAAAATTAAGGAAGCTTATGATGCTGAAAATGCTAAAGTGGTCCGTGATAACAGTCCAGTTGAGCTAAACGGCCAGCGTGAAAATGTCCGGGTTCGCGAGACCAATCTTGGTAATGTGGTGGCGGACGCCCTTTACGAATACGGCCAAACTGGATTTAGCCATAAAACATATCTTGCTGTGACAAACGGTGGTGGTTTGCGTGAAACGATTGCCAAAGATAAGCCAATTACAAAAGGTGATGTGATCGCGGTTCTTCCTTTCGGAAACACCATTTCTCAAATCAAAGTAACAGGTCAAAACATTGCTGATATGTTTGCTAAATCTCTTGGATCAATCTTACAAGAAAAAAATGGCCAGCCTGTTTTAGATGAAAATGGACAACCTCTTCTTGAACCAAGCGGAGGCTTCCTACAGGTTTCAGGTGCTAAGGTTTATTACGATACAACCTTGCCTGCTGAAAAACGTATTTTGTATATTGAAATTAAAAACCCAGAAACCGGTAAGTATGAAAACTTAGATCCTGCTAAAGAATACTATTTGACAACAAATGATTTCTTAGCAGCCGGTGGTGATGGCTACACCATGTTGGGTGGTGCGCGAGAAGAAGGCCCTTCTATGGACGTTGCTTTTGCTGACTATCTAGCTAAAGCAGATTTAAGTGCATATTCGGTTATAAATCCAAATTCCCGTACGATTTCTATTTCTTCTAAAAAAGATAGCGATGGAGATGGAGTTTCTGATATTGAAGAAATCAAAAATGGAACTGATCCATCTGATCCAAAATCTTATCCTGGCAGAACAGATGTTCCAAATGGCCAGTCTAATCAGAATCAAAGTAGCCAAAACTATCAACCTCTTCCAATTACTCTTCAAATGGCAATGTAGTTCAACCGTCTCCTAAACCAGCAGGCACAGTAGACCCTGCAAAAGAAGAGAAGAAGGAAGAAGTTGTTACAAACAGTAAGCTTTTGACAGTTAATGTTGCTAAAACATTTACATCATCTAAGGCTAGACTTCCTGAAACTGGAACAAAAGAGTCACCAGCTTTACTAATTGTATCCTTGTTTACTGCTTTCTTGGGAATCCTTGGTTTCAAGAAGAGTCAAGAAGACTAAAAAATAAGCCCTAGGGCTTATTTTTTTGGTACTTGTTTAGTGATATTGATTCCCCAAGGGATAAGATTCTCCGATTTATTTTTAATTCTTTCCATGTTATCTCTATGTCGAATCAGAATAATTGATGCTAGAAGAATAATGATCAAAGTAAAAAGAAGATCGTAACTAGGAAGGATAATTCCTAATAAAGGAAATATAAGAACGGAAATAATCGCAAAGCCAGCTACAACAATGCTAGCCAAAGAAATCATACTTCCCAAGTAAAGCGTTACAATAAAAATAATAATCAGATAGGAAAAGAAGAGGGGAGAAAATCCAAGAACAACACCTGCACTTGTAGCAACGGCCTTGCCTCCCTTAAATTCAGCAAAGATAGGAAAGGTGTGGCCAAGAACAGCTATTAGACCAAAAATCATGGGTGATATACCATTGATATGGAGAAAAAGTGGAAGTAGGGTTGCAAGAGTTCCTTTTAGAAAGTCGATTGCAAAAGTAACAGTTCCAGCTGTCTTTCCTAAAATACGGAAAGTATTAGTTGTGCCGGTATTTCCACTACCGTATTCTCGTAAATTCTTTTTAAAGAAAATCTGTCCAATCCATAAACCTGTTGGAATTGAACCCAGTAAATATGCCAAAATTAGGCCCAAAATTGTATTTATCATAAATTTATTATATCACGAATTTTGCTTTGTATTTAACAATCTAGTAAATTATTTGTCTAATCCGATAAAAATGTTTATTTCAAGGCTTTTGTGACAAAAACTTTTGCAAAATTTTATAAAAACTTGTAAGATAGTAAGGATGAATAATGCAGGAGGTTCCTTGTGGCAAAGAAGGAAATCAATATTAATAATTATAATGATGATGCCATTCAAGTATTAGAAGGGTTGGATGCGGTACGTAAACGTCCAGGTATGTATATCGGATCCACTGACGGGACAGGACTCCATCATTTAGTGTGGGAAATCGTGGATAATGCGGTTGATGAGGCTTTATCAGGTTTTGGTGATCGGATTGATGTCACCATCAATAAAGATGGGAGCTTAACAGTATCTGACCATGGACGCGGGATGCCAGTTGGTATGCACGCTATGGGTATCCCTACTGTTGAGGTCATTTTTACAGTATTACATGCTGGTGGTAAGTTTGGTCAAGGTGGTTATAAAACTTCAGGAGGACTCCATGGTGTAGGTTCTTCGGTCGTTAATGCCCTATCTAGCTGGTTAGAAGTAGAAATTACCCGTGACGGTACAGTCTACAAGCAGCGCTTTGAAAATGGCGGAAAACCAGTCACTACGCTCAAGAAAATCGGTACTGCACCTAAGTCCAAGTCTGGAACCAAAGTGACCTTTATGCCGGACGATACGATTTTTTCAACGATTGATTTTAAGTATAACACTATTGCCGAGCGGCTTAAGGAATCTGCTTTCCTTCTTAAGAATGTTCGCTTGTCTTTGACCGATGAGCGGACTGGCGAAAAAGTAGAGTTCCATTATGAAAACGGGGTCGAAGACTTTGTCAGCTATCTCAATGAAGACAAGGAAACCCTGACTCCTGTCCTCTATTTCGAGGGCGAGGAGAGCGGCTTTCAAGTTCAGGTTGCCCTCCAGTACAACGACGGCTACGCCGATAATATCCTGTCCTTTGTCAATAACGTCCGCACCAAGGACGGAGGTACCCACGAGACGGGACTCAAGACCGCAATTACCAAGGCCATGAACGACTATGCCAGAAAGACTGGCCTGCTCAAGGAAAAGGACAAGAATTTGGAAGGCTCGGACTACCGCGAAGGTTTGGCCGCTGTTCTGTCCATTCTGGTCCCTGAGGCACACCTGCAGTTTGAAGGCCAGACCAAGGACAAGTTAGGTAGTCCCTTGGCTCGTCCTGCTGTGGACTCCATTGTCTCTGACAAGCTGACTTTCTTCCTCTTGGAAAACGGTGAGTTGGCATCAAACCTCATCCGCAAGGCTATCAAGGCTAGAGATGCCAGAGAAGCGGCCCGCAAGGCGCGTGACGAAAGCCGTAATGGCAAGAAAAATAAGAAAGACAAGGGCTTACTCTCTGGTAAGCTAACTCCGGCCCAATCTAAGAATCCAGCCAAGAACGAACTCTATCTGGTCGAGGGAGACTCTGCCGGTGGCTCTGCCAAGCAAGGACGTGACCGTAAGTTCCAAGCCATCCTTCCACTGCGCGGTAAGGTTATCAATACCGCTAAGGCTAAGATGGTCGATATTCTCAAGAACGAAGAAATCAACACCATGATCTACACGATCGGAGCTGGTGTTGGGTCGGACTTTACCCTTGAGGATGCCAACTATGACAAGATCATCATCATGACAGATGCGGATACTGACGGTGCCCATATTCAAACCTTGTTGCTGACCTTTTTCTATCGCTATATGCGTCCGCTGGTTGAAGCTGGCCGTGTCTATATTGCCCTTCCTCCTCTTTACAAAATGTCCAAGGGCAAGGGAAAGAGCGAAGTTGTCGAGTATGCCTGGACTGATGGCGAACTGGAAGACCTGCGTCGCAAGTTTGGCAAAGGTGCCATGCTTCAACGCTACAAGGGGTTAGGTGAAATGAATGCCGATCAACTCTGGGAGACCACTATGAACCCTGAAACTCGCACTCTCATCCGTGTCACCATCGAAGACCTTGCTCGCGCCGAACGCCGTGTCAATGTCCTCATGGGAGACAAGGTCGAACCACGCCGTAAGTGGATTGAGGATAATGTTAAGTTTACGCTTGAGGAGAGTGGGGAGATGGTGTTTTGAAAGGATGATAAAGAAAATATGGGCTATAATATTTATACAAATCAAGAGTTTAAAAAACTAGCTAATGATGGACAAATTAATATCATGGCTCTCTTTGGAAATGGTGTAGATATTCAGTTAATGGAATATCTTAAATCTCCGTACCGAACTTCTTATCAAAATTTTTATAATTATCTTTGTTATAAGAATTTTGATAAGGATAATATGATTTTTCAAAAAATGACTGAGGATAAGAAAGATAATGAAAAAGATCCTAATATCAAGCAAAACTGGAGTGACTTCGAGAATAGTTTAATTGAGATTTTTAATCAACCTAACTGGCAGAATATAGTAAAATTGACTAAAGATTTCACTCAATTTCAAATCGAGTTTTCAAATTTTTTAAATGAAATAATTACTCCTAATATGCTTGCTAGGTTAGGGAATGATAGCACAGAAAAAGGAATTGCTCTTAATTCTTTTACCCGTTTTTTAGGTGATTTAGATACGAGAAATTTCAATAAATTGGGTTTCCCTCGTAAAACCAAACATTATTCTTTATTTAACTGGGAAATTTTAAATTTCAACTATACTTCGATGTTAGATAATATTTTATTGCTTGATAAAGGACAATTTGATCCGCATCCCCATAAGTTTGCAGATAGGCAGATTAAGTTTTATCCAAATCCTGAAGATAGAGGTACGATTCTCTCGAAAGCTTTCAACCCCGAAACTAAAGAATGGGAGCCAGGTTATATACCTGAGGAATATTTAAATAAAGATACTAATTACTCCAGTTATTTGATGACCAATATCACTCATCCTCATGGTTTTCAAAATGTTCCAAAGTCAATGTTATTTGGTTTCGATAACGAAAATCAAATAACAAATGTTAATAATAGAGACAAAGCAAAGAATTTTTTAAAACCCTATTGGGCTCAGAATGATAAAAAATATAAATCATATTTCAATAATTCTGATTTGTTTATATTATATGGTTTATCACTCGGTGATAGTGACTTTTGGTGGTGGAATAATATTCTTAATTCACTTTTGGAGACAGATTCTGAATTGATTATTTATAATTACAATAGCAATAAAGAATCTGATAATGATACAATTAATCGTTTTATTGATGTAGCAACCTATAAGGAACTAGATGATGAAGAATTAGATAAGCTTCATAAGAAGATTGCTATAGTTCAGTATGATTCTGAAACAAAATTAAATGCGTTCAAATTGGATTATTTGGATTGAATTCATGAATTATTCTCCATATTAAAAAAACTCTCGCTAAATATTCTTACAAGATCGCTAGAGCTAAAGTAAAGGTATCAAATTTTCTGACGGAGTATTTAAAGTCAAATTCTGTTTATCAAAATTAGGCGAGTTTTTATTGAGAAAAAGACGAACGTTAGTTTTTCTATCAAGAAGTTTTAAATCAATATTTCTTTCTGAAAATCAGAAAAGGTAAAAAGGGAATTAATGTTAAAATAAATAAAAAAATTAGGAGATTATAAAAATGAAAAAAATCTATACACTGGCATTGCTTGTGTTTTCAGTATTTGTCCTAACTGCTTGCTCTTCGCAAGAAGCCTGGCTAAACGGTACATGGAAGAGTGAAAAAACAAAAAGCACCTATGTTTTTGAAGAAAAGCAAGGTAAATGGAATATTTTAAACGGTAAGGAAAAAATTGCTGAAAAAGGTGAAGTAAAAGATAAAAAAGGCGATCAATTCACTATTGTTGATGTCAATGGTAATCGTCATCAGATTAAAAAAGTTGACGAAAATACTATTGAATATCAACCTTTTACATCTGATGGCATTTCTGCAACTAATGGAGAAAGTTTTAAATTTAAAAAGGAAAAGTAGAGTTATTTTTAGATTTAGGTGAGCAGAGGAGTGATTAGATGACTATACTTGGAATGGTCGGTCTCATCTTTCGAGACATGCAGGAATCCGCTTTGCCAACTTTGATTCTATATAAAGAAGTTCCACTGAAAAGATAGGTATTCCCATGAAAACTGAAACCGAGATGTTTGATGTGATTTTGCAAACTGCAAAAGCGCTACAGGTCTACGCTGTCGCTATGTCTGGTTCGCGGACAAACCCAAATGCTACCAAGGATGAGTTCCAAGACTATGATGTGGTCTACATTGTGGAGGATTTGCATGCTCTGGTGGCCGACCTTGCTTGGTTGGAAAGGTTTGGCGAGCGCGTGATTGAGCAGCATGTTCTACTAGACCATCGTCGCCTCTATCTCATGCTCTTTGAAGATGGCAATCGGATAGATTTGACTCTTTGCCCCAAGGAGCATATCAAAGAGTGGGTGGATAGCGAAGCGGATTTCACGGTGCTGGATGACCCGCAGGGACTGTTTGCTCCTTACGCACCGACACCCAAGCGCTATTGGACGGCACCAGCCATCGCGACTGACTTTGACAAATCCTGTAATGAATTTTGGTGGGTGTCAGCCTATGTAGTCAAGGGCATTTATCGGAACCAGCTGGTTTATGCAACAGATCATCTGTATGGAATCTGCCAGCAAGAATTGCTCAAGCTTTTAGCTTGGCAAGTGGCAGCAGATAAAGGAACTGTCGATGTTGGCAAGAACTACAAGTACCTCTTTCAGTATTTGCCTGCTGAGAAAGAGAAGGAATTTACAGCCTTGCTTGACTTTTCTGACCAGAAAAAAATTACCAAGTCTCTCTTTGCTACCATGGACTTTTTCCACAAAGAAGCCCAAGCTTTCTCTCTCAAAACCGGCTTCCACTATGACAAAGAAACCGCTGAGAAGATGATTGAATATGCTGAGGCAAGACTCACCAATCACTGACTAAATAAAGAACGTAATTTAAAACATTAAACTACAGAAAGGATAGTTTGGTTACTTATAGTAACTGAACACGGGACTAATTTCCGTAAAATATCCTTTATTTTATAAAAAACTACTCTACATTCTTTGAAAGGAGTTGAACACGCCCTAAATACTGTGTGAAAAAGATAAATTCTCTTGTGAGCATCGCTCACTGCAATAATTTCCTATTTTCACTTTGTATTTTACGGGCTCTGTATCCTATATGAGTAATATTCAAAACATGTCCCTTGAGGACATCATGGGAGAGCGCTTTGGTCGCTACTCCAAGTACATCATTCAAGAGCGGGCCTTGCCAGACATTCGCGATGGCTTGAAGCCTGTTCAGCGCCGTATTCTTTATTCCATGAACAAGGACGGTAACACCTTTGACAAGGGCTACCGCAAGTCTGCCAAGTCTGTCGGGAATATTATGGGGAATTTCCACCCTCACGGTGACAGCTCCATCTACGATGCTATGGTCCGCATGTCTCAGGACTGGAAAAACCGTGAGATTCTTGTTGAGATGCACGGGAATAATGGTTCCATGGACGGTGATCCACCGGCGGCTATGCGTTATACTGAGGCGCGCCTGTCTGAGATGGCTGGCTATCTTTTGCAGGATATCGAGAAAGATACCGTTCCTTTTGCCTGGAACTTCGATGATACTGAGAAAGAGCCAACCGTTCTGCCGGCAGCCTTTCCTAATCTTTTGGTCAATGGAGCAACTGGGATTTCAGCTGGTTATGCGACGGATATTCCTCCTCATAATCTAGCCGAAGTTATTGACGCTGTCATCTATATGATTGACCATCCGTCTGCCAAGGTGGACAAACTCATGGAGTTTCTGCCTGGTCCAGACTTCCCGACAGGAGCTATTGTCCAAGGCCGTGATGAGATCAAGAAAGCCTATGAGACTGGTAAAGGTCGCGTCGTGGTGCGTTCCAGAACTGAGATTGAAAAGTTGAAGGGCGGTAAAGAGCAAATCGTCATCACCGAGATTCCTTACGAGATTAATAAAGCGGTCTTGGTCAAGAAGATTGACGATGTGCGGGTCAATAATAAGGTGGCTGGCATTGCTGAGGTGCGGGACGAATCCGACCGTGACGGTCTTCGCATTGCCATCGAGCTCAAGAAAGACGCTAATACTGAGCTGATTCTTAACTATCTTTTCAAGTACACTGATTTGCAAGTTAATTACAACTTCAACATGGTAGCGATCGACAATTTCACGCCTCGTTTGGTGGGGATTGTACCAATCTTGACCAGTTATATTGCCCACCGCAAGGAGATTATTCTGGCTCGAAGCCGTTTTGACAAGGCTAAGGCTGAGAAACGGCTCCATATCGTGGAAGGACTGATTCGGGTTATTTCCATTTTGGACGAGGTGATTGCCCTGATTCGTGCTTCTGAAAACAAAGCAGATGCCAAGGAAAATCTTAAGGTCAGCTATGATTTCACCGAGGAGCAGGCTGAGGCTATCGTCACTCTCCAACTCTACCGTTTGACCAATACAGACGTAGTGGTTCTGGAAGAGGAAGAAGCAGAGCTTCGCGAGAAGATTGCGATGCTGGCTGCTATTATCGGTGATGAGCGCACCATGTATAATCTCATGAAGCGAGAGCTCCGCGATGTCAAAAAGAAGTTTGGTAATCCGCGTCTCAGTGAGCTGCAGGATACAGCAAACGCTATCGAGATTGATACAGCTAGTCTCATTGTTGAGGAAGAAACCTATGTCAGCGTGACTCGTTCTGGTTATATCAAGCGAACCAGTCCGCGTTCCTTCTCAGCTTCGACCCTAGAGGAGATGGGCAAGCGTGATGATGACAGACTGATTTTTGTCAGTCCGGCCAAGACAACTCAGCATTTGCTTATTTTCACGAGTCTCGGAAATGTTATTTACCGGCCTGTTCATGAGCTGTCAGATATCCGCTGGAAAGAAATTGGAGAACACCTCAGCCAGACCATCAGTAACTTTGATACCAAGGAAGAAGTTATCTATACAGAATTACTGGACAGCTTTGAGGAAGGCACTTACTTTGCAGTGACTAAGTTAGGTCAAATCAAGCGAGTGGAGCGCAAGGAGTTCAGTCCTTGGCGGACCTACAAGTCTAAGTCGCTCAAGTTTGCCAAGCTGAAAAATGAAGATGACCAGGTTATTGCTCTGGCGCCGATTAAGCTGGATGATGTTATGCTCGTGACCAAGAATGGCTATGCCCTTCGTTTCAATATTGAGGAAGTACCTGTTATTGGTGCTAAGGCAGCTGGGGTTAAAGCCATCAACCTTAAGAAGGACGATGTTCTAGCGGCAGCCTTTATCGCCAACACAGACTCGCTTTACATCCTGACTCAGCGTGGTTCGCTCAAGCGTATGGCAGTCGCTGATATTCCTGTTACTAGTCGTGCAAATCGTGGTCTCCAAGTTCTGAGAGAGCTTAAGACCAAGCCACATCGTGTCTTTGTAGCTGGACCAGTCTATGGCGAAGCTGTGGACTTTGACCTCTTTACTACTGAAGCAGAATCCAGTGAGGAGCAAATTTTGCAGGTGCTTTCTAATAAAGGAACTGTCTATGATGTAAACCTTGCTGATCTTAGCCTATCTGAGCGCACCAGCAACGGCAGCTTTATCTCTGATACCATTTCAGACGAAGAAGTCTTCTCAGCTTATATTAAGTAATTATCAAACCAGTTCAAACGAGCTGGTTTTTTCAAACTAAAATTTAATAACGAAATTTTCTGAAAATTGAAAATAATGCTTGAAAATTTCTTAAAAAGGTGTAAAATAAGGAGTATCTAAAAAATGAAGTTTGGAAGTAGAGGAGTAAGATTATGACTGTAAATCTCGACTGGGAAAATCTAGGATTCTCATATATGAAATTGCCTTATCGCTTTTTAGCTTATTACCGCAACGGTCAGTGGGAGGAAGGCAAGCTGACAGAAGATGCGACCCTGCATATTTCTGAGTCTTCTCCAAGCCTTCACTATGGTCAGCAGGCTTTTGAAGGACTTAAGGCCTATCGAACCAAGGATGGCAGTGTCCAGCTCTTCCGTCCAGATGAGAATGCTAAGCGCCTGCAACGCACTTGCGATCGTCTCTTGATGCCACAAGTTTCAACTGAAATGTTTGTGGAAGCTTGTAAGGCTGTTGTCCGTGCAAATGAAGAATATGTACCTCCATATGGAACAGGAGGAACTCTCTACCTTCGTCCACTTTTGATTGGTATCGGAGATATCATCGGGGTAAAACCAGCAGAGGAGTATATTTTTACAATCTTTGCTATGCCAGTTGGAAACTACTTCAAGGGTGGTTTGGTTCCAACCAACTTCTTGATCCAAGACGAATATGACCGAGCGGCTCCACATGGTACAGGTGCCGCTAAGGTAGGTGGTAACTATGCAGCTAGTCTCCTACCAGGTAAGATGGCTAAGACTCGTAACTTTTCAGATGTCATCTACCTAGATCCATCAACTCATACTAAGATTGAAGAAGTCGGATCAGCGAACTTCTTTGGAATTACAGCAAATAATGAATTTGTAACACCGCTGAGTCCATCCATTCTACCGTCCATTACCAAATATTCCTTGCTTTACTTGGCAGAGCACCGCTTGGGCTTGACTCCGGTTGAAGGCGATGTTCCGATTAATGATTTGGATCGCTTTGTTGAAGCCGGAGCTTGTGGTACAGCAGCAGTTATCTCACCAATCGGAGGTATCCAACATGGTGATGATTTCCATGTATTCTATAGTGAGACAGAAGTCGGTCCAGTTACCCGCAAGCTGTATGATGAATTAACTGGTATCCAATTTGGTGATGTTGAAGCGCCAGAAGGTTGGATCTACAAAGTTGATTGATAGGAAGAGCCTAAAAGGCTCTTTTCTTCTTAATTACAAGAAATCACTTGCCAGGTTTTTGCTTTTTGTGTAAAATAGTATCTTGAAAGAGGTAAGAAATGAGTAAAAAAGATAAGAAAATTGAAATTCAAATTAATGATAGCCAGGTCAAAGTGGGAGCAGATTTATTTGATGGCTATTCACTCGTTATTGGTAAAAAAGTTATTGGTGAAATTGCAGAATTAGACGGTCAGTATGCTATAATCAAAAACGGAAATGCGGATGCTTTCTATAAAAAACTTGAAAAAGCTGTTGAAAATTTAATAGAAACCTATAATTTAGGTAAATAAGGTGTTGATTTTCCATTTTTTTCGTGTTATAATAGATGACGTTGATTGTATACGGAGAGATAGCGAAGAGGCTAAACGCGGCGGACTGTAAATCCGCTCCTTCGGGTTCGGGGGTTCGAATCCCTCTCTCTCCATTAGCGTTCATTTTGACGATGATAAAGTGACTATTGTCAGCGCTCTTTTTTGGGGTATAGCCAAGCGGTAAGGCAAGGGACTTTGACTCCCTCATGCGTTGGTTCGAATCCAGCTACCCCAGTTCTTAGGTGATATATCAGATGAGGGGATAAAATATCTTAGGGTATTTTATTTCTTTATAAATGGTATAAAAACGGTAAAGATAAATCAATATGTCGTTGCGGGCGCTTAGGAAAATAAAATGGATGTCAAGTGAAAACTTGATTGTTGGAGGATTTTTTAGATGAATGAATTTGAAGATTTGCTAAACAGTGTTAGCCAAGTCGAGCCAGGTGATGTTGTTACAGCTGAAGTATTGACAGTTGATGCAAACCAAGCTAATGTTGCAATTTCTGGAACTGGTGTTGAAGGAGTGTTAACTCTTCGTGAGTTGACTAATGATCGCGATGCTGACATTAACGACCTTGTAAAAACAGGCGAAACACTTGAATTGCTCGTTCTTCGTCAAGTAGTGGGTAAAGATACAGATACAGTTACTTACCTAGTATCTAAAAAACGTTTAGAAGCTCGCAAAGCATGGGACAAATTGGTTGGTCGTGAAGAAGAAGTTGTTACTGTTAAAGGAACTCGTGCAGTTAAAGGTGGACTTTCTGTTGAGTTTGAAGGACTTCGTGGTTTCATTCCAGCTTCAATGCTTGACACTCGTTTTGTACGTAATACTGAACGCTTTGTAGGTCAAGAATTTGATGCTAAGATTAAAGAAGTTGATCCAAAAGAAAATCGCTTCATCCTTTCACGTCGTGAAGTTGTTGAAGCTGAAGCTGCAGCAGCTCGTGCTGAAGTATTTGGAAAATTGAATGTTGGTGATGTTGTAACTGGTAAAGTTGCTCGTATCACTAGCTTTGGTGCTTTCATTGATCTTGGTGGTGTTGATGGTTTGGTTCACTTAACTGAGTTATCACATGAGCGTAACGTATCACCTAAATCTGTTGTAACAGTTGGTGAAGAAATTGAAGTGAAAGTCCTTGACTTAAACGAAGAAGAAGGTCGTGTATCACTTTCACTTAAAGCTACAACACCTGGACCATGGGATGGTGTTGAACAAAAACTTGCTGCTGGTGATGTAATTGAAGGTACTGTTAAACGCTTGACAGACTTTGGTGCTTTTGTTGAAGTATTGCCAGGTATTGATGGTTTGGTTCACATCTCACAAATTTCTCACAAACGTGTTGAAAATCCAAAAGATGTCTTGTCAGTTGGCCAAGAAGTAACTGTTAAAGTTCTTGAAGTTAACCCAGCTAATGAGCGTGTATCACTTTCTATTAAAGCTCTTGAAGAACGCCCTGCGCAAGAAGAAGGACAAGAAAAAGAAGAAAAACGCCAATCACGTCCACGTCGTCCTAAACGTCAAGAAAAACGTGACTTTGAACTTCCAGAAACTCAAACTGGATTCTCAATGGCTGACTTGTTCGGTGATATCGAATTATAAGATAATTTAGAAGTTGAGTTTTCTCAACTTCTTTTTCTTTTTTGACTTGTATTTTTAGTGAAAATTAGTTATAATAAATGAGTTGCCACCCTTAGTGTAATGGATATCACGTAAGATTCCGGTTCTTGAGATGGGAGTTCGATTCTCTCAGGGTGGATGACTTAAAATTGGACTCTTCGGAGTCTTTTTTCTTTCTTGGAGGAACATGCAATGACAGTAAAATTAATTGCCCATAGCTTGATCGAGAAAGACAGGAAGTATTTGCTTATCAAACGCTCGAAAATAAAGCGAGGCCTCCCTAATGTCTATACATCTTATTGGGATATTCCAGGCGGAAGTGTAGAAGAGAATGAACTGCCTAGAGAGGCCGCTCTACGTGAGGCTATGGAGGAGGTTAATCAAAACCTTCGGATTGATAAGATTATCCATGAAGATAGTCAGTTTGATGCTAGCAAAGATACTGTTTTCACACGCTTAGTTTATGCGGGTAGAATTTTGGAAGAGCGTGATATTATATTAGATCCAGAAGAGCACACAGACTTTGTCTGGATTTCTTCTTTGAAAGACCTAGAGAGCGAGCTCATCGTACCTTATTTGATAGATATTTTTGCTGACAAATCTGTATAAAGCAAAAAAAACATCCCCTTTTAACAAGGAGATGTTTTTTTCTTAGTTTTTAGAAGCTGCTTGGAATTCTGGATTTTTCCATGCTTCATCAATGATTGCTTGTAACTCTTTAGCAGAAGCTTGCATTTTTTGAGTTTCAGCATCGTTCAATGGGATATTTACTGGACGTACGATACCGTGAGCACCAACGATTGCCGGTTGACCGATAAAGACGTTTTCAACTCCATATTGGCCTTCTTGGAAGACAGAAAGTGGTAGAACGGCATTTTCATCATCAAGGATAGCTTTAGTAATACGAGCAAGGGCAACTGCAATACCGTAGTATGTAGCACCTTTTTTATTGATGATTGAGTAAGCGGCGTCACGGACTGAAATGAAGAGGTCTACAAGATCTGCTTCGTTCAAGTCACGGTTAGCTTGTAACCATTGTTCTAGTTTTACACCAGCTACGTTAGCGTGTGACCAAACAGCGAACTCTGAGTCACCATGTTCACCCATGATGTAGGCATGGACTGAACGAGCATCAACACCGATTTTAGCTGCCAAAGCTTGACGGAAACGAGCTGAGTCAAGTGATGTACCAGAACCAATGACACGTTCTTTAGGGAAGCCAGAGAACTTCCAAGTAGAATAAGTCAAGACATCAACTGGGTTAGCAGCTACGAGGAAGATACCATCGAAACCAGAAGCAACAACTTGCTCTACAATAGATTTGTTGATAGCAAGGTTTTTACCAACAAGATCAAGACGAGTTTCGCCTGGTTTTTGGGGAGCACCAGCTGTGATAACAACAAGGTCAGCATCCGCACAGTCTTCGTATTTTGCTGCATAAATTTTCTTAGGTGAAGTAAATGCGAGCGCATGACTAAGGTCCTCTGCGTCACCAACAGCTTTTTCAAATAATTGTGGAATTTCAATAATACCAAGTTCTTGTGCAATTCCTTGGTTAACAAGCGCAAATGCGTATGAAGAACCTACGGCACCATCACCGATAAGGATTACTTTTTTATGTTGTTTTTCAAGAGTCATCTCTAAAATCTCCTTTTATTTTTTACGGGTTTGTCCCAAACAAGTCTATTCTATCACTTTTAACATGCTTTGTCACGGCAGATGGTCAACTTTAAAAGATGTAAACGTTTTTAGGATCAAGGCTATTTACTGAAAAAATGTTTAAAATATGATATAATAGTACAGTTATATAAAGTGAAAAGAGGCATTTTTTTAATGCAAGATAAGAATTTAGTAAATGTCAATCTAACGAGTGAAATGAAGACAAGTTTCATTGACTATGCTATGAGTGTTATCGTTTCTCGTGCACTTCCAGATGTTCGTGATGGATTAAAACCGGTTCATCGTCGGATTCTTTATGGAATGAATGAGCTGGGAGTTACTCCTGATAAACCACATAAAAAATCAGCCCGTATTACAGGTGATGTTATGGGTAAATACCATCCGCATGGTGACTCTTCTATTTATGAAGCTATGGTTCGGATGGCGCAATGGTGGAGCTATCGCTACATGCTTGTTGATGGCCATGGAAATTTTGGTTCCATGGACGGAGATGGAGCTGCTGCTCAGCGTTATACAGAGGCACGTATGAGCAAAATTGCTCTTGAGATGCTTCGTGATATCAACAAGAATACTGTTGACTTTATCGATAACTATGACGCTAATGAGCGAGAACCAATAGTCCTTCCTGCACGTTTTCCAAATCTTTTGGTCAATGGCGCAACTGGTATTGCTGTTGGAATGGCGACTAATATTCCGCCTCATAATTTAGCGGAGTCTATTGATGCAGTTAAGCTAGTCATGGATAATCCTGAAGCAACAACCCGTGATATTATGGAAGTTTTGCCTGGGCCTGATTTTCCAACTGGCGCTCTAGTTATGGGCAAATCAGGTATTCACCGTGCTTATGAAACGGGGAAAGGATCGATCGTTTTACGTTCTCGGACTGAAATCGAAGAAATGAAAAATGGTCGCGAGCGGATTGTCGTAACTGAGTTTCCTTATACGGTTAATAAGACTAAGGTTCATGAACACATTGTTCGCTTAGTACAAGAAAAACGCATCGATGGTATTACAGCTGTCCGTGACGAGTCTAATCGTGAGGGTGTCCGTTTTGTCATTGAGGTTCGTAGGGATGCGTCTGCTCATGTCATTCTAAATAATCTCTTTAAATTGACACAAATGCAGACCAATTTCAGCTTTAATATGTTAGCGATTCAGGGTGGTGTTCCTAAAATACTCTCTCTCCGTGAGATCCTTTTAGCTTATATTGAGCACCAAAAAGAAGTTGTGACTCGTCGAACAGCCTTTGATAAAGATAAGGCCGAGGCTCGCGCTCATATTTTAGCAGGTTTGCTAATTGCTCTTGACCACATCGATGAAGTTATTCGCATTATTCGCAACAGCGAGACGGATGCTGAAGCACAGGCTGAATTAATGGCTAAGTTTGAATTGTCTGAACGTCAAAGTCAGGCTATTCTCGATATGCGCTTGCGTCGTTTGACTGGTTTGGAACACGATAAAATTCAGTCAGAATATGATGAATTGATTGCTCTAATAGCTGATTTGGCAGATATCTTAGCTAAACCTGAAAGAGTTCTTACAATTATTAGAGAAGAATTGGATGAAGTTAAGCGGAAATTTGCTGATGAACGTCGAACAGAGCTTATGGTAGGAGAAGTTCTCTCTCTAGAAGATGAAGATCTGATTGAAGAAGCGGATGTTTTGATCACCTTGTCAAATAAAGGATATATCAAACGTTTAAACCAAGATGAGTTTACAGCTCAGAAACGTGGAGGTCGTGGTGTTCAAGGGACAGGCGTCAAGGATGATGATTTCGTCAAGGAACTTGTTTCGACTAGTACTCATGATCGTCTACTCTTCTTCACTAATAAGGGACGAGTTTATCGTCTGAAAGGATATGAGATACCTGAATATGGCCGGACTGCAAAAGGTTTACCAATTGTGAATCTCCTGAAATTGGATGAAGGAGAAACAATTCAAACTATTATCAACGTTGAACAAGATCATAGCCAGGACTCTTATCTCTTCTTTACAACTCGGCTTGGGGTAGTCAAGCGTACTAGTGTGGCTGATTTTGCTAATATTCGTCAGAATGGACTCAAGGCTTTGAATTTGAAGGATGAAGACGAGCTGATTAATGTTTTCCTAACTGATGGAGCTGCTGATGTTATTATCGGAACAAAATTTGGTTATTCTGTTCGCTTCAATGAGACAGCTGTTCGTAACATGAGTCGTATTGCAACTGGTGTACGTGGTGTTAACCTAAGAGACGGTGACCAGGTTGTTGGAGCAGGTGTTGTGTCTGACAACGATGAAGTTCTTGTTATTACTGAGAAGGGTTATGGTAAGCGAACTCTTGCTAGTGAATATCCGACAAAAGGCCGTGGTGGTAAAGGGATTAAAACAGCTAATATTACAGAGAAAAATGGTCCTTTAGCTGGTTTAATGACAGTCAATGGTCAAGAAGATCTGATGATCATAACCAATACTGGTGTGATTATTCGGACAAGTGTTGCAAATATTTCACAAACTGGTCGCTCTACAATGGGTGTTAAGGTTATGCGTCTTGATCAGAATGCTCAGATTGTTACCTTTACAACTGTAGAAGCAGATGATAAAGAAGAGTTGCAAGACGAGAAGGAGTAAAATATGGCTAGAGGATCACGAAGAGCCAAGAAGAAACGTAGTAGACGTAATATTATATTAAATATTCTTTCGGTTATCTTACTGTTAGTTGCACTTGCCCTAATCTTTAATTCTTCAATTAGAAATATGATTATGGTTTGGCATACAAACAAGTACCAGGTTTCTAAAGTATCTAAGAAAGAAATTGAGAAGAATAAAGCAAGTAAAGGTAGTTTCAATTTTGAAAAGGTTGAGCCTCTATCGACTGAAGCAGTTTTAAATGCTCAATGGAAAGCGCAACAACTTCCTGTTATCGGTGGGATTGCGATTCCTGAACTATCCCTTAATTTACCAATTTTTAATGGACTGGAGAATGCAGGTCTTTATTATGGCGCTGGTACTATGAAAGAAACTCAGCAAATGGGAAAAGGAAACTATGCTTTAGCTAGCCACCATGTTTTCGGGATTACGGGAGCCAATGAAATGCTCTTCTCCCCTCTTGATCGAGCAAAAGCTGGTATGAAGATTTATCTGACAGATAAAGATAAAGTTTATACTTATTCAATAACTAGTGTTGAAAACGTGGAACCTGAAAGGGTAGATGTGGTTGATGATGCAGCTGATGGTACAGCAGAGGTTACTTTGGTAACCTGTGAAGATGCTGCGGCAACTTCTCGTACAATTGTTAAGGGTGTTTTAGAAAGTGAAACTCCATACAAAGAAACACCGAAGAAGATTTTGAACTACTTCAATAAATCATACAATCAAATGCAACTATAAATCTTATAATAAAAAAGAAGGAAGCATAAGTTTAATGCTTTCCTTTTTTCTTTTGCGAATAAATAGATTGTAAGGAGGTTTTTATGTACAGTATATCATTTCAAGAGGAATCATTATTACCACGGGAACGATTAGTAAGACTAGGAGCAGAGCAGTTAAGCAATCAGGAATTGCTGTCTATTCTCATTCGTACAGGAAATAAAAAAGAGAATGTATTCCAAATAGCTAGTAGAATTTTAGCATCAGTATCAAGTCTGACTGAACTGCGTCACATGACTCTATCTGAACTACAGGGGATATCTGGTATAGGGCAAGTAAAGGCGATTGAGCTACAGGCCATGATTGAGTTGGGTAGTCGTATTTCAAAAGCGGAGAATTTTGAAGGAGAACGTATACTGAGTAGTCAAAAACTTGCTAAGAAAATGCAACAGGAATTAAGTCATAAAAAACAGGAGCATTTGGTTGCACTTTATTTGAACACACAAAATCAGATTATTCATCAACAGACAATTTTCATTGGAAGTCTGACTCGGAGTTTAGCAGAACCTAGGGAGATTCTTCATTATGCGATTAAGCATATGGCGACATCAATTATCTTGGTCCATAATCATCCTTCAGGCGCGACTAGGCCAAGTAGGGATGATGATCAGGTGACTGAGAAAATAAAAGAAGCCTGCGAAATGATGGGCTTCGTTTTATTGGATCATTTAATTGTGGGAGGGGATAGCTATTATAGTTATCGAGAGGAAACAGACCTCATTTAAGGACGGTTAGCTATAGTGCTTAATCATGCTCTTTTTTCATAAAGTAGAGAAGAGTTTGCAGTTCGCTTGTCAAATCGACGTACTGAACCACAATTTCTTTTGGCAGGTGAAGATGTACAGGTGAAAAACTCATGATCCCTTTTATTCCAGCCTCTACAAGAATATTGGCTACTTCCTGGGCTTTTACACTTGGAACAGTTAAAATTGCTGTCTTGATGTCAGCGTCCTTGATTTTCTCTTTGATTTGAGAAATTCCATAAATTGGAATGCCGTCAGGAGTTTTTGTTCCAACTTCTTTATGGCTATCAACGTCAAAAGCCATGACAATTTTCATCTTATTTCTTTCGTGGAAGCGGTAGTGGAGAAGAGCGTGCCCCATATTACCAACGCCTACAAGCATGACATTGGTGATTGAGTTATCATTAAGTAGATCAGCAAAAAAATTCATTAATTTTTTAACATCGTAGCCAAAACCTCTGCGTCCAAGTTCACCAAAATAAGAAAAATCTCTTCGAACAGTAGCAGAGTCAATACCAATTGCTTCAGCAATTTGTTTGGAACTGGCTTTTTCTATTTTTTCTGCATTAAAACGTTTAAAAATACGGTAGTAGAGGGATAAACGCTTGGCAGTTGCACGAGGAATACTTGAATTTTTTTCAGTTTTCACAAAATCACGTCCTTTCATTTCTATTTTATAGAAAGTTTGTGAAAAAATCAACTATTTTAAAATAATCCAAGAAAGTAAAAATAAAAAAGAAAACTAAAATCCTTAGTTTTCTTTTTTATTTTCGTATGCTGACAAATCAAACTGTGACATGGTTCGATAGAGATTGCCTATTTTTCCTTCGTAGGGAAGTTCCTTACCGTTATAAGTCAAAGAGAGGACCTTTAAGTTATCCGGAATAGTGACACAGCCTGAAAAAGCTAGCATGAATTCATCAAAATCAAGATAACGAACGATTCGTTCGGCCTTATAAGAATCTAAGTATTTAAGTTCAATCATGTATATTCTCTGCTATTCTTGAATGAATGTTGGATTATTGTTCTGTCTTTATAAAAATCTCTCTCTCAACTAAACTATCCATCAAAAAGTAGAATTTCTGCTGAATAATCTTTTGATCTTCTGATTTAAAAATATTAACTAAGCGAAGACCAGATTTATCTGTGATATTAATTTTAAAGCCTGACAGGTCTTTATTGAAAATAATTTTCAATAAAAATCCTTGACCACTATTTGGAATTTCTTCTAAGAGGCGAGTTAGCTCAAAGTTTCCCACTTTTGTTTCGGCAAAGGTATTATCTTTTAATGTAAATTTTTTAACATTTGGATTTACTTCATAACTGTATAAACAATCTTTTAATGCTACTGACTTTTCAAAGGCCATGTGTTTCTCCTAAAATTTCTTTTAAATTTTTTGTTAAAATTTGTATTTCTTGAATTGTATTTTGATCAGAAAAACTGATTCTGAAGGATTCTTTTAATTTGGGGGAAGTCTCACCATAAAAAGCTGACAAAACGTGGCTTGGCTCAATCGCTCCAGCAGTACATGCTGATCCTGTGGAGACAGAAATTCCTGCCATATCTAACTTCATCAGCAGGATATCGTTTGCCTGGCCTGGAAATCCCATGTTAACCACATGAGGTAAATGAGGCTCCTGTTCATTGAGATAATAGTCGATAGTACCAAGTCCTTGCAAAAGTTCGTATCGAAGCTCTTGAATATGACTGAAGTTTTCGGCTATATATTCAATATTATTTTCTAGTGCTGTAGCCATTCCAGCAATGGAAATGATGTTTTCCGTACCAGCTCTTTTTTTATCTTCCTGACTTCCACCGTGAAGTAGATTATCAAAGTGGAAATCTTTAGCATATAAGAAGCCAGTTCCCTTCGGCCCATGAAATTTATGAGCTGAAGCACTTAAAAAATCAATTCCTAATTCTTCTGGATAGATAGGAATCTTCCCCATAGCTTGAACCGCATCTACATGGAATTTTGCTGGATGAGCTTTTAAAACTTCTCCAATTTCCTTAATAGGTAGTAGATAACCGGTCTCATTATTAGCAAACATGGTAGAAACGAGAATTGTGTCAGGACGAAGTGCATCCTTTATATCTTTTACTCGTATCTTTCCGTCGACTGGTTGGATAAAAGAAATCTCAAATCCGTATTTTTCGGCTAAATGGTGTAAGGGTTCTAAAACAGAATGATGCTCAATTGCTGTCGTAATAATGTGTTTTCCTAGATCTTGATGCTTGAGAGCATAGCCTTTTAGTAGGGTATTATTGCTTTCGGTAGCACCAGAAGTGAACAGAATATTTTTGGCATTAGTTCGCAATACCTGAGCAATAGTCTGCCTGGCCTGTCTAAGAATCTTGCTAGCCTCTCGTCCATGTTGATGGGTGCTAGATGGATTTCCATAGACCTGTCCCATTAAATCAGTCATCTTTTGGATAGTTATAGACGAAAGAGGGGTTGTGGCTGCATTGTCAAAATAAATCATTTTCAGTCCTTATTTTTTATTATATGCAAAGAGAGGACTGACAGGTTTTCTCTCTTGGATGCGGACAATAGCATCAGCAATCAACTCACTTGCTGTAATGTACTGGATGTTTTTTGGAGTTTTTTCTTTGGTGTCTACAGAATCGGTTACTAAAATTTCTTTGATCGGAACAGCATCTAATTTTTCAGCGGCACCATCAACGAAGAGACCGTGGCTTGAAACCGCATAGATTTCGGTTGCTCCTTCTCGATCGACAATTTTAGCAGCTTCAGTAAAGGTACGTCCAGTATTCAAGATGTCATCAATTAAGATCGCTTTCTTACCAGCTACCTCACCAATAATATATCCTTCATTGCGGTGAGCATCGTCTTGAGCATAGTCAATAATAGCGATAGGAGCATCTAGATGTTCTGCTAAACTGCGAGCTCTCTTAACACCTGAGTTCTTTGGACTTACAACGACAACATCATCACCTGTTAAGCCTTTATCGCAATAGTGTTTTGCAAAAAGAGGAACAGTGTAAAGATTGTCAACAGGAATGTCGAAGAATCCCTGCACTTGAACAGCGTGTAGATCAAGAGTCAGTACTCGATTCACACCTGCTTTTACTAACATATTTGCTACTAGTTTTGCTGTAATTGGCTCCCTAGGCGCCGCTGTACGGTCTTGACGAGCGTAACCAAAGTAAGGAATTACAACATTAACTGAGTTAGCACTGGCACGATTACAAGCATCTACCATGATGAGCAGTTCCATCAAATGGTTGTTTACTGGAAAACTTGTAGATTGAATGATGAAAACATCAAAGCCACGTACGCTTTCTTCGATGTTGACTTGGATTTCTCCATCAGAGAACTGACGTGATGAAAGTTTCCCAAGCGGTACTCCAGCAGCTTTTGCAATCTTCTCAGCGATAGCATGATTTGAGTTGAGCGAGAATAATTTCATGTTCTTTTTGTCATTGATTGAACCAAACATACCTAAAGATAACTCCTTTAATTTTCTGATTACTATTTTATCAAAAATATAAGATTTTTTCAGCTATTTGGCAAGTTTTTAGCAAATCTAGCGATCTTGCTTTTTAGGGGTGTGTATGGGAGATTGTTTTCTTGTAGAAAGTCAAAGAAATTAACTTTCCCATCTTCAGCATCTTGAACTTCAAGTTCGATTTCATAATCGTGAACATCAAAATAAAAATTTTCATCCAGAGCTAGAAGTCCAAACTCATGTTTCATTTCTCTGCGAATGGTGGTTAAGTGGCCTAGGATGGTTAATTGATTTAGCTGAATCTTCGTTTTCTTCAAGTTTTCAAGAATCTCTCCCTCTGGTAGAGTCATATTCTCAATTATTGAATGAACTTCATCAGCTGATAAAGCTTGGTTATATTCCATCGTTCCCACCTCTTGCGATATCTTCAGAGTCAGCTCGGCTGAATCATCAAAACGACGGATTCGGAAAGCCATTTTATGGTCTCTGATAAAAAAATCAGGGGTATCTATATAATAATTTGTTTGTTTTACTGGAGTAATATCTTTAAAAAATGGTAGCAGACTGTCGAATTGTTCTTTGTTTAATCCAGATTTATATTCAATTTCTAAATGATTCATTGTTGATCCTTTTCTTTCGCTTGAAAACGATTTATGTTATAATAATAGACGTATTTATTTTATATAAAATAATTAAAAATGACAAGGTGAGTGAGTGCATTTATGGAGTGGGAACAATTTTTAGACCCTTATGTCCAAGCTGTTGGTGAGTTAAAAGTCAAACTGCGTGGGATTCGAAAGCAATACCGCAAGCAACAACGACACTCACCTATAGAATTTGTAACCGGTAGGGTCAAGTCTATTGAAAGTATCCAAGAGAAGATGGTTATGCATGGAATAAGTTTAGAAAACTTAGACCGTGATATGAATGATATTGCAGGACTTCGAATTATGGTTCAATTTGAGGATGATATCACTGAAGTTCTGAAAGTCTTGCGTCAGCGGAAAGATATGAAGATTGTTCTAGAGCGAGATTATATCACTTATAAGAAGCCAAGTGGCTACCGTAGCTATCATGTGATAGTTGAATATCCTGTTGATACAATTGACGGTAATAAAGTTGTCTTGGCTGAAATTCAAATTCGGACCTTAGCCATGAATTTTTGGGCGACAATTGAGCATTCTCTGAATTATAAATATAAGGGAGAATTTCCTCAAGAAATTAAGGAAAGGTTGGAAATAACAGCTCGAATTGCCTATGAATTGGATAAAACAATGGGTGAAATTCGCCATGATATTCAAGAGGCTCAAGTTCTGTTTGATCCGCCTTATCGGAAGTTAAATGATGGCGTAGGAAATAGTGACGATACAGATGAAGAATATAGATAAAAAGATTGCAGTTTTTAGCAATTATAAACCTCAAAGTAAAGAAGTCTGCCAATTATTGATTAAGAAACTAAGGCAGAATCGTTTCATTTTAACCGATAAAAATCCTGATATAGTTATTTCTGTAGGTGGAGATGGCATGCTCTTGTCAGTTTTTCACAAATATGAAAAACAATTAGATAAAGTTCGTTTTGTCGGTGTTCATACTGGACACTTAGGGTTTTATACTGATTATCGAGATTTCGAAATTGACAAGTTAATAGATAATCTAAAATTGGACACAGGTGCTCAGGTTTCCTATCCGATTTTAAATGTTAGAATTTTTCTTGAGGATGGTTCTGTAAAAACTAAACTAGCTTTGAATGAAGCTACGATAAAGCGATCAGATCGGACTATGGTCGCTGATGTCATGATTAACCATGTGGCCTTTGAACGCTTCCGAGGGGATGGGATTTCAGTTTCTACTCCGACAGGCAGTACGGCTTACAATAAATCCTTAGGTGGAGCAGTTCTCCATCCGACAATCGAGGCCTTGCAAATTGCTGAAGTGGCTAGTCTTAATAATCGTGTATATCGTACTTTGGGCTCGTCTATCATTGTTCCCAAAAAAGATAAGATTGAAATCTTTCCAACTCGAAATGATCAGCATACGATTTCGGTGGATAATAGAACTTATACTTTCAAGCATATTTCTAAGGTTGAATTTCAAATAGATAATCATAAAATACATTTTGTCGCTAGCCCAAGTCATACGAGCTTTTGGAACCGAGTTAAGGATGCCTTTATTGGAGAAGTAGACGATGAGATTTGAGTTTATTGCAGATGAACATGTCAAAGTCAAAACTTTTCTCAAAAAACATGATGTTTCAAAGGGCCTTCTTGCTAAAATTAAGTTTAGAGGCGGGGGTATTTTAGTAAATGACGAACCGCAAAATGCAATTTACTTGTTAGACATTGGTGATAAAGTTACGATCGATATTCCCAAGGAAGAAGGTTTTGAAAGTTTAGAAGCGATTTCGAAAAAACTAGAAGTAGTTTTTGAGGATGATCATTTTTTAATACTTGATAAACCGGCTGGCGTTGCAAGCATTCCAAGCGTGAACCACTCTAATACTATGGCTAATTATGTCAAAGCTTATTATATAGATTCTGGTTATGAAAATCATCAAGTCCATATTGTGACACGTTTGGACAAGGATACTAGCGGTCTTATGCTATTTGCCAAACACGGCTATGCCCATGCACGATTGGATAAGCAATTACAAAAAAGAGCTATCGAGAAGCGTTATTTAGCCTTGGTTAAGGGAGATGGTCTTTTAGAAAAAGAAGGAGAAATTATTGCTCCGATTGCGCGTGATGAAGATAGTATTATTACACGAAGAGTTGCCAAGGGAGGTAAATATGCTCATACTAGCTACAAGGTTATTGAGCAATTTGGTAACATCTACCTAGTGGATATTCACCTTCACACAGGAAGGACGCATCAGATTCGAGTTCATTTTTCACATATCGGTTTTCCACTTTTGGGAGACGATTTATATGGTGGAAGCATGTCTGAAGGTATTAGCCGCCAAGCTCTTCACTGTCATACTTTGAAATTCTACAATCCATTCAGTGGAGAGGAAATTGGACGTGCCAGTCCTCTTCCAACAGATTTTGAACAAGTAATTCAGATATTTAAAAATTAATTAATAGGAGATGAACTAGATATGAAAATTTTTGATGATATTCGTGATGCCTTACAGGATAAAGAAGTGAAAATTGTTTTACCTGAAGGCGAAGAACCTCGTATTCTTCAAGCAACTAAGCGCCTTGTCAAAGAAACTAATATTACTCCAGTTCTTTTGGGTAATCCTGAAAAAATTCGGATTTATTTAGAGATTGAAGGAATAACAGAAGGTTTTCAGATTATTGATCCTACAAACTGTTCTTGCTTTGAGGAAATGGTGGAAGCTTTTGTTGAGCGTCGTAAAGGAAAAATTACTGCAGACGAAGCGCGTCAATTGTTGAAGGAAGATGTCAATTATTTCGGTGTTATGCTAGTCTATCTTGGTAAGGTTCAAGGAATGGTTTCAGGCGCTATTCACTCTACAGCAGCGACTGTTAGACCTGCTCTTCAAATCATCAAGACTTTGCCATGGGTTTCGCGCACTTCTGGTGCCTTTCTAATGGTTCGTGATGATGAGCGCTACATTTTTAGTGACTGTGCTATTAATATCGATCCAGACGCCAATGTTTTAGCAGAGATTGCTATTAACTCAGCTTTGACAGCACAAATTTTTGATATTGATCCGAAAGTCGCTATGCTCAGCTATTCTACTAAAGGTTCTGGTTTTGGAGAAAAGGTTGATAAGGTAGTGGAGGCAACTAAGCTAGCACAAGAAATGCGTCCAGATTTGGCAATCGATGGCGAATTGCAGTTTGATGCAGCTTTCGTGCCTGCAACCGCAGAGCTGAAAGCACCTGGCAGCCCAGTGGCTGGTCAAGCGACTGTCTTTGTCTTTCCTAGCATTGAAGCTGGTAATATCGGCTACAAACTGGCTGAACGTTTGGGTGGATTCTCCGCAGTAGGTCCTATCTTACAAGGGCTTAATCATCCAGTTAATGATCTTTCTCGTGGATGTAATGCGGATGATGTTTACAAGCTGACCTTGATTACAGCTAGTCAGGCAGTTGGTCATTATTAAACGATATGAGATAATTGGGGGGGCGTAAGCTCTCCAATTTTTTTATCCTTATGCTATACTAGATTTATGTTAAATTTGAAAGAATACGGAATTGAGATGTGGGAGGCAGATAAAATTGCTTCTTTTCGCGAGAAATTATTAACTTGGTATGATAAAAACAAACGCGATCTGCCTTGGCGTAGAACAAATAATCCTTATCATATCTGGGTTTCTGAGATTATGCTGCAGCAGACTCGGGTGGATACGGTGATTCCTTACTATGAGCGTTTTCTTGGCTGGTTCCCGACAGTAGCTGACTTAGCACAGGCACCAGAAGATAGACTGCTCAAGGCATGGGAAGGGTTGGGTTATTATTCGCGGGTGAGAAATATGCAAAAAGCAGCCCAGCAGATAATGATAGATTTCGCTGGGAAATTTCCTGATAGCTATGAAGGGATTGCTAGCCTCAAAGGAATTGGACCTTATACGGCTGGTGCTATTGCTAGTATTGCCTTTGGTCTAGCTGAGCCTGCAGTGGACGGCAATGTCATGCGGGTGCTGAGTCGATTGTTTGAAGTGGATTTAGATATTGGTCAACCCAGCAATCGGAAGGTCTTTCAGGCTATGATGGAGATTCTGATTGATCCAGACAGGCCCGGAGATTTCAATCAAGCACTGATGGATCTGGGGTCAGATATCGAAGCTCCTCTTAATCCTCATCCAGAAGACAGTCCTGTAAAAGAGTTCAGTGCAGCCTATTTACATGGAACTATGGATAAATATCCTATTAAAGCCCCTAAAAAGAAGCCAGTTTCGGTCTATCTGCAGGGCTTGATTATCGAAAACGAGCAGGGACAATTCTTGCTTGAAAAGAATGAGACAGCTGGCTTGTTATCTGGATTTTGGCATTTTCCCCTGATTGAAGTTGAGGAATTTCAAACTGAAAATCAGATGTCCCTCTTTGAGATAGCTGAAAATCAGCCAAGTCTGGATTTGTCTCCTCAAGAAAGTTTTGAACAGGATTATGATTTGATTGTCGATTGGCAGCAGGAGTCTTTTCCAAAGGTGCAACATGTCTTCAGCCATCGCAAGTGGCATATCCAGCTAGCTTATGGCCGAGTTAATGATAGCCAGATCGTAGCTGATGGAGAGGTCATGTGGCTACATCCAGATGAATTTGAGAAGTATCCTTTTGCCAAACCCCAGCAGAAGATGTGGGAGGCATTTAATAAATGAACGTTCATTTCAATTTAGAGCATAGGTTTATGAAGAAAGAATAGGATTATGTAACTTATATGGATTATAGACCAGATTATTCAGATAAAAATTTTATAGGAGCTCGTAGTATATTTGCTAGTATTCTCTATTTTATATTAGCATGTTTCAATTATTTTTTGGCTTTTGCATATTTTGCTTTTATTCGCGAATTATATTCTAATCATGCAAAAATCAGTTCTATCTTAATTTGTTGTTTTATTTGTTACAATTTATTTTTCTTAATTCGTGAGTTAAATTTTAAAATCCTTCATTGGTGTGGCTATCATGCCTTACCTGAGTTAGTTAAGTTCGGTAGCGGAAGCTATTCCTTTCACTTGCCTGTCTTCGAAAGACATACCAAAAACTATAAAGTCTATTACAGTAAAAGATCAAAGAAACATCAATTTCTCTTCTTAGTGAGCTATATTTTATATTTGAATTTAATTTTAGGAGTTCTTTTGCTCTTCTCATGTGCATACTGGGATATGTTCATTGAGAGTTCATCGGAATTTCAAAATTGGCACGCTCTTTTATTTATCTTTTTAATAATCATCCTGTATTTCTGTATTGAAGCTTTATTTAAAAAATATAAACTTTGGTTTAAAAATTATTTTAAACTAGATGATAGAATAGTAGAACACGGCTTTCCGATATATGCTTTGAAAGAAAAATAAAAGACAAACAATATAGTTTGTCTTTTTCGCTTTTAAAATAACTTATAGACCTTCTCGCTCTGTAAGGAGAGAGGCTAATAAACTACCCTTTAGATGGAGGTTTTGCTTAAATTCCGGCAAAAGCTTTAATCTCATCTGCAGTCATAGAAGAATCACAACGAACTGCTACTTGGCCGTCTTGAACATGAACAAAGCCAGGAACCGTCGGAATGCTATATTCAGAGCGGAAGGCTTGCAGTTTCTCTAATTCACTAGCTTCTTCACTGTTAATGAAGTAGATGTGTGTTTTAGTTTCAGCTACGACACCAGCTAATGTTCCAGCAAACTTACGGCAGTAAGGGCAAGTTTTACGACCAACGAAGAAAGTTGCTGTCTCTTTGTCAGCAATCGCTTGACGAGCACGATCAACAGTTGTGACTTCTAAGTCTTTAATATTTTGAGCAAATTGTTCCATAAATCATCCTCTTTTCTTTTGATAAAACTAGTATGCCATAAAGTTTCTAAAATTGCTTAGATTTGATACGAAAAAAAGATGAGATTGGTTGCTCTCATCTTTTATAATTTCTTATTTTACAAAAGCGTTGATTTCCGCTTCGATATTTGCAATCTTAGCTTGTGAATCTTCGTTGCTTTCACCTACAACTGCAATGTAGAACTTGATTTTTGGTTCAGTTCCAGAAGGGCGAACAGCGATCCATGAACCATCCGCAAGTGTGTATTTCAAAACATCACTTGGAGGTGTTGTCAAGGTTGTTACAGTGCCATCTGCAGCAGTAGAAGTTTGGGCTTTGAAGTCTTCTACGACAGTGATAGCTGTTGCATTCCATTCTTTTGGAGCATTGTTACGGAACTTAGCCATGATGGCTTTGATTTGTTCAGCACCGTCTACACCTGAAAGAGTCACAGAGATGGTCTTTTCAGCATAGTAGCCGTACTCTTTGTAGATTTCTTCGATACCGTCAGCAAGTGTCAAACCACGTGAGCGGTAGTAGGCAGCAAGTTCAGCAACGACAAGAACGGCTTGGATGGCGTCTTTATCACGTACAAATGGTTTGATCAAGTAACCGAAGCTTTCTTCAAATCCCATCATGTAAGTGTGATTGTGTTTTTCTTCAAATTCTTGGATTTTTTCAGCGATAAATTTGAAACCAGTCAAGACGTTGAACATTGTTGCGCCGTAGCTTTCAGCAATCTTCGTTACCAAGTCAGTTGATACGATGGATTTGCAGAGAGCTGCATTATCAGGAAGAGTTCCAGCATTTTTGTGGGCTTCCAGGATGTATTTAGCCATGATAGCACCGATTTGGTTACCTGAAAGGTTAAGGTAGCTACCATCTTTTTGAAGCACTTCCACACCAACACGGTCAGCGTCAGGGTCAGTTGCGACAAGAACATCTGCACCAACTTGACGACCGAGTTCTTCGGCAAGGGCAAAGGCTGCTTGGTTTTCTGGGTTTGGAGACTTAACTGTAGAGAAGTCAGGGTCTGCAGTTGCTTGCGCTTCAACAACTTGAACAGAGTCAAATCCTGCTTGGGCAAGAGCACGACGAGCCAACATTTCACCAGTACCATGAAGTGGTGTGTAGACAATCTTCATGTCTTTACCAAATTCTTCAATCAAAGCTGGATTGATGTTCACATCTTTCACTTCTTTTAGGTACTCTACGTCGACAGCTTCGCCGATGACTTCAATCAAGCCAGAAGCTTTTTCAGCTTCTACATCTGCAACTTCAACAGCGAATGGGTTTTCGATAGCACGGATGTAAGTTGTCAAAGCATCTGCATCGTGTGGAGGCATTTGTCCACCGTCTTCGCCGTAAACCTTGTAACCGTTAAATGGAGCAGGGTTGTGGCTGGCAGTAATCATGATACCTGCGAAACAGTTGAGGTGGCGAACGGCGAATGAAAGTTCTGGAGTTGGACGAAGGCTTTCAAATACATACGATTTGATACCATGTTTTGCAAGAACTGCAGCAGATTCAAAGGCAAATTCTGGAGAGAAGTGACGACTATCGTAGGCAATTGCCACACCACGTTCTTTTTCATTTCCACCTTTTGACTCAATCAAACGAGCCAAACCTTCAGTCGCTTGACGGACAACATAGATATTAATGCGGTTTGTACCAGCACCAATCAATCCACGCATACCAGCAGTACCAAATTCAAGATTGGTATAAAAGGCATCTTCCTTTGTTTTTTCATCCATATTTTCTAAATCTTGACGAAGGTAGTCTGGAAGATCAGCGAAATCGACCCATTTTTGATAATTTTCTTGGTAAGTCATAGAATGTCTCCTTTATTTAAAAAATGAAGAGAGGAAAATCATGATAAATCATCCCGCTCTTGAATATATCTAATCGCTTTCATTGTAGCATATTTTCACTTATTTTGAAAGGTCAGATATAGAAAATGATGAAATACTTTTGAAAAAATTTTTTAAAGAATTTCAAATAAATCATATAGAGGAATTCAAAAAAGGACAGATAGATAACTGCCCTTACAAGATTATTGATTAGAAGATTATTGCTTAGCTTTTTCAAGTGCAGGGACGATAGTTGTTGTCAAGACTACCGAAATAAGTAACTCTGCAATTGAATTTGCGGATAAAACAACAGCAAGCATAGCTTGGATACTTCCTTGATAGACATTTGAAAATAGAAAGAAGATTCCGCCCAAGACAAAGATGGTATTAGTAGCAGAACCAACTGCTCCAGCTATAGCTAAACCAAGTTTGTTATGTAGGACTTTGTAGACAAGATAAGGAGTGAGACCGATTAAAATGCGGGGCACCATAGCGATCATAAGCGAATGTAGATTTCCGTTTGGTACAAAAGGGCTAAAAAGATAGCTACTAGGAATAAGCACTATGGTGTTAGTAATCACACTAATACATCCCATAAGGAAACCTAAGACCATTCCAACCTGAGGACCGTAAAGGATACTAGCGATAATAATAGGTATATGAATAATCGTTGGTTTAATTGGTACTGGCAGAAGGTTGAAAATCACTGAGCTAAGCAGATGCAGTACCAACATAATGGCAAAGAAAATAGCAATTTGTGCAATCTTAGATTGTTTTTTCATAAATAAGTTCCTTTACTGTATCAATAATTGTGTCAACCTCAGCTAGAGCACCTGTCCCCTGATCACCACAGGCTAAAACAGCTTCGCGTGGTTGGATAATCTTCCATCCAAAATTTTGCAGACGCTCCAAATTGTGCTGAGTTAGCGGGTTTTCATACATTTTTGTGTTCATAGCTGGTGCCAAAATTTTCTTGGTTTGAATAGGTAAGGCCAGAGCAGTGGCTGTTACCATATTATCAGCTAGACCATTTGCTAATTTAGCGATGGTATTGGCTGTAGCTGGCGCCAGCAAGAAGAGGTCAGACTCTTTGGCAATGGCAATATGATTAACCTTACTAGGATCAGGCTCTTGCATGATATCAAGAGCAACCAACCTTTGTGATAAGACTTGCAGAGTTAGAGGTGTGATAAATTCTGTCGCAGCTTGTGTCATGAGGACAGTCACATCAAAGTTCTCTTTCTTTAGGTGACTAGTAATATCTGCTGCCTTGTAGGCTGATATGCTACCACTAACTGCTAGAGTAATCTGAGTCATGTTTTTGCCTCCCTGTGGATATATTGGTAGAGGAGTTGAGCAATCTCAAGCTTGGAATGGGCTTGCGTCACCCTATTTTTTTCAACTAGATAAGCTTCATGCCCTTTCTCAGTAATTTTATTTAAATCATTGGCAACAATAATATCTGCTTTGTTTTTTTGGAGACTGGCTCGCGCTGTCTCAAGTAACTTTTCCTTAGAAACATCAACCAAGAGTTTGAATCCAATCAAGCGAATGTCGGGATTCCATTGTTTTACTAAGGAGATGATTTTTGGTGTCTTTTTAAGGAAAAGTACCTGGACATCATCCTGAGAAGAAATCTTGCTTTCTGAGTTAGACTTATTCAGTAATTCTGTAAGGTCAGAGCTAGCTAAAACTTCATCAAAACCGGTCATATAAATCGGAGTGTAGTCAGAAACTGCCATGGTGTGAATCAGTACGTCATGACTATGGACAAGTGGTTCCAGCTTTTCATGAAGCTCTGAGACATTTTCAATTTCTACTGTAGTAAGATTGGGATGTAGTAGAGGACGGACAGCCTTGGAAGTCGTTACTAAAGTCACTTGGTCACCCTTATTTAGGAAAGTTTCGGCTATGACTTTTCCTAACTGTCCAGTTGAATGATTGGTAATAGAGCGAACACGATCTATTTTTTCGCTTGTTCCGCCTGAAGTAATCAATATATTCATAACCTTATTTTACAAGAAAAAGTAAATTTAGTAAAATAATTATATTTTCAGAAAGTTGTTGTGAATTAGAAATTTGATAACAGCTTGAGCTTACTTGTTTCTTATCAAGATTCTGTATGAATGATTGTATGTTATTGAAAAAAGGAGAGAGTATGGAGAAAGAGAATTATCAATTTGAATATTATGCTGGTTCAAATTTTTATTTTACAAATTTGATGTTTATATTGGTCATGTTTGGATTTGGAATTGTTGCTTTTATAAGTATATACATGGATATTGATAAGGGCATAGAGCATGATTTGTCGCACTCTACCTTAATAATTATATTCTTAGCTGCGATCTTTGGCGGAATCATACTCTATCTAATAAAAAATATATTTAAAGAAAAAGAGAGTAAGGTACCAATTCTAGCTGGGACAAAGGATGAGTTCGTCTTTCGCATTGATGATGAACAAATTAGCATTCCATGGAAAGATATTCAAAGAATTTCTTATAAGAAGCGTTCCGAATATAGTTCTGAAGGACATAGAAGTGTAAAGCATTATATTTGTCCCTATACCCAAGATGGTCCTGATTACGAAATTTCAATTGATAAATTAGATGAAGACCAGTATGATATCTACGATGTCTTAAATAAATACCATCCGGAGATTCTTTTGAGTGGATTTCTTGATTAAAGGAATTACAACTTAAAATTTAGATTTCTATAAAGTTTCAAGTGAATTTCATAATTTTATCTGATGAATTCTAGTTTTCGCAAAGCAAAACACGAACAATGTTTTTTAAAAAGAGTTAAATTGTGTAGGTTTTACTCTTTTTTTGTTATAATCTATATACTAAATGGATGAAGGAGAATTTGATGAAAACAGATATCGAAATTGCTCAAAGTATTGAATTACAGCCTATTGTGGATGTGGTGAAAAAAATTGGCATCGACTATGATGACTTGGAATTATATGGTAAGTACAAGGCTAAGCTTAGCTTTGATAAGATTTCTGAGGTAAGAAAAAATCCAGTTGGTAAATTGATTTTAGTAACGGCTATTAATCCGACTCCAGCAGGCGAAGGGAAATCAACTATTACCATTGGTCTTGCGGATGCCTTGAACAAGATTGGCAAGAAAACGATGATTGCCATCCGCGAACCGTCTTTGGGTCCAGTAATGGGAATCAAAGGAGGAGCAGCTGGCGGTGGCTATGCGCAGGTCTTGCCTATGGAAGATATTAACTTGCATTTTACTGGAGACATGCATGCCATCACGACGGCTAACAATGCCTTGTCTGCACTCATTGATAATCATTTACATCAAGGAAATGCTCTGGGAATTGATCAGCGGCGCATTATCTGGAAACGTGTGGTTGACTTGAATGACCGAGCTCTGCGCCATGTGACTGTTGGCTTAGGTAGTCCAGTCAACGGTATTCCACGCGAAGATGGCTTTGATATCACGGTTGCTTCTGAAATTATGGCAATTCTTTGCTTAGCTACGGATATTGAAGATTTGAAAAATCGCTTGGCAAACATTGTCATCGGTTATCGCTATGACCGCTCACCAGTCTATGTTCGTGACCTTGAGGTCGAAGGTGCCTTGGCTTTGGTATTGAAAGATGCGATTAAGCCAAATCTGGTACAGACTATTTACGGGACACCAGCCTTTGTTCATGGCGGGCCGTTTGCCAATATCGCCCACGGCTGTAACTCTGTTTTAGCAACTAGTACAGCGCTACGCTTGGCTGATTATACGGTGACTGAAGCAGGATTTGGGGCAGATCTTGGAGCTGAGAAATTCTTGGACATTAAGACTCCAAACTTGCCAACCTCTCCAGACGCAGTAGTTATTGTTGCAACCCTTCGTGCTCTTAAGATGAATGGCGGCGTAGCTAAGGATGCACTGACAGAAGAAAATGTAGAAGCAGTTCGTGCAGGTTTTGCTAACCTTAAACGCCACGTTGAAAATATCCGTAAGTTCGGTATTCCAGCAGTTGTTGCTATTAATGAATTCGTTTCTGATACAGAAGCTGAAATTGCAACCTTGAAGGAACTTTGTGCAGAAATCGGAGTACCGGTTGAGCTTGCTAGCGTCTGGGCTGATGGCGCTCAAGGTGGTGTAGCTTTGGCTGAGGCTGTAGTCAAAACCATTAATGAAGAACCTGCTCATTACACTCGCCTCTATGACAATGAACTCTCTATTGAAGAAAAGATAGAGAAGATTGTCACAGAAATCTATCGTGGTTCAAAAGTGAACTTTGAGAAAAAAGCGCAGACTCAGATTCGGGAAATTATCAAAAACGGCTGGGACAAGCTGCCAATCTGTATGGCCAAAACACAGTATAGTTTCTCAGACAATCCTGCTGCTCTGGGCGCTCCTGAAAACTTTGAAATTACCATTCGTGAGTTGGTACCAAAACTTGGGGCAGGCTTTATCGTGGCTTTGACAGGAGATGTCATGACCATGCCAGGCCTACCAAAACGTCCTGCTGCACTTAATATGGATGTGGCATCAGATGGTACAGCGATTGGTCTATTTTGATCATGGTTTAAAAGACTCGTTACGAGTCTTTTTTGGTATAATAATGAAAATACTGAGAACATGGAGTCATTATGGAGATTAGATTAGCTAAGCCATCAGATGCTAGATCCTTGTTAGATATTTATGCGCCTTATGTCGAGAATACAGCCATTACTTTTGAATATGAAGTTCCGACCATTGAGGATTTTGCAATTAGGATTGAGAAAACATTGGAAAAATATCCTTACCTGGTGGCGGAAGAAGACGGTGTAGTCTTAGGTTATGCTTACGCTTCGACTTATTATGCGCGTGCAGCCTATGATTAGGCGGTAGAATTATCCGTCTATGTCAGTCAAGATGCTAGAGGGAAAGGAGTCGGCAGTAAGCTTTATGATGCGCTAGAAGACCTGTTAGATCAGATGGGATATGTGCATTTTCTAGCCTGTATTTCTTTGCCAAACGAGGCTAGTCTGGCTTTGCATAGAAAAAGAGGCTATCAGCAGGTGGCGCATTTTCCTAAAATTGGCTATAAATTCAACCGTTGGCACGATATTGTTTGGCTACAAAAGTCTTTAGACAAGGAAGCTAGACCAATCAAGCTTTTAAAAGAAAAGGAGTAGGAAGTATGAAAAAGAAATATCTAATTATTTTGTTGTTAACCATTGGTTTAATTACCTTATCTGGTTGTCAGATGATTGAAAACTGGCTTAAAAATGCCAAGGAGGAATGGATTGGTTTAGAGATGACAGTTCGCACCTATGATGAAAATTCTCAGCTTATTGACCAAATGTCGGGCAAGTCTCTATCCATCTCTCGTAACGAGGAGTTTGACTCAGTTGATGCGGAAGGAAATTCCAAGGAGGACTCTTCTGTTCTCAAAATCACCTTGGGTAAGTATGAGATTGACCATGTGGGCTCTTCCCTGATTGCAGAAGAAAAAGGCTTGAAAGATGTCTTTGCTCAATATCAAAAGACTGCAGATATTGAGGAGAATAGTCATTCTGTTCCCGTTTTGAATCGCATGATTTCAGCCTTTAAAAATGACTTTACTGGAAAGAAAAAGGTTATTTTGATTCGTTCTCAAAATGGGACTCCGCTGGCAGCCTATGCTGGCGACCGTGTCTCTCTTGATAAATCTGATGCTCCTAAAACTTCGGAGTTGCTGATTGACGGCAAACGTCTCGTGATTTACCGATGTGACTACACTATTTATGACCGTGAATTGCTGGAGTAAGCTATGGATGTAGAGGAATTGGTAAAAGAGTTAAAAGCTGTAGCCATATCTAATGATGCGGTGGCTATGAAAGCCTATATGAAAAATAAATTTGAGTTTCTAGGAGTTAAGACTCCGGCTAGACGGAAGCTCGTAAAAGCTTTTTTCAAACAACAGACTGACTGTGTTATTGACTGGAATTTTATAAATGAAGCTTGGAATAATCCTTATCGAGAATTGCAGTACGTAGCGCTCGACTATCTGGAGATTCGCAAGAAACTATTGACACCATCTGACTTGCCAGATTTAAAAAAACTTGCCCAAACAAAATCTTGGTGGGATACAGTTGACTTTCTAGACCGCTTGGTCGGATCCATTATTGCCCGATTTCCAGAAACCAAAGCTACTATTTTATCCTGGAGTTGTGATGAGGATATCTGGCTGCGGCGCTTGGCCATCGATCATCAGCTGCTGCGAAAAGAAGAAACGGACACAGAGCTGTTGGAAAAGATTTTAGTAAATAATCTAGGCCAGACTGAATTCTTTATTAACAAGGCCATCGGCTGGGCGCTGAGAGATTATTCAAAAACCAATCCAGACTGGGTCAAGGATTTTATAGAGCGGCATCAGGCAGAAATGGCTGCACTTAGTGTTCGAGAGGGAAGTAAGTATATATCTTCTTGACAGATTGAGTTCCTTCATGGTATATTAGGTTCATGCGATGAGTCGATTGGCTCCTAGGAGCCTTTTGCGCTGAGGAGGTCTACATTCAATTGTAACGCAGGAGCGGACCTTGAGCAGTTGTGTGAACCAGCTGTTCTCATCGAAAGATGCCTCGAATCCCCAGTCTACGGATTGGGGATTTTTCTATGTCTCTTAGAGAGGCAAGATGGTTAGTCGTAGCCGAACTTAGAGAAATTGATGCTGATACGGTCAGCGTTGAGAGTGCTATTGCTCTTGATGAAATGACTTCGAAGAAGGCGGTTGAGTCGTAGAGCAGTGGATGCAGTTTTGTTCGTAAGAACAAAAGCTGTAAATTTTGATCCCTCTCTTAGATAGGCAAGACGGTTAGTCGTAGCCGAACTTAGAGACATTGATGCTTATACGATATGCGTTGAGAGTGCTATTGCTCTTGATGAAATGACTTCGAAGAAGGCGGTTGAGTAGTAGAGCAGTGGATGCAGTTTTGTTCGTAAGAACAAAAGCTGTAAACTTTGATCCCTCTCTTAGAGAGGCAAGACCATTAGTTGAAGCCGAACTTAGAGAAATTGATGCTGATACGGTCGGCGTTGAGAGTGCTATTGCTCTTGATGAAATGACTTCGCAGAAGGCAGTTGAGTAATAGAGCAATGGATGCAGTTTTGTTCGTGAGGGAAAAGCTGTAACCTTATAAAGATTTATTTAAAGGTAAGAGATGTTGTGTATGTTGATGTAGATGAATCATTTTATGTAAAATATATAACATATTTAAGATCAAAAAAATTCAATTTTATCCCTTTATAGTCTCAGATTGGATTTACAATTTTTTTAAAAAATAGTATAATTATAGAATATACAAAATTTTTAGAAAATTCAGAGGTAGTTTGTATGGGATATACAGTTGCTGTAGTGGGTGCTACTGGAGCCGTTGGAGCTCAGATGATTAAAATGTTGGAAGACTCAAGTCTTCCTATTGATAAAGTGCGCTTTTTAGCGTCTGCACGTTCGGCTGGAAAGATTTTGCAGTTTAAGGGGCAAGACATTGTAATTGAAGAGACTACTGAAACTGCTTTTGATGGCGTTGACATTGCTCTTTTTTCTGCTGGTGGCTCGACTTCAGCAAAGTATGCTCCTTATGCGGTTAAGGCAGGGGCAGTAGTTGTTGATAATACTTCTTACTTCCGCCAAGACAGCAAAACACCATTAGTAGTACCAGAGGTTAATGCCCATGCCTTGGACCGTCACAACGGAATTATTTCTTGTCCAAACTGCTCTACGATTCAAATGATGCTTCCATTGAAAGCAATCGCTGATAAATGGGGAATTGAGCGCGTGATTGTATCAACTTATCAGGCTGTATCTGGTGCTGGTATGGGTGCAATTTTGGAAACGCAGGATCAGTTGCGTCAGGTATTAAATGATGGTGTTGATCCAAAGGATTTGACTGCTAATATCTTGCCTTCTGGTGGGGACAAGAAACATTATCCAATTGCGTTTAATGCATTACCACAAATCGATGTTTTCACTGACAATGATTATACTTATGAAGAAATGAAAATGACCAAGGAGACTAAGAAAATCTTAGAAGATGAATCTGTTAAAGTTTCTGCTACTTGTGTCCGCATTCCAGTCTTATCAGCGCATTCTGAATCTGTCTATATCGAAACTAAAGAAACTGCCTCTATCGAAGAAATAAAGGCAGCTATTGCAGCCTTTCCAGGTACAGTTTTAGAAGATGATGTCGCCCATCAAGTCTATCCACAAGCTGTTAACGCAGTAGGTAGAAAAGAAACCTTTGTTGGTCGTGTTCGCAAGGATCTAGATGTTGAAAATGGCGTTCATATGTGGATCGTATCTGATAATCTTCTTAAGGGAGCTGCTTGGAACTCAGTACAAATTGCTGAAAGCTTGCATGAGCGTGGCTTAGTTCGTCCGACTGAAGAACTTGTTTACGAGTTAAAATAAAAGGTTTATAAAAAACTTGATAGTTTTTAACATAGAATAAGGCTAGTTTGAATTTTAATGTTTCTGTTTTTTTCAGATTCTAGATGAGATAACTGATAAATGACTAGTTTCATTAAGTCAATTAAACCTCAAACAAGTTTTGCTATAACAAAAAGAGGCTAAGAAGAAATTCTTTAAGCCTCCTTTCCTTATATAGAAAGGTTTTCATATGGCTTATAAAGATTTGCTTAATTGTAAAATAATCACTGCTTTCATTACACCCTTTCATGAAGATGGATCAATTAATTTTGAAGCCATTCCTGACTTAATAGAGCATCTTCTGGCTCACCACACGGATGGTATTTTATTGGCGGGTACAACAGCAGAAAGTCCCACTCTGACTCATGATGAAGAATTGGAATTATTTGCGGCTGTTCAAAAGGTTGTTAAAGGTCGTGTGCCTTTAATAGCGGGTGTTGGTACCAATGAAACACGTGACTCTATCGAATTTGTCAAAGAAGTAGATGCCTTTGGTGGTTTCGCAGCTGGTTTGGCTATTGTTCCTTATTATAATAAACCTTCACAGGAAGGCATGTACCAGCACTTTAAAGCTATTGCGGATGCTTCAAACCTGCCTATCATTATCTACAATATACCAGGACGGGTAGTAGTTGAGATGACTCCTGAGACCATGCTGAGATTGGCAGAACATCCAAATATTATCGGTGTTAAAGAATGTACTAGTCTTGCTAATATGGCTTATTTGATTGAGCATCGTCCAGAGGAATTTCTGATTTATACCGGTGAGGACGGTGATGCCTTTCATGCTATGAATCTGGGGGCTGATGGAGTTATCTCTGTTGCTTCTCACACAAACGGTGATGAAATGTTTGAAATGCTGGACGCAATTGAGCACAATGACATCAAAAAAGCAGCAGCTATTCAACGGAAATTCATTCCCAAAGTCAATGCGCTTTTCTCTTACCCAAGCCCTGCCCCAGTCAAGGCTGTGCTTAATTACTTGGGCTTTGCGGCAGGCCCAACTCGCTTACCACTTGTGCCTGCACCTGAAGAAGATGCCAAACGCATTATTAAGGTCGTGGTTGATGGTGACTACCAAGCAACCAAAGAGACTGTTAAAGGTGTCCTGAGACCGGATTATTGATTGATGAAATTAAAACAAATTATTTTTTAGAAAGGATTGCCAAGTGCTTTCCTTTCTTTTTCGCTTTTTAAAGTCTAAAAAAGAAAGCTACCTTTGAAAAATATTGGAAAAAATTATATAATGTTAAGGTATGGTCTAGCTTTGAGTTTTCTTTTTGAGCAGGCTGTGAAGAACTAGATTGGCAGAAGTCATGTTAGTGACTTACATTATATTAGAAATAGATAAATAAAGGAGTTTATTATGCAAGTAATTAAGCGCAGTGGTGAAGTTGTAGATTTTGATCCGGATAAAATCTATCAAGCTGTATTAAAGGCTGCTCAGACAGTCTATGTTTTGACTGATGATTTACGGCAAAATTTGGCACAAGTTACAAAAAAGGTTGTTCTTGATTTGCAAGAAGCAAAAGTAGAGAGAGCAACTATTAGTATGATTCAATCAATGGTTGAAAGTCGTCTCTTGGGAGCAGGCTACATTACTATTGCTGAACATTACATCTCCTATCGTTTACAACGTGATTTGGAGCGCAGTGGTTATGGAGATCATATTGCAGTACACCTTCACTTTGAACAAGTTAGATAAATGCTAAAGCCCATAGAGGCTTTTTTCTTTGTTTTAGGAGATGTTGAGTTGTCCGTTTTGGATTCTCCCTCTTAAATTCTAGAAATATGTTAAAATAGTTAAAGATGAAAATATTCTGAAAGATATTCGCTGAAAGGAAAAAATATGGCAACGATTCAATGGTTTCCTGGGCATATGTCCAAAGCTCGGAGACAGGTCCAAGAAAGTATTAAGTTTGTTGATTTTGTGACTGTCTTGGTTGATGCCCGTCTCCCTTTATCTAGTCAAAATCCCATGCTAACTAAAATTGTAGGAGAAAAGCCCAAGCTTTTGGTTTTAAATAAAGCGGATTTGGCTGATTCTGTCCGTCTCAAGGAGTGGCAGACTTATTTTGAAGGTCAAGGAATTCCTACTTTGGCTCTTAATTCTAAAGAACAGTCTGCCGTTAAAAAGGTGACAGATGCCGCTAAGAAATTGATGGCTGACAAATTGGCTCGTCAGAAGGAGAGAGGAATTCGCATCGAAACCCTGCGTACCATGATAATCGGTATCCCAAATGCTGGCAAATCAACTCTCATGAATCGCTTGGCAGGTAAGAAAATTGCTGTTGTAGGGAATAAACCCGGTGTGACAAAAGGTCAGCAATGGCTCAAGTCAAATAAAGATTTGGAAATCTTGGATACACCAGGTATCCTCTGGCCTAAGTTTGAAGACGAGACGGTTGCTCTCAAGTTAGCTCTGACTGGTGCAATTAAGGATAATCTGTTACCTATGGATGAAGTGACGATTTTTGGACTTAATTATTTTAAGGAGCATTATCCTGATGAGCTGACAGCACGCTTCAAGCAGCTGGATCTAAGTCAGGAAGCGCCTGATATGATTATGGATATGACTCAAAAACTTGGCTTCCGTGATGACTACGATCATTTTTATAGTCTTTTTGTTAAAGATGTTCGTGATGGTAAGCTGGGCCGTTACTGCTTGGATATTGTTGGAGAATTAGATGGCAACGATTAAGGAGATTCAGCAGCGTTTGGAGTTGGTGACTGAGTTGTCTGATTCTTTTTTAGAAGAGGTGGCAAAGGATCAGCGTAGTGGAGTTCAAAAGGCTGTTGAAAAGCGTAAAAAGGCTATTCAAGCAGAGTTAGATGAAGATTTGCGTTTGAATCAGATGCTACGGTATGAAAAAGAGCTCTATCAATCTGGCTACCAAGCTATTGCTGGAATTGATGAAGTTGGTCGCGGTCCTCTAGCTGGTCCAGTTGTCGCTGCAGCTGTCATCTTACCACCAGAATGTAAAATTAAGGGACTTAACGACAGTAAGAAGATTCCCAAGAAAAAGCATCAAGAAATCTATCAAGCAGTTATGGATAAGGCCTTGGCAATAGGTGTTGGCCAGATCGACAATGATATTATTGACCAAGTCAATATCTATGAAGCGACCAAGCTTGCTATGAAAGAGGCTTTGTCAAAGCTTCCTCTCAAGCCAGATTATTTGCTGATTGATGCCATGAGACTAGATGTCGAAATTCCACAAGAGTCTATTATTAAAGGAGATGCCAATTCTCTGTCTATCGCAGCGGCTAGCATTGTTGCTAAGGTTACTAGGGATAGACTGATGGCGGACTACGACAAAGAATTTCCTGGTTATGACTTTGCGCAGAATGCTGGCTATGGAACAAAGAGCCACTTGGAGGGCCTAGAACATTATGGGGTGAGCCCAATTCACAGAAAGACATTTGAACCAGTTAAGTCTATGCTTGACTAGTTATGAAGAGGTTGGAAGTGCAGATTATTAAAATTTTAAACAATAATGTCGTTATTTCTGAAGAAAACCAAGAAGAAATTGTGCTCATGGGAAGAGGGCTGGCTTTTGGTAGAAAAGCGGGTCAGGAGATCTCGCTTGATCTGATTGAGAAAAAATTTATTTTGTCAGCAGACAGGAAGCAGTTGATTAACGAAATTGATCCTGAAATTATAGAAATAGCTGGCGAAGTTATTGCATTTGCCCATAAAAAGATTTCTAAGAAGTTAAATCATCATGCTTTTATAGCAATGGCTGACCACATGCATGGAGTCGTTTTGCGAGAGAAGGATGACATCTATTTGAAAAATTTTCTTATGTGGGATATCAAGCGATTCTTTCCAGAGGAATTTGAAGTTGGAAAATATGCTAATCAGCTTCTAAGTCAATATTTTGGTAAAGACTTACCGGATGATGAGGCTGGTTTCATGGCCTTAACAATTGTGAATGCAGAGTTAGAGAACGGTGCAGCTGCAAGAGATCTGACCATGTTGATGGAAGAAATCATGACCATTGTCAAGTACAGTTTAGAAATTTCTCTAGATGAGGAAGATATTTATGTACAACGCTTTGTGACTCATTTGAAATTTTTTTGCGAGCGAGTTTTGACAGGCTCTGGATATAGAGACTTAGAAGACAATGAGATGTTTCTACTGATGAAGTCTAAATACCCTTGTGCTTTTGAAACGGCTCAAAAAATCGTTGACCATCTTGAAAAAACTCGAAATTACACCACATCAGAAGATGAACAGCTCTATTTAATCATCCACTTATCTCGTATGAAAAGGAAGGTGTCATGAAAACAGAATACGAAAAAATGATTGCTGGTGAACCCTATCGCCCTCATGATGAGGAATTGAGACAGCTAGCTGCTAGGTCAAGAAATTTCCAGTATTCTTTCAACCAGGAACAAGACGTTCGAAAACGTAGTGCTATTCTTAAGGAATGGTTTGGCTCAACTGCTGAAAATATTTCAATGAATCCTAATTTAGTATGTGACTATGGAGTGAACATTCATTTGGGAGAAAATTTTTATTCTAATTGGAATATGACGATGCTGGATGTTTGTCCGATTAGGATTGGAGATAATGCTATGTTTGGTCCCAATTGTCAATTGCTAACGCCATTACACCCATTGGATCCTGTTGAAAGAAATTCTGGTATTGAGTATGGAGCTCCCATTACCATTGGTGATAATTTCTGGGCTGGAGGCGGTGTGACTATTCTGCCTGGTGTGACACTGGGAGATAATGTGGTAGTAGGAGCAGGATCAGTTGTGACCAAGTCTTTTGGAGACAATGTTGTTTTAGCTGGAAATCCAGCTCGGATTATCAAAGAAATCCCTAAAACTAAGTCAAATAAAGCCCTGAGCTAATTAACATCCACCTATTTACTTTAAATGCGAACAGATGTTTTTTAGAGAAATTAGTCAGGATATAAAAAAGACTGTAAAACAGTCTTTTTTTGTTGTTTTTTGCGAATATAATAGTGAGGTGAAAAAATGAAAAACTATGATATTTATAAAATGAAACATGCTGGACTGACTAATGGACAAGTTCTTAATGTCTTGAGATATGCTGAAAACAAGGAAAAGGAGCTTTCTTTGCGTGATATAGCGGTGGTTTCAGAGTGCCGTAATCCTGCCCTGTTTATGGAACGATATAAGCAAATTGACGACGATTTCTTAAAGAAATCCTTTGAGGAATTTCCCTCTTTTTCTATCTTGGATGAAATTTATCCCTGGGACTTGAGTGAGATATATAACCCACCTGCTCTTTTTTTTTATCAGGGAAATATTGATCTACTTGAATTGCCAAAAGTAGCAGTAGTCGGAAGTCGTGATAGTAGTAAGCTTGGAAATCAGTCCGTTCAGAAAATTATTAAAGAATTGAATAATGAATTAATCATTGTGAGTGGATTAGCGCGTGGGATTGACACAGCTGCTCATATGGCAGCCTTACAGAATGGCGGTCGAACTATAGCTGTTATTGGGACTGGATTAGATGTTTTTTATCCTAAAGCCAATAAGAAACTTCAGTCCTATATTGGCAAAAATCACCTGGTTTTATCAGAATACGGTCCAGGTGAACAGCCCTTGAAGTTTCATTTTCCTGAGCGTAATCGAATTATTGCAGGTTTGTGCAGGGGTGTCATTGTTGCTGAGGCTAAGATGAGATCTGGCAGCTTGATTACTTGTGAGCGAGCAATGGAAGAAGGAAGAGATGTATTTGCTATTCCTGGATCTATTCTTGATGGAAAGTCTGATGGTTGTCATCATCTGATTCAAGAAGGCGCTAAGTGCATTATGTCAGGCTCTGATGTTCTATCTGAGTTTGATTTTTAAAACAAGTTTTCCTATAGGAGAATTTAACAGTTGACAAGCCTAGAAAAATAGTTTACACTCTATGAGATTTATTCTGATAGAAGGTGTATAAATTGGTAACAAAAACAAGTAAAAAGTCCACAACCAAGAAAAATCTGGTTATCGTGGAGTCGCCTGCCAAGGCAAAAACAATAGAAAAATACTTGGGAAGGAACTATAAAGTTTTGGCCAGTGTTGGGCATATTCGTGATTTGAAAAAGTCAACAATGTCCATTGATTTTGAAAATAATTATGAACCACAATATATCAATATCCGAGGCAAGGGACCACTCATCAATGATTTAAGGAAAGAAGCAAAAAAAGCTAAACAAGTCTTTCTGGCAAGTGACCCGGACCGAGAAGGAGAGGCTATTTCATGGCATTTGGCGCATATTCTTAACTTGGATGAAAAAGAAAAGAATCGTGTGGTTTTTAACGAAATTACTAAAGATGCAGTCAAGAATGCTTTTAAAGAGCCTCGTCAGATTAATATGGATTTGGTCGATGCCCAACAAGCTCGTCGTGTTCTAGACCGTTTAGTTGGTTATTCTATTTCTCCTATTCTTTGGAAGAAAGTCAAGAAAGGTTTGTCAGCTGGTCGGGTTCAGTCTGTTGCTCTCAAATTAATTATTGACCGGGAAAATGAAATAAATGCTTTCAAGCCTGAAGAGTATTGGACCATTGACTCTACCTTTAAAAAAGGAAGTCGACAATTTCAAGCTAGTTTTTATGGCATAAATGGCCGAAAAATGAAACTGACCAATAACGATGAAGTGAAAGAGGTTCTTTCCCTTCTTAAGGGAGATGACTTTAAGGTTGAAAGCGTTGAAAGAAAAGAACGTCGGCGTAATGCTCCCTTACCGTATACGACTTCTTCTATGCAACAGGATGCGGCTAATAAGATCAATTTCCGGACTCGTAAGACTATGATGGTAGCTCAGCAACTCTATGAAGGCATCAACATCGGTTCTGGAGTTCAAGGTCTTATTACTTATATGCGTACGGATTCGACTCGTATTAGTCCAGTTGCTCAAAATGAAGCTGCTAATTACATTACTGATCGTTTTGGAGCTAAGTATTCAAAACACGGCAGTAAGATTAAAAATGCTTCCGGAGCTCAAGATGCCCACGAAGCTATTCGACCTTCGAGTGTCTTTAATACACCAGAAAGTATTGCGAAGTATCTGGATAAAGATCAGCTGAAGCTCTATACACTGATCTGGAACCGCTTTGTAGCCAGTCAAATGACAGCTGCAGTCTTTGATACTATGAATGTTAAAATTGAGCAAAATGGTGTTCAATTTACGGCCAATGGAAGTCAGGTCAAGTTTGATGGTTATCTAGCTATTTATAATGACTCTGATAAAAATAAAATGCTTCCAGATATGGAAAAAGGTGATACTGTCAAACGTGTCAATACCAATCCAGAGCAGCACTTTACTCAGCCACCTGCTCGCTATTCTGAAGCCACTCTTATCAAGACTCTCGAAGAAAATGGAGTTGGCCGACCGTCTACTTACGCACCGACCATTGAGACCATTCAAAAACGCTATTATGTTAAGCTGGTTTCCAAGCGTTTTGAGCCAACAGAACTTGGTGAAATCGTTAATTCGCTGATTGTTGAATTTTTCCCGGGTATCGTGAATGTGAAGTTTACCGCTGAGATGGAAGCAAAATTGGACGATGTAGAAGTCGGAAAAGAGCAATGGCAGAAGGTTATTGATGAGTTTTACCGACCTTTCGAAAAGGAAGTAGCCAAAGCTGAGTCTGAAATGGAAAAAATTCAAATCAAGGATGAGCCAGCTGGTTTCGACTGCGAGGTTTGTGGAAGTCCGATGGTCATCAAGTTGGGGAGATTTGGCAAGTTTTACGCCTGCAGCAATTTCCCAGATTGTCGTCATACTCAGGCTATTGTTAAGGAAATCGGTGTGACTTGCCCGCAGTGCCAAAAAGGCCATGTTATTGAACGAAAAACCAAGCGAAATCGTATTTTCTACGGTTGTGATCGTTATCCAGACTGTGACTTTACATCTTGGGATAAGCCGGTCGGTCGAAACTGTCCAAAATGTGACCACTATCTGGTTGAAAAGAAAGTCCGTGGTGGCGGTAAGCAGGTAGTTTGTAGCAATGGTGATTATGAAGAAGAAAAAGTCAAATAATTCTTTTTAGCAATCAATTTAGTCCATTTTAACGGCAATAACAAAAAATGTCTGTTAAAATGGACATTTTTTGTTTTGTCTGTTATAATAGACAAAAGGAGGTAGTGAAGTGTATATAGCCTTAATTGCAGACGTCATTGACTCAAAACAATTTAAAGAGAGGTCAGACTTACAAAAGAAGTTGGAAGCAGTTCTCTTTCATATGAATAATCGCTTTGAAACTTATTTAGCTTCGCGATTAACTTTGACTCTTGGAGATGAATTTCAGGCTTTGTTTACTTTAGATGCACCAATTTTCCAAATTATTGACTGTCTGCGTCAAGATTTGAAGCCTGCTCAGCTACGCTTTGGAATCGGTTTGGGTAAAATAGTGACTGATATCGATCCTTTACAAAGTATTGGTGCTGATGGCCCTGCCTATTGGAATGCGCGAGCTGCTATTAATCTCGTTCATCAAAAGAATGATTATGGAAATACTCAGTTGTATTTTTCTAGTGGAAAAAAAGAAGAAGATTTTCAAATAAATGCTTTATTAGCTTCAGGTGAGGCAATCAAATCAGACTGGCGAGAAAGTCAGGAAGAACTTTTAAGGGGCTTACTTAAACTGTCCATCTATAGTGAGGATTTTAGTCAGCAAGAGCTGGCTCAGGCGCTTTCATTAAATCCCAGTGCCCTTTCCAAACGACTAAAAAGTAGTAGCATCAGAGTCTATCTTCGAAGTAGAGCGGCTGCACTTGCAGCCATCCAAGCCATAGATATTACAGAAGGAGGTCAGAATGAACGGATTTTCTAGTATGGATTCATATCACCTTTTCGTACTTCTGTTGATTTGTCATTTGTTATCAGATTATTACTTTCAAAGTCAAAAAATGGCTGACAAAAAGGACAAAAACATTCGAGTCCTTGCATTTCATATTTTACTTGTAGGACTACCTTTATTTGTCTTAACTATTATAATACCAAGTTTGTGGTGGAAGACTTTCATTGTTTTCTTAAGCCATGCTCTTATTGATTATTTCAAACCAATCCTACAAAGGATATTCAAGTTAAAAGTGTCAATCATTTTTGTGCTTGATCAAGTCCTTCATTTGGCTATTATCTACGGACTCTCTAATATGAATACTGAGTTTTTGCCAAGTTTCCTTCCATTAACTTTCTTAAAAACTGTTTTGTTTGTCTTATTGGTAGGAAAGCCAACCAATATTGCTTTTAGAATTTTATTTGGTAAATTTCAACCTGAAACGAGTCAGGAGTTGGATACGATAGATGGAGCAGGAGCCATGATTGGTTTCTTAGAGCGTTTGGTTATCGGAGCTTGTCTTCTTTATGGACAGTTTGCTTCGATTGGTTTAGTGTTTACAGCTAAATCCATTGCCCGCTATAACAAAATATCAGAAAGTCCAGCATTTGCAGAGTATTACTTGATTGGATCCTTGGTCAGTATTTTGTCGGCCTTGCTCGCCGCCTGGATTAGTATAAAATAAAGTTTTGAAAGAAAATAGTATGGATAATAAATTTATAGAATTTCTAAAAATCGCGTCTCAACTGAATAAGATGGGAATTGTTCCTCTGCTGATGGGTTCCTTGGGGCTGGAGCAGGTTACTGGTCAGGACTGGCAGGCGCGGGATATTGATATTCATGTTCATGGTGATGAACGTGGCTGGGAAGCACCAGATGAAGAACGTATTTATGATATGGACAAGATTGAGCCTATGATGGAGCGCTTGGGCTATCGCTTAGTCGATCTGCACGAGCATGAATTTCAAAAAGAAGGCTTATCTATTGAATTCGGAGCCATGGAAACCTTGGAGGCATTTTCAGGTGTGCCGCTAGAGAAGCTGACTAGAAAAGAAGTAGAAGGTGTAAAGTTTCTACTGCCAACTGCAGAACAATTTTTAGCTATCTACCGCGCCTCTTCCCAAGATTCTTACCGAAATGATAATAATAATCATAAGGATTTTGCTAAGATTGCTTATTTGGAAAAAATGACAAAATGATGGATAGACAGGAATCCTCCTGTTTGTCTTTTTTGCTGGCTTTTTGTTATAATGGACCAAGTATTAATTTAGAAAGATTTGTGGGTGTCAAACAGTTCAGTGGATTGTTTTGATATGGACTTAGGTTCCACCCAAAGAGGTATTAGTGTCGTGTCTCAATCTTATATCAATGTTATCGGTGCTGGTCTGGCTGGTAGTGAAGCAGCTTACCAGATTGCCAAGCGTGGAATTCCAGTCAAACTCTATGAAATGCGGGGTGTTAAGTTGACGCCTCAACACAAGACTACAGACTTTGCAGAACTGGTCTGCTCCAACTCTCTGCGAGGGGATGCGCTGACCAATGCAGTTGGTCTACTCAAGGAAGAAATGCGAAGATTGGACTCGGTCATCTTAAAGTCAGCAGAAGCGACTCGGGTGCCAGCAGGTGGTGCTCTAGCAGTTGATAGAGAAGGTTTTTCTCAGATGGTAACAGAGCTAGTGTCCAATCATCCATTGGTTGAGGTTATTCGCGAAGAAATCACTGAAATTCCAGAGGATGCTATCACAGTCATTGCGACAGGACCCTTGACTAGTGATGCTCTGGCCGAAAAAATTCACGCGCTCAATGGAGGCGACGGTTTTTATTTCTACGATGCAGCAGCGCCAATTATTGATGTCAATACCATTGATATGTCCAAGGTCTATCTCAAATCCCGCTATGATAAGGGAGAAGCAGCCTATCTCAACGCGCCAATGACCAAGCAAGAGTTTATGGATTTCCATGAAGCTTTGGTCAATGCCGAAGAAGCACCGCTCAATTCCTTTGAGAAGGAAAAATACTTTGAAGGCTGCATGCCTATTGAAGTTATGGCCAAACGCGGCATTAAAACCATGCTTTATGGACCGATGAAGCCAGTTGGTTTAGAATATCCCGATGACTACCAGGGACCTCGAGATGGAGATTTTAAGACGCCATACGCTGTGGTGCAGCTTCGTCAGGATAATGCAGCAGGTAGCCTTTACAACATTGTCGGCTTCCAGACTCATCTCAAATGGGGCGAGCAAAAGCGAGTGTTCCAGATGATTCCTGGTCTAGAGAATGCAGAATTTGTCCGCTATGGAGTCATGCACCGTAACTCATATATGGACTCTCCAAATCTGCTAGAACAGACTTTCCGCTCTAAGAAACAGCCAAATCTTTTCTTTGCAGGTCAAATGACTGGAGTTGAAGGCTATGTCGAGTCAGCAGCTTCTGGTTTGGTAGCTGGTATCAATGCCGCTCGACTCTTCAAGGGAGAAGAAGCACTTGTCTTTCCAGAAACAACAGCTATCGGTAGCCTGCCTCATTATGTTACCCATGCTGACAGCAAGCATTTCCAACCTATGAATGTCAATTTCGGCATTATCAAAGAACTGGACGGCCCTCGTATTCGTGACAAGAAAGAACGTTATGAGAAGATTGCCGAACATGCTCTACAGGACTTAGCACCTTATCTAGATAAATAAGAAATTTGATAAAAAAATATTTTAAAAAGATTGCAAAAAAGCCTTGCAATCTTTTTTTATCTATGATATGATTATCAATGGTTTGAAAAAACTGCCTAAGACAGTAGGGGAGCTCGACTCATAAAGATCCTACCGAGGACAAAACGTATCATGTAAAAAGAAGCGTATTGTACTTTCGTGTCTAGGTTTGGGCGCGTTTTTCTTTTGGAAAAATTCCCCAAGCAAAATAATTACGGAGGTGAACACACTAATGAGTGAAGCAATTATTGCTAAAAAAGCGGAACTAGTTGACGTAGTAGCTGAAAAAATGAAAGCCGCTGCATCAATCGTCGTTGTTGACGCTCGTGGTTTGACAGTTGAGCAAGATACAGTTCTTCGTCGTGAGCTTCGTGGAAGCGAAGTTGAGTATAAAGTTATCAAAAACTCAATTTTACGTCGTGCAGCTGAAAAAGCTGGTCTTGAAGATCTTGCATCAGTTTTTGTTGGACCATCTGCAGTAGCATTTTCTAACGAAGATGTTATCGCACCAGCGAAAATCTTGAACGATTTTGCTAAAAACGCTGACGCACTTGAAATCAAAGGTGGTGCAATCGAAGGCGCTGTCGCATCAAAAGAAGAGATTCTTGCACTTGCAACTCTTCCAAACCGCGAAGGACTTCTTTCTATGCTCCTTTCTGTACTTCAAGCGCCAGTGCGCAACGTTGCACTTGCTGTCAAAGCAGTTGCAGACAACAAAGAAGACGCAGCTTAATTTTAAGCTACGCAGCGTAGCCTAGCTACGAAAAAATATTTAAAATTAAAAAACTTATTTGGAGGAAATAACAATGGCATTGAACATTGAAAACATTATTGCTGAAATTAAAGAAGCTTCAATCCTTGAATTGAACGACCTAGTAAAAGCTATCGAAGAAGAATTTGGTGTAACTGCAGCTGCTCCTGTAGCTGTAGCTGCTGCTGGTGCTGCTGACGCTGGTGCTGCTAAAGATTCATTTGACGTTGAATTGACAGCTGCTGGTGACAAAAAAGTTGGCGTTATCAAAGTTGTACGTGAAATCACTGGTCTTGGTCTTAAAGAAGCCAAAGAACTTGTTGATGGTGCACCTGGTATCATCAAAGAAGGCGTTGCAACTGCTGAAGCTGAAGAAATCAAAGCTAAATTGGAAGAAGCTGGAGCTTCAGTTACTCTTAAGTAATAGAGTTTCCAATCAAAAATCAAACCGAAGTTTAGGCTTCGGTTTTTTTAGTATGTGATTTTTAGTTTATATCATTTTCTAAGGTTTAAAAAAAGAATCTCCTCTTCTAATAAGACTATATAACTCCCAGAAATCAATTTCCCTTTTCAGGCTATTGTTAGATAGTGAAATTTTTGTTATAATAGCAATATCAAATTTATAGGAGTATACAATGAAATCTATCAAACGTATTGTTTTAGCTACAATTTTTGCAATTGGTGCTATTATCCTTGTAGCATGTTCTGGTGCTGCTAAGAGCGACAACGGAACTTATGTTTATGAAGCTTCTAAGGATTTTATTAAGAACACACTTAAGGAGCAAGGTGCTTCAAGTGAAGAAGCAGAAAAATACGCTGATCAATTTTCTTTGAAAATGACAATTGAAATCAAAGATACCAAAGGTAAAGTAACTCTTGAAGCTAAAGCTATGGGCAATAAGAAAAATCAAGATTATAAATTAAAAGTTGATCAAAAGAATAAAACTCTTGAATCAGAAAAGGGTGGCAACGACAAAGTTAAGTACAAAATTGAAGGCGATGTGTTGACATTGGATCTTTCTCAGTTGGAATCTGGTCAAGCTGACAAAGCTACTCTGGCAATCTTCAAAGATGCTAAGTTTAAACGAACTAAATAGTGAACGAAGTGAGATTTTTAATCTCACTTTTTTCAATGATTTATAACTTACAAAATTAATAGCAGATATGAATAGCTTTATTGAAACTACAAACTTTCAAAGAAGATATGCTCATTTTCTTCAGATTTCTCTTGCAGAAAAGAGATAGCTTTTGGTATAATATTGATGAATTGAAGCAAAAGAATTCAATTTTTCAGTTGAGTATGAAAAAGTGCTGGAGAGTGCTTTTTTATTGTTTAAAAATGGTTTTTAGGAGGAGAGATGAAATATATTTGGTCTTATTTAAGAAGATATCCTAAATGGCTCTTATTGGATTTCCTAGGAGCGATTTTCTTTGTCGTTGTAAATTTAGGTCTTCCTACAGTTCTTGCTCGTATGATTGATGAGGGGATTAACCAAGGAGATACCAGTCGTCTGTATTTTTGGGCATTTATAATGTTATTAGTTATTGTAGCAGGCGTCTTTGGAAGAATTGTCCTATCCTATGCGGCTGGTAAATTAACAACTAGTATGGTTCGTGATATGAGAAATGATCTTTACGCTAAGCTACAAGAGTATTCTCATCATGAATATGAACAGATTGGTGTGTCTTCGCTTGTGACACGGATTACAAGTGATGCTTTTGTTCTCATGCAATTTGCTGAGCAGAGCTTAAAAATGGGGGTTATTACACCCATGATGATGCTTTCAAGTGTTTTTATGATCTTTTTAACAAGTCCGTCCTTGGCTTGGATTGTTGCCATTTCTGTTCCTTTTTTGGCGGTAGTGGTTTGGTATGTGGCTGTTAAGACGCGTCCTCTATCAGAGAAGCAGCAAAAGACTTTGGATAAAATTAACCAATATGTTCGGGAAAATTTAACAGGTTTACGGGTCATTCGTGCATTTGCAAGAGAAGAGTTTCAAGAGGAACGTTTTGCTTTAGAAAATGAAATCTATGCTGATAACTCCAATAAACTATTCAAACTGACAGGATTAACAGAACCTTTATTTGTTCAAATCATTATTGCCATGATTGTCGCTATTGTTTGGTTTGCTTTGCAGCCTTTAGGAAGTGGTGAATTAAGAATTGGTGACTTGGTTGCCTTTATTGAGTACAGTTTTCATGCTTTACTGTCTTTCTTATTTTTATCAAGTCTCTTTACCATGTATCCTAGAACAGCCGTCTCTAGTGAGCGTCTAAAGGAAGTTATGGATATGCCTATCTCCATTAATCCTAATGAAGATGGTATTACTGAAACTGAAAGTCATGGTTACCTGGAGTTTGATAATGTTACCTTTGCTTATCCAGGTGAGACGGAAAGTCCAGTTCTTCATAATATTTCTTTCAAAGCAAAACCTGGTGAAACTATCGCCTTTATTGGTTCTACAGGATCAGGTAAGTCTTCCCTAGTACAGTTGATTCCACGTTTTTATGATGTTACTCTAGGGAAAATTTTGGTAGATGGAGTTGATGTCAGAGACTATCAGCTTAAAGCTTTACGTCAAAAGATTGGTTTCATTCCCCAAAAAGCTCTGTTATTTACAGGTACCATCGCAGAAAACTTGAGGTATGGTAAAGAAGATGCAAGTCACGAAGAACTAAATCAAGCTGCAGATGTGGCTCAAGCTAAAGAATTTATCGAAAGTCGCGAAGAGAGATTTGAAACACACTTGGCTGAAGGGGGAAGTAATCTTTCTGGTGGGCAAAAACAACGTCTGTCAATCGCTCGTGCTGTTGTAAAAGAGCCGGATATTTATATCTTTGATGACTCGTTTTCTGCTCTCGACTACAAGACGGATGCTATCTTACGTCGTCGTTTGAAAGAAGTAACCAAAGATGCAACAGTTTTAATAGTTGCCCAGCGGGTTGGTACGATTATGGATGCGGATCAGATTATCGTTTTGGATAAGGGTGAAATCGTTGGTCGGGGAAGACATGAAGAACTCATGGAATCCAATGCCATTTATCGAGAAATTGCCCAATCCCAGCTTAACAGTCAATCATTAACAGAAGAATAGGAGGGAAACATGGAGAAAAAACATTCTTTTGCTCGTTTATGGAGCTATTTAAAAGTCTATAAAGTATCTGTCATTTTAGCTGTTTTCCTCAAGATTCTCAGTGTCGTTATGAGTGTTTTGGAGCCATTTGTGTTGGGGCTTGCAATTACAGAACTGACTAGCAATCTTTTGGATATGGCTAAGGGAGTTGAAGGAGCTCACATTAATGCCAGTTATGTTGGTTGGGTCATGGTCTTGTACTTTGTTCGAGCACTCTTCTATGAAATCGGTTCTTACTATTCAAACTATTTCATGACCAATGCAGTACAAAATACCATTCGTGATTTGAGAAATGAACTCAGCCATAAAATTAATCAGATTCCCGTATCTTATTTTGATAAGCACCAGTTTGGGGATTTACTAGGCCGATTTACTAGTGATGTAGAGACGGTCTCAAATGCTTTGCAACAAAGCTTTTTGCAAGTAGTGAATGCTGTGTTTACTATTTCCTTGGTTATGTTTATGGTTCTTTATCTAAACTTGTCACTTGCTCTGCTTGTGATTATCAGTATTCCTTTGACTTATTTTGCAGCAAACTTTATTTTGAAGAAATCTCAACCTTACTTCAAAAAGCAGGCTGATATTTTGGGGGAAATGAATGGTTTTGTCCAAGAGAATCTAAGCGGTTTTAACGTTCTAAAACTCTATGGAAGAGAAGAAGCTTCTAGTCAAGACTTTGAAGCAATTACACAAAATCTTCAAGAAGTAGGTTTTAAGGCTAGTTTTATTTCTGGCTTGATGATGCCAGTTTTAAACGCGATTTCTGATTTAACTTATCTAATTGTAGCAATCTTTGGAGGTTTACAAGTAATTTCTGGACAATTAACAATTGGGAATATGCAAGCTTTTGTTCAATATGTCTGGCAGGTTAGTCAGCCAATTCAAAACCTAACACAGCTAGCTGGCCAATTGCAAAGCGCCAAGTCTTCTTTAGACCGGGTTTTCCAAGTACTGGACGAGGCAGACGAAGTCAATGATGTGTCTGAAAGACTGGAACATGATTTAACTGGTCAGGTCAGCTTTCATGATGTAGACTTTCAGTATGTGGCAGATAAGCCACTCATTCGGAATTTCAATCTTGAAGTTAAACCAGGTGAGATGGTGGCCATTGTCGGTCCAACAGGAGCTGGTAAGACGACTCTGATCAATCTTCTTATGCGTTTCTATGATGTAACCAAGGGTGAGATTACTGTAGACGGACATGATATTCGAGACCTTTCCCGTCAGGACTACCGTAAACAGTTTGGTATGGTATTGCAAGATGCTTGGCTTTACGAGGGAACGATCAAAGAAAATCTTCGTTTCGGGAATTTACAGGCCACTGATGAGGAAATTGTAGAAGCGGCCAAAGCAGCTAACGTGGACCACTTTATCCGAACCTTGCCAGGCGGCTATAACATGGAAATGAACCAGGAATCCAGCAATATTTCACTGGGGCAGAAGCAGTTGCTTACGATTGCTCGAGCACTTTTAGCAGATCCTAAGATTCTGATTTTGGATGAAGCGACCTCATCAGTAGATACACGGCTGGAGCTCTTGATTCAGAAGGCTATGAAGACACTCATGCAGGGGCGGACCAGTTTTGTCATTGCTCACCGACTGTCGACCATTCAGGAGGCAGATAAGATTTTGGTGCTCAAGGATGGTCAGATTATCGAGCAAGGCAATCATGAGTCCCTCTTGGCTGCAAAAGGATTCTATTATGAATTGTACATGAGTCAATTCTCCAAAAAAGAAGAAACTAGCGCATAAAACAAAAGGAGCAATTGCTCTTTTTGTTTTTGCGAAGACTTTGATTTAAATATAATCCAGGTTTCTTGAAAGCGAATGCGAAATTTGCTATAATTGTAACAGAAATGGAGGCTTTATGAGCTTAACCAGCCAATTAATCACTGAAACGTTCCCAGATCTAGATAAGGTCGAACGGTTGAATACCGAGGCTTTCCCTGAAGAGGAACGGATTCCTTTATCGGAGTTTTTACGCTATACGGACAATGATGATGCTCATTTTTTTGCTTTTTACAATGAGGAAGAATTTGTCGGATTTGCCTTTGCTATTTCAAATGCCAAGGCCTTTTACGTCAGCTTCTTTGCCATCATGCCACACTTGCGAAGCCACGGCTATGGTCAAGAAATCATTGAAAAATTAGTCGAGTTTTACCAACGGACAATGTTGTTAGAAGTAGAGCGTTTGGATGAAGAATGTGATAATATAGAGCAACGTCGAGCACGTATGGACTTCTATAAAAGAAATGGATTCAAATCGAGCAATGCTTTTCTAGAATATGATGACTTAAGTTTTGAAATCTTGTATTTGGGTGATCACTTTGATGAGGAAGCTTATCGGGATATCTTCCATAAACTGCAAGCAGAGAATTACTTTGATTTCCGTATTGAATACAGACGCTTTAGTGATCATTAGAAATGATATAAAAAAGTTCTCAGCTAATTTGCAGAGAACTTTTTTCGGTTAGTGATTAAAGAAATAGTTCACAATCCTCATGATTTGCGATAAGAGCCAAGGCAGAAACAGAAAAGCTAAGAAAGTAGCATGCCATTTCCAATAGAGAGAAACTAGCCCAACCGTTTCACGAATCCAAGCCGATGGGAGATAATAAAAAGCTGTTTTTGAACCGACACTGCGTCCAGGGATTTTTAATCGCCTCATAAAGACACCAGCCCGAAGAGCGTGAAAGGAATTGGTAACCACAAGGACACTCTTTCCCAATCCTTGTTCTTCAAGAATAGCCTTACTAAAGGTCAGATTCTCAAATGTCGTTCGAGAACGATTCTCGATCAGAATAGCATCCTTCTGTACACCCTGTTCCATCAGGTAGTTTGCCATAGCAGCAGCTTCAGAAGTCAATTCGTCTGCTCCTTGTCCACCAGAAACAATTAGTTTTGGTCTTCCCTCGAACTGCTCATAGATAGTCTTTCCTTTAGTTAGACGCTGGGCCAAAAGTGGTGGTACTTTATCCCCAATTAGACCGGAGCCAAGGACGATGATAGCATCCGGCTCTATACGAACGGGGAAATAATTGCAAAAAGTCCCATATAAAACATAAGAAAGATAAAGAAAAGTCGAGTAAAAGAGGGCAAAGTCTGTTGGATAAATCAAGAGATCTTTTCCTGGGAAATAAGGAAGGAAATGAAGCGCCAAGGCGCCGATAATAAAGATCCCATATAGGAGTGAGAGGAGGTTAGCCAACCTTTTGCCTTCAAAAGACATCATTTGACGGCCGTTAAAAAGAAGAAAAACAGTTGAGAAAATAATACTGAGTAAAACAAGGATAGCAAGTATTGAAAGAACAATGAAACCAATCTGTTGGTTAAACCAGAGCTCCGTACGAACAACTAGTAGAAGGGCAGAAATCAGGAGAAAAATGCCGAAACTTATTGAAAAGAGATAAGCATTGATAAGTCGTCTGCGGTCGTTCATAAAGAAAAATAAAAAAACGGTAGCTGGAACCAACCAGAATATATATAAAAACATGTTTACTCCTAGATGTATTAGTAAGTCAATTGTAACATAATTGACTAAAAGATGCTCATTAACTTCACAATCGTTCAGTATTGTTGAAACCTCAACTGTCACTTGAGAGAAGCAATAAATTCAGGAAAAAAGAATTGCCGTGGTGGATAAAAGCTGTTATACTAGATAAGATTGAAAAATGTAAAGGAGAACACATGTTACGAAAAGGTTCCTTAACAGGTTTGCTGTTATTTGGTATTTTCTTCGGTGCAGGGAATTTAATCTTTCCACCTGCGCTAGGTGTCCAGTCGGGTAGCCATTTTTGGCCAGCTATTGCTGGATTTGTCTTATCAGGAGTAGGGATTGCGATTATTACCTTGATTTTTGGTACACTCAATCCTAAAGGGTATATCCATGAGATTTCACGTAAAATCGCTCCTTGGTTTGCTATCGTCTATCTGGTTGCTCTCTATTTGTCCATCGGTCCCTTCTTTGCGATTCCGCGGACTGCAACAGTAGCCTATGAAGTTGGGATATCTCCTTTACTTCCTAAAGATATGACTGGTCTTGGTTTGATTGTTTTCACGACAATTTATTTTGCTGTAGCGTATTTGATTTCTTTAAATCCATCAAAGATTTTAGATCGGATTGGTCGCATTCTAACTCCAGTTTTTGCAATTTTAATTATTATTTTAATTATACTGGGTGCCTTTAAATATGGCTCAGCAGCACCTCAGCAGGCTTCAGCTGCCTATGCTGCATCAGCATTTGGACAAGGCTTCTTGGAAGGATATAATACTTTAGATGCCCTGGCTTCAGTAGCTTTTAGCGTAATTGCTGTAACTACACTGAATCAACTGGGTTTCAAAAATAAAAAAGAATACATTTCAACTATTTGGATTGTTGGATTAATTGTTGCCCTTGCCTTTAGTGCTATGTATATTGGCTTAGGATATCTAGGTAATCATTTTCCAGTTCCTGCTGAAGTGATTGTAAAAGGCAACCCTGGTGTTTATGTCCTATCTCAAGCCACTCAAGCTATTTTTGGTCCTACAGCACAAATCTTCCTGGCTGTTATGGTTACAGTGACTTGCTTTACAACTACAGCTGGTTTGATTGTTTCAACAGGAGAGTTCTTTAATAATACTTTCCCCAAAGTATCTTATAAAACTTATGCAACCATCTTTACTTTGATTGGTTATGCCATTGCGAACCTTGGTTTAAATGCGATTATCCAGTATTCAGTACCAGTTTTGCAAATCCTTTATCCAGTTACGATTGTGATTGTGATGATTGTTATTGTAAATAAATTCTTACCCCTGTCAAAAATTGGTATGCAAGTGACAGTTGCGCTAGTGACTTTGATTGCTCTTGCAAGCATTTTGGGCTCTTTATTCAAAGTCAAGGAAGTTATGGATACAATAAATACTTTGCCTTTTTCACAAGCTTCTCTGCCTTGGCTACTTCCAGCTCTTTTAGGAATTATTTTGTCACTCATTTTGCCTGATAAACAAAAGAGTGAATCTTTTGAAATTGAAGCATAAAAACTTAAATTCATCACGATAGTGATGGATTTTTTTGTTGAGTGTCAACAGTAGAAGATGTTTTATAATTAAATACGAACACAAAGCAATTTGGTGGCTTCTGTTAACCTTTGTTAAGAGATATAATGTTTTTTAGTTCCAGATTATATTCTTGGAGAATAGCTAGTATATATAAAGTGTAGAAGCTTATTCTCCTATTTTTTGATGGGTGAAAAAAATATAAGTATTTTATAAGAAGGATTTAAGAAAAAATTTAACTTTTTCTTATTCCTTTTTAATTTTATGATTTTATACTAGAGTCATAAAAAATATAAGGAGGATCCTATGAGATTCAATTCAAATCAAAAATATACTCGCTGGTCAATCCGTCGCTTAAGTGTTGGTGTGGCTTCTGTTGCAGTTGCCAGTGGTTTTTTTGTCCTAGTCGGTCATCCAAGCTCTGTACGTGCGGATGAAGTCAATTTAACACCAGCACAAGTTGTACCAAATCCTTCATCAGTAACAGAAAAAAGTGAGTTACCAGAAAATGTTCTTAAAGAAGCTGTGGATACGGCTCTTCCAGAAAATCAGACGATTCCAAGTTCAAAGGAAGCAGTTGATGAAACTAATTCCTCAGAGAAGACTAGTACTGATTCTAAAGAAGAAGTTGCAAAACCGAAAGAAGAACAGGATACACCAAAAGCCAATAATCCAACAGAAGAACAAAGCAAACCAGAGGTAGCTCCTGCGACAGTTGGTAGCCAAGATCGTGAAGCACCTACTCCTCAATCAGTAACAACTCCAGAGGAAGTTAAAAAAGGAGTTGCTGAGAATACGAAGGAAACAGTAGATGTTCCAGCCAGTTATCTTGAAAAAGCGAACGTTCCTGGTCCATTCTTGGCCGGAGTTAACCAAGTCATTCCGTATGAAGCTTTCGGTGGTGATGGTATGTTGACGCGTCTTTTGCTCAAATCTTCTGACAAGGCACCATGGTCCGACAATGGCACAGCGAATAACCCAGCACTTTTACCACTTGAAGGCTTGGCCAAAGGTCAATACTTCTATGAAGTAGATTTGAACGGCAATACGACAGGCAAAGAAGGTCAAGCCCTTCTCGATCAACTTCGTGCTAATGGCACTCAAGCTTACCAAGCTACTGTCAAAGTCTATGGTGCCAAAGATGGCAAAGCGGACCTAACAAATCTTATCACGACAAAAAATGTAACAGTGAACTTGAACGGCTCTGTTTCAAAAGACGCAGTTAAAGACTCTGTTGTTAACAACATCAAAAATAGCATTGATGTTCCAGCCAGCTATCTTGAAAAAGCGAATGTTCCAGGTCCATTCTTAGCAGGTGTCAACCAAGTCATCCCGTATGAAGCTTTCGGTGGTGACGGTATGTTGACGCGTCTCTTACTCAAATCTTCTGACAAGGCTCCTTGGTCAGACAATGGCAAAGCGAACAATCCAGCCCTCTTGCCACTTGAAGGCTTAGCTAAAGGTCAATACTTCTACGAAGTGGATTTGAACGGCAATACTACAGGTAAAGACGGGCAAGCCCTTCTTGACCAACTTCGCATCAATGGCACTCAAGCTTACCAAGCGACTGTCAAAGTCTATGGTGCTAAAGATGGTAAACCAGATTTGACCAATCTTGTAGCGACAAAAAATGTAACTGTTAGTTTAAATGGCCTTGTTTCAAAAGAATCAGTCAAAGACTCAGTTACCAAAAATATTAAAGACCATATTGATGTTCCAGCTAGCTACTTAGAAAAGGC
>NZ_JAPVZR010000004.1:0-304461 GCF_041432475.1 Streptococcus sp. 27098_8_75
GGATAGGAAGTTAGGATTAACTTCCTTTTTGGGAGTTTAGCTTAGTTGGAATTGAGAGGCATTCGAGATTCCAATCGGCGGATAAGAGAAACGCAGTTTCTCACCGTTGGCTGAGTTAAACGACCTCTTGGGAGTTTAGCTCAGCTGGGAGAGCATCTGCCTTACAAGCAGAGGGTCAGCGGTTCGATCCCGTTAACTCCCATATTCAAGCGGGTGTAGTTTAGTGGTAAAACTACAGCCTTCCAAGCTGTTGTCGCGAGTTCGATTCTCGTCACCCGCTTTGAACGAAAGGTTCATGCCAAGTTTTTTATAACTTGGGCGCGTAGCTCAGGTGGTTAGAGCGCACGCCTGATAAGCGTGAGGTCGGTGGTTCGAGTCCACTCGTGCCCATTTGAATATTATTATGGTCCGTTGGTCAAGGGGTTAAGACACCGCCTTTTCACGGCGGTAACACGGGTTCGAATCCCGTACGGACTATATTTATTGGAGGATTACCCAAGTCCGGCTGAAGGGAACGGTCTTGAAAACCGTCAGGCGTGTAAAAGCGTGCGTGGGTTCGAATCCCACATCCTCCTTTTTGTTGAATAATACTATCGCGGGATGGAGCAGCTAGGTAGCTCGTCGGGCTCATAACCCGAAGGTCGTAGGTTCAAATCCTGCTCCCGCAATAAGGCTCGGTAGCTCAGTTGGTAGAGCAATGGATTGAAGCTCCATGTGTCGGCGGTTCGATTCCGTCTCGCGCCATTTTACTTATATTTTTGGAAGGGTAGCGAAGAGGCTAAACGCGGCGGACTGTAAATCCGCTCCTTCGGGTTCGGGGGTTCGAATCCCTCCCCTTCCATAACCTTTACGGGCATAGTTTAAAGGTAGAACTAAGGTCTCCAAAACCTTCAGTGTGGGTTCAATTCCTACTGCCCGTGTTTGATAATATGGCGGGTGTGGTGAAGTGGTTAACACACCAGATTGTGGCTCTGGCATGCGTGGGTTCGATCCCCATCACTCGCCTATTTATTGATATTGGGGTATAGCCAAGCGGTAAGGCAAGGGACTTTGACTCCCTCATGCGTTGGTTCGAATCCAGCTACCCCAGTTAAACTTGAGCCGGCGTGGCGGAATTGGCAGACGCGCTGGACTCAAAATCCAGTGTCCTCACGGACGTGCCGGTTCGACCCCGGCCGCCGGTATAGCTTAAGTTTACTGAAGAGACAAGGTTTGTGGACCTTGTCTTTTTACTTTTATTCGTTTAATTTCTAATGCTGAGTTACTAGAAATTACTAATTTTATAACAAATCATCTAATTTATCCGCTAATTTTTGTTGTTTGCTTGGATACAAATGAGAGTATGTATCTATTGTGGTAGTTATAGAAGCATGGCCTAATCTTTCTTTTACGACAAGATAATCTTCTCCTTGATTTATTAGCAGTGAAGCATGTGAATGCCTGAAGTCATGAATTCTTATTTTTTTTAAAGAACTATCTCTTTGCAATATTTTTTTATATTGTTTTTCGATTGAATCTTTAGTTATCGTAATAGGGCTATTTTGAAATATCTGTAGATCATCTAGGTTAGTTGTGAATTCTTTTAATCTTTCATGCTGTGTTTGCCTCCATTCTTCTAGTGTCTCCACTAGTTTGGTGTTCATGATGATTCTTCGGGTTCCAGCTTTTGTCTTTGTACTACTAATGTGTTCTTCACCTTTTTTAACGTATATTGATTTACTTACATGGATTGTATTTGTAGAAAACTCTATGTCCTTCCACGTTAGAGCAAGAGCTTCTCCGAGTCTTAGACCAGTAAAAAATAGAACTGTGAATAGTAATTTTATATTGTATTCATCGTTGGTAAATAGTGTTAAGAAGTGCTTAAATTCTTTTACTGTCCAGTAATTTAATTTTGCTTTTTCTATTGGTAGTTTTTTCAGTAATCCTACGGGATGTTCCTTGTAAAATCCCTTTCTTAATCCAACATCCAGAATTTTCTTTAGTAAAATAATAATTTTATTAATAGTATTTGGACTTAGCTTTTTTTCTGAGTTTTGAGCATTTTTATCTCTTAGATGTTCTCTGAATTGATAGATATCTTCATAAGTTAATTTAGCTACATCATCAACTTTTTCAAAATAGTTTTTTATATGCCTGTTATAGTTGTTTTCTTGTGTATCTATATAGCTTTGTTTTCTGTTGTTTATTTTATCCTCTTCTTTTAAGAGATCATAAAGGATATCAATTGATATTTTTGAGTTGAAACTTTTTTCTTTAAGTTCGACACTTCGTAAGTATTGTTCGGCCTCCAATGCTTCTTTTTTAGTTTTGAATCCTTTTCTTACAATTCTACGTTGTTTTAGAGATATTGGATTTATACCATTGGAAACATCGACAATCCAAGTTCCGTCTCTACTTTTACGTAAAGCCATAAGCTACGCTTCTTTCTGGAGTTCAATTCCTAATAGTTCTTCTGCGACACTGGCTGGAATTGTACCAATCCGTTTGTTATCGTAGATGTTAAAACCACGATTCACTAATAGTAATTTGCCGGTATGGATAATCTTTCTTGCAGTTCCTGGAGCAAATCCAAGTTCGATAAGGTCATCTTTTGTTACAGTTTTAATCATGTGATCTCCTTTTCTAATTAGATTAAGTAAGGGGAGGATTAACTCCCCATGTCTGATACTTATTTTTGTTTTACATCTACTAAATGGATAGCATCCGCCTTGTAGTACATTGTCGTACTAATCATAGTAGCTTGTAAATTGTCAAATGTAACTGGTACTTCATCCATTGCTTGGATATAGTCATTATCAACTAATGCTTCTGGATTATCTACAGAGACTTGGGTTGATTTCTTTTTGAATTGTCCATCCTTGATCGTTACATTGTATTTCCAACCAATGATTTTATCGGTATTAAAACGTCTTTCGCTACCATCTCGGTTTTTGATAATTTCTCCGTTTGCATCTGCTCGGACTTCCGTTTCAAATTTTGGAATGACTTCATCCAATTCAAATTTTGTTCCAATGTTATTAAAATTCCAGTCATTTTGTGAGAGCATTTTTGCCATAGTTAATTTCTCCTTTTGATATTTTCTTTGATTGTAGGGATCAAATCCTCTCTTTTAAAGAGTATTGCCCTTTCTATTAATCCACTTGCTAAATCTGGTGGATATTCCATATTGTTGAGTGCGAGATAGTTAGATTTCTCATACTCATGCAGTAAATTATTGTCGTATAGAAATTTATAAGCTTTTAGAATAGCCCCTGAACCTTTATAGGTAAACCATTCTAATTTTTGTTCTAGTTCTGTTTTTGGTTTTGAAATAATGATAGAGACAGGTTTTGAGTGACCTAAAAACTTTTCCCAAGATCTCAAAGGTTTTGAGAAATGGCTATCACTATAGAATCTCACTTTTTCTTTGAGATATCCCTTGGTAAAGTTGAGAAGATCTATTTCTGAATGCAACCATTCTTGAATGAAGTAGTGAGCTTTTTCTTTCCTAAGTTCTAACTCAGTTCTTATCCAATTTTCTATATACCGCTTGCTGATACCGAGCTTTTCAGCTCGTTCTAAGCGCTTATCGTAAATTCTAAGTCTTTCATCATCATTGGGTTTTCTTAAATATAAGGTCTGGCCGATTGTTTCATCTCCGTAGGTATTGTAGTAGGTGCTTTTTCCATATATAAAGCGTTTCTTCTGACAAACCTTTAGAAGCTGATTAGGAGTGAAATAGGGTGTCTCATTAAAATCATCTATAGCAATATCAATTCGTCTGATTGAAAAACGATTGTAATTGTAGTAGAGATTGTTTAGAAACTGTCTTTCGGACAGACTATTTGGATCTAATATCATATCTCTAAAGAACTCGAGTGCCTGTCCTGACATGACAAGCATGTAAGACGACTCTTTCGCTCCATAGTAGATACGGATATTCCCATAATGAAGCTGGCTATCATAGTTATAGTATTTAAGGCTCCCTTTATTCTCAATAAATAGGTCATAGTCAAGAAATAGAATGTCTTCGATTATTTCTCTTGGCGAAAATTCAGTCTTATCAAACTGAATTTGAATCCAGTCAAATACAGAACGTAAATGTTCATTTTTTGCCATAGATTTTGATTCAACTTTTTGCCTAATTTTGCCATCCTTAAAATCTGCGAAACCCTTGGCAATACTGAATTCTTTCGATGGTACACCTGACTTGCAGAGGGTGGTGTTACTACACACCCTATCGGTCAAAAATGGTCCGTCCGCATCTACGCTCATTTTCGGCTTTCTGCCTCATGGCTCAGCCGAAAACTCGCTATTAGCCGAACCTATTTTTTGACCTCTTGTTAACAAACCCTAGTAAGCCGGTTTGCATCGACTCTTCAATATCTTGGATTTTCTTTTTTAGGTTGGAATTCTCAATTTTTATCAGTCGCATTTCTCGCTTAAATTCCTGTTTTAAGGCGCTCAGTTCATCGTAGAGCTCATCTATTACTTGGTTTAGGGATTCATGTTCATTGTCTGCTAGACTCCCAAATACGGCTTGTATAGCCTCTTTTAGACCTATTTCAAGTTTTAGTTTAGCTAACTTTTGAAATTGTCTAAGGTCTTCGTCTGTAAAATCATAGGCAACTGTATAACTTAATTGATGAGTTCTGGGATTTCTACTGATAGGAACTTTAATTTTCTTAAATTCCTTGCCACTTATCTCTTTAATCAGTTGAATCCAATTTTTAAGAGTAGAGGTAGAGTTTAGGCCAGAAATTTGATTGACTAACTCTTTATTGGTCATCTTTTTGTGAAACCTCCGAAATTTTCTTGTGCAACTGAAGAGTTTTCTGTGGTATAATTGTTACATAATATGTTTTGATCTTGGAACGAACGGCACATTTGTTTCAAGATTTTTTATTTTGTCGAATCCTACCTCCTTTATTAAAATTTTTTAAATCGACTACTAGTTACATACGCTTTTACCTCCTTTTATGCTATAATATTCTCAATGGAATATTCAATCTCAAAATAAATATTCCTTATGGAATAATTCTATTTTATACCGTTTAGAATATTTTGTCAAGCTAAAATATACGAATAAGAATATCTATAGGAGAATTATGTATACAGAGGATTATAAATTTTCAGAGAGGTTAAAAACTCTCAGAAAATCAAAAAAGTTAACTCAAGTACAAATATCGGAATTAATTGGAGTTCAACAAGGGACATATTCTCGGTGGGAGAATGGAACGTTAGAACCAGGATTAGAATTCGTTGTGAAATTAGCAAATATCTTTGGGACTACTACAGATTATTTGCTGGGACAAAAACCTTATTCAATTATCAGTAGTTTACCTCTAGAACAATTAGATCTTACCAATATTGCAAACTTTTCAAAGGATGAGTTTGATATTTTGAAACATTCAATAGCAGTTTCGGTGGCAAGAAATAAAATAAAGGCAACAGAACTAAAAGATAGAGTTATAGAAAAAAATCAGTTGTCAGAAAAAGATGCAGAACTTTTGAATAAGATTTTTGAAGAAGTTAAAACTTATTGGGAAAATTAGGAGGACGCTAGTCTTCAAAATTCCCTCCCAAAATGTGTCCAAAATATTGACAGAATTCTAGCTTTTCATTATAGTTCTTATGGAACTTTTTTTCTACAACAAAATAGGCTCCATAATATCCATAGGGGATTTACCCACTACAAATAGTATAGAGCCGGTTTTATTAATGTCCTGCATTTCCTAATAAGTTAACCATGACAACACCAATGATAATCAAAATTAAACCGATAATGCTATAAACATTTAGTGTTTCTTTGAAAATCATTACTGCGATAGAGGCTATCAAAACTAAACCGACAGCTGACCATGTTGCATAAGCTATTCCTACAGGAATTTTTTGCATTGCTAGTGATAAGAAATAGAAACAAACGCCATAGCTAAGTAGGGCAGAAACGGTTGGAATAGGCTTTGTAAAACCGTCTGATAATTTCAAAAGGTTAGTTCCCAATATCTCTCCTACAATGGCGATAAAAAGATAAAAGTATGACATGTCTTTAACCTCCTATATGTCATGTTTTTGCTCTAAGAGCTATTATAGCTATCCGTTTTTTATAAATCTTGGCACAAGTCATGAGAATTTGTAGTAAAACTGTGGCAGACACTTTTTCAGAACCAATAGCTGATAAGTTTAGTATATCATAAGATAAATTTTAAATAAAGTCTTGATTTATTTCAATGTCTTGCGTGGTCTCGATTTTACTGGTAAAATTACTTTTAAGAACTTTAAAAAAGAGGCTTCTATATTTGACAAAACAATGACTTGTTGTCCCGAATGTGGGCATCCTTTGGAGAAAAAATTTTTAAAAGATGAGGGAGATATTCCTTATTGTTCACAATGTGCGAGTTTTCGTTTTCCAGTCTTTAATACAGCAATTAGTGCGATTTTATTTAATGAAAAACATGATAAGATTCTCTTGATTAAGCAATATGACATGGCTGAGCATATTTTGCTAGCTGGTTATGTGTCTAATGATATTCACAACCAATTTCTACAATCATTAAAGGCAATTAATTTAGCCTCTCTTATTACGGATATGGGTAATAAAATTGCACAAAACTAGTCCAAAACTCTTTTTAATAAGGAGTATACTTTCTAGCATTTTATAGTTACTAAAAAGTATCTAAACTTTGGAAGTGATACTAAGTTTTAAAAAATATTATGGAAAAAAAGCTTATAAAATCAATATTTCTGAGATTTAAAACTAATAATATTAGACTCAAAATCCAGTGTCCTCACGGACGTGCCGGTTCGACCCCGGCCGCCGGTATAGCTTAAGTTTACTGAAGAGACAAGGTTTGTTGACCTTGTCTTTTTTTATTTTGATCTTTTTAACTTTGCATTCTTTTAAATAACTTATACTTTAAAACTTATTTATTTAATCTGTAAATTTTTTATTATTTGGATATATGTGCGAGGGGAAATTTGTAGTTCCATTTATAGAGGCGTGATTTTTTCAAGTTGATTATTTGTTGCTTGATTTAATATTAGTGAATTGTTTGAATCCCTGAGATCATAATTTCTTTTTTAAGAATCATTAGACGATGTTAGTATTTGAAAGATAAGAATGAGTTACTAGAAAGATCCTAGATGCTGAAAAAAGCCTTTTTTTGTGAATAACCAAAAGTTCTAGAAGTGTATTAAATCAACATGCTGCTACTTAGCAAGAATAGAGCTTGAAATCTATTGTCTTCATGGATGTGCCTTCGTTTGTCAGTATAGCTTAAGTTTATTCGAGTTTCTAGCTCTTTTTTACTGTGTTTACTTTGTTGGCTTTGAAGTAAATGATTCGGTTTGTAATAATTTTTTTGATTCTAGTTTGAACTTTTTATTTGCTTCTTTTTTTAATTGTGTTATAATTAACCAGTGAAACATTAACTGGTTAAGTAAAGAGAGGGAGGGAAATCATGTCACAGTTAGCTCATAAGATTGATTCTTTTTTAAATGAGATTATTTTGAAGGCTGAGAATCAGCATGAGATTCTAGTTGGTTCATGTACGAGTAATGTTGCTTTAACGAATACACAAGAACATATTTTGATGTTGTTAGCTGAAGAGATGTTGACCAACTCTGATTTAGCTAAAAAATTAAATGTAAGTCAGGCCGCTGTAACGAAGGCTGTTAAGTCTTTAATCAATCAAGGGATGTTGGAGACTTTCAAAGATAAGAAGGATGCTAGAGTAACTTTTTATCGCTTAACTGAATTAGCACAGCCAATTGCTTATGAACATGAGCATCATCACGCTCATACCTTGGAAACTTATCAAAGTTTACTGGATAGATTTTCTCAAGATGAACAGCAAGCAATTGAAAAATTTTTGGAGGCCTTAGTGGGAGAAATTGGGAAATGAGATATATAACAGTGGAAAATTTATCTTTCTACTATGATAAAGAACCTGTTCTAGAGCATATTCATTATTTTTTGGATAGTGGAGAGTTTGTTACGCTGACGGGGGAGAATGGTGCTGCTAAGACGACACTTATCAAGGCTAGTTTGGGAATTTTACGACCTAAGAATGGAGAGGTTAAGATTTCTAAGACAAATACTCAAGGAAAGAAATTACGTATTGCTTATCTACCTCAGCAGATAGCTAGTTTTAATGCTGGTTTTCCTAGTACGGTATATGAATTTGTCAAGTCAGGTCGTTATCCGCGTAAAGGTTGGTTTCGTCGTTTGAATGAGCATGATGAAGAACATATCAAGGCAAGTCTTGAATCTGTAGGGATGTGGGAACATAGGGACAAGCGGCTTGGCTCTCTTTCTGGCGGGCAAAAGCAGAGGGCTGTGATTGCTCGGATGTTTGCTTCAGACCCAGATATATTTGTCCTAGATGAGCCAACAACAGGGATGGATGCAGGCAGTAAAGATGATTTTTACAAGCTCATGCACCATAGTGCTCATAAGCATGGGAAAGCTGTCTTGATGATTACGCACGATCCGGAGGAAGTCCGTAAGTATGCTGACCGTAATATTCATTTGGTTCGGAATCAGGACTCACCTTGGCGCTGTTTCAATGTGCATGAAAGCGATAATGGACAGGAGGTGAGTCATGCTTAATCTATTTTCTTATGATTTTATGCAACGAGCCTTTTTGGCAGTTATTGCCATGAGCCTCTTCTCACCAATTCTGGGGACCTTCCTGATTTTACGTCGGCAGAGTCTTATGAGTGATACGCTTAGTCACGTTTCACTGGCAGGTGTTGCTTTTGGCTTGGTTCTGGGCTTGTCACCGACTCTCACAACGGTGATTGTGGTCATGATAGCAGCAGTCTTTTTAGAGTACTTGCGGACTATTTATAAGAATTTTATGGAAATCGGTACGGCTATTCTCATGTCTACTGGCTTAGCTATTTCTCTGATTGTTATGAGTAAGGGGAAGAGTTCTAGCTCGATGAGTTTGGATCAGTATCTATTTGGCTCCATTGTGACGATTAGTACGGAGCAGGTGATTTCTCTTTTTGTTATTGCCACTGTGGTACTTGTCTTAACCTTCCTCTTCATTCGGCCTATGTACATCTTGACCTTTGATGAGGATACGGCATTTGTGGATGGGCTGCCGGTGCGGACTATGTCTATTCTCTTTAATATTGTGACGGGAGTTGCAATAGCCCTCATGATTCCGGCTGCGGGAGCTTTGCTGGTTTCGACCATTATGGTCTTGCCGGCCAGTATTGCTCTGCGGATTGGGAAAAACTTTAAATCGGTTATTTTGCTAGCAAATATCATCGGTTTCTTTGGTATGATTGCTGGTCTGTATATTTCTTACTATGCAGAGATGCCAGCAAGCGCTAGTATAACAATTATTTTCGTCAGTTTGTTTTTACTGGTCAATTTGATCAAAAAATTTGTGAAATAGGAGTGAAAAATGAAGAAAATTAGCTTACTATTAGCAGGTCTACTGAGTATTTTCTTAGTCGCTTGTTCTAATCAGAAAAAAGCAGATGGCAAGCTAAATATTGTCACGACTTTTTATCCCGTTTATGAGTTTACCAAGCAGGTGGCTGGAGATGAAGCCAACGTTAATCTTTTAATTGGTGCTGGAACAGAGCCACATGATTATGAACCTTCTGCAAAGGCAGTTGCGACGATTCAGGACGCGGATGCTTTTGTTTATGAAAATGAAAATATGGAGACTTGGGTTCCAGATTTGCTAAAAACATTGAAGAATAAGAAGGAAACTGTAATCAAGGCGACTGGAAAGATGCTCTTACTTCCTGGAGGAGAAGAGGAAGACGACCATGATCATGGTGAAGAGGGACACCATCATGAGTACGATCCTCATGTTTGGCTGTCTCCAAAGCGGGCCATTCAAATGGTGGAGCACATCCGAGATAGCTTGAGCAAAGCTTATCCTGACAAGAAAGCTGCTTTTGAGAAAAATGCTGCAGCTTATATCAAGAAGCTAGAAGCCTTGGATAAGGAATATGAAGCTGGTTTGGCTAATGCCAAGCAAAAGAGCTTTGTTACTCAACACGCTGCCTTTAACTATCTAGCATTGGACTATGGTTTGAAGCAGGTTCCAATTTCTGGACTTTCACCAGACAGTGAACCATCGGCTTCACGCTTGGCTGAATTGACCGAGTACATCAAGAAGAATAAAATCAAGTATATCTACTTTGAAGAAAATGCTTCTCAGGCCTTAGCTTCCACTTTGGCTAAGGAAACAGGAGTAGAATTAGATGTCTTGAATCCACTGGAAAGCTTGACCGAAGAGCAGACAAAGGATGGGGCAGACTATATTTCGATCATGCAGGCTAATCTAAAGGCACTTAAGAAAACGACTGATCAAGAGGGAGCAGAGATTGCAGCTGAGAAAGAAGAAGATACTAAGACTGTTCAAAATGGCTACTTTGAAGACAGTGCCGTCAAGGATCGGTCCTTGTCTGACTATGCGGGCGAATGGCAGTCTGTATATCCTTATCTGAAGGACGGTACCTTGGACCAAGTCTTTGACTATAAAGCGAAGTTGACTGGAAAAATGACAGCTACTGAATACAAGGACTACTATGATAAAGGCTACAAGACAGATGTTTCCAATATCAATATCACAGATAAAACTATGGAATTTGTGGTAGATGGAAAATCCAAGAAATATACTTATAAATACGTTGGTAAGCACACTCTGACATACTCTAAGGGAAATCGTGGAGTTCGATTTATGTTTGAAGCGACAGATAAAGATGCTGGCCAGTACAAGTATGTTCAGTTTAGCGATCATAATATTGCACCGACCAAGGCGGCTCATTTCCATATCTTCTATGGTGGTGAAAGCCAGGAGGCCCTCTTTGATGAGCTGGAAAACTGGCCAACCTACTATCCAAGTAAGTTGACAGGTCAAGAAATTGCCCAAGAGATGTTGGCACACTAATATAGAAAAAGTTGAGAAGACGGGATTATCCCGCCTTCTTTTTTGTATCTCGGAAGGTATCGATAAAAATACTTGACAAATCTCGATTACAAATGTAAACTAATAAAGTATTGAATTACAAATGTAAATAATAAGGAAGTGTTAAACAATGGAACAGCAAAATATTAGCCAAGCAGAATGGCAAGTTATGCGCGTGTTATGGGCATATCCGCATAGCCGTAGCACAGAGATTATAGCGCGTTTGGAGGCAGACTTCTCATGGAAGCCGGCAACCATCAAGACCCTTTTGAATCGCCTCAAGACAAAAGAATTTATTGCCATGGAAAAGATAGAGGGTAAGTTCTACTATGATGCTCGTATTTTAGAATCAGATCATCTGGAAAGTACTTTGCAGGCTCTCTTTGATAATATCTGTAACACCAAGCATGGAGAACTTTTGATTTCGATGATTGAGAGAAGTCAGTTCAGCCAAGGAGATTTGCAGTTGCTTAGTCAGGCCATTGATAAGAAAAGGGCTTCAGCCCCACTAGAAATTGAATGCCATTGTCCGCAAGGTCAGTGTCGCTGTGGTCGTAGATAAGGAGATTATGATGGAGAAAAAAGAATACAAGCTATCAGGAATGACCTGTGCAGCTTGTGCTATGACAGTTGAGATGGCGGTCAAGGATTTAGAAACGGTCGAGGATGTTAATGTCAATCTAGCCACAGAACGTCTCAGTTTAGTTCCTAAGGCGGGATTTGATAGTCAGCAAGTTCTAGATGCGGTAGCTGAGGCCGGTTATCAGGCTGAAGAAAAAGGCATAGCCAAACCGTCTGATGTAAACGAAGAGGCTGTAGCCAGAGCGCAAGCATTACGAAGAAAGAAACAAGAGCTACTGATTCTTTTGCTTACGGCTCTGCCTTTGCTTTATATCTCTATGGGAAGTATGGTTGGCCTTCCCATGCCTAGCTTCTTTGATCATATGGCGCATCCCTTGGTCTTCGTTCTGTCACAACTGCTTTTAACGTTGCCAGCTGTGTGGATCGGTCGTGGCTTTTATCAGAGAGGATTTCGCAATCTTATCAAGCGCCATCCTAATATGGATAGTTTGATTGCGGTGGGGACCAGCGCAGCGTTTCTTTACAGTCTCTACTCGGTCAGTCAGGTTTTTCTAGGTCATCATCCCTTTGTCCATCAGCTTTACTTTGAGTCTGTTGCAGTGATTATTACCTTGGTTCTTCTGGGCAAATATCTGGAAAGTTCAGCTAAGGGGAGAACGTCTCAGGCAATTCAGTCTCTGCTTGAGTTGGTGCCTAGTCAGGCGACAGTGATTCGCTATGGTGAGGCTGTGACCATTGATACAGAGGATATCCGAGTTGGAGACATTATCCGTATCAAACCAGGAGAGCGTATGCCAGTAGATGGCCTTGTGACGGAGGGGCAGACCTTTGTGGATGAGTCCATGATGACTGGTGAAAGTGTCCCAATTGAGAAAAAGGTTGGCGATACCATTACCAGTGCAACGATCAATCAGAATGGAAGTATTGACTACCAAGCAACTAGGGTGGGTTCGGATACGACCTTAGCTCAGATTGTCAGATTGGTGGAGGAAGCGCAGGGGTCTAAGGCACCGATAGCGGCTTTAGCCGATAAGATTTCGCTCTATTTTGTTCCAATCGTGCTGAGCTTAGCTACTTTGTCTGCGCTTGGCTGGTATTTTCTAGCTGGTGAGAGTCTTAGCTTTTCTCTGTCAATCTTTATCGCAGTCTTGGTCATTGCCTGCCCTTGTGCGCTAGGATTAGCCACTCCGACAGCTATAATGGTTGGGACTGGTAAAGGGGCTGAAAATGGAATTCTGATTAAGTCTGGACAAGCTTTGGAAGCAGCATATCAACTGGATACTATTATTCTTGATAAGACTGGGACGATTACGGTTGGTAAGCCTAGTCTGACAGATCTACTACCCTTGGGCGATTTGAATCGGTCTGACTTGTTGCAGCTAATAGCTAGTGCTGAGCAGCATTCTGAGCATCCTTTGGCTCAGGCTATCTTGGAATCGGCTGAAGAGGAAGAGCTTAACTTACTGCCAGTCAGCCATTTTGAGGCCATAGTTGGACGAGGCTTGGCAGCTCAGGTCGAGGGCAGACGGCTTCTGGTGGGAAATGAGTCTTTGATGAAAGAAAAGAACATTGACTGCGGTGCTTTTCAAGAACAGTTGTTAGAGCTTTCCCAAGAAGGAAAGACAGCTATGTTTGTCGCAATAGATGGACAGCTGGCTGGTATTCTAGCGGTAGCAGATGAGATGAAGTCCAGCAGCCTGTCGGCGGTGAGTGAACTCCAGTCTATGGGGCTGGAAGTTATCATGCTGACAGGGGATCGTGAGGAAACAGCGAAAGCTATTGCCCAGAAAGCTGGCATCCAAAAAGTTATCGCAGGTGTATTGCCAGATGGTAAGGCCACTGCTATTAAGAGCTTGCAGGAAGCTGGGAAAAAACTGGCTATGGTCGGAGACGGTATCAATGACGCACCTGCTCTGGTTCAGGCAGATGTTGGGATTGCTATCGGATCAGGCGCTGATGTAGCTATCGAATCAGCAGATGTAGTGCTCATGCATAGTGACTTGCAGGATGTGGTCAAGGCTATCAAGCTTAGCCAGGCGACCATTCGCAATATCAAGGAAAATCTTTTCTGGGCCTTTGCTTATAATACATTAGGCATCCCGATAGCAATGGGTCTATTACATCTTTTTGGTGGTCCCTTACTCAATCCTATGTTGGCTGGTCTAGCCATGAGCTTGAGCTCAGTATCGGTTGTCGTCAATGCTCTGCGTCTAGGACGCTTTAAAATGAACTAAGTATACGGAGGAATAAATCTATGAAACAAACAGTCCAATTAGAAAACTTATCTTGTCAAAACTGTGTCAAACACGTCACCCAGCATTTCCTATCTATGGAGGGAGTGTCAGATGTGGCTGTGGACATAGAAAAACAGACAGCTCAAGTGACAACGGATAAACTTTATAGTGTATCTGACTATGAAGCGGCTTTAGCTAAAACGATTTATAAGGTCTTATCAGTTGATTAATGCTTAATTTAAGATAAGATCTCACTTTCTTTTGAACCTGCTTGGTCTCTCATTGTAATATTTTGTAAAACATCTTGACTTAATATTACAATTCTATTACAATGAAATAAAGAACCGGTTAAGGGGAGGAAATTATATGAGTAAGAAGCTACTTATTGGCTTAATCACAGCATTGTTTATCGTTATAGCAGTCGTGTTTATTTATTTTAAATTTTTTACCATTTCTGAAAATAAACCTTCCTCAACAACTTCACAGTCCAGAATTAGCACAAGTCAGTCTAGCCAAAGCTCAACCAAGAAGGAATCAAGTGAGGATTCTAGTAGCGTAACAACTAATTCGACCTCAGAGAAACCTTCAAATGAGACTGGAAAACCGAGTGACCAAGCAGAAGGTAAGGAGCAAATAAAGGCTCGTTCAACTGTATTTGATTTTAATGCGATGACTCATGGGAATTTTACAAGCGTAAAAGGGACATGGAAGAATGCTGAAGGTCAGACAATTACCTTTGATGAGAAGGGCATAGTGGCTGATGAAACTAGCATTTCTTCTTTCAACTATGATGCTGCAGGCAATTTGATCGTAAATGTTCAAACGGGATTAACAGGTTATTCAATCTGGTTTGTGATGAAGGGAAATGCCATTGTACCAGAAGGAGATACTTCTGATACAAATCGTGATAGAATTTTTGCAGGTCAAGGAATGCCAGAAGATATCGCAAGTGCAGCTTACTACCGAGTTGATCAGTAAGACGGTTGCTAAATTAATAGAAAAAAGATACAATAAGTCCTATACTAGAAAATAGAAAAGGGCTTATTTTTTAAGCCTGACAAATGAGGAAAAATATGAAAAAAAGAATATTGTTAACAACTATTTTAATAGCTTTAGGAGGAGGACTAGTCTTGTCAGGATGTTCTGGAAAAGGAGAAACAAAAGAGAGTTCAGCTTCTTCAAGTCAAATAGCATCTTCGAAGAGTTCAGTAACTTCGACCAGCTCTGAATCCAGTAAGACTTCAGAAAGTTCTACAAGCCCTAGTCAGGAAACGGAGAAAAAAATGAACATTAGTGAATTGGCTGATGGAAATTTTGCAAGTATCCAAGGGACTTGGCAAAATGATAAAGGGGAACAACTTGTATTTGATGAAAATGGTCTAGTTTCAGCTGAATATGAATTTGGCGGTGCTTCCTTAACCGACTACGGAACAGCAGCTGGCGGTGTATATGGTGGCCAAACAGGAGGTTTCTTGCTAGAATTTATTCCAAGTGGTGTCAAGCTTGCTGATACAGAAAACTTTAAAGATAGCTCTGATACTAGTCGTGACCGCCTTTGGACTGGGGTTGGTATCCAGTCCTTTGGTGAACAAGGTAGTTTTTACTATCGTATTAAATAAACGAAGATATTAAAAAGACAAGCTTTTAAAGCTTGTCTTTTTTGCTTTTTCCAATCAGAATGGTAGCAGAAATGGTAATTTCTGTGAGATCAGACCAATCAATTTCTTCCTGCTTAATATGAAAGAGGAGGGGGGTCATGCCAATGAGAGCTTCCTTTTGGATTTCATTGATTGGATAGGTGACAGTAACCTCTTTTTGTTCAAGAATTTCAAATGAAGTCTTAAAATGGTCTAGTATATCCTGGTTAGAATAATCTTGCTTTTGCAGTTGCCCAGCAACTTTTTTGCGGATTTCCTGAACATGCTGACTGGTAGGAATGACCTTGAGCAGGAGTCCTTGTTTAGTCAATACACGTTGGAATTCCTGGTAGTTTGCAGGAGAAAAAATATCTAAAATAAGATCAATACTATGATGTTTGATAGGAAGTTTGGCCAAATCTCCCACAAACCAATTGATAGAAAGGCTAGTATCAGTCTTGCTAGCTAGCTGGATGGAGTCTTTGGAAATATCAAAAGCATAGAAATCTTTGTCTGGGAAAACTTTTTGCAATTCCATACTATAGTATCCTTGGCCACAACCAACATCTAAAATAGTTTGAGTATCAGGTGATTGTTGCAAAAAAACTTCAATTTCCTGTAAAATATGTTGGTAAAAGCCAGCCTCTAAGATGATTTGGCGCTGAATAAAGTTGTCTTTATCATAGTCTTTTGATTGTCTTATCTGGGGTGCTAAGTTTACGTAACCGTATTTTGCAATGTCAAAAGAATGGCGGTTGCTACACTTGAGACTAGTCTCGACCAATCTCAGATTTTCTTGGCAGATGGGGCAGGCAAAGGCACTAGCAGAAGTAAAGCGCTGGAGTTTAGGTTTGAGGTTTGTATTCATACTAGTAGTGTAACAAAAGAGCATCTATATAGCAAACAATCTGACGATTTTGGATTTCTTTAATTGCGCTAGTTTATCAAATTTATTTATTTCCATCGACTTGATTGGTTAGTAAAGTTTTCAATTCAGGACAATATTTACTTGCCTCAAATTCAATGATATCATATTGGGCAATCTTATTTTTGTAGAATGGGTCTTGCCTAATGATTTCTTGAACAACTTCTTTATTCTTACCTTGCATAAGGATAATTCCTCCAGTTCTTGGATTTTTTCTACCAGATGCAATAAACAAACCTTCCGCATAATAATGGTTCAGAAAATTTATGTGTTCTTGTAAATATTTTTCAACTGCCTCAAGTGGCTCAATATAGGTAAGATTTATAATAAACATAAATAACTCCTTTAAAATAAATGATAAAAAGATTATAATGCTTTATAAATAAGTTGTAAAGTAGGCACATTTTTGTAAGGAGAAAAAATGTTAACAAATAAAAATTGGAACTGTAGTATGTCTCGGGTTTTAGATGTTGTTGGTGGAAAATGGAGGCTGAATATATTATGGGTTATAAACAAGAATAAGAAAGTCCGCTTCAATCAATTGAGAAGAGAAGTTGAAGGGATTACAACTATCAGTCTAACACGTGGACTAGATGTTTTGATAGAGAACCAATTGGTTGAGAAATTTGATTTTGAGACTATGCCACTCCATACAGAATATCAGCTAACAGAAAAAGGTAAATCACTGATGCCGATTTTAAAGGACTTAAATCAATGGGGAAAAGAATGGCTGTAATAACTTTTTAGCTGGGGAGTGACCTTACATAATTCTAGGGAAAAGTATATAAGAAAACCACGAAGTTCATACGAAACTTCGTGGTTTTACTTTCTTAATAAGTCAAGACAAAGTATTTTTTCTTACCACGGCGGATGACGGTCAATTCATTTTCTAATTTGTCTGCATCGCTCAAAGTATAGTCAAGGTCTTGGATGCGGTCTCCATTGACGTAGATAGCTCCGTTTTGGACATCTTCACGCGCCTGACGTTTGGAATTAACAACTCCAGCAGTAACAAGTAAATCAACAATGTTGAGGTTGTCTTCTGCTTGGACTTGATAATTTGGAACACCACGGAGTCCTTGTTTCAGCTCTTTAACAGAAAGGTTCTTAATATTTCCTGCAAATAGCTGTTCTGTAATATTTAAGGCTTCTTGGTAAGCTTTTTCGCCATGAACTAGAGTGACCACTTCACGTGCTAAGATTTTCTGAGCCAAACGTTCATGTGGTGCTGCCTCAAACTGCTTGCGGATCTCCTCAATCTCATCTAAGCTTAGGAAGGTGAAAATTTTAAGGAAACGAACGGCATCATCGTCCATGACATTCATCCAGAATTGGTACATTTCATATGGGCTTGTCTTGTCAGCGTTCAGCCAAACAGCATTTCCTTCTGATTTACCAAATTTCTTACCGCTAGCATCGGTGATAAGAGGAACAGTAATGACGTGTCCAGTCTTGTCAGCTTTACGACGCAAGAGTTCTGTTCCAGCAGTCATATTTCCCCATTGATCAGAACCACCAATTTGCAGAGTAACATTGTGTTTTTGATTTAAGATGAAAAAGTCGTATCCTTGCATGATTTGGTAGGCAAATTCAGTATATGAAATCCCTGTTTCAATCCGTTTTTTAACAGATTCTTTACTCATCATGTAGTTGACTGTGAAGTATTTTCCAACGTCACGTAGGAAATCGATAAAACTGATATCTGAAAACCAGTCGTAGTTATTAACCATTTCAGCTTTGTTCTGGCCGTTTTCAAAGTCAAGCAAGCCTGCAAGCTGCCCTTGGATGCTTTTAACCCAGCCTTCTACGGTTTCTTTGGTTTGTAAACTACGTTCAGCATCCTTAAAAGATGGGTCGCCAATAAGACCAGTTGCTCCTCCAACTAAGGCGTAAGGTTTGTGTCCAGCCAACTGTAGGCGACGGCTTGTTAAGATGGCTACAAGGTGACCAAGGTGCAGGCTGTCTGCTGTTGGGTCATATCCAGTATAATAAGAGACTTGACCTTCTTCTAGTTCTTGGCGCAGGGCTTCTTCATCAGTAGTTTGAAAAATCAACCCACGTTCTTTGAGCTCATCAAAAATGTGCATGTCTGTCTCTCCTTTTCAAAGTTTTAAATTCATTCTCCCATTGTATCACAAACCAGGAAAAGAGTGTAATAAAATTGCAAAAAAACTAGTAAAAAATCTTCCCAAGCTCTTGTAAATCGCGCTGTTCTTGTCATATGGACGAAGATTTTGATATAATAGGCAATACGAGGATATAATATGTTGGAACAAAAAGTAAAAAAGTTTCTTGAAATTTTAAAACCATTTATTAAAAAAATTCAGATCCTATGGAAAAAAGTGGCTGAAAAATCTCGCCTTTTCTTTGGGAAAATTTGGAAGTGGCTGGGGTCTAAGCTACAAACTGATGGAGAGCCTTGGTCTCCTATGGATATTGGGGCTACTGTCTTGCGAACAATCAAGCTTCTTTCGAATACCCTGTTCGTCCTTTTGTTTCTGGGATTTTTATTTGGTGCAGGGATTGCGACTGGCTATGCCTTAAATTTATTTAATAATGTAGCAGTACCCGAAAAAGATACTTTGATCCAGAAAGTTCAAGATATATCAGCTATTTCAGAATTAACGTATGCTGATGGTAGCCTGATTTCGACAATAGATAGTGACCTGATAAGGGTTACGGTGGGTAGCTCGGCGATTTCTGAAAATGTTAAGAAGGCTGTAATTGCAACAGAAGATGAGAACTTTATGAGCCATAAGGGAGTCGTTCCTAAGGCTGTTTTACGGGCCACTCTGGGGTCAGTAGTTGGAATTGGTTCTGCTAGTGGTGGTTCCACTATTACGCAGCAGGTTATCAAACAGCAAGTTGTTGGAGATGCTCCTACCTTTAATCGTAAAGCAACAGAAATCATTGACTCCTTAGCATTAGAGCGCTATATGAGTAAGGATGAAATTCTGACAACCTATCTCAATGTATCACCTTTTGGTAGAAATAATAAAGGCCAAAATATAGCTGGTGTTGAAGAGGCTGCTAAGGGAATTTTTGGTGTTAGCGCAAGTAAATTAACAGTGCCTCAAGCAGCTTTTATTGCGGGATTGCCTCAAAGTCCAATTGTATACTCTCCCTACACGGCAAAGGGGACTTTGAAAGATTCAAAGGACATGGCCTATGGTTTGGAGAGGGCTAAGGACGTTCTTTATAATATGTACCGGACAGGTGCTTTAAGCCAAGATGAGTACAATCTTTATAAAGATTATGATTTGACCAAAGATTTTTTACCTGCTGGAAATGTTGAAACGGCATCACGTGGCTATCTATATTATCAAGCCAAGTCTGAAGCTGAGGATGCCATGTATCAGTATCTCATCAAGAGAGATAATGTTTCCCAACAAGATCTGAAAAATACAGCCACTGTTAAGGCCTATAAGGAATTAGCAGCAAAAGAACTAAGTGAAGGTGGCTATACCGTTAAAACCACAATTAATAAGGCGGTTCATAACGCCATGCAAAATGCTGTTGCTGCATATGGTGGAATCTTAGATGATGGAACTGGACAGGTTCAAGTTGGGAATGTTCTTTTAAATAACCAGACTGGTGCTGTCCTAGGGTTTATCGGTGGAAGGAATTATGCCGAGAATCAAAATAATCACGCTTTTGATACGGAGCGTTCACCTGGTTCGACCATCAAGCCGATTTTAGCCTACGGGATTGCAATTGACCAAGGTCTGATGGGAAGTGCAAGTGTCCTATCAAATTATCCGACAACCTTCTCAAGTGGAGATCCTATCATGCATGCGGACAGTCGAGGGACGGGGATGATGGATTTGCAAGAAGCCCTGAATACTTCTTGGAATATTCCTGCCTATTGGACCTATAAGCTCCTGCGTGAAAAAGGAGTTAATGTCAAAGGTTACATGGATAAAATGGGTTATTCAATTCCTGACTATACAATTGAAAGTCTACCATTGGGAGGAGGGATTGAAGTCTCTGTTGCCCAGCATACCAATGGTTTCCAGGCGCTAGCTAATAATGGGACTTATCAGAAGCGCTATATGATTGAAAAGATCAGTGATAGATCAGGTAAAGTTATTTATGAACATAAGGCTAGCCCTGTCCAGGTCTATACACCAGCGACAGCGACTATTATGCAAAGCTTGATGCGAGGAGTCTTGGAATCTGGGTCTACAACGACTTTTAAATCACGACTAGCGCAAGTAAATGGTGGTTTGTTGAGTGCTGACTGGATTGGGAAAACAGGAACTACCAATGTCAATGGTGATATGTGGCTGATGCTTTCAACGCCAAAGGTAACTTTGGGAGGTTGGATAGGACACGATGACAATACTTCGATGGGGGCTCTAACTGGCTATAATAATAACGCAAGCTACATGGCCAATCTTGTAAATGCCATCTATCAAGCAGATCCAAACGTCTTTGGTATTAGCGATCGTTTTAACCTAGATTCTAGTGTTATCAGTTCAGAAGTTTTAAAAGCTACTGGAACAAAACCTGGTCGTACGACCGTTAATGGCCGTGATATTTCATTGGGCGGTCAAACAGTTACTAGCTACTGGGCTAAGAATGGAGCACCAGCTTTATCTTATCGTTTTGCTATCGGTGGCACAGATAGCGATTTACAGCAGGCTTGGGCGGCACTTGCTGGAAACCAAACTTCTGACCGTCGGGGCAAAGAAGAGAAAGAAAAAGAGAGCGAGACAAGAAACGAAAAAGAAACGAGCAGTTCGAGTAAAAAACAAGAAGATTCCTCTACAGATAAAAATTCTAGTCAAAGCCAGACAAATTAAAATAAAAAGGCTTTCATAATGCCGATAATCTTGCATTTTCAGGCAGAATAAGGTACAATATTATTAATAATTTGTCGTCTGCTTTTTTGAAATATTGTCCAAAAGAGCTTACAGCAGTTAAATCAAACTTTCATAAGTCAGATTTAGCTGCTCTTTTTGTGCCTATTTTTAGGAAAAACGAGTTATGTAACCATAATTTAATTTTTCTGAAAATTAAACAAGAGGGACTGATTGTAGCTGTTTTGCAGTTTGACAAAACAGAATAGGGGAATTGCCTCTGAAAAGATTTAATTGAACTCGCCCTAAAAGAGCCGGTAAGAAGTTCCTGGTTAGAACAAAATCATTTTCTTCTGAATCTAAAATCTGGAATTTCTTTAAGCTTTGTTGATGGGCTGCGTATCTTACTATAAAGGAGTAAAAACTTGGCAGGACATGACGTTCAATACGGGAAACATCGTACCCGTCGTAGTTTTTCAAGAATTAAGGAAGTTCTTGATTTACCTAACTTAATTGAGATTCAAACAGATTCTTTTAAAGACTTCTTGGATCATGGTTTGAAGGAAGTTTTTGAAGATGTGCTTCCAATTTCAAACTTTACCGACACTATGGAGCTGGAGTTTGTCGGTTATGAAATTAGGGAACCAAAATATACGCTGGAAGAAGCACGGATTCATGATGCCAGCTACTCAGCGCCAATTTTTGTGACTTTCCGTCTGATTAACAAGGAAACTGGTGAAATCAAGACTCAGGAAGTCTTCTTTGGTGATTTCCCTATTATGACTGAAATGGGAACCTTCATCATCAATGGTGGTGAACGGATTATCGTATCCCAGTTGGTACGTTCTCCAGGGGTTTACTTCAACGATAAAGTCGATAAAAACGGTAAAATCGGCTATGGATCAACTGTTATTCCTAACCGTGGAGCATGGTTGGAACTGGAAACAGATTCAAAAGACATTGCCTATACTCGTATTGACCGGACGCGTAAGATTCCATTTACAACTTTGGTTCGTGCGCTTGGTTTCTCAGGTGATGATGAAATCTTTGACATTTTTGGTGATAGCGACTTAGTGCGCAATACTATCGAAAAAGATATTCACAAAAACCCTATGGATTCCCGTACAGATGAAGCTCTGAAAGAAATCTATGAGCGTCTCCGTCCAGGTGAACCTAAGACAGCTGAAAGTTCTCGTTCACTTCTTGTCGCTCGCTTCTTTGATCCACATCGCTATGATTTGGCAGCTGTTGGACGCTACAAGATCAATAAGAAGCTTAACATCAAGACTCGTTTGCTGAACCAAACAATTGCTGAGCCTCTTGTGGATGCTGAAACAGGTGAAATCCTTGTTGAAGCGGGAACTCTTATGACTCGCAGTGTGATTGACAGTATTGCAGAGCAGTTGGACAATGGTTTGAACAAAATCACATATATTCCAAATGATTCAGCTGTTTTGACAGAGCCTGTAGAGCTTCAAAAGTTCAAAGTTGTGGCACCAAATGACCCAGACCGTGTTGTGACCATTATTGGGAACGCGAATCCATCTGATAAGGTTCGGACTGTAACCCCTGCTGACATTTTGGCTGAGATGAGCTACTTCCTCAACTTGGCAGAAGGTATCGGTCGTGTGGACGATATTGACCATTTGGGGAACCGTCGTATTCGTGCGGTTGGTGAGCTTTTGGCTAACCAAGTTCGTCTGGGACTTTCTCGAATGGAGCGTAACGTTCGTGAACGGATGTCTGTTCAGGATAATGAAGTTCTCACACCGCAACAAATCATTAATATTCGTCCAGTAACTGCGGCAATTAAAGAATTCTTTGGTTCTTCACAGTTGTCACAGTTCATGGACCAACACAATCCGCTGTCTGAGCTTTCTCACAAACGTCGTCTATCTGCCTTAGGACCTGGTGGTTTGACACGTGACCGCGCTGGTTATGAAGTGCGGGACGTGCACTATACTCACTATGGTCGTATGTGTCCGATTGAAACACCTGAAGGACCAAACATTGGTTTGATCAATAACCTGTCTTCTTATGGACACCTTAATAAATACGGATTTATCCAAACGCCTTACCGCAAGGTAGATCGTGAAGCTGGTGTGGTAACTAACGAAATCGTTTGGTTGACAGCTGATGAAGAAGATGAGTTTATCGTAGCGCAGGCCAACTCTAAGCTTAATGAAGAAGGTGGTTTTGCAGAGCCTATCGTTATGGGACGCCACCAAGGTAACAACCAAGAATTCCCATCAGATCAAGTAGATTACATGGATGTATCGCCTAAGCAGGTAGTTGCCGTAGCGACAGCATGTATTCCATTCTTGGAAAATGACGACTCCAACCGTGCCCTCATGGGTGCCAACATGCAACGTCAGGCCGTGCCTTTGATTGATCCAAAAGCGCCTTATGTTGGTACTGGTATGGAATACCAAGCGGCTCACGATTCTGGTGCTGCAGTCATTGCCCAGCATGATGGTAAGGTCACTTATGCAGATGCAGATAAGGTTGAAGTTCGTCGTGAAGATGGATCACTTGATGTTTATCATATTCAAAAATTCCGTCGTTCTAACTCAGGAACTGCATATAACCAACGTACCCTTGTTAAAGTTGGCGATGTCGTAGAAAAAGGTGACTTTATCGCCGACGGACCTTCTATGGAAAATGGAGAAATGGCCTTGGGACAAAACCCAATCGTTGCCTACATGACATGGGAAGGTTACAACTTCGAGGATGCGGTTATCATGAGCGAGCGTCTGGTGAAAGACGATGTCTACACCTCTGTTCACTTGGAAGAATACGAATCAGAAACACGTGATACAAAGCTTGGGCCTGAAGAAATTACCCGTGAAATTCCAAACGTAGGGGAAGATGCCCTACGCAATTTGGACGAAATGGGTATTATCCGTATCGGAGCGGAAGTTAAAGAAGGCGACATCCTAGTCGGAAAAGTAACTCCGAAGGGTGAAAAAGATCTTTCTGCTGAAGAGCGCCTCTTGCACGCTATCTTCGGAGACAAGTCTCGCGAAGTTCGTGATACGTCTCTCCGTGTACCTCACGGGGCTGATGGTGTCGTTCGTGATGTGAAAATCTTTACCCGTGCAAATGGTGATGAGCTACAATCTGGTGTTAATATGCTGGTTCGTGTCTACATCGCTCAAAAACGTAAGATCAAGGTCGGAGATAAGATGGCCGGTCGTCACGGAAACAAAGGGGTTGTATCCCGTATCGTTCCTGTGGAAGACATGCCATACTTGCCAGATGGAACACCAGTAGATATCATGTTGAACCCACTCGGGGTACCATCTCGTATGAACATTGGTCAGGTTATGGAGCTCCACCTTGGTATGGCGGCACGTAATTTGGGTATTCACATTGCAACTCCAGTCTTTGACGGAGCTAGCTCAGATGATCTTTGGGATACTGTTCGTGAAGCTGGTATGGATAGTGATGCTAAGACCGTTCTTTATGATGGTCGTACAGGTGAGCCATTTGACAACCGTGTCTCTGTTGGTGTTATGTACATGATCAAGCTCCACCACATGGTAGATGACAAACTCCACGCCCGCTCAGTAGGACCTTACTCAATGGTTACCCAACAACCACTCGGAGGTAAAGCTCAGTTTGGTGGACAACGTTTTGGTGAGATGGAAGTTTGGGCCTTGGAAGCTTATGGTGCTTCTAACGTTCTGCAAGAAATCTTGACTTACAAGTCAGATGATGTCAACGGACGTTTGAAGGCTTATGAAGCTATTACTAAAGGGAAACCAATTCCAAAACCAGGTGTGCCAGAATCCTTCCGCGTTCTTGTCAAAGAATTGCAATCTCTTGGTCTGGACATGCGCGTCCTCGACGAAGATGACAATGAAGTAGAATTGCGTGACCTAGATGAAGGAGAAGACGATGACGTGATTCACGTTGACGATCTTGAAAAAGCGCGTGAAAAAGCAGCTCAAGAAGCAAAAGCAGCTTTTGAGGCTGAAGGAAAAGAATAAGAATTCACACTGACTAGAAAATGAAGAAAGGTAAGAAATAGTGGTTGATGTAAATCGTTTTAAAAGTATGCAAATCACCCTAGCTTCTCCCAATAAGGTCCGTTCATGGTCTTATGGGGAAGTGAAGAAACCTGAAACAATCAATTACCGCACACTTAAACCAGAACGCGAAGGCCTCTTTGACGAAGTTATTTTTGGCCCAACCAAGGATTGGGAATGTGCTTGTGGTAAGTACAAACGGATTCGTTACAAGGGAATTATTTGTGACCGCTGTGGTGTTGAAGTAACCCGCGCTAAAGTTCGTCGTGAACGTATGGGGCACATCGAATTGAAGGCACCTGTTTCACATATTTGGTACTTTAAAGGAATTCCAAGCCGCATGGGACTCACTTTGGATATGAGTCCTCGTGCTTTGGAAGAAGTCATTTATTTTGCGGCTTATGTGGTCATTGATCCTAAGGATACACCGCTAGAGCACAAGTCAATTATGACTGAACGTGAGTATCGTGAACGTTTGCGTGAGTACGGTGCAGGCTCATTTGTAGCGAAAATGGGAGCGGAGGCTATTCAAGATCTCTTGAAACAAGTAGATTTGGAAGCTGAAATTGCTGTTCTCAAAGAAGAATTAAAAACTGCGACTGGACAAAAACGTGTGAAGGCAGTTCGTCGCTTGGACGTTTTGGACGCCTTCTACAAGTCTGGTAATAAACCAGAATGGATGGTTCTCAATATCCTGCCAGTTATTCCGCCAGATTTGCGTCCGATGGTTCAGCTGGATGGTGGTCGTTTTGCGGCTTCTGACCTTAATGACCTTTATCGCCGTGTTATAAACCGGAACAATCGTTTGGCGCGCTTGCTTGAGTTGAATGCACCTGGTATCATCGTGCAAAATGAGAAGCGGATGCTTCAAGAAGCAGTTGACGCTCTGATTGACAATGGTCGTCGTGGTCGTCCGATCACAGGACCAGGTAGCCGTCCACTTAAATCATTGAGCCACATGCTTAAAGGGAAACAAGGACGCTTCCGTCAAAACTTGCTCGGTAAACGGGTTGACTTCTCAGGACGTTCTGTTATCGCCGTTGGACCAACTCTAAAGATGTACCAATGTGGTGTGCCACGTGAAATGGCGATCGAGCTCTTTAAACCATTTGTGATGCGTGAAATCGTTGCGCGTGATATCGTTCAAAACGTAAAAGCTGCTAAACGCTTGGTAGAACGTGGAGATGAGCGTATCTGGGATATCCTGGAAGAAGTAATCAAGGAACACCCAGTGCTTCTTAACCGCGCACCGACCCTTCACCGTTTGGGAATTCAGGCTTTTGAGCCGGTTCTGATTGACGGTAAGGCTTTGCGTCTGCATCCATTGGTCTGTGAAGCCTACAATGCCGACTTTGACGGTGACCAAATGGCTATCCACGTACCGCTTTCAGAAGAAGCGCAAGCAGAAGCTCGTATCCTCATGCTAGCTGCTGAACATATCTTGAACCCTAAAGATGGTAAACCAGTTGTAACGCCATCTCAGGATATGGTTTTGGGGAACTACTACTTGACCATGGAAGAAGCTGGCCGCGAAGGCGAAGGTATGGTCTTCAAAGATATGGATGAGGCCGTTATGGCACTCCGCAACGGTTATGTTCACTTGCATACTCGTGTAGGTATTACAACCGATAGCCTGGCGAAACCGTGGACCGAGTCACAAAGACATAAAATTTTGATGACGACAGTTGGTAAAATTCTCTTTAACGCGATTATGCCGGAAGAATTGCCATATCTGCAAGAGCCAACCAATGCTAACTTGACTGAAGGTGTTCCAGATAAGTATTTCTTAGAATCAGGAAAAGATATCAAAGAAGCCATCCAAGCTCTTGAATTGAATGTACCATTTAAGAAGAAAAATCTTGGGAATATTATCGCTGAAATCTTCAAACGCTTCCGTACAACAGAAACATCTGCCCTGCTTGACCGCTTGAAGAACTTGGGTTACCACCATTCTACTCTGGCTGGTTTGACAGTGGGTATTGCTGATATTCCAGTTGTTGAAGACAAGGCTGAGATTATTGAAGAATCACACAAACGTGTAGAACAAATCACTAAACAATTCCGTCGTGGTATGATCACAGACGACGAGCGCTACAATGCTGTCACTGCTGAATGGCGTGCAGCCCGTGAAAAACTTGAAAAATGTTTGGTTGCCAACCAAGATCCGAAGAACCCTATCGTTATGATGATGGACTCTGGAGCGCGTGGTAACATCTCAAACTTCTCACAGCTTGCCGGTATGCGTGGTTTGATGGCTGCACCAAACGGACGTATCATGGAATTGCCAATCTTGTCTAACTTCCGTGAAGGTTTGTCAGTACTCGAAATGTTCTTCTCAACTCACGGAGCTCGTAAAGGTATGACGGATACGGCCCTTAAGACTGCCGACTCAGGTTACCTGACTCGTCGTTTGGTTGACGTTGCTCAAGACGTTATCATCCGTGAAGACGACTGTGGAACAGATCGTGGACTCCTGATCACTTCTATCACAGATGGTAAGGAAATGATCGAACCTCTTGAAGAACGTTTGGTTGGTCGTTATACTAAGAAATCTATTAAACATCCTGAGACAGGAGAAGTCCTAGTTCCTGCTGATGTTCTTGTAACTGAGGATATGGCACGTCAAGTTGTTAATGCTGGTGTGACGGAAGTCACAATCCGTAGCGTTCTAACATGTAACACTCGTCACGGTGTCTGCCGTCACTGTTATGGTATTAACTTGGCAACAGGTGATGCTGTAGAAGTGGGTGAAGCAGTCGGAACCATCGCTGCTCAATCTATCGGGGAACCTGGTACACAGTTGACCATGCGTACCTTCCACACGGGTGGTGTTGCTTCAAGCTCAGATATCACGCAAGGTCTTCCTCGTGTCCAAGAAATCTTTGAAGCCCGCAATCCAAAAGGGGAAGCGGTCATCACTGAAGTTAAAGGTGAAGTCACAGCTATCGAAGAAGATGCATCTACTCGTACCAAGAAGGTCTTTGTTAAGGGTCAAACTGGTGAAGGTGAGTATGTGGTGCCATTTACAGCTCGTATGAAAGTTGAAGTAGGCGACCAAGTGTCTCGCGGTGCTGCTTTGACAGAAGGTTCTATCCAACCTAAGCACTTGCTAGCTGTTCGTGATGTCTTGTCCGTTGAAACTTACCTGCTTGCTGAAGTACAAAAAGTTTACCGTAGCCAAGGGGTAGAAATCGGTGACAAGCACATCGAAGTAATGGTTCGTCAAATGATCCGTAAAGTACGTGTCATGGATCCAGGTGATACAGATCTCCTTATGGGAACTCTTATGGATATTACAGACTTTACAGATGCTAACCGTGATGTAGTTATCTCAGGTGGTGTACCTGCGACAGCTCGTCCAGTCCTCATGGGGATCACCAAAGCTTCCCTTGAGACAAACAGCTTCCTGTCTGCAGCTTCCTTCCAGGAAACAACTCGTGTCTTGACTGATGCGGCTATCCGTGGTAAGAAAGACCATCTGCTTGGACTTAAGGAAAATGTTATCATCGGTAAGATTATTCCAGCTGGTACAGGTATGGCTCGCTACCGTAACTTGGAACCACAAGCTATCAATGAAGTTGAAATCATTGATGAAGTTGTGGTGACTCCAGAAGATGTAGAGTCTACTGAAACACTAGTAACAGAGTAAGATGAAAGAAACTCGTTTTAAAAACGGGTTTCTTTTTTATCGGAGATAAGCTTGGTTGAGCCCTAAAAATATCAGGCTTTGGTATTTGCAAGGATGAGAGAAAATTCTCCATTTTAGCTGAATTGCTTGATTATAGAGTATAAAATAAAGCATCTCCATTGATTTTGTCTAAAATATAGAACTAACCATGAGCAAATTAGTTTCATTATCAAAGGATTTTGTATATAATATACGGTACAAAGGAAGAAAATATGTACCGAGTAGTAGAAATGTATGGGGACTTTGAACCCTGGTGGTTTTTAGACGGTTGGGAAAATGATATTATTCAAGAACAACGGTTTGAAAAGTACTATGATGCTTTGAAATTCTATAAAATTCAATGGCTAAAATTAGAAACAGAATTTAAAGAATATAAGAGTCGCAGTGATTTGATGACTGTCTTTTGGAATGAAAAAGATCAGAGATGGTGTGAAGAATGTGACGACTACATTCAGCAATATAGGTCAATTATATTGTTGGAAGATGAAAAGGTTATTCCAAAAAGCAAATACCGTCCGGGTTATGCTAAACAAAATGGGCTTGAGAAGCATCGATCATGCCGAATCAAATAAAATAAAGAAGAAAACCGATAAATTTAATCGGTTTTTTTGTTGTGTTTACGAATAAATAGTTGAAGAAAGGCTTGAAAAAACTTTTCAACAAAATTTATTTGAGGGAGGTCTTATGGTTCAAAAAATTGCCCAGGCGATTGTCCGGCAGGCTAAGGAAGAGTGTGCTCAGGATATTTATTTTGTACCCAAGGATGATTGCTATGAACTTTATATGCGGATTGGTGATGAACGGCGCTTTATACAAACTTATGATTTTGACCAATTAGCTGCTGTAATTAGTCATTTTAAATTTTTAGCTGGGATGAATGTAGGAGAAAAACGTCGCAGTCAGCTGGGGTCCTGTGATTATCGTTATGATGATAAGGAAACGTCGATTCGTCTGTCGACAGTAGGCGATTATCGTGGTTATGAAAGTTTGGTCATTCGACTTTTGCACGATGAAGAGACAGAATTGAAGTTTTGGTTTACTCATTTTCCTGAATTGAGAGAGAAGTTTAAGGACCGAGGGCTGTATCTTTTTTCGGGACCAGTAGGGAGTGGCAAGACCGCTCTCATGCATCAATTAGCTCAACTAAAATTTAAGGGTCAGCAGGTTATGTCCATTGAAGATCCTGTTGAAATCAAGCAAGAGGATATGCTTCAGCTTCAGCTGAATGAAACGATTGGTCTGACTTACGAAAGTCTGATTAAGCTTTCCCTGCGTCACCGTCCGGACTTGCTGATTATTGGAGAAATTCGAGATAGTGAAACTGCTAGAGCGGTGGTTCGAGCTAGCTTGACGGGAGCTACAGTTTTTTCAACGATTCACGCTAAGAGCATTCCTGGTGTTTACGAGCGTTTGTTGGAGCTGGGAGTCAGTGAAGAGGAGCTAAAAATTGTTTTACAGGGTATATGCTATCAGCGCTTGATTGGGGGAGGAGGTGTGATAGACTTTGCCAGCGACGACTACCAAGAACACGAGCCGACCATCTGGAATCAGCAGATTGATCACCTTCTTGCAGCAGGACATATCCATCCTGAGCAAGCAGAATCAGAAAAAATTAGGAACTAGCAAGCAAAAGCAGGTCATTGAACTGTTTAATAATTTATTCTCTAGCGGTTTTCATTTGGCTGAGACTGTAGATTTTTTAGGACGAAGCGCTCTTTTGGAGCAAAACTATGTTCAGCAAATGCGTCATGGCCTAGCTAATGGACAAGCATTTTCAGAGATTATGACTAGTCTAGGTTTTTCTGATGCGGTAGTAACCCAGCTGTCATTGGCTGAGCTACATGGGAATTTATCGCTTGCCTTGCTAAAAATAGAGGAGTATCTGGATAATCTTGCGAAGGTAAAAAAGAAGTTAATTGAAGTAGCAACCTATCCCATGATGCTTCTTGGCTTTTTGGTATTGATTATGATGGGCTTGAGAAATTACCTATTACCCCAACTCAGCAGTCAAAATTTTGCAACTCAACTCATTGGTCATTTGCCTACTATTTTTCTACTAACCGTCTTAATGTTACTTGGATTAACAGGAACGATTTATCTGATCTTCAAAGGTCAGAAACGGATCCCTGTATACTCTTTCTTAGCTCGCCTGCCTTTTGTTGGATCCTTTGTAAAGATTTACCTAACCGCCTATTATGCGCGTGAATGGGGCAATATGATTGGGCAAGGCTTGGAGCTCAGTCAGATTTTTCAGATTATGCAAGAGCAGCGCTCGGTTTTATTTCAGGAAATTGGTCAAGATTTAGGTCAAGCTTTACAAAACGGTCAAGAATTTTCAGATAAAATTGCTTCTTATTCTTTTTTCAAAAAGGAATTGTCTCTAATCATCGAATACGGGGAAGTCAAATCTAAGCTGGGAAGCGAACTAGAAATCTATGCTCTTAAGACTTGGGAAGAATTTTTTGGTAGGGTCAATCGGACCATGAATCTGATTCAGCCCCTAGTCTTTGTCTTTGTAGCCTTGATGATTGTCTTATTGTATGCGGCAATGCTATTGCCCCTTTATCAAAATATGGAGGTTCATCTATGAACAAATTAAAAAAATTACGTGTGAAAGCTTTTACTTTGGTGGAAATGTTAGTCGTTCTTCTGATCATCAGTGTCCTTATGCTCTTATTTGTTCCTAATTTAACCAAGCAAAAAGAGGCTGTTTCGGATACTGGAAATGCTGCGGTGGTTAAGGTAGTTGAGAGCCAGGCTGAGCTCTATGAACTCAAAAATACAGGAGATCAAGCAACCCTTAGCAAACTAGTCGCAGCTGGGAACATTAGTCAAAAGCAAGCAGACTCTTACAAGGCTTATTATGGTAAGAACAATAGTGAGACTCAGGCAGTTGCCAATTAAGGCCTTTACAGTTTTGGAAAGCCTCTTGGTCCTGATGATTAGCAGTTTTATCTTGCTGGCTTTATCAAGCTCTGTTCAAGCTACTTTTGAGCAGATTCAGGCAAAGATCTTCTTTTTAGAATTTGAGCATTTTTATCAGGAAAGTCAGAAGCTTAGCGTATCTTCTCAGAGAAAGCTGGTGCTAGAAATCTCAAACCAAGAGATTTCAAACGGCTATGCTCGTCTTCCAATTCCTAAAGGAATCCAAGCACCTGAATCTACACAGATCTATTTTGATAAGGCTGGAGGTAATTCTTCACTCAGTAAAGTTCAGTTTCAAACCAAGGAAGGACTGGTGACCTATCAACTCTATATTGGAAATGGCAAATTTAAGAAAACGACAAATTAAAGGGACCATCTTACTGGAAGCCTTACTAGCTTTGGGAGTTTTTGCTGTAATTGCAAGTTTGCTACTAGGTCAAATCACGCAATCACGCAAAGAAGCAGCTGTCATTTTACAAAAAGAAGAGGTCCTGCGGGTGGCCCAAATGGCCCTCCAAACAGGGCAGGACCATCTTTCCTTAAATGGCATTGAAATTCGGATTCAGAGAACAAAGGATCAGATTCGAGTGTTCCATCAGGGGGAGGAATTGATTGATGTTGAAAAAAGGTAAACTAGCAGCCTTTACCCTGCTGGAAGCCTTAGTGGCCCTCTTGGTCATCAGTGGAGGTCTCTTGGTTTTTCAAGCTATGACCAAGCTTCTAGCCAGCGAAATTCAGTATCAAGAGCAGACTAAGGCTAAGGAATGGCTCTTGTTTGCGGACCAGCTAGATGTAGAACTATCTCGTAGCCATTTTGAAAAGGTTGAGCAAAACAAGCTTTATGTTAAACAAGATGGTAAGTCGATTGCCTTTGGTAAGTCTAAAAGCGATGATTTTCGAAAGACGGATGCGAATGGCCGTGGTTATCAACCCATGATTTATGGCTTAGAAGCTGCTCAAATACATAAAGAAGGTCAGATAGTTCATTTGCTTTTGCAGTTTAAGGATGGCCTAGAAAGAGAGTACATCTATCGTGTTGAAGAAGAACATTAGGGCTGGGGTCATGCTTTATGCCCTGCTTATGGCTGCCGTTTTTAGTCTGCTGTTGCAGTTTTATCTCAATCGTCAGACGGCCCATCAGCGTAATCTTTTAGCCCAGCAAGAAAGACAGGAAGCTTACGCTATAGCCTTGCTGACAAAAGACCAGAAGCTAGCTGATAGTGGACAATTTTCTTTTAATAAAGGCCAAAGTCAATACCAGAAAGAAAAGGACCAGTTGGTTGTCAATGTAGTGATCTCTGACCGGACTTACGATTTTACCTTTGCTATCAAGGAGCCATCAGTCAGGTTGGATAAGGATCAGGATAAAGATAAAAAGTCTAAACTGGAAAAAGAAGAAAAGAAAGAAGCAGAGCCTGCCCGTGAAAAAGAGGAAGCCAAAGACGATAATGGCAAAAAAGATTAAATTTTGATAAGATAAGGAGCGGAGGAAACTATGAATTTTGAAAAAATCGAAGAAGCCTATACGCTCCTTTTAGAAAATGTCCAAGTCATTCAAAACAAGCTTTCAACTAATTTTTATGATGCCTTAATCGAGCAAAACGGTATCTATTTGGATGGGCAAACGGACTTAGAAATTGTCAAAAAAAATCATCAGACCTTGAAGAGCTTAAAGCTAAGCAGAGAAGAATGGCGGAGAGTCTATCAGTTCATTCTGATGAAGGCTTCTCAGACAGAACCTTTGCAAGCCAATCATCAGTTTACACCAGATGCCATTGGTTTTCTGCTGATTTTCATCATTGACCAGCTGATGGTAGCATCAGATATTACTCTTCTTGAGATGGGGAGCGGAACCGGAAATCTTGCAGAGACAATCTTGAACAATAGTCGGAAAGAGATTGATTATCTAGGATTAGAGATTGATGATTTACTGATTGACCTATCTGCCAGTATTGCAGAAGTGATGGGATCAAAAGCCCATTTTGCCCAGGGAGATGCTGTGCGCCCTCAAGTTCTAAAAGAGAGCGACTTGATTATTAGTGATCTGCCTGTCGGTTACTATCCGGATGATCAGATTGCCAGTCGCTACCAGGTAGCCAGTCAGATGGAGCACACCTATGCTCATCATCTATTGATGGAGCAGGCTTTAAAGTATTTGAAGGCCGATGGCTATGCTATCTTCTTAGCTCCTAATCACCTCTTAACCAGCCCGCAGAGCGACTTACTTAAATCCTGGCTCAAAGACAATGCCAGCTTGGTTGCGATGATTGCTTTGCCAGAAAAACTCTTTGCATCAGCCTCTCAGGCTAAGACGGTTTTTGTTTTGCAAAAACAAAAAAATATAAAAGCAGAACCTTTTGCCTATGCATTGACAGATCTACAAAATCATGATGAAATTACTCGCTTTCGCGAAAGTTTTCAAAAATGGCGCAAAGTTAGTGAAAACTGATCAAAATTCTGGTATAATGAGAACTGAAAACGCTTAAAAGAGGTAAATTATGTCTAAAACAATCGCAATAAATGCAGGAAGTTCTAGTTTAAAATGGCAGCTCTACTTGATGCCAGAAGAAAAAGTATTAGCTAAAGGTTTGATTGAGCGGATTGGACTCAAAGATTCTATTTCAACGGTGAAATTTGATGGTCGTACTGAAAAACAGGTGCTTGATATTACTGACCACACTCAAGCTGTAAAGATTTTGTTAGACGATTTGATGCGTTTTAATATCATAGCGTCTTTCGATGAGATTACAGGAGTAGGTCACCGTGTTGTTGCGGGCGGTGAGTATTTCAAAGATTCTGCTCTAGTTGATGAAGAGGTTATTCAAAAAGTTGAAGAACTTTCTCTCTTGGCACCTCTTCACAATCCAGCAAATGCTGCAGGGATTCGTGCTTTTAAGGAACTTTTGCCTGACATTACAAGTGTGGTAGTGTTTGATACTTCTTTCCATACGACTATGCCAGAAAAAGCTTATCGTTATCCATTGCCGACGAAATATTATACGGAAAACAAGGTACGTAAATATGGAGCACATGGTACTAGCCATGAGTATGTAGCGCATGAAGCAGCTAAACTTTTGGGCAAACCGATTGAGGAGTTGAAACTTATCACCTGTCATATTGGTAATGGTGCTTCTATTACGGCTGTTGATAAAGGTTTGTCTGTTGATACTTCTATGGGCTTCACACCTCTGGGTGGTGTCATGATGGGAACGCGGACTGGTGACATTGATCCTGCAATAATTCCTTATCTGATGCAACATACAGATGATTTTAAAACTCCCGAAGATATCAGCCGAATTTTGAATCGTGAATCTGGTTTACTTGGGGTTTCCGAGAAATCAAGCGATATGCGTGATATTCATGAAGCGATGCGGGCAGGTGATGCCAAGGCTCAATTAGCTAACGACATTTTTGTAGACCGGATTCAAAAATACATTGGTCAGTATCTTGCCGTTTTGAATGGAGCGGATGCCATTATCTTTACTGCAGGAATTGGCGAAAATTCTGTGACTATTCGTAGACTGGTCATTGAAGGAATTTCTTGGTTTGGTTGTGATATTGATCCAGAAAAGAATGTCTTTGGGCAATATGGGGATATCTCGACACCAGAAGCAAAGGTCAGAGTGTTAGTTATTCCAACAGACGAAGAGTTAGTCATTGCGCGTGATGTAGAACGTTTTAAAAAATAATAGGGGGCAAGGCGTTAGCCCCCCTTTTTTATAGATTGGGGAAGAAATGGAATTTGATTATTTTTTATGATATTTAGTAAATAATCAAGCTTAACGAGAAATTTTCTCGTCTTTTTTTCTGAGGAAAATATGATAAAATGTTAGTAATTAAGAATTAGTGAGAGAAATAAAATGGCTCAAAAAAAGATTGATGTTCGAAGACTCGTCCCAGACGGTAAGACAGGCTTGTGCGGGATTCTTAATGTAACCCCAGATTCTTTTTCGGATGGTGGCAAATATAACACTGTAGAATTTGCTTTAGAGCAAGCGCAGTATCTGATTCAAGAAGGTGCCCAGATGTTGGACATTGGTGGGGAGTCTACGAGACCCGGTAGCCATTATATTGAGGTTGAAGAAGAAATCGAGCGAGTGGTTCCAGTGATTGAGGCTATTCGCAAGCAAAGTGATGTCTTGATTTCAGTCGATACTTGGAAAGCGTCCGTAGCAAAAGCAGCCCTAGCAGCCGGTGCAGATATTGTTAATGATATCACTGGATTTTTAGGAGATGAAGGAATGGCGCAAGTGGTGGCTGAGTCTTCTGCTGGAGCTATTCTGATGTTCAATCCAGTTATGGCTCGACCTCACCATGCTAGCTCATTGATCTTTCCCAAGTTTGGCTTTCAAGATGTTTTTACAGACCAGGAATTATCAAGATTTGCTCATTCAGATATTGTAGATTTAATGTGGGCCTTTTTTGATAAGTCCTTGGCTAGAGCAAAAGCGGCAGGAATAGAGAAGAACAGTCTTATGTTGGATCCAGGTATCGGTTTTGGTCTTACCAAGCGGGAAAACCTAATTCTATTACAGCATCTGGAAGATATTCATCGGGCTGGTTTTCCAATCTTTCTTGGCGTTTCTCGCAAGCGCTTTGTTGTGAATATACTGGAAGATGCAGGCATTGAGGTTGATCCAAAGACAGATTTGGGTTACCAAAATCGTGATATAGCTTCCAGTCATTTGACCAGTATTGCGGCCAGTCAAGGGGTAGAAATGCTACGTGTTCACGATATTCCTTATCATAAAATGGCGGTGGAGATTGGTGATGCAATTCGTTTAGCCAATCGCGCTGAAGATTTAACCTTGGGGCAATACAAATAAGATGATAGATAGAAACGAAAAACCAGATTTGAGTTGGATTGCAAACTATCGGACGGATACTCCGAACTTTGGCTTAGAACGAATGGAAGCCATGCTGGCTCATAGAGGAAATCCTCATAAGCAACTTTCAGTCATTCATATAGCAGGAACCAATGGCAAGGGGTCAACGATTGCGACTCTTCGAGAACTTCTTCAGTTAAGAGGATTACGAGTTGGAACCTTTACCTCTCCGTATATTGTTTCTTATAATGAGCAAATTGCTATAAACGGACAGGCTATTTCCAATCAAAAATTGAACCAGCTCTTGCAGATTTATAAAGATTTATTTGTCCATCAGGGGCATCATTCGACATTCAAGGGAGTGACTGAGTTTGAAATCATCACGGCCCTGGCCTATGATTATTTTGCTCAGGAAGAAGTGGATGTGGCGATCATTGAGGTCGGTATGGGCGGGCTTCTAGACTCGACAAATGTTTGCCAGCCAGACCTTACTGCGATTAGTACGATTGGTTTGGATCATATGGCTCTTTTGGGGTCCACCCTTGGGGAAATAGCAGAGCAGAAAGCTGGAATCATCAAGACTTCAATTCCAATAGTCACTGGTAAGATTGATATAGAAGCCCTGAAAGTTATCCAGCGCGTGGCAACAAGTAAACAGGCTCCAACATATTTGTATGGACAGTCTTATCAGGTTGATTGGCTCAGAAGCGAAGAAGCTGGCGAAGTCTTTTCATTGGAAAATGAATGGCGAGAATCCAGTATTTACCAAACATCACTCCTAGGATCTTATCAAACAGATAATGCGGCCTTGGCTATTGAGATTTGTGATTTGTACTGTCAACAAAAGGGCTTGCCTCTTCTGACAAAAGAAGAAATCGACCGTGGACTTCTAGCAGTTGCTTGGCCAGCTAGGATGGAAAAAATTCTGGAGCAACCTTTGATTTTTTTGGATGGGGCACATAATCCGCATGCTTTAAGTCCTCTACTAGCTTCCTTCCAAGAACGCTTTGCTTCAAAAGATAAGAAGATTTTATTTACCTGTATTCGGACCAAAGCACTAGATGAGATGTTGCAGTTGTTTGCTCAAGCAGATGTATCTGTCACATTGACATCTTTTGCGGATGAGCGAGCAGTTTCTGAAGAGGAAATGAAGAGACAAGCCTTCCAAACGGGGCTAACCTATCAACCTTGGAAGCAGTATGTAGATAGCTATTTACAAGATGCGCATAAGGATCAAGAGGTGCTTCTGATTACTGGCTCCTTGTATTTTTTAGCTCAAGTTAGAGCCTATATATTGACAAAGAAAGAGGAAATAGATGGATCAGTTAAGGATTAAAGATTTGGAAGTCTATGCTTATCATGGGGTTTTTGCGGCTGAAAAAGAATTGGGTCAGCGTTTTGTGCTGGATCTGATTTTGGATTATGATATGACTCGGGCTGCTAAAACTGGTGATCTGACAGCTTCTATCCACTATGGTGAGCTGGCTCAGGAGCTAGTTAAGTGGTGTCAGGAAAGCAAGGAAGATTTGATTGAAACGCTGGCTTATCAGCTGATTGGCAAGATTTTTCAATCCTATGACCTGGTTGAGAAAGTCAGTTTAGAGGTCAAGAAACCTTGGGCTCCTGTTCCTCTACCTTTGGACACATGCTCAGTCAAGCTAGTTCGTCAAAAGCGGAAAGCTTTTATCGCTTTGGGAAGCAACCAGGGCAGTCCATCTGCCAATCTGGATGCTGCTTTAGAAAAAATGGCTGAGCAAAATATAAGGATTTTGCAGGCATCAAGTCGTATTGAGACAGAGCCCTGGGGTGGGGTTGAGCAGGATCCGTTTCTCAATCAAGTTGTTGAAGTTGAAACCTGGCTCAATCCTGAGGAGTTGATGCAGATGCTCTTGGCTATCGAAGCGGATTTAGGGCGCGTGCGAGAGATCAAATGGGGACCGCGCGTGATTGATCTGGATATCCTTTACATAGGGCAGGAGGAGATATACAGTCCAGATTTGATTGTTCCTCATCCTTATGTGGCTGAGCGAGCTTTTGTCTTGCAATCTTTGGTGGAAATCGCTCCACACTTTGTCGATCCGGTGCAGAAAAAAAGCATCTGCCAGCTCTGGGATGCGGTCGAAAAATGAGAAAAGAAACTTGTCGCAAGGCAAGTTTTTTATTGTCTGAACTTTCTCTGAACTTGCCCCTGTATACTAAAGAAAAATCAAAAGGAGTTCAATATGGAACATATGGTGAAAATAGAAGAAGTCTGCAAAAAGCATGGCAGCAAGCAGATTTTAGAAGATATTTCTTTTACAGCTAGAAGCGGTCGGATTACAGCTTTTCTGGGCCCAAATGGTGCTGGTAAAAGTTCGACCTTGAGGATTCTCTTGGGATTAGATCGGGCGACGTCTGGGATTGCGACTTTTGATGGGCAAACCTATCAGTCAATGACCTATCCGCTCAGAACGGTAGGTGCAGCCTTTGACGGCATTGGCGGTCTGCCAAATCGAAAGGTCTATGACCACTTGAGGATTATTGCGGCGAGTAATGCTATTTCCAAGTCTCGAATCGATGAGGTTTTAGAGATGACTGGAATTGCTCATAAGAGGAAGGACCTTTTGTCAAGCCTGTCTCTGGGGGAAGGTCAGCGGCTGGGTTTGGCAGCAGCTTTGCTGGGTGATCCTCAGTTTCTTATATTAGATGAGCCGACCAATGGACTGGATCCAAGCGGGATTAAGTGGTTTAGAAAGTTCATCCGTCAGCAGGCTGATTTAGGGAAAACGGTACTTCTATCCTCTCATATCCTGTCTGAGGTACAAATGGTAACAGATGATGTAGTCTTGATTCATCATGGGCAAATTATCGAACAGGGAACTCTAGAAGATGTATTACAAGGAACAGATAGTTTAGAAGAGCTCTTCTTCGACTTAACAGAGGAGGTTTAAGATGAAAGAGACGATGTCCTTATTGCATTCAGAGTGGTTGAAAATCCAATCAACCAAGGCTTTCAGGGTAAGCATGGTCTTTATGCTGTTATTGGTACCTGCCGTATCTTGGCTAGAGGGACGCCAGTATCTGTCTATCGGTTTAGATGCGGCCCCTGAGACGGTTCCCGGTCTGGCAGAAGCTATTGATCCTCTGGAATATCTAGGTCTTAATGGCGCTTCTATGGGTGGTATGGTTTTAGTCATCTTAGCTGGAATTTTGGGAGCAATGGAATTTCAGTCTCATAGCTTGCGAACCAGTCTATTGGCTTGTAATAACCGCTTGAAGCTACTTATGGGGAAAATATTGACCTTTGGCTTGTTTTCACTCATCATTAGCTTGTTGTCCATTTATTTGAGCTATATTGTCATGCACTTTGCTTTAGGAAAAGAAGGGCTACATCCAATTTTACTTAATCAAGCTGCCTGGAGTCATCTTTTATGGAAGGCACTAGCTACTGCATTGCTAGGTCTCCTGTCATTTTTATTGGGATTGCTTGGGCGGACGATGTTGCTTCCCTTACTCTTTCTTGTTCCCCAGATCTATAATTTGGGAAACTACCTGGCAGCTCACACAAGTTGGGGAGCTTATCTGCCACAGCCTGCTGGAGAGTTGTTTGTTGCAACGCCAACTTCCCAATATGCCAACAATCCCTTGCAAGGGCTGTTGATACTTGGTGCATGGTTGCTAGTCATCGGCGGCATGACCTCTCTGCGCTTTTTGAAGACGGATTTAGGAGGGCGGTACTAATGATAAAAGCTCTGCTTAGAAGTGAATGGATTAAGTTCCGTTCTTACTATCTCGCTCTTGGTGCCGCCTTGGTGGCTCTGGTAGTCGTTCCTTTTTTTCTGATGAATCTTGACTACAGTCAAACAGCAGTTGGCCAGACAAAGGCTCTGAGTGAGGCTTTGCATGCCCTCTATCTGGCACAGCCTGTCATTGTCATCTTTACTTCCCTCTATTTTGCCCAGGAGTTTGTCAAATCAGGGATGCGAACGAATTTTCTAACCGTATCAAATAGAAGGGCTTGGTTGGCTGGGAAATTCCTTTTTCTGGTCCTGCTGCTCTTGGTTCTCTATAGTGTCATTATAAGTAGCTGTTTCCTTGTTATGCTGGCTCGTTTTGACCTAGACTTTAGCTGGTCCTTACTGGGGAAATTCCTTTATTACAGCTCTTTTGGTCTTCTTAGCAATCTTTTTCTGGCTCTTTTAGCTGCCGGCCTCGCTTTGCTATTTCAATCTTGGGTTGTGCCGGTGTCGGTGCTCTTTCCTCTCTTGATTGGTCTTAGCCGTTTGTTGGCAACTTTCATCAAAGAAGCAAAATACTTGCCCGATCTGGCTACGCTCAATCTTTTTGAGTATGAAGGGCTTCAGCATTCAATAGATCTGTCAGGTCTGGGAATACAGCTGTTATGGTTAGCTTTGGTTTGGAGCTCTGCTATATTCTTAACCTTGAAACGAGACGTTCGCTAGAGGTATGCTATAATGGAACTCATGAGACAGTATCGTATTTTGGTGGTTGATGATGACCGGAGCATTTTGAAGCTGGTGAAAAACATCCTAGAGCTTGATGCTTATGATGTGATGACACTTGATCGGATAGAAGAGCTAGAGCTGACGCATTTTGTCGGATATGACTTGATTCTGCTGGATGTGATGATGGAGCCTGTTAATGGTTTTGAGTTGTGCTCCTACATTCGTCCTCATATTTCGTGTCCAATCATCTTTCTGACGGCCAAGGAGTTGGAGGCGGACAAAGTGGAAGGGCTCTTTCGTGGTGCAGATGACTATATTGTCAAACCTTTTGGGACCAAAGAATTGCTGGCGCGTGTCAGAGCTCATCTTCGGCGTGAGGAGAGGCGTGAGGAGCGCTATTCTGAGATTGCTTCTTGTCAATTTTATCCAGAGCGCTATGAAGTTGCCTGTTTTGGTAAAGTCTTGAAATTTTCAGAGCGAGAGTTTAAGTTGCTGCATTTACTAGCTAGTAATCCCAAGCAGACCTTTTCAGCTGAACGCCTGCATACCTTGCTTTACCCAGAAAGCTCAGAAACACAGCTTCGCTCCATCTCAGAATATGTCTATCAGATTCGTCAAAAATCTAAACAAGAAGGGCTGCAAGCAATCGCAACAGTGAGAGGAGTAGGCTATAGATGGCAATTAGAACCCGAAATTTCAAAAGTCTAGTCTGGACAACCAGTTTAAAAATCGTCTTTTTTCATGTTTTGATTTTTGTGCTTATAGGTTATGAATTTACGCAAGGAAGTGATCACGTTCTTTTCACCTTGTTCTTTTGGGCGGGGAGCTTGCTGCTGATTACTTTTTATCATATTTTGAAATTGCTCCGAAAAATCGACAGGGAAATAAAAATGCTAAAGAGCAAGAAGCTTTTAGAAGAAAATAAAAGTCGTCTTTTTCGGATTGAGGAAATGCTAGAAGTCTATAGCGATTTACGGAGCAGCCACCAAGAAAATGCTCGTCTTCTAGAAAGAGAGCAGCAGCATAATCAGGAGTTGATTTTACAGCTATCAGCGACATCGCACGATTTGAAGACGCCCCTAACTGTGATTAAAGGGAATGCTGAGCTCTTGGAGTTGGCGCAGTTAGACCAGCCACAGGCAGACTATGCTGCTGAGATTTTGCAGGCCAGTCACAAGATGGAAGAGTATTGCGGCTCTTTGATTGATTACGCTAAGACTTTTCAGATTGATTCTAATCAGTTCAGTCTGCTTTCCTTGGAGGATTTTTTGGCTGATCTCCAGGACGATTGGGCACTGTTCAGCAAACAAGAAAGCCATCGTTTTTCTCTCCAAGAAGATTGTGATCCTAGCTTAAGCTTGTCTATTCATTTGGACTATCTCAAGCGGGCCCTGCTGAATATCTTACTAAATGAGCTTGAACATGCTGACCAGGATCAAAAGGAAGTCAAGCTAACGGTATCAGTGCAGCAGGACCAGTTGGTTTTTTCTATCTGGAACAACGGCCCTGCATTTTCAGAGGAGATGCTGCTGGGAGCGGAACAGCTCTTTTATCAGAGTGACCAAAGCCGCAATTCAGCTAATCCCCATCATGGTATCGGCTTAGCCTTTTCTAAGCAGGTAGCTCTCTTGCATGGTGGCCGTCTGACCCTGCTCAATCCAGACCAAGGAGGAGCCTGTGTCGAGTTGACTGTTGCTTTAAAAGGCAAATAACAAAGGAAATCAATCAAGATGATAAAAGAGAGTGGGACAGAAATCGGTAATTCGTTAGAATTCGATTTCGTCGTCCCACCTCCGCACAGTTGAGTAGGGCTGTAAAAGCTGATGGAATCAGCGTAGTAGAGCCCACTCAACCACTGCGTCTTGCTCGACGATCCAAAGACAATTGAGAGGCTAGGACTTTTGTCCCAGCCTCTTTTTTTACCGCATTCTTCTTGACAAAAGATGTAAAGGAGACTATACTATACTTAAAAAAGTAAAGTTTGTTTTACATTATGTAAAGGAGGCAGCCTTGGAAAATCGAATTCAAGAATTACGAAAAAGAAAAAATATCAGCCAGGAGGAGCTGGCTGAGAAGCTAGAAGTTACGAGACAAACGATTATTTCTTTGGAAAAGGGCCGCTACAATGCTTCGCTCCTTTTGGCTCATAAAATTGCATCCTTTTTCAATTTAAGGATTGAAGAAGTGTTTCTCTTTGAGGAGGATGAATCATGAAATGGACTTATATGCTCAAATGGGGACTAGGTTTCTTAGTAGTCCTTGTCTTGATCTTTCTTCATTTACAGTTCGATTTTATCCCTAAGGAAATCCTGCCTATTGTGGGAATGATCTTGATTGTGCTGATCTTGAAAATTTTTCAAGCGTATGAAAAATAGGAGGCCGACATGGAAACATTAACTAAACAAGAATTTCGGAAAAAACTTCAAAGGAAAGTTATCGTGGGACGTATCTTAACCCTTATCATCTTGGTAGGATTGGCCTGGAGCCACTTTCATTCTCTGGATGATCTGCAGGAAGGAGTCATGGTCGGCATACTGCTGGGGCTTTCTTTGATGACTATTCGGTATAATCTTGCCCTAAGACGGGAGGAAAATTTTGAACGGCTCTACATTCTGGTGACTGATGAGCGCAATCGCATGATTGACGAAAAGACTCGCACTCTACTTTTTAATATTCTTTTGCTACTGGTAGCATGCTTGAGTGTCCTGTCCATGATTTTCCCAATCATCTTAAGTCTCAATCAGTTTCTGACCGTGACCATTATTCTGGTTTTGGGACTTTACTATCTCTTGCGTTTTATCCTGTCCAAGCGTTATTAAGAAAAAAGCTGGCGACGCCAGCTTTCTAAACAAGCTTTTAACAGAGCTTGTTTTTATTTTCTATAAAGTCGATCATACTGGTAAACGGGGTCCATGGTCACATGGATGCCTAGTTTGCGCAGGACGTTTTTGTCTTCATCAGTCAGAGTGACAGTGGAGTGGGCCTCGCTACCTTTGAGATTACCGAGTTGCTGCATAGCATTTGCTGCATCTTGATTTTCCATGGCTGTGATTGCTAGAGCCATCAAGATTTCGTTGGAGTGGAGGCGCGGATTGCGGCTGCCCAGATGGTTGATTTTTAAGCCTTGGATTGGCTTGACATACTCAGGCTCGATCAGCTTAGTCTCTTTGGCAATATTGGCTAATTTCTTAATGGCATTAATCAATACAGCAGCCGTAGGGCCAAAGAGTTCAGAGGTTTTACCAGTTACGATTTCACCGTTTGGCAATTCCAAGGCCAGAGCTGGTTCGCCAGTGCTTTCAGCCTTATCGCGTGCTACAACTGTTACCTTACGGTCCAGCGGTGTGATGACCAGATCGTTCATCAAAAGCTCGATTTTCTTGATAGCAGATTCAGAAACGCGCTCCGCCTTGAAGTCCAGAATAGTCTGGTAGTAGCGACGGATGATTTCCTGCTGAGATGCCTCGATAGCTGCATCATTATCTACAATAGCAAAGCCGACCATGTTGACGCCCATGTCCGTTGGAGAAGCATAAGGTGATTTGCCTAGGATGCGCTCCAGCATACGCTTGAGGACTGGGAAAATTTCGATATCACGGTTGTAGTTGACAGTGGTTTCGCCGTAGGTTTGCAAGTGGAAAGGATCGATCATGTTGACATCGTCCAAGTCTGCTGTCGCTGCCTCATAAGCTAAATTGACTGGATGGTGCAGGGGCAGATTCCAAACTGGGAAGGTTTCAAACTTGGCGTAGCCTGACTTGATGCCATTGATTTGGTCATGATACATATTGGATAGGCAAGTAGCTAATTTACCAGAACCAGGACCGGGTGCGGTCACTACGACTAGATTACGGCTGGTTTTGATGTAATCGTTTTTCCCCATACCTTCAGGTGAGATGATATGGTCCATGTCGGTCGGGTAGCCCTTGATTGGGTAGTGGATGTAGGATGCGATGCCATTCTTTTCCAGCTGGCTACGGAAGAGGTCAGCTGCTGGCTGGCCAGAATACTGGGTGATGACCACGGAGCCTACATAAATATCTAGCTCGTTAAAGGTATCGATTAGTCGTAGCACTTCCTGGTCATAGGAAATGCCCAAATCACCACGTGCCTTAGAGTGCTCAATGTTGTTGGCGTTGATAGCAATGACAATCTCCACTTGGTCCTTGAGCTCTTTGAGCAGTCTGATTTTATTGTCCGGCTCATAGCCTGGCAGGACACGGGCAGCATGGAAGTCTTCCAGCATTTTACCACCGAATTCCATGTAAAGTTTGCCCTCAAATTGATTAATGCGCTCCAAGATATGGTCGCGCTGCAGGTTTAAGTATTGTTCAGAATCAAAAGCAATTTTTTTCATTTTCATTTTTACCTCTGCTAAGCATTATAACAAAAAAGAGACATTTTTGGGAGCAAAAGTAGTATTTGAATATAAATAAAAACAAGCAATCAGAAGAAAAATTTTAAAATAGAACAATAAAAAAACCAAGGCTTTTCAGCCAAGGTTCTTAGTAGAAAAGAAAGGAAAAGTGGGAGTTTTAGAAAGGAAGTTCCTCTTCTTCCAAGACTAGGTCAGCCAAATCGGCTCCAGAATTATTTTCACGAATAGCACGCTGGGCACGACTTTCAAGAAGTTGGAAACCATGACCAAGCACTTCTGTGACATAGTGGGTTACGCCATCTTTCTCATAACGACGGGTCCGTAATTCGCCGTCCAGAGAAATTAAGCTTCCTTTGCTGGCATAACTAGCTAGAGTCTCAGCTGATTTGCCCCAAAGGACGATATTAATGAAGTCTGCCTCGCGCTCACCATTTTGATCCTTGTAACGGCGATTGACAGCAATCGTTGCGCGTGTGACAGATTTTTCATTGCTTGTTTTGTGCAATTCTGGTGTGGCCGTCAAGCGACCGATAATAATGACTTTATTGTACATGTAATTTCCTCCTACTTATTTATTCGTAAGAGAAAGAAAAAAATCGTGAAAATCACGATTTTTTATCCCTGCCAATGTTTTGCTGGATCAAACGCAGTTCCGACAACTTCAGAGTCGGCTAATTCGATAATACCCCGTTTTTGAGGAGCGTTTGGTAATTGCAATTCACGTGGACTGCACATCATGCCAAAACTTTTCTCACCCCGTAGTTCACCAGGGAAGATAAGGTTCCCCTTAGGCATCATAGCGCCAGGAAGGGCAACGATAGTTTTGAGACCTACTCGAGCATTGGGGGCGCCGGCTACGATTTGAAGAGTCTCATCTTCTGCGACCTGTACTTGACAGATGTTGAGGTGGTCGCTATCTGGATGAGCAATCATTTCGACGATTTCGCCGACGACAAATTTCGGTTGGAGATCATTGATCAGAGTTTCAGAGAAGCCTTCTTTAGCCAACTCTTGGTTGAGCAGGGCAACCTCTTCGTCAGTAAGAAAGATTTGGCCACTTTGTTGGATGTCTACAATATCTGATACTTGGAAAATGTTCCAAGCTACGGTTTCGGCTGTATCTTGTCGGAAAATACGAGCAACATTTCCTTTACGTTCAACAGAAAGTTTTGCATCTTCGTTGTTGGCAACAATCACCATCAAAACATCGCCAACAAATTCTTTGTTATAAGTAAAAATCATTCTTTTCTCCATTTGATTAGTTTAATGACGCTAAAAAATCATTGATTTCAGACTTGGTTTTTCGATTGCGATTGACCAACCGACCTATTTCGTGTCCTTTTTCCAGTACAACCAAACTAGGAATCCCATAGACATTCCAGCGTTTAGCAAGATCGAGATAGGCATCGCGGTCTACTTGGATGAAGGTGAAATTTGGATTCCTTGCCTCAATCTCTGGTAGGGAGGGCTGGATGAAACGACAGTCTCCACACCAGTCTGCTGTGAAAAAGAAGACAGTCCTCCCCTCTGACTGAACGTAAGTTGCCAATTCTTCTATATTTTCAGGAATAATCATCATTCTTCCTCATAAGTTAGCTGGCCGTTTTCGTAGACAAAGGTAAAGTGGCGGTCATCTTCAAGGACTACTCCACCAACCAGTGTATCTTCGCTGGACTCATAGAGTTGCACATAGACCGTGGCAATCTGTCCTTGACTAGCAAAGAAGCTACGGACCAGTTGAATAATCTCTTCTCTCTTTTTGGCTAGCTGTTGTTCTTTGACGACTTTTCGCGCGCCCAAGGCAAGACTTCCTGCTCCAAGAAGAGCAGCTGTTGTTAAAATGATTTTTTTAGCTTTCATGACAATATTTTAACACAAAAAAGAAGGGGGAACAATGGCCAAGATAGAAAAGAAAAAATTGACAAGCGAGAGGACTTAACTGAAATTTTTTTACTTGGATATTTCTCCTGTAGAGAGTTAGGCTTTTGCTACCTATCTTTCCCAAAAAGTGATAAAATAGGGGGCAGAAAGAAGGTAAATATGACAGACTTATTTTCAAAAATCAAAGAAGTAACTGAGATTTCTGCAATCTCAGCTCATGAAGGTCCTGTAAGGACTTATTTGCGGGAGAAAATGACTCCGCATGTGGATGAAATGGTGACGGATGGCTTGGGTGGCCTCTTTGGTATCAAGCATTCGAACCTAGCAGATGCGCCTCGAGTTTTAGTGGCCTCTCATATGGATGAAGTTGGTTTCTTGGTCAGTGAGATTAAAGCAGACGGTACTTTTCGTGTAGTTGAAATCGGTGGCTGGAATCCTCTTGTAGTCAGCAGTCAGCGCTTCAAATTGTTTACTAGAGAAGGTCGGGAAATTCCAGTGATTTCTGGCTCTGTTCCACCTCATTTCCTACGTGGAGCTGGTGGGACACCAACCCTGCCACAAGCAAGCGATATTGTCTTCGACGGTGGATTTGCCAATAAGGAAGAAGCAGAAAGTTTTGGAATTCGTCCAGGAGATGCTATTGTGCCAGATAGCTCAGCTATTTTAACAGCTAATGGTAAAAATGTTATTTCCAAATCTTGGGATAACCGTTACGGGGTTCTCATGGTCAGCGAACTGGCTCAGGCCTTATCAGGTCAAGCTTTAGGCAATGAGCTATATGTCGGTGCTAATGTCCAAGAAGAAGTTGGTTTGCGTGGAGCTCACGCTTCAACAACTAAATTTGAGCCTGAATTGTTCTTTGCTGTAGACTGTTCTCCAGCTGGTGATGTATATGGTGGTCAAGGTGCTATTGGTGACGGAACGCTAATTCGTTTCTTCGACCCTGGTCATCTCATGCTGCCTAATATGAAAGACTTCCTGCTAACTACAGCTGAAGAAGCTGGTATTAAGTACCAATACTATTGTGCAAAAGGTGGAACAGATGCTGGTGCAGCCCATCTCCAAAACGGTGGTGTGCCATCTACAACTATCGGAGTTTGTGCTCGGTATATCCACTCCCATCAGACACTTTATGCAATGGATGACTTCTTACAAGCTCAGGCATTCTTGCAAGCAATTGTGAAGAAGTTAGATCGTTCAACAGTCGATTTGATTAAAAATTACTAAACTGATAATTGTCTTTTGTGATACTGCAATCAGTCAATAAAACCGCTCCGCAGTTACCTGAAGCTCCATGATTCTATTTGGTCATGGGGCTCTTTTAGTGGGGAAGACTAGATTGGAAGTATAGAAAAATTTTGATTTTAGCGATGAAAGGATAGTTGGCTTTTTAGAGTAATTTTGATTTTTTCTCGCTTTGTAATATAATAATTCTGTATATAAGTGTAGCCTACTAGAAAGATTGGGGTATGGATGATAGCGAAAACAGAAATGCAAAGAAGTCGTATGCATTATAGAAATACTTTGTGGCCCCTCTTAGTTCTACTTGTAATGGCTTTATCTTTTGTGTATTTTAAAGGGATCCTTCCGGATCCAAAACAGGTCAAGATTGGGGTGACCTACATGACCATGAATAACGACTTTTACAAGACCTTAAATGCGGAGTTGGAGAAGAAAACTAACCAGCAGGGCAGCCGACTTTACGTTAGGGATCCTGAATTGGATGAGGGCAAGCAGAGCCAACAGATTGATTTTTTCGTTCGAGAAAAGGTAAATGTCATTGTGATTAATCCAGTGAAAAGCAATAGTCCAAGTATCATTTCCTCTCTTCAGAAGGCCAAGAAAGCTGGGATTAAAATCATCGTAGTGGATACGCCAGTCAGCAAGGAAGTGGCAGTCGATACGACAATTGTTTCAGATAATTACCAAGCTGGTGTTTTAATTGCTAAAGATATGATGAAACGTTTGCCAGCTGCGAATATCCTTCTGCTAGAACATCGAAATGCAGTTTCTGCTATGGACCGTATTCGAGGTTTTGTAGAGACAATAAAAAATCAACCTCAGTACAAGATTATTTCCCAAAAAGAGACGCTTGGACAGACTGAAGAAGCAATGCCTCAAGTAAAAAGTGCCTTAGATGAAGGAATGGACTTTAATGTGGTCATGGCTCTCAATGATCGGGCAGCGATTGGTGCCCTAGCGGCTATTAAAAATAACGGCTTGAACCGAAAGCTTTCTATTTATGGCGTGGATGGTTCGCCGGATATCAAAAACTTTTTGGCTACAACAAGCGATATAGAGGGAACTGTAGCTCAATCGCCCATTCAGATGGGACGCAAGGTGGCACAGGTAATTGAGCTGATGCAGGAGGGGAAATCCTACGAAAGCCAATATCTGATTCCAGTTCATCTGGTTAATAGGGATAATATTAGTCAATACACAGTTACAGGGTGGCAATAATGAGACCTCAAAAAAGTATATTTTACAGCAAAATAGCCCTGATGGTCATCAATCTGGTTGCCATTGTCTATAATGCCTCTATCTATCTCTTTGCGACCAACTATGTAGCGGCTAAGGGCTTCAGTCACTCGCTCTTGGAGCGTTTGGATGCCATTCCGGGCTCTCCCAGCTTGATTTTTTGGGTATCAATTAGCTTGTATGCCTGCCTGCTCTTGGTCATGTACTATCGCGAGCGCCACCCTAATCAGCTGTCCGTCTATGACAAGGCGACTATTATTGAAATCCTGCTCATGCTTGTCATCTTTTCTGTCTTGCACTCATCTTACAATGGCTTGATTCTTTTGGTGTTTGCGGATATTTTCTATGGCTCTAAAGAGTTCAATGCTTCTAAAGACAAGAAGTACTGGTTTTCTTTCATTATTTTGAGCTTTGGCATGCTGCTCTTGTCCAACTATGACCTCATGTCGCTCTTTATCAAGCTACCTTCGCTGGATACTTATATTCGTTTTTACCCAGAGTCCGTTCGTCTGTTACTGCTTTTTGGTAAGAACTTTCTCTACTCCCTCAATATCGTTGTCTTTATGATTTCCTTGCTCTTCTATATCTTGTCGGCTATTACAGAGCGTCATCGGATTGAGGAAGAGCTGCGCATGGCTTCTCAGGCCAATCGCGAGTTGAACTCATATCTAGCTTTGTCCGAAAAGATAGCAGAAGACCGAGAGCGGAAGCGGATTGCCAGAGAGATTCACGATACATTGGGCCATGCCCTAACGGGAATTTCAGCGGGTATTGATGCGGTCAAGGTCTTGGTTGATATTGATACCAATCGGGCTAAGGAGCAGCTCAATAATGTTTCAGTCGTCGTTCGGGATGGTATCCGTGATGTCCGAGGCTCGCTCAATAAGATGCGGCCGGGAGCTCTGGAAAATAACACTTTGAAGGAAGCTCTGATTAAGATTATTCGTGAGTATGAAGCCATCTCCAATTTGGAGATTCATCTCCGCTACGAATGGGATAATATTGACTTGGATATTGCAAAGGAAGACATTGTCTTCCGGGTGATTCAGGAGTCTATTACCAACTCTGTCCGCCACGGCCATGCCAAGACCATCTGGATTGAGCTACTGGAGGAAGAAGAAGCTTATGTAATGACCATTCAGGATGATGGTATTGGCTTTGATGAACTCCACTATGGCTATGGCCTCAAGCAGATGCAGGAGCGCCTAATGATTATTGGCGGAAGCGTCCGCTTTGAAAATCGGGACGGTTTCTACACGCATATCGAAATCCCAAAAATAGGAGGAAGACATGATTAAGGTTTTAATAGCAGACGATCAGGCCTTGATTCGCGAGTCTCTGCAAATCATCCTGTCAGCCCACGCAGATATTGAGGTGGTCGGGACAGTTGGAGACGGCAAGGAAGTGCTGGAAAAGCTTCATCGGGTACGCCCAGATGTGATTCTGATGGACATTCGCATGCCAGTCATGGACGGTGTTCTCTGTACCAAGGCTGTCAAGGAGCAGTATCCAGATGTTAAGATTATTATTCTGACGACCTTTGATGACGATGAATTTATCTTCTCCGCTCTTAAATACGGCGCGTCTGGTTATATTCTCAAAGGGGTTTCGACAGAAGAGCTTCACGAAGCCATTCAGACAGTCTATCGAGGCGGAGCTATGATCAATCCCAATATTGCCACCAAGGTCTTCAAAATCTTTTCACAGATGGCCCAGTCCAACTTTGCTATCACGGTGACTGAGGAAAATGTTGAGGATATGAGCCGGACAGAGTGGAAGATTATCCAGCAGATTGGCTTTGGGATTTCTAATAAAGAAATTGCAGCTAAGCTCTTTCTATCAGAAGGGACAGTTCGTAATTACCTGTCAGGTATCCTAGCCAAGCTCAACTTGCGCGACCGAACCCAGCTGGCTATCTGGGCTGTGCAGACCGGAGTCACCCAGAGAGATTTTAGTAAGGAAAGCGACAAATGAAGTGGAGATTGAGACATTTGGCCCTGCTGGTTGTCCTGATCATATCTGTTGCCCTAGCTTTTGTATTTTGGGCTTCAGCTCAGGAAAAAGTCCTGCGTATCGGCGTCTATGCTGGCTCCAGCTGGGATGTACCTAACAGCCGCGAAAACAGGGTCTTGGACAGCCTGATTAAAAAATATGAAAAGACGCATCCTCATGTCAAGGTCGTCTATGAAAGCGGGATTCCCAAGGATGATTATGCTGACTGGCTGGCAGAGCAAGTCCTGAAAGGCGAGCAACCAGATCTCTTTATGGTACCAGAAAACGATTTTAGCATGTTGGCTTCGACGGGCGCGCTTAAATCCTTGGATACCCTCTTAAAGGATGATGAACGAAGGGCCTTTTATCCGGTGGCTTATGAAGCCGGGCAATATCAGGGAGTCAGCTATGCTCTTCCTGTTGAGAGCAATCCTATCATGATGTGTGTCAATAAAGACTTGCTTGAAAAAGAAGGAATTAGCATTCCTGAGTCAGGCTGGACTTTAGAGGATTTCTATGAGATTTGCAAGAAAGTAACCAAAGACACCAATGGCGATGGTGTGGTGGATCAGTACGGTATAACAGATTACACTTGGCAGCAGGCTCTGGTAGCTTATGGAGGCCATCTTACCGATAAATCCGGTATCAATGTAGACAGCTCAGAGATGCACCAAGCCCTGTCCTTTATGAGCAAATTAGATATGCTCAGTCGGCACTATAAGGTGACTTCTAATGACTTTGATGAGGGACGGGTGGCCTTCTATCCTATGAGTCTGGCCCAGTATCGGACCTACAAACCCTATCCTTATCATGTTTCCAAATATTCTAGCTTTTCTTGGACCTGTATCCCAATGCCTACAGCCAACAATCAGGTGATGGGAACTCAGGTCAAGACCTCGCTCTTTGCCATGTCTTCTAATACCAGTCAAGAAAAACTGGCATGGGAATTTATGCTTTTGTTGTCGCAGGATAAAGAAAGCCAACAGGCTCTATTTGAGAAATCTCAAGGGACTTCGGTCTTGCCATCTGTAGTGAAAAGTCAGCAGTCTAGAGCAATCCTACAAGCAGATGATTTTGGCTTGGATTCTTTGACTTCTGAGAGGTTGGATCGCATGATGAATCGCTCTATCATTGATATCAGCCTAGAAGTAGATCAACATACGATGGAGCGGATGGACTATCTGATTCAAAAAGCGATGCAGAATCAAGAGATTGATAGTTCCCTACCTAGTATTCAAAAGGAAATAGAAAGCGGAAAATAATCTGCTTTCTTTTTTTACATTTCAATCACAAAATAAACAAAGTTGACTAGACCAATATGACAATTGTCATATTCTTATTAACAAATGTCATCTGACTTACGTGACATTTGACAATATGAAACCGGTTCCATATCTTGTACAATAAAGTCATAAAGAAACCTTCATCATTTAAAGTCTGAATTGGCTAAGAGGTAGAAGGGTAAGGAGGCAGGAAAGATGAAATATCTTGTATTGGTCAGCCACGGTGGCTTGGCCGAAGGGGTGCAAAGTTCTTTGGGAATGTTTGCCGGCGACAAGACAGATCAAGTGATTGCTGTTGGTCTAAAAGCAGGTAAGTCAGTAGACGATTTTGCCTTGGAGTTTCGCCAAGCTTTAGCGGGCTTAGCTGAGGAAGATCAGGTTCTTGTGTTGGCAGATATTGTTGGGGGAAGCCCTCTTACTACTGCCTGCAATGTCTTGGCTGAACTTGGGAAACTAGACACAGCAGTTGTCCTAGGTGGTCTAAACCTGACTATGGCTTTAACAGGGCTAGTTATGAAAGATATGTTAGAAGGCAAAGAACTAGCTAGAACCATTCTTTCAGAAGCTTCAGCAGCTCTTCAAGAATTCGAAGTCGCAACCGATAGCGACGAAGAAGATGACGACGATATTTAAATACTTAAAGGAGATTTATCATGACAATTTCATTTGTACGGATTGATGACCGCATGATCCACGGTCAGACAGTTACTCGCTGGGCTAAGGAATATCCTTGTGATGGCTTAATTGCGGTCAATGATGCAGCTGCAGGGAATGCCGTGTTAAAACAGGCTTATAAAGCTGCTTCAGATAAGAAAACTTTTGTTTGGACTAAGGAAGCTTTCAAAGAAAAATCACAAAAGGTCTTGGATTCAGATAGTCGCTATTTCTTAATCACAAAGAATCCAATTGATATGAAAGAAATTTTAGTAGACCAAGGCTTTGTTCCAGCTGATGTCAAAGAAATTATCGTCGGCCCTGCTAATGATCGCCCAGGAGCAACGAAATTAGGAAATAATCAGTCCATTACTCAGGAAGAAGCAGAGGCAATTGAAGCAATTGAAAAGGCTGGTTATAAGGTGAAATTCCAATTGTTGCCAGATGTTTCCATCGGCTACTGGAGTGATTTCAAGTCTAAATTTGGTTTTTAATAATACTATAAGCGTTAAAGGAGGCTTATTATGACAATTTCTTGGTTACAGGCCGCTTTGCTAGGATTGTTTGCGTGTTTGTCATCCATGCCTGGTCTAGGTGGTACATCAATTGGTAACTATACTCTGGGACGCCCGCTTGTTGGTGGACTTGTTTCAGGGCTTATCTTAGGGGATATTAAACTAGGGATAGTCTGTGGGGTTGCCATGCAATTGGTTTATATTGCCCTGGTTACTCCTGGTGGTACTGTTTCAGCAGACGTTCGTGCGGTTTCTTATATCGGTATTCCGCTAGCGATGGTAGCTATTACGACACAAGGCTTAGCCTTAGATTCTTCAGATGCGGCGAACTTGGCTAAATCAATGGGAACTTTAGTAGGAACAGTTGGTACCGTTCTATTTTATGGTACAGCTACAATGAACTTGCTCTGGCAACACATTGGTTGGAAAGCAGTCGAAAAAGGAGAATTTAAGCGTTTGTACGCAGTAGACTGGGGCTTCCCATGGATTTCACACATTGTCTTCTCCTTCTTGCCAACTCTGATCATGTGTAAATTAGGGGCAGATGCAGTTACAGCTTTGAAATCAGCCCTTCCTTTGGATGGAATTCCAATGAAAACCCTCTTTACAGTGGGCTCACTCCTTCCATGTGTCGGAATCGCTATTTTGTTAAAACAAATTGTTGAAAAAGCTGTCGACTTTATTCCTTTCTTTGTCGGTTTTACTCTTGCAGCTTCTCTAGGATTAAATCTAGTCTCTTGTGCAGTCATTTCATTGATTTTCGCTGTTCTATTCTATGAAATTCAAATGGCTAAAAATGTCAGAGCTCAAGCAGTAGCAAGTACAGGCGTGATTGATGACGATGATGAGGAGGATATCTAAAATGGCAAAATTAACGAAAAAAACATTAGGAAAATCTTTCCATCATTGGTACTATGGTAACTTGACCTGCTTCTCACAAGAGCACATGCAGACTTTTGGTTATCTTGCGTCTATGCTACCAATTGTGGAAGAACTTTATCCGAAAAAAGAAGATCAAGCAAAGGCAATGCATACTTATACAGCCTTCTTCAATACTGAACCTCAGCTAGGTGCCTTGATTGTCGGGATTACAGCAGGGCTCGAAGAAGCGCGTGCAAATGGTGCTGACGGAGTGGATGATGAAACAATCAATGGACTTCGTGCTGGTTTGATGGGACCTGTTGCAGGTATTGGAGACTCGCTGATTGTTGGGACACTGATCCCGATTATCTTGGGGATTGCCCTTGGCTTATCAAACGGAGGATCTCCACTAGGTGCTATCTTCTATATCGTTGTCTGGAACTTGCTAGCTTACTTCGGTATGAAATTTGCCTATTTTAAAGGCTATGAACTGGGCGACAAAGCGGTTGAATTTCTTGTTGGTCCTCAAGGACAAGCTATCCGTAAATCTGTATCTATCATTGGTGGTATGGTTATTGGTGCGGTAGCAGCTACTTGGGTGCCTGTTAAAACGGCTTTCCAATTAAAAGACTCATCTGGAAAAGCATTCTTGGTTCTGCAAGATCAGTTAGACGGAGTTTATCCTGGACTTTTGACTGCATTATTTATCGTCTTTTGCTGGTGGTTAATGGCTAAGAAAAATCTATCTCCAATCAAAGTGATGCTGCTTCTTGTAGTTGTTGCATTTATTGGTGTATTACTTGGCTTCTTTAATCCAGGTTTGAAATATTAAAAGGAGAAATCATGACAGAACAAGAATTGATTCAAGGCTATGAAACAGAAATTCACTATCAAAAACATATGATTGAAAATCTAGGACGTTGGTTTAGTCTCTTCTTTACCATTGCGAGTATCGGTCTTGTTCTGATTTATTTCTTCCGCCAAACCAATATGATTCTTTTCATTGTTGGAATTATCCTAGCAGTGATAGGCATTCTTGCCATGTTAGTATTTGGTTATGGTATCTACAAAGGCCGACTCAATCTTCAAAAAGTCATTGATGATTTTGAAGCTAAAATCCAAATAAAATATTAAGCTAGATGCCCCTGATAAAAGATTATCGGGGGTTGATTATTAAAAATTTTCAGAAATTTTCTAAAAAAGTCTTGACATTGTATGAAATTAAGGGTATAGTATTAAACAATAAAAACAAGGAGAAATAAAATGGTTAAACAAACGTCATCACAGACAATTAAATTAAATACCTACTTTTACTTTAGTTTCTTTAGATAGACGTTTGTAGCCGAAAGGATACAAACGTTCCCCCGTTTGTATCTATGAAGCTAAAGCATTTTATGATGAATCCAGCTGATTAGATATCTTTTCTAACTGACTGGATAAAAGTGGATGATTGATCTCATCTATATCAGCACTTAAAAGCCAGTTAGAATGTAATCTAATTGGCTTTTTGTTTTTGAAAAAAGTTAAGGAGCATGATATGAAAAAAACACTACTTTCCTTGGTTAGTTTGGCGATGGCCCTACTTCTTGTAGCAGGATGCAGTTCTTCAAAGAAGTCGGAAAAACAGGTCCACATCGGGATTCTTCAATACGTGGAGCACGAGTCCCTGACAGCTGCTCGAAAAGGCTTTGAGAATGAGTTGAAAGACCAAGGGTATATTGATGGTAAGAATATCAAGATTGACTACCAGAATGCCCAAGGGGACCAGTCCAATCTCCAAACGATTTCTACGAGCCTACTTTCTAAGAATGACTTGGTTCTAGGGATTGCAACACCAGCAGCCCAATCATTAGTTAATCTATCGACTGATACCCCTATTCTCTTTACGGCGATTACAGATCCTGTCTCTGCAAAGCTCGTGAAGTCTATGGACAAGGTTGGCGGTCTAGCAACTGGTACCAGTGACCGAGTTTCTGCAAAGAAACAAGTGGCTCTACTGAAAAAAGTCATGCCCAATCTGAAAAAAGTTGGGATTATGTATACGACTAATGAACGAAATTCAGAGATTCAGGTGCAAGAGGCAGAAGCAGCGTTTAAAGAAGCTGGTATTGAGACAGTTGTCAAGGGGATTTCCTCCACTAATGATGTGCAAGATACTACAAAAAGCCTGATGAGTCAGACGGAAGCACTCTTTATCCCCGCTGATAATACCATCGTTTCAGCGATCACCTTGGTGACAGACTTATCTAAAGAAATGAAGGTGCCCGTAGTGGGAGGTTCTGTTGACGTGGTAGATGATGGGGTGCTCTTTACCTACGGGGCTGATTTTGAAGCTTTGGGTCGCCAAACTGCTAAAATGGCTATTCGAATTATGAATGGAGAAAAGGTCGATGATATTTCAGCCGAAGATCCTGAGACGCTAAAGGCAGTCGCTAATAAAGAAATGGCTCAGCTTCTAGGAATCGACATCAGTGCCATTGAGCAGGAGGAGCAGGCAAATGCTCAAGCAAAAAAAACAACTCAGAAAAGCGCTTCTACTAAAAATACTGCGAATCTGAAAGTGAATTCTCTTTCTAAATCTAAGCCGTCTGGTTCATCTGGTGGTCTTCTAGATATTGTACTCTCCGCTCTATCTCAAGGTTTGCTCTGGTCTATTATGGCTATTGGAGTCTTCATTACCTTCCGGATTTTAGATATTGCAGACCTGACTGCAGAAGGATCCTTCCCACTTGGTGCAGCAACTACAGCCATTTTAATTATGAAAGGCCTGAATCCTCTTCTAGCCACCATTGGCGGTTTCATTGCTGGAATGCTGGCGGGGGCAGTGTCTGGTTTTCTACATACCAAGATGAAGATTCCAGCTCTTCTGACTGGGATTATCACCCTGACTGCCCTTTACTCTGTTAACTTACTTGTACTAGGAAGTTCTAATCTTTCTCTTTCTGGGCAAAAGACCCTGGTAACTATGATGACAAGTTTACTTAGTCTATCCAAGACTGCTTCTGTCATTGTATTAGGGCTTGCTTTCGTTGCCTTTGTTATCTTACTTTTAATTGTCCTACTCAATACCCAGCTTGGCTTAGCTTTGCGGGCGACCGGAGATAATTTGACTATGGGGGCAGCCAATGGAATTAAAGTTGACCGTATCAAAATTTTAGGTTATATGCTTTCAAATGGTCTAATCGCTCTTGCTGGTTCCCTTTTAGCTCAAAATAATGGCTACGCGGATATGAATATGGGAACAGGAACCATTGTAAACGGCTTAGCATCGATTATCTTGGCCGAAGTCATTGTTAAATACCTTCCGCTTGGAAAACGTCTCTGGTCCATTGTGGTCGGATCCATCCTATATCGTTTAGTTCTAGTAGTTATTCTGGCTATGAATGTGGATGCTCAAATGCTTAAATTAGCCTCAGCTATTCTTCTTGCTCTCATTCTTTACGTTCCAGAAATTCGTCAAAAATTGCAGATTAAAGCAAACAAAACCTTAACACCAGGAGGTGACAGCTAATGCCTTTATTAACATTAACCAATATTCATAAGACCTTTGAAAAAGGAACAATCAATGAGAATCCTGTTCTCCGAGGCTTGGATCTCGAAATCGAACAGGGAGACTTTATTTCCGTAATTGGTGGGAATGGAGCAGGGAAATCAACCTTGATGAACTCTATCGCAGGTGTCGTAGAGATTGATGATGGAGATATCTTGCTTGATGGTCAGTCTATTAGAAAGTCTTCAGTAGCTGATCGATCGAAAAGTATTAGTCGAGTTTTTCAAGACCCGCGGATGGGGACAGCCACCAATTTAACGATAGAAGAAAACATGGCCATTGCCTACCGTCGTGGGAAGAAGCGGAGTTTTTTCAAACGCTCAATTACGGAAGAAGAACGCCAAATCTTTAAGGGTGCACTGGAACATCTCGGCCTAGGTCTCGAAAATAGGATGAAGACGGATGCTAATTTCTTGTCTGGTGGTCAAAGACAGGCTTTGACTCTTTCGATGGCGACCCTAGTTCGACCTAAGGTTCTCTTGCTGGACGAACATACCGCAGCTCTCGATCCTAAAACAAGTGATATGGTGATGAACTTAACGAAAAAAGTAGTAGAAGAGCAGAAACTAACAACCCTCATGGTCACTCATAACATGGAACACGCCATTGAGTATGGTAATCGCTTGATTATGCTCTATCATGGGAAGATTGTCGTGGATGTGAAGGGTGAAGAAAAGGAAAATCTAACGGTAGCTCAGCTCATGGATCTCTTCCATAAAAACAGTGGTCAAGTACTGAATGATGATGCTCTAGTCCTAGGGTAAGACAAAAAAACTGATTGGTTTTTCTGATCAGTTTTTTTAAGTTCTTTGAAGAAAAATAGTATTTTTTTCTTGACTATTTTTGATCAAGTGATAAAATAATAACTATAGATTAGCACTTGATAGACGAGAGTGCTAAAATTCAATCTCAGGAGGGATACTATGTTAAAACCATTAGGTGACCGAGTGGTCCTAAAAATAGAAGAAAAAGAAGAGAAAGTTGGCGGTTTTGTTATTGCAGGTAACAGTCATGCAGCGACTAAGACAGCCACAGTTGTAGCGGTTGGCCAAGGAGTTCGTACGCTGACTGGTGAATTGGTAGCACCATCTGTCAAAGCTGGAGACAAGGTTCTTGTTGAAAGCCACGCAGGAGTAGAAGTGAAAGACGGTGAAGAAACCCACCTTCTAGTCAGCGAAGCCAATATTCTAGCAATAGTTGAGTAAGATTAGAAAAGAGGGATAAAAAATGGCAAAAGACATTAAATTTTCAGCTGATGCAAGAAGTGCAATGGTACGCGGAGTCGATATTTTAGCAGATACAGTCAAAGTAACCTTGGGACCTAAAGGTCGCAATGTTGTTTTGGAAAAATCTTTTGGCTCTCCCCTTATCACCAATGACGGTGTGACCATCGCTAAAGAAATTGAATTGGAAGACCACTTTGAAAATATGGGTGCTAAGTTGGTGTCAGAAGTTGCTTCCAAAACCAACGATATCGCAGGTGACGGAACAACAACAGCAACTGTTTTAACGCAGGCTATCGTCCGCGAAGGAATCAAAAACGTAACTGCCGGAGCCAATCCAATCGGTATCCGTCGTGGGATTGAAGCAGCTGTTGCAACAGCTGTCAGCGCTCTGAAAGAAACTGCTATTCCAGTTTCTAACAAGGAAGCGATCGCTCAGGTTGCTGCCGTTTCTTCTCGTAGTGAGAAAGTCGGTGAATACATTTCTGAGGCTATGGAAAAAGTTGGCAACGACGGAGTTATCACTATCGAAGAGTCCAAAGGGATGGAAACTGAGCTGGATGTTGTAGAAGGAATGCAGTTTGACCGTGGCTACTTGTCTCAATACATGGTGACAGATAGTGAAAAAATGGTGGCTGATCTGGACAATCCTTATATTTTGATTACAGACAAGAAAATTTCTAACATTCAAGAAATCCTGCCATTGTTGGAAAGCATCTTGAAAACCAACCGTCCGCTTTTGATCATTGCAGATGATGTGGATGGCGAAGCCTTGCCAACACTGGTTCTTAACAAGATTCGTGGAACTTTCAACGTTGTTGCTGTTAAAGCACCAGGTTTTGGTGATCGTCGTAAGGCTATGTTGGAAGATATTGCCATCTTGACAGGTGGAACAGTCATTACAGAAGATCTTGGTTTGGACCTCAAGGATGCGACTATTGAAGCACTTGGACAAGCATCTAAAGTCACTGTTGACAAGGACAGCACCGTGATTGTCGAAGGTTCTGGCAATCCAGAAGCTATTGCTAACCGTGTAGCTGTTATTAAGTCTCAAATTGAAAGTGCAACTTCAGAATTTGACAAGGAAAAACTGCAAGAACGTTTGGCTAAATTGTCTGGTGGTGTAGCTGTGATTAAGGTTGGAGCTGCAACCGAAACAGAACTCAAGGAAATGAAACTCCGCATTGAAGATGCCCTTAACGCAACCCGTGCCGCTGTAGAAGAAGGAATTGTATCCGGTGGCGGTACAGCCTTTGTTAGCGTTTTAGATGCAGTTGCTGCTCTCGAATTAACAGGAGATGAAGCTACTGGTCGTAATATTGTACTTCGTGCCTTGGAAGAGCCAGTTCGCCAAATCGCTCTCAATGCAGGCTTTGAAGGTTCAATCGTCATTGACCGTTTGAAAAACTCTGAAGCTGGTACAGGTTTCAATGCAGCGACTGGTGAATGGGTTAACATGATTGAGGCTGGAATCATTGACCCAGTCAAGGTGACTCGTTCAGCCTTGCAAAATGCAGCTTCTGTTGCTAGCCTGATCTTGACTACCGAAGCAGTGGTAGCGAATCAGCCAGAGCCAGCTAGTCCAGCACCAGCCATGGATCCAAGCATGATGGGTGGCATGATGTAGTCATTAGCTAAAAGCTTAAATAACAAAAGGAGGAAAGATTTTTCCTCTTTTTTTACTGTTGAAACATAATTATTTCCTTGAAGATTTGAGCTCAGGCTTCCTATATGATAAAATAACGATAGAAAAAGGAGAAAATGATGATTGATGTAGAAGAAATTCTGAGCAAGATGAATCTCAACCAGAAAATCAATTATGACCGTGTCATGCAGAAAATGGTCCAGGTTTGGGAAAAGGATCAGAAACGTCCAACTATTCTTATGCATACGTGTTGCGCCCCTTGCTCGACCTATACCTTGGAATATCTCAGCCAATATGCGGATGTGACAATTTATTTTGCCAACTCCAATATTCATCCTAAGGCGGAGTATCAGAGGAGGGCTTATGTGACTCAAAAGTTTGTCAGCGACTTCAATGAGAAAACAGGCTATACAGTTCAGTATTTGGAAGCACCCTATGCACCTCAGGAATTTTTCCGAAAAGTTCATGGCCTGGAGGATGAACCTGAAGGGGGCGATCGTTGCAAGGTCTGTTATGACTATCGATTGGACCAGACGGCAGAAGTTGCGGTTGAACTTGGTTTTGATTATTTCGGTAGTGCCCTGACTATCAGCCCACATAAGAATTCACAAACCATCAACAGTGTTGGTATTGAGGTTCAAAAGGTCTATGCTACTCACTATTTACCGAGTGATTTCAAGAAAAATCAAGGCTACAAGCGCTCGGTGGAGATGTGCGAGGAATATGATATTTATCGTCAGTGTTATTGTGGCTGTATTTTTGGTGCCCAAGACCAGGGAATCGACTTAGTAAAAGTAAAGAAAGAAGCTACAGCCTTTATGGCGGGCAAGGATTTAGAAAAGGACCACTCTCATATCAAGTTCACAGTGATAGATTAGTTCTTGATAGACTCATAGTCTGTGGACAATAAAAAGAACTGCTCTAAGATAGATTGTTCTGTCTTGGGGCAGTTCTTTTTATTATATAAGTGTTTAAAAATGTAAACTTGGCTGATCATTATCCAATCGCGCAGCTGTTTGGTAGGCTAGGAAGAAGGTAAAAATAGCTAGGGCAGATAGGATGGGTCTTACAAGCGGTATTTCGGTTTCAATAGCTGAAAGCGGTGAGTTCCAGATGAAATGTAGGATGAAAGCCGCTAGGAAGTAGATAAGTCCTGTTTTGAAGTTGCTAGCATTCTTTTTGCGATAGCGAATCATGAGGGTCAAACCGAAAGCAGTCAAGCCTGTGTAGAGCCAATGTGAGGCGATTGAGCCAACCACGCGTCCCAAAATTCCTGAGATAGCGAAAGAGAAGCCTTCTGACATATCAGATAAGATATAAGAGAAGTCCTCACTGATTTGGAAACCAAATCCCGCTACAATTCCTAGAAGTAAGATAGACTTCAAGTTTTTTACAGGAACTAAGTAGAGAGCAAAGGCTACACCGATCAATTTGAGAGGCTCTTCGACAAGTGGCGCTACGATAGCACTTTCTAAATCATTAATAAAAGAAATAGATAAAGTAGAAACACCGTCATGGATATAAGTGTTGGCAAGACCAGAAGTCCATCCCGCGATGAATAGCCCGCCCAAGAAGGCGATGATTAAGCTGGCAAGTGGAGTCTTCCATTTTTTTTGAACGTGTAAAATGATTAAGCTAGCTGGAACGATATAAAGCAAGGCTAATAAGGCAGCCAGTCCAATAATGCCGTAGGCTTTGCCGGATAATTCGCCTAGAGTATAGGTCTTTGTTTCGTACTCGATTCCAATACAGATTAGAGCCAGAAATAGGAGAAATACTAATTTTTTCTTCATAAACTTCTTTCTAAGGTGAGCATAATGTGTTGAGTGATAAGAGGGAATTAGTCGTGATGAATCATGGACAAAATTTCCTGTCTCTGATGAACATTTTCTTTGTAAATTCCTTTTGCAACAGTCGTGACAGTCTTACTACCAGGTTTTTTGATTCCTCGCATAGTCATGCACATATGTTCGGCTTCAACCATGACAAATACACCCTCGGGTGACAAAGCTTCATCTAAGGCTGTCGCAATTTGGGCAGTAAGGCGTTCTTGTAGTTGAGGACGTTTGCTAGCCACTTCAACTGCACGGGCTAATTTGCTCAGCCCGGTGACTTTGCCATTGCTTGGTAGGTAGGCGACATGAGCAACACCATAAAAAGGTAAGAGATGATGTTCACACATGGAATGAAATGGAATATCTTTTACAAGAACGACTTCTTCATGACCTTCCGAAAATACAGCAGTAAATTCATCCTTAGGATCTCGACCAAGTCCAGAAAATACTTCCTGATACATTTTAGCTACTCGCTTTGGTGTGTCGAGCAACCCCTCACGGTCAGGATTTTCCCCAACCAATTTTAATAGTTGGTAAACAGTCTCTTGCAATTTTTCAAAATCAGACATAAAAAACTCCTCATCAGTCAAACTAGTCCTATTATATCGGAAAGGAACAGGGCCGTCAAATACTTGAGCAGTATCAGAATATCTCGTTCATGAAGTTTTAAAGAATTCTCTTGCTATTTCATGGAGAATCTAGTATAATAGTTATTCGTGAGAAAACCTCACTTACCCCTTGCAAAGTCTTGGGGTCATTAGACCAAAAGGAGGAAAAATCAATGGCTAAATACGAAATTCTTTATATTATTCGTCCAAACATTGAAGAAGAAGCTAAAAACGCTTTGGTAGCACGCTTTGACTCTATCTTGACTGACAACGGTGCAACTGTTGTTGAATCAAAAGATTGGGAAAAACGTCGTCTTGCATACGAAATCCAAGATTTCCGTGAAGGACTTTACCACATCGTTAACGTTGAAGCAAACGACGATGCAGCTCTTAAAGAGTTTGACCGTCTTTCAAAAATCAACGCTGACATTCTTCGTCACATGATCGTCAAACTTGACGCTTAATTAAGAAGGTAGATTCATGATAAATAACGTTGTACTTGTAGGTCGCATGACCCGCGATGCTGAACTACGCTATACACCGCAAAACCAAGCGGTTGCAACATTTACATTAGCTGTTAATCGTAATTTTAAAAACCATAATGGTGAAAGAGAAGCAGACTTTATCAATGTTGTCATCTGGCGTCAGCAGGCAGAAAATCTTGCAAACTGGGCTAAAAAAGGTGCTCTAGTCGGAATTACAGGTCGTATTCAGACTCGTAATTATGAAAATCAGCAAGGTCAACGTGTCTACGTCACTGAGGTCGTTGCAGATAACTTCCAACTATTGGAAAGTCGTACAAGCCGTGAAGGACAGTCTGGAGGCTATGCTCCAAATAACTTTGGCGGTAATGCAGCACCAAGCTTCGGAGGCGCTGACTCGTCTCACCAAGTACCGAATTTTTCTCGTGATGAGAATCCATTTGGTAACTCAAATCCAATGGATATCTCAGATGATGATCTGCCATTCTAATTGGACAAACTAGAACTATAATATAAAGGAGAAAACACATGGCTCAACAACGTCGTGGCGGATTCAAACGCCGTAAAAAAGTTGATTATATCGCAGCGAACAAAATTGAATATGTTGATTACAAAGATACTGAGCTTCTTAGCCGTTTCGTTTCAGAACGTGGGAAAATCCTTCCTCGTCGTGTAACAGGAACTTCAGCTAAAAACCAACGTAAAGTAACAACAGCTATCAAACGCGCTCGCGTAATGGCTTTGATGCCTTTCGTAAATGAAGACTAATTTGATTAATAGCAGGCTCTGACCTGCTGTTTTTTTATTATATCATTGACAAAATGTCAGTTAGGTGCTATACTGACCACAAGGAGGCAGAAATCATGCGTGATGTCAAGGAAGTAGAGGTACGGAGAGCAGAGATTATGTCTGCAGCCTTACAGCTCTTTGCCCAAAAAGGCTATCTAAAGACTAGAACTCAAGATATTATTGATAAGCTTGGAATCTCACGAGGTCTGCTTTACTATCATTTTAAGGATAAGGAAGACATTCTCTATTGTCTGATTGAAAAGAATTCTGAGCCCTTGCTGAGAAAGCTAGAAAAGATTAGCTATCAGCCAAATGTTGGGGCCAAGGAAAAAATCAGAGCCTTTATTGAGGCGACCCTTATCCCAGAGGAAAGCAGAACACAGGAAAATCAGGTCTTGCAGGAAACCGTCAATTTGGAGACCAATCGCTATGTTTTAGATCGCTTTTATCATAGACTCTGTGAACGGATGATTGTTTTCTTCACTCATATCTTGGAGGAAGGACAGAAATCCGGAGATTTTCATTTAAAATATCCACATGAAACGGCTTCTTTTCTCATGACTGCCTACGTCTTTGTGTCAAATGATATTAAGATGAGTAATGAAAAACCAGAGACTTTGCAGGATTATCTCACCAGTTTCCAGGTAATCCTAGAAAAAACCTTAGGATTAGAAGAATCTATTTTTTAGAATAATCGGCAGTTTTCTGCCTTTTATTTAGAAATTGCACTGACAAAATGTCAGTTTGAGCCTTCAATCTCTTAATCTAAATTATAAAAAATTTTACGCCAAAACTGACAAAATGTCAGTTTAAATAAAAGGAGAAATTCATGTTAAAAATAGAACATTTAACAAAAGTATATAGCAACGGTAAAAAGGCTGTGGATGATCTTAGTCTGATGGTGGAGCCTGGGGATATTTATGGATTCATCGGTGCCAATGGAGCAGGTAAAACATCCACCATTAAGGCGATTGTGGGGATTCATGATTTTGATAAAGGAGATATTTATATCTGCGGGCACTCTATCAGGAAGGAGTCCTTGCTTTGTAAGAAAAAGATGGCGTTTTTGCCGGATAATCCAGACCTCTATAAAAATCTAGTAGCAAGGCAGTTTTTGGACTTTGTAGCAGACATTTATAGGGTTTCTTTGGAAAAAAGGCAAGCGGCTATAGAAAAGTATTCTAAAATGTTTGAGCTGGATACGTCTTTGGATCAGTTGATATCAGCTTATTCACATGGAATGAAGCAACGATTGGCACTAATAGCGGCCCTTTTGCATGAGCCAGAATTGTTGATTTTAGATGAACCTTTTGTCGGTTTGGATCCGAAAGGCGCATATTATTTTAAGCAGATCATGAGAGAGCTAGCCAGTCAAGGGCATGCGATTTTCTTTTCTACTCACGTTTTAGAGGTTGCGGAAGAACTCTGCAATAAGGTAGCAATTCTGCAGAAGGGTCGTTTGGTGGCTAATGGAAGGGCCTCTGAAGTTAAGGGGGCATCCAGTTTGGAACAAGTATTTATGGAGTTACAGGATGATGACTAATATTCTTTTGCTTTTAAAAGTACAATTATACAGCACATTTTCGCTTAATGATTTAAGGAAAGGACGAGGGTTGGGCAGGTATTTTAAGCTTGGTCTGCTCTTCTTGCTTGTTTTGCTATTTTCAGGCTATAACTTTTTGACGGCTTTGAGTTTGGTCAAGTTGGGGCAGGCAAATTTGATTCCAGCCTATATGATTGCCTTGGTTAGTTTTATTATTTTCTTTTTCAGTCTGATGCAATCAAATGGCATCTTGTTTGACCAAGAGGAACTTGACAGGCTCATCGTATTGCCGCTCAGTATTAGAGAGATTGTCTGTGAGAAATATGCTTTTCTTTATCTTTTGAACAGTGTGTTTGCCGTCCTTCTCATGCTCCCAGCAGGCCTCGTTTGTTTTAGATATGGTGCGTCCTTGTTGGAGTTGATTCTTTATCTGCTTTTAATGGGATTTGTTCCTCTTTTACCTCTCTGTTTAGCATCTTTACTTGGCTTGTGCGTTGCCTACATAGCCTCAAAGGCCCCTCATAAAAATCCAGTTGCCTTCCTTTTTTCTATTCTCTTGCTTTTGGGCCTAGCAACAGGCAGTATGTGGGCTATGAGAGCCGGATTATCAGTAGAAAATGTTGGTCTCTTGCTTACCAAGCAGCTGACTTCTCTTTATCCTCCGGCAAGCTTGTTTTTTAACCCTCAGCATTTTTGGTGGGCTAGCCTTTTGTTGATGTTTGTCTCGTTTGCGCTGACAGGACTTTTTCTAAGGTATTTAAGTAGAAATTATTTAAAAATGAATCAGATGATAACAGGAGTGAAGTCAGAAAGCAAAGTCTATAGAAGCTGGCAGAAGTCTCCCTTTATGGCTCTTTATAGGAGAGAATTTGCGAATTTTGTGAGTTCCTATCTTTATATGCTCAATAGTGGACTAGGAACCATTTTAATCATCGTTTTAGCCATCTCGCTTTGTTTTATGGGTCCTGATGTCCTCTTTTCTTCGATTGGACTCAGAGATAGCCGAGAATTTTTACCCCTATTACTGGCTGGCTGTCTCAGTATTTCCAATCCTGCAGCTGTCAGTATTTCCTTAGAGGGGGAAGAGATTTGGCTGCTTCAGACGCTCCCGGTTTCTATGAGGCAGATAATGATGGCAAAGCTGGCCTTGACGGTGTCTTTACATTTCGTGGCCTTGCTGCTGGGCTTGCCTGTTCTGACTTGGCGTTTCTCGCTAGGAGGATTGCAAGTAGTGGATTTGGTCCTTATTTCACTGGCTTATTCACTGTTTACAGCTCTTCAGGGACTTGTGGTCAATTTTCATTATCCTAAGTTCATCTGGGACAATGAAATGATTGTTATTAAGCAAAGTTTTTCGGCTATCTTGTCTGGAGGAATTGGCATCTTGGTTCTTGTGTTCCCTCTTTGCTTATCCTTACTATTTGGTATGGACTTGGAGATGTCGCTGCGAATCTCAGCTCTTGGACTTTTGCTTTTGGCTGCCGTCCTTTATAGGCATTTAATAAAACAAGGATATTTTAAGGAGGTCCATGGCTAATGAAAAAGAAAGATTTATTCGTTTTGTTTATCTTAGCAGTAATCATATTTTTGCTTATCTGCCTGATACCAGAGCAGGTTCTCATTCATTTTAACAGCGCAGGAAAGGCGGACATTGTTGTCAACCGCTTTTGGTTGATTCTCAGTTTGCCCATTCCCTGCTCTCTTTATTGGAAATATTTTCGAAGCAAATAAAAAAGAGGTCAGTGAACAATTTCTAAGAGAAGCTAGGTGTGACCATCAAAAAACCACTTATGAACTGAATATAGCTTTCTATACGGTTCATAAATGGTTCTTTTTCTTTTATTCTTTGCAATTAAGGTGATGGTATCTTTTTTATCCATGCTCTTAGAAAGCTTAGATCATTAAAGATAAAAATTAGAAAAATTATTTGGCAGAAGTAATATCCCCAATCAAGCTTATAAATGTCTCTTTGGATGGTGATGGAGAACATTGTGTAAACCATTAAGACAAAACTAGCTATAAAAAATAGAAAAGATTGTAAACTTGCTAGAAAAGGATAGCCTTTGTTTTTTAAAATGAATTTCAATAAAACGGCTAGGGCAGGAAGAACAGATAGAAAAATAAAGGAATTCTTAAAATAGGAATTGTTCAGATCTGCAAATTCTTTTCCACCAAAAATAGGATTATTATTTTGGAATAGATAAATTTGTGATGTTTTATCGTGTAAAAAAGGCATACTAGCAATAACTAAGTAAAGTGCAACTAATAATCCGATTTGCCAAGGGAAACTTACTTTAACCTTTTCTTTATTCTCTGACATCCCTATCTCCTTTCTCTAATTTTTCCTTGCTCAACGACGACAAAATCACCTTCTGCTTCATCAATCGTCCCTAGGACGTAGGCTCCATCTGGCAGGCTTAATTGTTCTAACAACTGTTGGATTTGGTCTCTTAGGTGGATATCTTCTCTGTCGACTCCTTTGGGCAAGATAATTTGGACATAGACAGCTCCTTGTGACAAGGCATGATTTAATGAAAAATCGTACAATTCCTCAAGGATAGAATGTTTATTTTTAGTAGCATCTTCAATGCGATCGCTATACCAAGTTTCACCTCTAACAAAATTAGCTTGATCAGATAGGGTGCTTCTTAACTTAGCTGATGCTCCACTTAGATCTGGAGTTTGATTTAATTTTCTTGTTAAAGACTCTTCTAACTTGGTCCGTTCGGGATTGATTTCCAGCATTTTTTCAATCATTGGTAAATAAACTCTGATAGATTCATCATAAGTCGTCCCTAACTCAGATATAGGGTTGTATCTATCAGATAAATCTATTTTGTCATAATAAGGCATGACTAATTGTTTAAAGCGTACGGATTTTTTCAAGGGCAGAGAAATATTCTTGCCGTTAATTTTTTCAGTATAAGTAAAATTAACATCAATGCCCGTTCTTTTTTCAGCCCAGGAAAAGCCTGTAATCTTAATCTCTCCAGGGAAATTCCGATTAGCATAAAAACCCTTGAGATTGGCCTCTAGATTCTTATAGAAAAACAGGAACAAGAGTGCTAGAAAGCACACGAGGACAAGCATACTTTTCCACTTGTCAGAATTAATCTTCAATATCTTTTTCAATAGCATCCTCCTTAATTACTTGCTTGAACTCTTGATCTGTTTCTACATACTCTTCCCGGCCAGTTTTTGTATATCTGCTCCTAATGGTCCAGTGAAAATAGGAGGCATCAGGATATAAAATCTTTGTCAGAGTTTCACTATCATCTAAGGTCATATTTTCTTTTAAAACTAATAAATAACCATACTTCTTAAGTGTTGCAAGTGTTACGTTATCCTCAGTTTTAACATTACTGCTACTATGATTCTTGTCGGAAGAATTGCCAGTTGAAATTGAGTCTTTATCGTCTTTTTTGTACTCAAACCAAGGTCCGTAACTATGTATATTACTCTCGTCATCACTATATGCCTCAGTAATAAATGATGGATCTGAGAGTGCACGATAGATTCCTCCATAGCCGAATTGGATCGTCTCTTTGGGGCGTTTTTTTGTTGCCTTTTTATTAGTCAGATTGATATAAATTTCGTTATTGTAGTCTATCTGGATTTTTACATAGTCATTTTTTCCATCAGAATACATCTGATTATCTAATTCGCCATTTATAGATACATATCCCATATCTTGAACAATCTTTAAGGCATCAATCGTATGACCTTCTCCTTTTTCTTGTCCTATTTGGTAATAACGAATTCGGAAGTATTCTTCCTTATCCTTCTTTTTCAGTGTGCCATCATATTGCTTGGAATCTTGAACTGCTAGATATTTCCGACCTACGGCAAAAACAGATGAGCTCCGATCGTTATCATCTTCCTTAAAAGAGAGGGCTATCATAGGGAATTCAGGCTCATTCTCTCCAATTGTTACATAATTCGTTAAACGTAGATTCTTCCCTTTATAAACATAATTTCGTTCTTTCACTACATAAGTAGCTTCTTTTACAAAAAAGAAAGAACAAGCACCACCGACAATAAAAACGACCAGCGCTGCTAAAGCATAAATTTGCCACATTTGCCAAGAGAAATTCTCTAGCTTCTTCATCTTATACTCCTTTAAGATAGATTATGCACTATTATATCATTTTTGGGTAAGAATTCTGCTAAAAGTGGAAGAAAAGTATGATAGAATGGTATTATTATATTTTTATTAGGGAAGCGAATATGGATCAAACACGTTTCAAAAAAATCATTAAAATATCTAGTTTCTTTTTTCTAGCGCTAGTAACCTATCTGATCTATTACCCAACGATTAGTCCTGAACCTGCAAAAAGGGAAGGGATTAGCAAGAATCATAGTCGGACTGAGTCAGAAGAACGGTATCGAATAGGTGTTAGTCAGGTAAATGACTTTCAGAAAATCGGAAATATTGCCCTGGCTATCGACAAGTTTGGGGAAGTCCAGGAAAAAGATGGCTATCTAGTTGCACAGAATTACAAGCTCCCCGAGGATCCGTATCCTGACGAGGGGAAGGCTTTTTATGACAAAAAAAACACGGAATATTTTTATCAGATTGATATTTACAAAGAGGACGAAGGGATTCAGTCATTAAAGAAGGTCGATGTACGAGCCCTTCTTCTTAAAGAAAAGAAAAAATATAACATTAAGAGTACCGCGAGATTAGATGTGCTTGACTCGTCTCCAGATGCTCCTTATATAGAAATAGCGCTGGAAGAGATTGATGGTGGCCTTCAAAAAGCATCTCTGATTATTGACTTAAAGACGGCAAAGAGTCGGATTGCTCACTACATAGGAGCTGCACAAGAAGAAGTCTTAACTGCTAGCGATAATAGTGAATTTAAAATTGCTCAAAGCAATCCTATTTTTGCTGACCGTTTAAAGAGCTTAAGCTTTATTCTTGATGCTAAAAAAGACACAAATTCCTATGATAACCAAGAAAAGCAAAATCAAGACAAGGTTATCATGATGAGACCATATCAGGGTGGAGACCTGATCAATCTCTATCAAGAATATCCTCATGTCCTCGAAATGGCTAAGAAAGCTAGTTTCGCTATCTATCCACTGTTTAAATACACTAAGGATTCCACTCAACAAGCCTCTGATTTTGCTAGACTATTTAATTATCCAGGAGAAGCTCCTTTTTGGTCTGCTCAAAAGAAACAAGAGTATGAAGCGGAACAAATCGTAAAACAGAAGAAAAGTCCTGAAACTCCACTTCCTTATGACTTGTTTATAAAGAAGGTACAGGAGGAAGGCAAAATCAATTGGGCGGAAGGGATTGTCCCAATTGGACTTGATATCGATAGTGAAGAAGTAGTTACCGTTGACTTCAAAAAAGGTCCGGTTTACACGCAGCATTTCGATCTATATGACCACATAAGTGCCTTAGGAAGCCTGACTGATCTTAGCTCTACCAATACGATGCTAAATCAAGTTAGTTTCGATAAAACCAGACGCTATGGAATAAAAACTGTAAAAGACGTCAGCACTCTTATTGATGAATCTAAGCGGTCTAATCCAGCCGGCCCGCAATATATTAATTGGCTTCAATATAATCCTAGCAACCCTTTGTCTGAATCGTATATGAATACCGTTAAGGAGATTGTGGAGCAAGGACCTCTGTATAGAATTTTCTCCATATTTAGTCTTGAGGTAGGACAGATGACGGTTAGTCAAGCCGAAACTAATGACAATCTTGTGGCAGGATCAATTTCTGTAATGGTTCAAAACGGTAACCAGGCTTTAGTTCCTCTGCAGTTTAAGATAAATAATTTTCATGATTTAACCCCTGATAAAATGATAAAATCGGGACGAATTATCTATGTCCTTATAGATGGTCAGCTTCGTCGAGTAAAAGTTCCGGAGGAAAGATAAGTGAGTCAGATCATTATAAAGATAAAAAAACTATTTCAAAATAAAATCTTTTTGAATATTTGTGGCTATACTTTAGCATTTGCAATTGGTCTATTTTTGGCTTCTTATGTTGCTGAAAAACAAAAAAACACTATACACTCTGAGCAAAATCAGACTGAGCAGCAAGAGGTTGGTAAAAATAGACCAGATAAGGATGCGACTTTTAAGATAGAAAAGCTGGGTGATAATCTCTATATGGTAGAGAATCCTAATTTGGCCATCTTGTCTGACAAGTATATCTTGCAGCAAGAGATGAATTACCCCAACAAAACTTTTTACTACGATAGTTACCAGCAATTTAGTAAAGATAAGAACAAAAATAACCATGTAAAAATTAGCCTTCTAAACCAGGCTGAAGGGACTTACAAAGATTATGACCTACTCCAGTTGGCTCAAAACCTACATCCTCAAGCTATTCCAGGGAAAGTGAGTCACCAACTGTACCAAGATCCTCAAGACAGTCAACTCTATTTTGCTTTTGAGGTATATCTACCAGGTGGATCAAATGCAAGCTACTATTCTAGTTCAAGTAGTGGCTCCTTTACCCAGACTCTCTATACGAATATTGAAAATGGTCAGACTTTTTCTCTGGATCGCTATTTCGAACCTCTAACAGCCCATGCTAAGCAACCAATCTATTCAGCTACTGACCTGGATGATAAATTGAATCGTTATGGACTAGTCTTGGCTAATAAAACACAGAATATTACTCTCATCGAGGGAGGAGAGGATTTAAATATTAAGAGTTTGAAATTAAGTAAAGAATTGCCTGGTATAGAAAAGAAATTTAGTGCCGGATGGAGCTTAATGATAACTGGCGATGATTCTTATGAAAAAAGTCTAAAGCTTTTAGCTGCTGAAGGGGAAATCGATCTCTATACTAACATCAAACTAGATGGTTGGTATTCGTCTGATAAGAAGGATCATCTATTAAAATCTTATCAAGATTTTCTAAACCTCTACCAAAAAGATAAAAACTAGCTTACTTCTTTTCTAGCAAAGTTGGTCGGACATGGTTGAGAGAAGCTTATACACTTGATAACACTTAAAGAATGTATTCATAGCGATCAAGAACGGCTTTCGTAAAAGAAGACCAAGTAAATCCCTGCTTTTGCAGGGTTTTTTATTTCTCTTTAAAGTGTTAAAATGAGATAAGAATCTGTTATAAGGAGTATGATATGGGTGAAGAGCGAATCGTCAGAAAAATGCTTTTTGAGGATATTGAAGGATTATCAAATGCTTTTGTTGAGCAGGGATGGTCTGAGCGAAAAGATATTCTGAACAAATATTTTCTTGAGCAAGAGGTAGGAGAACGCCAAGTTTTGGTGGCTCTTGTTGGCAGATTTCTGGCAGGTTATATAACAGTCATTCCATTAGCAAATCACGGTCCTTTTGCAGGTCTTTATCCGGAGTTAACTGATTTTAATGTTTTTGAAAGCTTTCAAAGGCAGGGGATTGGCACGGCTCTAATCGAAAAAGCAGAGCAAGAAGCCCTGAAATATTCAGATGTGGTTACCTTGGGAGTGGGATTACATAAGGGATATGGGCCGGCACAGCGCTTATATATTAAAAGAGGATATATTCCAGATGGTTCGGGACTTTGGTTTAACAATGAAGCCCTTGCCCCATATGCTCCTTGTGAAAATAGTGATGACCTAGTACTTTATTTTTCGAAAAAAAGGAAATAAAAAAAATTCCTAAGCAAGTCAGCTTAGGAATCAAAAAATTAGTAGCGTCTCGGGTTAGCTGTGGCGCTTTTAATGTTGAATTTTTTCTTGAGGTACCAGCGTCCTACTAGGGCAAGACCACCAATCATTATGACAAGGAGGTTTGGCAATTGCGGATTAAGGAAGCTTGGTAGGAAGGCGCTAAGAGTGAAGGCGACCAACCAAAGTAGGACAGCACCACTCATAACAATGGCTGATTTCCAAAAAGGTGGTTTAGTACCGTACTCTTGGTCCAGTTCATAGTAGCGATAAATGAAATGGTAGAGTGAATAGAAAACCAAACCTCCTGTTAAACTACCCAGAACTAGGGTAGTAAATCCGTAAGGATTCGGTGTTTTTGCAAAGTAGTTAACTGCTCCTTGGAAAATGGATAAAAGTCCGAAAATCAAAAGAGCAGAATCCAAAATCATGAGGCGCGGATCGTCATTTTGTGCAGGATTTTCAGCTGCTTTTTTCTCTGCAGCGGTTAATTGCTGAACCCAAGCAGTTGGGGATCCGTAGAGACCACGGGCAGTGATTCCTTTGGATTGGTTTTCAAGGATGGTAGGAATAATCTCTTCTAGGAGGACTTTGATTTCCTCATCGGTTTTCCCAGCTTCAATCAACTGGTGAGTTGCAATGCGAATAAATTCTTGGTTCTTCTTGCTAAGTTTGTCTATAGATACTTGTGACATAGGCTTTCCTTCTAAGTTCATTATTTCTTAGCACCTTTCTCGATATAAATAACATTACCTTTAATAAAAGGCCCGAATGGTGATTGTGATTGGAACTCTGTTGTCTTGACATACAATACGTCGCCTGTACGAATTTTCATGTTAGGGTCTGCATTAAGAACAGTAAGACCTGCATAAATAGGGTCATTACTACCTTCAAGGTCAACCTTACCTAGGAACCCATATGCCTTTTTATCGGGGTCATATCCGCCAATAGGGTGTGCATCGCGTACTTCCCATCGCACAACCTTGTCGATAAAATCATCTTCGCTTTTAACCTTATCTTTAAGTTCTTGTAGCGTAGTAATATCGGCTTTAGGCGGGTGTGGTACTCCGAAATACCAGACACCAGTTCCGGCAACAAACAATACCATCAATACCATAATTGTAAGTAATATAGTTCTTTTCATTTTATTCTTCCTCCGTTTCCTCTTGTTCGTTGATTTGGTTATCTATAACCTTATTGGCATTTAAGATGCACTCCTCAATATAATACTTATGGTCAACTGCTAATTGTGCAAAGTTGTGGCTACAATATATCTTATCGAAGTTATAACTACACCAATCCGCCCATTCCTCAGCGATTTCAAACATGTAGTTAGTTAGATATTGCGTTACAACGCCTTCAACAACCATATATCGTATAAACGCGTCAACGTCCATTTCTTTAAGACGCGTTTGTATATCTTCAGTAAACTTAGGCTGTCCTGTAACGATAGCCATGTAATACTTGCCGTCTTGGTCATCGAATTGTAGTTTCTTAGGCCCATCTGGACAATCCAGCGCCCGTGCTAATTTAGTACGAAGTGCTAGAAAGTCTACAGGCCCTCCGGACTTGGTTCCTTCAATGGTTATAGGATTATGCCCCGTGTACCAGAAACCCAAGTCTTACCAAAACGACCAGTACTGGCAGAATATGTATGTTCCTGCAATTAAAATAGTTTTTTGTGCATGAGGTAAACGGTGAGGGAACCGCTGATGGCAAAGGCGATAAACATGATAATCCAAAAGGCATGCGGTTCGCCATTGAGAGGGATGTCGTTGTTTTTAAAGTTCATACCATAGGCAGAGAAAATCATAGTTGGAATGGACATAACGACCGTTACCAAAGCCAGAGTTTTCATAATGTTGTTCTGGTTATTGGAAATAATGGACGCAAAGGTATCTGTCATCCCACGCAGGATATTTCCGTAAATATCTGCCATCTCGATGGCCTGCTGGGTCTCAATTAAGGTGTCTTCCAGCAAGTCTTCATCCTCTAGATATTTTTTGATATTACTAGTGGCGCTGGTCAGTTTTTTAATCACGCGCTCATTGGTTTTGAGAGAGGCCTTGAAGTAGACAATGGTTTTTTCCAACTCCATGAGTTCAATCAACTCTTCGTTTCGCGTAGACTGGTGTAGCTGGCTTTCAATCTGCTCGCTCTTGCGGTCAATAGAACGTAGGGCTGTTAGATATAGCTCGGCATTACGATAGAGAATCTGAAAGATAAAGCGTGACTTCATAAAGGTGTAGAAGTTGCGCAGGCGACGGTGGATGAAGATATCCAACAAGGGGAGTTTTTCCAAACAGGTGGTGATAATAGCATCCTCTGTCAGAATGATACCAAGCGGAATAGTGACATAATAGGTCTTGTTGTTTCTTTCTTCAGTGATGGGAACGTCCACGATAATCAAAGTATAGTCATCTTCGATGGTTACCCGGGACATTTCTTCCGCATCGAGTGGCGCCCGTAAGTCGGTGATATCAATGCCGAAAGCATTAGCAATTTCAACTGATTCGCTCTGGGAAGGATTGACAAGATTGATCCAAGTGCCCGATTCGAGGGAGTCGATCTCTTTGAATTCGGTCGTAGTTGATAAAAAGACTTGTTTCATGCTCTTTTTCCTTTCCAGATTGTTTTTTTAGACACCGTACTATTATACTATAAATTCACGATTTTTGGGGCAAAAGAATAGAGAAAATTTTGATATAATAGAGAATGTTCAAAGTGAAGTGAGGTTAAGATGCAAGATAAAATTGTGATCCATGGAGCGCGAGCTCATAATCTAAAAAATATTGATGTAGAAATTCCTAGAGACAAGCTAGTTGTGGTAACAGGGCTGTCCGGTTCAGGCAAGTCCAGTCTGGCCTTTGATACTCTTTATGCTGAGGGGCAACGTCGTTATGTGGAGAGTTTGTCAGCCTATGCTCGGCAGTTCTTAGGTAATATGGAAAAGCCGGATGTAGACTCAATTGATGGTCTTAGCCCGGCTATTTCCATCGATCAAAAGACGACTAGTAAAAATCCCCGCTCAACTGTAGGGACTGTTACTGAGATCAATGATTACTTGCGCTTGCTCTATGCCCGTGTTGGAACGCCTTACTGTGTTAATGGTCACGGAGCTATTACGGCTTCGTCTGTTGAGCAGATTGTAGACCAAGTCTTGGAACTTCCAGAGCGCCAGCGCTTGCAGATTTTGGCTCCGGTTATCCGTAAGAAAAAGGGCCAGCATAAGACTGTTTTTGATAAGATTCAGAAAGACGGCTACGTCCGAGTGCGCGTGGATGGTGAAATTTACGATGTGACAGAAGTTCCTGAGTTATCAAAGAGCAAGCAACATGACATTGAGGTTGTGGTAGACAGAATTGTCATCAAGGAAGGGGTGAGGAGTCGCCTCTTTGATTCGGTCGAAGCTGCTTTACGGATTGCAGAGGGCTATGTAGTTATTGATACCATGGATGGGAAAGAATTGCTCTTTTCTGAGCATTATGCCTGTCCGGTTTGTGGCTTTACGGTGCCAGAACTTGAGCCACGTCTTTTCTCTTTCAATGCGCCTTTTGGCTCTTGTCCGGACTGTGATGGCTTGGGCGTGAAACTAGAAGTAGACCTAGATCTTGTGGTACCAGATTCTAGTATGACTTTACGAGAAGGTGCACTGGCGCCCTGGAATCCGATCTCTTCCAACTACTATCCGCAGATGCTAGAACAGGCGATGACCTCCTTTGGCATTGATATGGACAAGCCTTTTGAAGAGCTAAGTGAAGAAGAAAAGCAATTGATTTTCTTTGGCTCAGATGGACGAGAATTCCATTTCCACTATGAGAATGAATTCGGAGGTGTGCGAGATATTGACATTCCTTTTGAGGGAGTAGTTACCAATATCAACCGTCGCTACCATGAGACCAATAGTGACTATACTCGGACCCAGATGCGAACCTATATGAATGAGTTGTCCTGTGTAGCTTGTCATGGCTATCGTCTTAGTCCTCAGGCCTTGTCGGTCAAGGTTGGAGGCGAAGCTGGTTTGCATATCGGTCAGATTTCAGATCTGTCTATTGCAGATCATTTAAATCAATTGGACAAGCTTAGCTTGACTGAGAATGAAGCTACTATCGCGCGTCCTATTCTCAAAGAAATTCATGACCGGCTAACCTTCCTGAATAATGTTGGCCTTAATTACCTGACTCTATCTCGTTCTGCCGGAACTTTATCAGGAGGCGAAAGTCAGCGGATTCGTTTGGCGACTCAAATTGGTTCTAATTTGAGCGGCGTCCTCTATATTCTTGATGAACCATCGATTGGCTTGCACCAACGTGACAATGACCGCCTGATCGCCAGCCTCAAGAAGATGCGTGATCTAGGAAATACCCTCATTGTGGTTGAGCACGATGAGGACACCATGCGGGAGGCTGACTGGCTGATTGATGTTGGGCCAGGAGCGGGAGTCTTTGGTGGTGAAATTGTAGCAGCTGGTACTCCTGCACAAGTGGCTAAGAATAAAAAGTCTATTACTGGACAGTACCTATCAGGCAAGCGTGAAATTCCAGTACCACTGGAACGTCGTGTAGGAAATGGGCGTTTTATCGAAATTACAGGTGCGGCTGAAAATAATTTACAGAACATTACAGCTCGTTTCCCACTTGGGAAGTTTATCGCTGTGACGGGAGTTTCGGGATCCGGCAAATCGACCTTGGTCAACTCTATTCTAAAAAAGACCTTGGCTCAAAGACTCAATCGTAATTCGGATAAGCCTGGAAAATTTAAAACGATCTCTGGAGTAGATTATATAGATCGTTTAATCGATATTGATCAAAGTCCAATTGGTCGGACACCGCGCTCCAACCCTGCTACTTACACTGGAGTTTTCGATGATATTCGGGATCTTTTTGCTCAAACCAATGAAGCCAAGATTCGTGGCTATAAGAAGGGTCGTTTTAGTTTTAACGTGAAGGGTGGCCGTTGTGAGGCCTGCTCGGGCGACGGTATCATCAAAATCGAAATGCATTTCTTACCGGATGTTTATGTTCCTTGCGAAGTCTGTCATGGAAGACGCTATAACAGTGAGACCTTAGAAGTACACTATAAGGAAAAGAATATCTCACAAATCTTAGATATGACAGTCAATGATGCAGTTGATTTCTTCAAACATATTCCAAAGATCAATCGGAAGCTACAAACAATTAAAGATGTGGGCCTAGGGTATGTTACTTTAGGACAGCCAGCGACTACTCTATCGGGTGGTGAAGCCCAGCGGATGAAGCTGGCTAGTGAGCTTCATAAGAGATCGACCGGCAAGTCTCTCTATATCTTGGATGAACCGACGACAGGTCTGCATACAGAGGATATCTCTCGTCTGCTAAAAGTTCTGGATCGTTTCGTTGATGATGGAAATACTGTCCTAGTTATTGAGCACAATCTAGATGTGATTAAGACAGCTGACCATATTATTGATTTAGGCCCAGAAGGTGGTGTCGGTGGTGGAACCATCATCGCAACAGGAACTCCAGAAGAAGTAGCGGCCAATGAAGCCAGCTACACAGGACACTATTTGAAAGGAAAGTTAAAATAAGATTTTAAAAACTCTGCTTTTTTAGGCAGAGTCTTTTTTATAATAAATTACGAATTTTTTCTTTTATAAATGGGTTAAGAGAATAGTGTTTATCAAGATATTCTAGGAGTTCCTGAGCAGATTCAGAAATTCGTTCGTAACCTTGCAAAAAGTGAGGCAATTGTTTGGCCTCGTTTGGATAACCTTTTTCAAATCTTCTGTTGCTGTTAAAAATATCTATAAAATCAGATTTAGAAGTTTTTTCCAAATTGATTAGTTCGGTCCAAAGCTTGACGGATCTGTTTTGGATGAAATCATAAGCAGCCAATTTTTCGCCTCGTTGATAGCGACCTAGTCCTATATATAGATTGCATAAAATCTCTCCCAACAGCCATTCACGGTCTCTATTTTCTTTTGATTGCAATCTTTGTGGCTGGCAGATTGTTCCATCAAAACCGACCTCCTTCCAGATAATCTTGCCTTCAGCGAAGGAAATGTTTACTAGTTCATGAGCTTCAAAGACAGCAAATTCACAAAAAACATCATCTTCAAATAGAACTTTATGTCCGTCCACTGTATTTTGGTAGTGAAATGCAATTGGTTCTAGATTACTTAACCAAGTTAGATCCTGTATATAGGCCTGCTTGTAGCCATCTTTTACAATAACAAAAAAATCCAAATCTGAGTATTGATCCAATCGGTCTCTTTCTACTCCGCAAGAACCAAGTGCCAGCAAAGCTAGTGCTTGTCTAGAATCTTTTAGAGACTGACCAATATCATCTAGTCTTTGTAATAGTAATTCTGTTTTATTCATATCGTTACCTCATTCTTTCTTGTTTACAGAAATTATATATTTAGCGCTTTCAAATGTCAATTTTATCTAATCCTAACTATATAGATTGTATTGTTTTCGGTTTTTTTTTGCTATAATAAATTGAATCATTTTACGGAGGTTTTCTCATGTTATCAAGAGTTGAAAAATTTGAAGCAGCATTGACTCAGACAGAATGTGATGCTGTCTTAGTAACCAATTTAAAAAATATATACTATCTGACTGGCTTTAGCGGAACAGAGGCGACAGTTTTCATCAGTAAGACACGTCGTATTTTCCTGACGGATGCCCGTTATACACTGATTGCCAAGGGAGTAGTTCAAGGATTTGATATTGTTGAAACGCGAGACGCACTTGGTGAGATTGCTAAAATCATAGCGGACGACAAGCTGGAAAAAATTGGCTTTGATGACGAGATTTCCTACGCTTACTTCAAGATGCTAGAAAGTCTTTTCTCAGGGTATGAACTGGTGCCAATGACTGGTTTTATCGAGAATTTGCGCATGATTAAAGATGAGCAAGAAATCGCGACCATTCGCAAGGCCTGCCAAATTTCAGATCAAGCCTTCCTAGATGTACTGGACTTTATCAAGCCAGGTGAGACGACAGAGCTAGCGGTTATGAACTTTTTAGATGCCCGGATGCGTCAGCTAGGTGCTTCAGGTGCCTCTTTTGACTTTATCATCGCTTCAGGCTACCGCTCTGCTATGCCTCACGGTGTGGCTAGTGAAAAGGTCATTCAAAATGGCGAAACCCTGACCATGGACTTTGGCTGCTACTACAATCACTATGTCAGCGATATGACACGGACAATTCATGTGGGGCAGGTGACAGACGAAGAGCGGGAGATTTATGATATTGTCCTGCGCAGCAATCAAGCTCTGATAGAAGCTGCTAAGGCTGGGCTTAGTCGGATTGATTTTGACCGAATTCCGCGGCATATTATTAACGATGCTGGATATGGTCCTTACTTTAGCCACGGGATTGGCCACGGTATCGGTCTGGATATCCATGAGATTCCTTACTTTGGCAAGTCAGAAGAGCCGATTGAGGCGGGCATGGTCTTGACTGATGAGCCGGGTATTTATCTGGACGGCAAATACGGCGTCCGCATCGAAGACGATCTCCTCATCACAGAAACAGGCTGTCAAGTCCTAACTCTTGCGCCGAAAGAGTTGATTGTTATTTGAGAATTATCAGGCTTTATGGTACAATAAAGAGTAAATTATTTATTAAAGAGGTAAAAATCACATGATTGAAGCAAGTAAATTGAAAGCTGGTATGACTTTTGAAACAGCTGATGGTAAATTGATCCGCGTTTTGGAAGCAAGCCACCATAAACCAGGTAAAGGAAATACGATCATGCGTATGAAATTGCGTGACGTCCGTACTGGTTCAACTTTTGATACAAGCTACCGTCCAGAAGAAAAATTTGAGCAAGCTATTATTGAAACTGTTCCAGCTCAATACTTGTACCAAATGGATGACACTGCTTACTTCATGAATACTGAAACCTATGACCAATATGAAATTCCAGTAGTCAATGTTGAAGATGAATTGAAATACATCCTTGAAAACTCTGACGTAAAAATCCAGTTCTATGGAAATGAAGTGATTGGTGTGACAGTGCCAACAACCGTTGAATTAGTTGTAACTGAAACTCAACCATCAATCAAGGGTGCTACTGTAACTGGTTCTGGTAAACCAGCTACTCTTGAAACTGGTCTTGTCGTTAACGTTCCAGACTTTATTGAAGTTGGACAAAAATTGATCATCAACACTGCAGAAGGAACTTACGTTTCTCGCGCATAATATAGAAGAGGTAATCACTATGGCAACTGAACAATTAGGTGAAATTGTTATTGCGCCACGCGTTTTGGAAAAAATCATTGCGATTGCAACTGCAAAAGTAGACGGAGTTCACTCTTTTGCAAACAAGAGTATGTCAGATAGCTTAGCTAAGCGTTCTTTGAGTCGTGGGGTCTATCTTCATACTGCGGATAATGGCGATGTGACAGTGGATATTTATCTTTACTTGGAATATGGTGTAGGGGTTCCTACCGTTGCTATGGCCATTCAAAAGGCTGTGAAAAGTGCTGTCCATGATATGGCAGATGTAAGTTTGTCAGCTGTTAATGTCCATGTTGCAGGTATTGTTCCAGAAAAATCTCCAAAACCAGATATGGCTGATTTATTTGACGAGGATTTCCTCAATGAGTAAGGTAATGGTAGACTCAAGACGTGATTTACGTGAGCGCGCATTTCAGGCATTGATGAGTCTGGAGTATGATGGAGACATAGTTGAAGCTTGTCGCTTTGCTTATCTACATGATAAGGAAGAAGAGGAACAAGTTGAACTTCCGATCTTCTTGCTCAATCTAGTTAATGGCGTTATGCAATCCAAAAGTGAGCTCGATGATAAGATTACTCAGTATTTGAAGGCTGGTTGGACCTTGGATCGTTTGACTCTGGTAGAGAAAAATATTCTGCGTTTAGGTTTGTATGAGCTACTAGAATATGACGAGACACCACAGCTTGTTGCAGTTAACGAGGCTATTGAGCTGGCGAAAAAATTCTCAGATGAAAAATCAAGTAAGTTTATCAATGGGATTTTGAGTCAATTTGTTACAGAAGAATAAAAAAGCTGAGATTCTTATCTCGGCTTTTTTGCGGTAAGGAATCTAAAAAGAATGCAGATGGAGCTAGTGGTGAAGTAATACAAAAGATCAAAACCCTTACGTGAAGCTAGTCCTTCAAAAAATAGCAAATTATTAGATGCTAAGCTAGGAGTCTTTCTTGACAATCATTATGAAAACGTTATAATTTTATTAGATTAATATTAGGAGGATGTTTTTTTATGAAAGCAACGAAAGCTACCGTAACCATTTTTTCTGCATTGGCATCAGTTATTATTCTGACGAGCTGTGCTCCGAAACCAACAGAAAATAAGACAACAGAGAGCAGTACATCGGATAATAAGATTTCGATGACCTATGAACAGCTTCGTTCGAGAGAAAATACCATGTCTACTCTTTGGTATCAAAAGGCGGCTGAAACCAAGGCTTTGTATTTACAAGGCTATAATGTTGCAACGAATCGTCTGAAAGAATTATTAAAAACACCGACAGAAAAACCTTATTCCATCGTCTTAGACTTGGATGAGACTGTACTGGATAACAGCCCTTACCAAGTGAAAAATGTAAAAGATGGCACAGCATTTACACCTGAAAATTGGGATGTTTGGGTCCAAAAGGCGGAGGCTAAAGCCGTTCCAGGAGCAAAGGAATTCCTCCAATTTGCTAATGAAAATGGTGTACAAATTTACTATGTTTCTGACCGTGCGGCTAGTCAGGTAGATGCAACCATTAAGAACCTAGAAAAAGAAGGCATTCCTGTTCAGGGACGTGACCATTTGATGTTCTTGGAAGAAGGCGTCAAGTCAAAAGAAGGACGTCGCCAAAAAGTTCAAGAGACAACAAATCTAGTTATGTTATTTGGGGATAATTTAGTTGACTTTGCAGACTTCTCCAAAAAGTCTTCTGAAGAGCGTGACAAGAAATTGGACGAACTTCAAAAAGAATTTGGTGAAAAATTCATCATCTTCCCTAACCCAATGTATGGATCATGGGAATCCACAGTTTACAAGGGCGAAAAATTAGACGCTAAGGGTCAAGTTGAAGAGCGTGAAAAAGCCTTAGAAAGCTTTGATAAATAGTCTGAGAGTTTTTTGAAAGATTAGACATAAAAAAGACAACCTCCTTTTTTGAGGTTGTCTTTTTTGGGATAAAAATTAAATGCTTTTGCCAGGTAATAGACTAACTGGTAGGAAATAACCAGTCGTTTGAACTTCTTGACCAGCAATCTTTTTGAGGAGTAGGTCCACAGATAGATGAGCAATATCTTTCAGTGGTTGCTTGATAGTGGCCAGCTGTGGGTAGTAGTTCTCCACAAAGTAGGTGCCATCGTAGCCAATGATTTTTAAATCTTCGGGAATCTTGATGTCCAGCTCTTGAGCGACCTTCATAATTAAAATTGCTGTCAAATCATCTGAAGCAAAGATAGCATCTGGCTTCTCATGGGTCAAAATGTGCTTGATTTCCATTTCCTTTCGGACGGGAGAATAATCACTAGATACATTGATGATTGGGGCGTCTGGAAGAATAGAGGCGAAGCCAGCATGGCGCAGGCCAGTCGGAGAATTAGAGTTGTCATTGCCAGTAATCATGATGATGTTTTGGGCTCCAGCCTTGACCAAGGTCTGAGCTGCCAGCACTCCGCCACCATAGTTGTCTGAAGAGACAACTGGGATATCCGGAGAAAGATTGCGGTCGAAGGCAATGATTGGAGCAGTCACGCGATTGTAGTCCTCAATGCCTAGATTGTGGCTACCAGAAATGATGCCGTCCACCTGATTGGCTTCCAGCATCTCAAGGTATTCACGCTCCTTATCAGAGTCATGCTCACTATTGCAGATGATGGTTTTATAGCCCTGTTTAAAGAGCTCGTGCTCCAATTTACCAATTAATTCTGCATAAAAGACATTGCTGATATTAGGGAAAATGAGTCCGATTAGCTTGGCTGATTTACCTTGGAGGCTGCGCGCCAGATTGTTGGGCTTGTAAGCCAACTCTCGCATGGCTGCCTCAACCTTAGAAATCGTTTTGTCGGATAAGTAGCCTTTTCTGTTGATGACGCGGGAAACAGTTGTGGGGCTGACTCCTGCTAGTTTTGCTACATCAGTTAGCTTTGCGACCATAATCTAATTCATAGTAAGTACCGGTTGGATTGCCCTTGGTAATAGCAATGCCTGTTTGGTCTTCTCTCGGGAAGACACGGCCGGAAAATACTTTCTCTCCTTCATTGATGAAAATTTCAAAAATCGATTTATCTATAAATATACTAGCATTTGTTACTTTTTTGTCAATGTTACAGCTTCGGCTGGTTCCAAAGTCTAGAGCGAATGGCTCACCCGCCTGACTACGATCAACCGTTACTAGACCTGCTTTGAGGTCAAAATTGATGCGTAGGCCCTTGCCATTCTTGTCTGCAAAGAGGACGATTTCGTGTTCAGCGTCTGCAGCGAGATTCAGTTCTAGTTCGTAGCTGTTCTTGCTTTCTGCCAGAGCAGTGAAAGGCTGTTCCTCTGCTCGCAAATCCTTGATAGCAGGCACTGGGTACTGGTAGAGCTTGCCGTCTTTCAAAGTCAATTCTTTGACGAGAGAGAAAACACCTTGATGGTCGAAGCGGTCAGAAGGGTATTCCACATCAGGCAAGCCCAGCCAGCTGACAGCCAGTGCACGACCGTCAGGTGCGTTGAAGGCTTGGGTCGCGTAGCAGTCGAAGCCGTAGTCCAGATTTTGGATAGGGCTAGGATCAATCATAGCAGACTTACTTATGTCAAACGATTGACCTATTTTATACATGTTTGGATAAATATTGCCATAATCTTGCACATCCTTAGACAAACCTTGAGGGCAATAGAGCAGGACTGGCTGATCATTAATAAATACTAGGTTAGGACACTCCATCATATAGGCCGTTTTGTCATTGGCGAAGTCTAGATCACCGACGACTTCCCAGTTGGTATAGTCGTTATCAACTGCCTTGTAAAGTTTGATATAGCCTTGCTTGTCTAGATTTTGTCCACCAACAATAGCATAGAATTGCCCTTTATAGTTGAAAATCTGAGGATCGCGAAAATGATCAGTCGCTTCAGCAGGTTGTTCAATCAAGACCTTGTTAATTTTTTCCAGCTTGCCTGATTTGTCTAACAAGGCACCAATCTGATAGGGGTGACGCACCCAGTTCTCATCACGGACATTTCCAGTGTAGAAGAGAAAGAGCTTGTTATCAAACTGCATGGCAGAACCCGAGTAGGCACCGTGGCTGTCTAGTGCGGTATCCGGTAGCACACGGAGACCAGTTTCCGTGAAGTGAACTAGGTCATCGCTTTCCAGTTGTACCCAGCATTTGAGGCCGTGTGCTGCTCCGAAAGGGAAGTTTTGGTAAAAAACCACCCACTTGCCATCAAAGTAAGAAAAGCCGTTGGGGTCATTGAGAAGTCCAGTCTGTGGTTCCACATGGTAGTTGGCCCTCCAGGGGGATTTTGCAATATTCTCTTTAATCTGCTGCACTTCATCCTGAGTCCAGTCTTCGTAGCGTCTGTAGCGTTTTTCAGTTGTCCAAGCCAAACCATATTCCTCCGTCATGTATTTTTTCTTACTACTATAGTAAACGTTTTCTGCCTAAAAATCAACTTTAAACACATAAAAAATAAAATTTCTGCAAAACGCTTGACATATTTTTAGATCATGGTAAAATAATATTCGTAAAGGTGATTAAATCGCTTTCAAAAAAGTTTAACAAATTAATAAGGAGATTTTTGCAAATGGACAATCAGGATATTGCAAAAAAGGTCGTCGAAGCCTTGGGTGGACGCGAAAATGTCAACAGTGTAGCCCACTGTGCGACTCGTCTACGCGTTATGGTCAAAGATGAAGGAAAAATTAATAAAGAAGTGATTGAGAACTTGGATAAGGTTCAAGGAGCTTTCTTTAATTCAGGTCAATACCAAATTATCTTTGGTACTGGTACAGTCAATAAAATGTATGATGAAGTTGTTGCACTTGGTTTGCCAACATCATCTAAAGAAGATATGAAAGAAGAAGCTGGCAAACAGGGAAACTGGTTCCAACGAGCTATCCGTACTTTCGGTGACGTCTTCGTTCCACTTTTACCAGCTATTGTTGCAACAGGGTTATTTATGGGTATCCGTGGTGCGATTGCACAAGACCAAGTATTATCTTTGTTTGGTACAACTGCAGAAGCTTTTAAAGCAACAAACTTCTATACCTATACAGTTGTTCTAACAGATACAGCTTTTGCATTCTTTCCAGCCTTAATTTGTTGGTCAGCCTTCCGTGTTTTCGGTGGTAATCCATTGATTGGTTTGGTTCTAGGATTGATGATGGTTAACTCAGCTTTGCCAAATGCTTGGGATGTAGCTTCTGGAGACGCTAAGCCAATTTTGTTCTTCGGATTTATTAAAGTCGTCGGTTATCAAAACTCAGTTTTACCAGCATTTTTCGTTGGTTTGATTGGTGCAAAACTTGAAAAGTGGCTCCATAAGCGAATTCCTGATGTATTAGATTTACTAGTTGTACCATTTTTGACCTTCCTAGTGATGTCAATTTTAGCTTTGTTTGTCATTGGACCTGTTTTTCACGAGGTTGAGTCATATGTTAAAATCGCTACAACTTGGTTACTTAGCCTACCACTTGGTTTGGGTGGTTTAGTTCTTGGTGGAGTTCACCAAGTTATTGTTGTGACAGGTGTCCATCATATTTTCAATCTACTTGAGTCTAATTTGGTAACTTCTACAGGAGCAGATCCACTTAATGCTATTATCACAGCTGCTATGACTGCTCAACTTGGAGCAACACTTGCGGTTGGTGTTAAAACGAAGAATCCAAAGCTCAAAGCTCTTGCTTTCCCAGCAGCTCTTTCTGCGGGACTTGGTATCACTGAACCTGCTATTTTTGGGGTTAACCTTCGTTACGGAAAACCATTTATCATGGGTCTGATTGCTGGTGCTGCAGGTGGTTGGTTCGCAAACACTTTAGGGTTGGCAGGAACTAGCTTTGGTATCACAATTGTTCCTGGTACCCTTCTTTACCTAAATGGTCAAATTCTTCAGTACATTTTTATGGTATTAGTAACGACTGGTCTTGGTTTTGGATTGACATATGCTTTTGGATATAAAGACGAAGAAGAAGTAGCTACTGAAGTAGAGACAGAACGTTTGGTTGAGGAAGAAACAACAGGTAACATTCCAGTATCTCTCCAAGATGAAACAATTCTTGCTCCAGTTGCTGGGGAAGTTGTCGCTCTTGCAGATGTTAATGATCCAGTATTTTCAAGCGGAGCTATGGGGCAAGGTTTAGCAATCAAGCCAAGCGAGGGAGTTGTCTATGCTCCAGCTGATGCAGAGGTTACGATTGCTTTTGCGACGGGACATGCATATGGTCTTAAAACTTCTAATGGTGCAGAAATCTTGATTCACGTTGGTATTGATACGGTATCAATGAATGGCGAAGGCTTTAATCACACTGTAGCTCAAGGTGATAAAGTCAAAGCCGGTGATGTCCTAGGAACATTTGATTCAGCTAAGATCGCTGCAGCAGGTCTCGAAGACACTACTATGGTTATCGTGACGAATACTGCTGACTATGCTTCTGTAACTCCAGTAGGTCAAGGGACAGTAAGCAAAGGTGATGCTGTTATTGAAGTAAAAGCCTAAAAATTTAAGTATAATATAGAAAAACAGATATTCAAATTTGGATGTCTGTTTTTTTGTATTTTTCTTTAAAAAATACAACCTTGTAGAAAAAAATAAGGATAGAAACTCAAGTGATTACACTTGTAAATTTTTTTAAAAAATTGAGCATAATTTATTGACAATCCTTTTGTACCATGTTACAATTACAAATGTAAACGAAAAACACAAAACAAAATATCGTTTGCAATTCTTGAAAATGAAGAGGTATAAATATGAATAACAATTACAACAATTTTAATAATATGGATGACTTATTTAATCAATTAATGGCTGGGATGCGTGGTTACAATAGTGAAAACCGTCGTTACCTAATTAACGGCCGTGAAGTGACGCCAGAGGAATTTGCACAATATCGTGCTACTGGTAAACTACCTGGTCAAGGAACGGGTGAACAGGATTTACAAACTGCTGGTCATGGACCTAAGCAAGATGGCATCCTGGCTAAGCTGGGTCGTAATCTGACTCAGGAAGCTCGTGATGGTAAATTAGATCCAGTCATTGGGCGTAATAAGGAAATCCAAGAAACAGCTGAAATCCTTTCTCGCCGGACTAAGAACAATCCAGTTCTGGTCGGAGATGCCGGAGTTGGTAAGACAGCTGTCGTAGAAGGTTTGGCTCAAGCTATTGTCAATGGTGATGTACCAGCAGCTATCAAGAATAAGGAAATCATTTCTGTTGATATTTCTGGTCTGGAAGCTGGTACCCAGTATCGTGGTAGCTTTGAAGAAAATATCCAAAACTTGGTCAATGAAGTCAAGGAAGCCGGCAACATCATCCTATTCTTTGATGAAATCCATCAAATCCTAGGAGCAGGATCTATCGGTGGAGATAGTGGCTCTAAGGGACTAGCGGATATTCTCAAACCAGCACTTTCACGTGGTGAGTTGACAGTTATCGGGGCTACTACTCAGGATGAGTACCGTAACACTATTCTCAAAAATGCGGCTCTAGCTCGTCGTTTCAATGAGGTTAAAGTCAATGCACCCTCTGCAGAAGATACCTATAAAATCCTTCAAGGTATTCGTGACTTGTACGAAAAGCACCACAATGTCATTCTACCAGATGAAGTGCTGAAAGCTGCTGTAGATTACTCTGTTCAGTATATTCCACAAAGGAGCTTGCCAGATAAGGCGATTGACCTTGTTGATGTAACGGCAGCCCACTTGGCAGCTCAACATCCAGTGACTGATGTCCATGCGGTTGAACATGAGATTGCTGAGCAAAAAGACAAGCAGGAAGCCGCTGTTGAAAAAGAAGATTTCGAAGCAGCTCTGAATGCCAAGACTCGTATCGAAGAACTAGAAAAGAAAATTCAAAACCATACTGAGGATATGAAGGTGACGGCAACAGTCAACGATGTAGCAGAATCTGTTGAACGTATGACGGGCGTACCAGTATCTCAAATGGGTGCTAGCGACATTGAGCGCCTCAAGGGCATGAATGACCGTCTCAAAGCTAAAGTAATCGGCCAAGACAAGGCTGTAGAAGCTGTAGCTAGAGCTATCCGCCGTAACCGTGCAGGCTTTGATGAAGGCAACCGTCCAATCGGAAGCTTCCTCTTTGTTGGTCCAACTGGTGTTGGTAAGACTGAGCTTGCTAAGCAACTGGCTCTAGATATGTTCGGTACTAAAGAGGCCATCATTCGTCTGGATATGTCTGAATACTCTGATCGGACTGCTGTGTCCAAGCTGATTGGTACGACTGCAGGATATGTTGGTTATGATGACAATAACAATACTTTGACCGAGCGTGTACGTCGCAATCCATATTCTATCATTCTCTTGGATGAGATTGAAAAGGCTGATCCGCAAGTAATTACCCTTCTCCTTCAAGTTCTGGATGACGGTCGTTTGACAGATGGTCAAGGGAATACAGTTAACTTCAAGAACACGGTTATCATTGCAACTTCTAATGCAGGCTTTGGCTACGAAGCTGGCTTAGAAGAAGATGCTGAAAAGCCTGATCTGATGGACCGCCTCAAAGCTTACTTCCGTCCAGAATTCCTCAATCGTTTCAATGCGGTTATTGAGTTCTCTCATCTTAAGAAAGAAGACTTGATGGAAATTGTCAATCTCATGCTGATTGAAGTAAATCAAACCTTGAGCAAAAAAGAAATTGATCTTGCAGTATCTGATGCAGCTAAGGAATTCCTACGTGACGCTGGTTATGACCAAGTCATGGGTGTTCGTCCACTCCGTAGAGTTATCGAGCAACAAATTCGTGACAAGGTGACTGACTTCCACTTGGATAATCTAGATGCTAAGCATTTGACAGCTGATTTAGAAGATGGTGTCTTGGTTATTAAGGAAAAGGAGGGGGCTAAGTAAGTCCCTTTCTCTTGAACTTTTAAAAGATAGACCAGCTATTAGTGATGTTAAAAAAGTCTTTTAAAATCGTCTTTAAAGCCTTTTGTAGTCAGGTCGAAAGAACAGTCCTCTCTTGTAAAAAAAAGAGAAATTTGTTATAGTAATGAAGACATGAAAAACGAAAGGAGACGACTATGGGATACCAAATGATTATCATGTTTGTGGTCATGGCTGGATTGATTTTCTACATGAACCGCACACAGAAAAAACAAGCGGAAAAACGCATGGAAAGCTTGAATAAGCTCCAAAAGGGTTATGAGGTCATCACAATTGGCGGTTTGTATGGAACTGTTGATGAAGTGGATACTGAAAAACGGACCGTTGTTTTGGATGTTGATGGCGTTTATTTGACTTTTGAATTAACAGCGATCAAGACAGTCTTACCACAAGCTGAAGCAGAAGTTGATCCTGAAGCAAAAGTAGCGATTGAGGCTGCTGGCGTGGAAGAATCTGCTATCGAAGAATAAGAAAAAGAATCTGAGGATCTCGGATTCTTTTTTTACCTTTTTATCAGAGTCTGTAGTTTGGGGACATTTCTTGAAAATTAAAAGAGGAAAGCCTATAATATAAGAAGGTAAGGCCTTTCAAAGGGGTAAGAGGTTAGAATGAGGAGTTTTACGAAGCTTCTTAGCCTAGTTTTGGGAGACTGATGTCAAAAAACTTGCTAAAACAACACTTTTATTAGATTTATGATATAATAAAATGATTAAAATTTAGGATAAAGCTATGTTTCACTTAAAAAAGAAGGAAAAAGTAACCATCCCCCTACAGGTGCCAAAGCATATTGGGATTATTATGGATGGAAATGGCCGTTGGGCTAAGAAGAGACTGCAACCACGCGTGTTTGGACATAAGGCGGGTATGGAGGCTTTGCAGAATGTCACCATTGCAGCCAAAGAGATGGGCGTCCAGGTTTTGACGGTCTATGCTTTTTCAACAGAAAACTGGTCTCGACCAGAAAAAGAAGTTAAATTTATCATGAACCTGCCTGTTGAATTCTATGAACGCTATGTGCCAGAATTGCACAAAAACAATGTAAAGATTCAAATGATTGGCGATGTGGCTAGATTACCTAAAGCTACATATGATGCCTTGGTTAAAGCAGAAGAGCTAACCAAGCTCAATACTGGCTTGATTTTGAACTTTGCCTTAAACTATGGTGGACGGGCAGAATTAACTCAAGCCATTCGAAATATTGCTCAAGAAGTTTTGGATGCCAAGTTTAACCCAGGTGATATCAGCGAGGAAATGATTGGGGATTATTTACAGACAAGTAACCTGCCTCGTATTTTGCGGGATCCTGATTTGATCATCAGGACTAGCGGAGAATTACGTCTTAGTAATTTCCTTCCTTGGCAAAGTGCCTATAGCGAATTGTACTTTACAAAGACTTTGTGGCCGGATTTTAATGAAAAATCTTTAAAAGAAGCTATCGAAGAATATAGTAAGCGTCAGAGACGCTTTGGTGGTGTTTAGGAGAATATATGGATAAGGATTTACAGACGAGATTGATTTTTGCGGGAGTGGCTCTTGCAATTTTCCTTCCTTTGGTCGTATTAGGAGGAGTCGCTTTTCAGATTGTTGTAGGCATTTTAGCCATGTTGGCAGTACATGAATTGCTCCGAATGAAGGGTCTAGCGACGACAACTCTTGAAGGTATGTTGGCTATGTTAGCAGCCTTTGTCTTAGCAGTTCCGATTGAGTATTATTTTACCTTTTTGCCGATTGATGGCAATGTGATTGCTTATACTCTAGTCGTCTTTTGCTTATTGGGTTCTATCGTCGTTGGTAGCAATTATACTTTTGATGATGTGGTCTACCCGATTGCAGTTAGTTTCTATGTGGGATCAGGTTTTAATGCCCTTTTAGATGCTCGAGTTGCAGGCCTAAACAGGGTGCTTTTGGCTCTTCTAATTGTTTGGGCAACAGATAGTGGTGCTTATCTCTTTGGTCGCCGTTTTGGGATGAAAAAGCTAGCTCCAACAATTTCACCCAATAAAACTGTTGCAGGTGCCCTCGGTGGTATCGCGTCTGCGATGGTAGTCACCTTCATTTTTGTTTTGATTGATGGAAGTGTGGCTGCTCCGCATAATCGCTGGCTTTTGGTTTTATATGCTATTTTCTTTAGTATAGCTGGACAGTTTGGAGACTTGGTGGAAAGCGCCATTAAACGTCATTATGGTGTCAAAGATTCTGGTAAGTTTATACCTGGCCATGGTGGTGTTTTGGATCGCTTTGACAGTTTGCTCTTTGTCTTCCCTCTGATGCGGATTTTAGGTTTATTCTAATTTGTTTAAGATGTGCAGAGTTGGAGATAAGTGGCTTCTTCTGCCTGGAATAAAATTTAATGAAAAACAGAGTACTGGGAGACACTCCCAGCCTCTTTGATTTAGACTCCAGTAGTCAAGATTTAGAAAGGAATGTGTGGTAAGGAAAGTATGGGAATTATGGGACTCCTCACCTTTATCATTGTTTTTGGCATTATTGTAGTGGTCCATGAGTATGGGCATTTCTACTTTGCCAAAAAGTCAGGCATTCTCGTTCGAGAATTTGCCATTGGAATGGGACCGAAAATCTTTTCTCATATTGGAAAAGATGGAACAGCCTATACCATTCGGATTCTTCCTCTAGGTGGCTATGTTCGCATGGCTGGCTGGAGTGACGATACAACCGAAATCAAAACTGGAACACCTGTCAGTCTGACTCTGAATGAAGAAGGCAAGGTTATTCGAGTAAATCTATCTGGCAAGAAGATTGACCAGACAGCCCTGCCAATGAATGTGACAAGTTTTGATTTTGAAGATAAATTAGAAATCACTGGTTTGGTTCTTGAAGAAAGTAGAACCTACTCAGTTGATCACGATGCAACTATCGTTGAAGCAGATGGGACAGAAGTTCGGATTGCGCCTTTAGATGTTCAGTACCAAAATGCAACAATCTGGGGCCGTTTAATCACAAACTTTGCTGGCCCTATGAATAACTTTATTTTGGGTATCGTGGCCTTTTGGATCCTAATTGCTCTGCAAGGTGGGGTTCAAAATTTGGACACAAACCATGTACAGGTTGCTCCAAACGGCGCCTTAGCTCAAGCTGGTGTAAAAAATAACGACCAGATTCTAAAGGTTGGTCAGACAGAAATTTCAAACTGGGATGATTTGACTCAGGCAGTTGAAAAGGAAACGAAAGGTCAAAAGAATCCCAAACTTAACTTGACAGTTAAAAGCGGAAACGAGACCAAAGATGTGACAGTCAGTCCTAAAAAAGAAGGGGACCGTTACTTATTAGGTGTCACGCCAGGCATGAAGTCGGATCTGATGTCCATGATGGTAGGTGGTCTGACCATGGCCTGGGATGCGGCCTTCCGTATTTTGAATGCTTTGAAAAACTTGATTTTCCATCCTAGTCTTAATCAACTGGGAGGACCGGTTGCTATCTTCCGTGTCAGCAGTCAAGCGGCACAAGCTGGTCTGGATCAGGTGATTAGTCTATTGGCTCTGTTATCAATCAATATTGGTATTTTCAATTTGATTCCGATTCCAGCTCTTGATGGTGGAAAGATTGTTCTCAACATTATTGAAGCAATTCGCAGAAAACCGCTCAAGCGCGAAACAGAGACTTATGTAACTTTAGCAAGTGTAGCTATTATGGTTGTGCTGATGATTGCTGTTACCTGGAATGATATTATGCGTACATTCTTTTAAGTAAGGGCAAGTGAAGATAAAACGTAGATTGCTAAAGGGCCTTCACTGCCTTCAAATGTAATTAAAGGAGTTTTTATGAAACAAAGTAAAATGCTAATTCCAACCTTGCGTGAAATGCCAAGTGATGCGCAGGTTATCAGTCATGCCTTGCTTTTGCGGGCGGGCTATGTTCGCCAAGTGTCAGCGGGAGTTTATTCTTATCTGCCATTGGCCAATAGAGTTATTGAAAAAGCTAAGAATATCATGCGCCAAGAATTTGAAAAAATTGGTGCAGTAGAAATGTTGGCGCCAGCTTTGCTAAGTGCAGATCTTTGGCGTGAATCAGGGCGTTACGAGACTTATGGTGATGACCTCTTCAAGTTAAAGAACCGTGAGGGATCAGACTTCATTTTGGGACCAACCCATGAAGAAACCTTTACTGCCCTAGTGCGTGATTCAGTGAAATCTTACAAACAATTACCGCTGAATCTTTATCAAATCCAGCCAAAATATCGTGATGAAAAACGTCCTCGTAACGGTCTTTTGCGGACGCGAGAGTTCATCATGAAAGATGCTTATAGCTTCCATGCAAACTATGATAGTTTGCATGTAACGTATGATGAATACAAGTCTGCCTATGAAAAGATCTTTACTCGTAGCGAGATTGACTTTAAAGCTATCATTGGAGATGGCGGAGCTATGGGAGGAAAGGATAGCCAAGAATTTATGGCGATTACTCCTGATCGGACAGACTTGGATCGTTGGTTGGTATTGGATAAATCCGTTGCAAGCTTGGACGAAATCCCTGCAGATGTTTTGGAAGCCATTAAGGCTGAGCTAAGCAACTGGATGGTTTCTGGTGAGGATACTATCGCTTACTCTAGTGAGTCAAGCTATGCAGCCAACCTTGAGATGGCAACAAATGAATACAAGCCGATCAATCGTGTAGCAGCTGAAAGCGAACTAGTTCGTGTGGAAACACCAAACTGTAAGACTATTGATGAAGTTGCAGCCTTCCTACAAGTTTCTGAGGAGCAAACCATCAAGACCTTGGTCTACATCGCAGATGAAAAGCCTGTAGTGGCTTTGCTTGTAGGGAACGACCAGCTCAATGAAGTCAAATTGAAAAACCACTTGGGAGCTGACTTCTTTGAAGCAGCAACAGAAGCAGAAGTCCAAGAATTGTTCAGAGCAAACTTTGGTTCTCTTGGACCAGTTAATTTGCCAGAAGATGTAACTATTATCGCTGATCGTAAGGTTCAAGACTTGTCCAACGCTGTTGCTGGAGCTAATGAAGATGGTTACCACCTGACAGGGGTAAATCCTGGTCGTGACTTTACTGCTGAATATGTCGATATCCGTGAAGTTCGCGAAGGAGAAATTTCTCCAGATGGTAATGGTGTTCTGAAGTTTGCGCGTGGGATTGAGATTGGGCACATCTTTAAACTGGGGACTCGATACTCTGACAGCATGAATGCGACAGTTCTAGATGAAAATGGCCGAGCAGTTCCCCTTGTGATGGGTTGCTATGGTATCGGTGTTAGTCGTCTGCTTTCAGCTGTCATGGAACAGCATGCCCGCCTCTTTGTTAATAAAACCCCTAAAGGTGAGTATCGTTATGCTTGGGGAATTAACTTCCCTAAAGAATTGGCACCATTTGATGTTCATTTGATTCCAGTCAATGTCAAAGATGAAGAAAGCTTGGCTTTGACCGACAAGATTGAAGAAAGTTTAGTTGGAGCTGGCTATGAAGTCTTAGTTGATGACCGCAATGAGCGGGTTGGTGTTAAGTTTAGCGATAGCGACTTGATTGGTCTGCCAATCCGAGTAACCGTTGGTAAGAAAGCTGCTGAAGGCATTGTAGAAGTCAAAATTAAAGCAAGTGGCGATACCATTGAAGTCCATGCAGACAACTTGATTGAAACCTTGTCTATTTTAACGAAATAAGATAAACTGCCAGTTTGACCTGGCAGTTTTCTTTTGCTTATTGGACTTGAAAATGCTATAGTAAGAAAAAATGAATCGGAGGACGAAATCATGGGATTATTTAGTGGTTTGCTGGGCAATGCTTCTCAAAAAGATATTGATAAAGTTGAAAGAGAACTAGAGAATATTCTAACACCAACGGAAAATGTGGAACTGGCCTTTAGTCTTATTCGAGATTTGATTGTGTTTACAGATGGGCGCTTGATTTTGGTTGATAAGCAAGGGATGACGGGCAAGAAAACGGCTTATAAGTCTTATCCTTATCGCTCGATCAGTCGCTTTTCAGTGGAAACGGCTGGACACTTTGACCTTGACGCTGAGTTGAAAATCTGGGTATCCAGTGCTGAAGAACCAGCCGAAACCTTAACTTTCCGAAGTGATAAAAGTGTCATTGCTATTCAGAAGGCTTTGGCGGAAGCAGTATTAAGATAAATAAAGGCGGTTTCAACCGCTTTTTTTGCAAACAAAAACTAACCACAGCCTAATAGCTTGGTTAGTTGATAGTTAAAGACTGCCAGTCTAGAGAAGTAGCAATCTAGTTGTCTTCACTAGGGAAAGATTCACCAAAATGCAGTTCAGAGTATGGGGTTTCAAAATTACCTCCGTCATAAGTTACCTTTACAGAAGTCATTCCGAAGTCAACGATTATTGGTTTTGCAGCTGTTATGAAGACGTAGCTATTACCGTTTTGTTTTATATCATAGAGATTTACTGCTCCGTAAATGGAATCGGCAGAATAGCTATCTCCATTTTTAGTCGATTTGGTTATTTCAATGGTCTTCTTAGAAGGAGAGTAGGATAAATTATAGACTTCTTTTTTTCCGATGCCTTGAGTAATAAAAGTTTCGTGATCGTCACTTTTTGCTTGATAGTGAATAAAATTTTTATCAAAACTTTGCTGAGCGTTGTGCTTAACGAGAAATAAATTTACTCCCCATGCACCTAAGCCTAAAATAAGAAGAGAAGCGACACCAATAAGAACAGTTTTTTTAGTTAAGCGCATAAAAACTCCTTGAAATTTATAGTAAAATAGAACAAAAGTTAATAACTGGTATTAGAAAATATACTAAAATTTATGAACAGGTATAAGTTTAAAAATTAATCAGAAAGCTTTTTTATTCTTCTTTGAGTCCTTGCCCCTTCAAATAATCAAAGACAACTTCTGGTTTATCTTGAAGTTTCCTGAAGAAAGTCTGACTACTTTCAGAGTCACTTGCTGACTGAATCAGTTGTTCTTGATCTATTTTGCTGAGGTCAAAATCAAAAATGGCAATAGCGTTTTTCTTGTCTTCAGAAATTTTAAGATGAATTTTAAGTCCTTTTAGCTTTTCTTGATTTTCAATCATGGGACTTTTCTTAAGATCTTCACTATAGGATTTCTTTAATTCTTCAACACTCATTTTTTGACTTTCTTCAGGGATGGCCTGGCTGGAAATGAGCTGGAAAGATAGGATCTTGTCTTTAGTATAGAAAAGTTTGACTGAATTAGTATAATACTCATCGATTTTATTAGAAAAAGTTTTCGTCTGTGTCTTTTCTTCTTTGGTTTTACTTTGACTTTGACTCTGACTCTGACTTTGCTTGGGTGTATTTTCTTGCTTATTCTGACTGGTCGTGCTACAAGCAGTTAGGGTCAGTAGACAGATGCTAGCTAGTAAGATTTTCTTCACAGTTAAGACTCCTTTAGGTAAATGTTTTTTCTATTATATCATAACTTAGGATCAAGAAAAAAGTCTTGATAATTATATGGGGAGCTGAGCATTGCTCAGTCCTTTTTCTGTCGAAAAAAGTGCTGATTTATGGTAAAATAAGGTCACTACTGTACGAGGAAATGTCATGTCAAACAAGTTTGAAATTTTAATGAATCAGCTAGATATGCCACTGGAGATGAGAAATTCAGAGGCCTTTTTGAATGCAGAAATCGAGAAGGTTTTGGTCCACAAGGTCAGTCGGGTCTGGGAATTTCATTTTTCTTTTACGGATATTCTGCCCATTGAGATTTTTAGGGAATTGCAGAAGCGCTTAGATCAAGAGTTTTCGAAGACAGGCAACCAAGCTATTTTTGAAATTCATTGTCAGGCGCCTCAGATATCGGATGAGCTCTTGCAGGCTTATTACCAGCTGGCCTTTGAGGAAGGTCCATGTGCCAGCCATGGATTTAAGAGCCTTTATCAGGATTTGCAGGTTCATTTGGATGGGGACAAGTTGCTAATTGAAGGACCATCAACCATTGATACGGAGCATTTTCGCAAGAATCACCTACCAAATCTCAGTCGCCAGCTAGTCAAGTATGGCTTTCCTCAGCTGGCCTGTCAGGTTCAGCACAGCGATGAGTTAACCCAGCAACAGGCAGAGAATTTCCAGGCAGAGAATGACAAGATTGTTCAAGAAGCTAATGAAGAAGCTCTCAAAGCCATGGAATCCCTCCAGCAGATGGCGCCACCACCAGAAGAAAAGCCAGCCTATGACTTCCAAGCTCGTAAGGCTGCGGCAAAACCAAAGCTGGATAAGGCAGAGATTACTCCTATGATTGAAGTTCAGACTGAGGAAAACCGTCTGGTCTTTGAGGGGATGGTCTTTGATCTGGAGCAGAAGGTTACTCGGACCGGCCGGGTCTTGCTCAATTTCAAGATGACAGACTATACTTCCAGCTTCTCCTTGCAGAAATGGATGAAAAATGAAGAAGAAGCCAAGAAGTTTGACATGATTAAGAAGGGGGCTTGGCTGCGTGTGCGGGGAAATGTGGAGATGAACAACTTCACTCGTGACCTGACCATGAATGTACAGGATGTGCAGGAAGTTACCCACTATGAGCGTAAGGACTTGATGCCTGAAGGGCAGAAGCGGGTCGAGTTTCACGCCCATACCAATATGTCTACTATGGATGCTCTGCCTGAGGTAGAGGAAATCGTTGCAACGGCTGCTAAGTGGGGCCACAAGGCTGTCGCCATTACTGATCATGGAAATGTGCAGAGCTTTCCCCATGGCTACAAGGCTGCTAAGAAAGCTGGTATCCAGCTGATTTACGGTATGGAGGCAAATATTGTAGAAGACCGGGTGCCCATCGTCTACAACGAAGTGGACATGGAGCTTAGCGATGCGACCTATGTAGTCTTTGACGTGGAAACAACGGGACTTTCAGCCGTCTACAATGACTTGATTCAAGTCGCTGCCAGCAAGATGCACAAGGGCAATATCATCGCTGAGTTTGATGAGTTTATCAATCCTGGGCATCCTCTTTCGGCCTTTACGACGGATCTGACGGGGATTACAGATGAGCATGTCCGCAATGCCAACCCCCTGGAGCAGGTGCTCAAAGAATTTCAGGAATTTTGCCAGGACAGTGTCCTCGTTGCCCATAATGCTACTTTTGACGTAGGCTTTATGAATGTCAACTATGAGCGTCATAGCCTGCCAAAAATTACCCAGCCGGTCATTGACACGCTGGAATTTGCCCGCAATCTCTATCCAGAGTACAAGCGTCATGGTCTGGGGCCTTTGACCAAGCGTTTCCAGATTGCTCTGGAGCATCACCACATGGCCAACTATGACGCGGAAGCGACGGGCCGTCTCCTCTTTATCTTTATCAAGGATGTGGCTGAAAAGCATGGTGTGACCAATCTCAAGGATTTGAATACGGATCTGGTCGATGAGAATTCTTACAAGAAGGCTCGGGTCAAGCATGCGACCATTTATGTGAAAAATCAGACGGGACTCAAGAATATTTTCAAGTTAGTCAGTCTGTCCAATACCAAGTATTTCGAAGGTGTCCCGCGGATTCCACGGACCGTATTAGATGCCCATCGTGAAGGCCTGATTCTGGGCTCAGCCTGCTCAGAAGGCGAAGTCTATGATGCTGTTGTCTCTCAGGGGGTGGATGCGGCTGTCGAAGTAGCCAAGTATTATGACTTTATCGAGGTCATGCCACCAGCTATCTATGAGCCACTGATTGCCAAGGAGCAGATCAAGGATCAAGAAGAACTGCAGACCATTATTCGCAATCTGATTGAGGTCGGAGATCGCTTGGGCAAGCCTGTCCTTGCAACGGGGAACGTCCACTATATCGAGCCGGAAGAAGAGATCTATCGTGAGATTATCGTACGGAGTCTCGGTCAGGGAGCCATGATTAACCGGACCATTGGTCACGGTGAAAATGCCCAGCCGGCTCCGCTTCCTAAAGCTCACTTCCGGACCACCAATGAGATGCTGGACGAATTTGCCTTCCTGGGTGAGGACTTAGCTAAGAAGCTGGTCATCACCAATCCGAATCAGCTGGCGGAGACCTTTGAGCCGGTAGAGGTGGTCAAGGGCGACCTCTATACGCCTTTCATTGATAAGGCTGAGGAGACAGTTGCTGAGCTGACCTATCAAAAAGCCTTTGAGATTTATGGCAATCCGCTGCCAGATATTGTGGACTTACGGATTGAAAAAGAGCTGACCTCTATCTTGGGGAATGGCTTTGCCGTGATTTACCTGGCTTCGCAGATGCTGGTGCAACGCTCCAATGAGAGGGGCTATCTGGTAGGTTCACGGGGGTCTGTCGGATCCAGCTTTGTTGCGACCATGATCGGGATTACCGAGGTTAATCCTTTGTCGCCCCACTATGTCTGTGGCAAATGCCAATACAGCGAGTTCATTACGGACGGCTCCTATGGTTCTGGTTTTGATATGCCGGATAAGGACTGTCCAGAGTGTGGCCACAAGCTGAGCAAGAACGGTCAGGATATTCCTTTTGAGACCTTCCTTGGATTTGACGGGGACAAGGTACCCGATATTGACTTGAACTTCTCGGGAGAAGATCAGCCTAGCGCTCACTTGGATGTGCGGGATATCTTTGGTGAGGAATATGCCTTTCGTGCAGGAACGGTTGGTACTGTGGCTGCTAAGACTGCCTATGGATTTGTCAAGGGCTACGAGCGCGACTACGGGAAGTTCTACCGGGACGCCGAAGTTGAGCGTTTGGCGCAGGGAGCTGCCGGAGTCAAGCGGACGACTGGACAACACCCGGGAGGAATCGTTGTTATCCCTAACTACATGGATGTTTATGACTTTACACCGGTCCAATATCCAGCTGATGATGTGACGGCCGAGTGGCAGACCACCCACTTCAACTTCCATGATATCGATGAAAATGTCCTCAAGCTAGACGTTCTGGGGCACGATGATCCGACCATGATTCGGAAGCTTCAGGACTTGTCTGGTATTGATCCTACTGATATTCCTATGGATGATCCTGGTGTCATGGCCCTCTTTTCTGGGACAGACATTCTGGGAGTGACTCGGGAGCAGATTGGCACGCCGACTGGTATGCTGGGAATTCCGGAGTTTGGGACCAATTTTGTACGGGGTATGGTTGATGAGACCCATCCGACGACCTTTGCCGAGCTCTTACAGCTATCTGGCCTCTCTCATGGTACGGACGTATGGCTGGGAAATGCTCAGGACTTGATCAAGCAAGGGATTGCTGACCTGTCCACTGTTATCGGCTGTCGGGACGACATCATGGTTTACCTCATGCACAAGGGCTTGGATCCTAAGATGGCCTTTACGATCATGGAGCGCGTGCGGAAGGGCCTCTGGCTGAAGATTTCTGAAGAAGAGCGCAATGGCTACATCGCAGCTATGAAGGAAAACAATGTGCCAGAATGGTACATCGAGTCCTGTGGAAAGATCAAGTACATGTTCCCCAAGGCCCATGCGGCAGCCTATGTTATGATGGCCCTGCGGGTGGCCTACTTCAAGGTACATCATCCGATTTATTACTACTGTGCTTATTTCTCCATCCGGGCTAAGGCCTTTGATATTAAGACCATGAGTGGCGGACTTGATACCGTCAAGCGCCGGATGAGCGAAATCGCTGAAAAGCGCAAGAACAACGAAGCTTCCAATGTAGAAATTGACCTTTATACGACTTTGGAAATCGTCAATGAAATGCTGGAGCGAGGCTTCAAATTCGGAAAGCTAGATCTTTACAAGAGCCACGCGACCGAGTTTCTCATCGAAGGAGATACCCTTATCCCGCCATTCTCTGCTATGGACGGTCTGGGTGACAACGTTGCCCGCCAAGTGGTCAGAGCACGGGAAGAAGGCGAATTTCTCTCTAAGACAGAGCTCCGCAAACGCGGTGGCCTCTCTAGCACCCTAGTTGAAAAAATGGACGATATGGGAATCCTGGGCAATATGCCTGAGGATAACCAGTTGAGTCTGTTTGATGAGTTTTTCTAAAATAATTCAAAATGATTTTAAGTTGTCTATGAAACGTGGACTTAAGACAAACTTGTCAGAAGAAGATTTGAGTTTCTGATTGTGGTTCTTCTAACTCATAGCCCGGAAGCGCAAATCTTGTATCTGGATCAGGAGTAAGAAAGGAGAAAAAATGAGATTTAGTATTGTAGCAGAAGATAAACCAGCTCAAAAATCGTTTAGTTATCAATTAGAGCTAGACACGGATACGATTATAAAAGTGACCGGATTGGTTTGCTCCACTGTAGTTATGGTAACTCTCTTGTCTCTCTTTAAAGATTAGATCAAAACCTCTATTTTCAATAAAGGAAAATAGAGGTTTTTAAGGTTTATAACCGCTTCTAGATGTTTTCATTGAACCTGGATTGTGTTACAATTTTTAGTGTATAGAGTATTGTAAATGAGCTGATAAATCAGTGAGTTTTTATTGGTAATCAGAAGAAAAGAGGAGAAGAGTGTGGCGAAATATTTAGTAGGTCCTTACAACAATAGTTGGAATTTTATGGACGCTTATAACAAAGCTCAGAATGGGGACATCATCGAGTTTGAAGATGGATACGCTTTTCAATGGCCGACCAATCAGGAAATTGTAATTGATAAGGAGCTACATTTTGTAGGGCAAGTGGTTTCTAATCCAAATGGCAATGGCCAAATTTTTAAGAATACCATTGAAGCGGCTTTCCGATTTGTAGCAGGAGCAAAGGTGACCTTTGAAAATCTGTGTTTTAAAGTCACAGGGAATTATTCTACCCTTCTGTTATGGAGTGGATCTGAAGTCACTTGTAAGCAGGTTTATTTTGAAATTAGCACTCAAAATAATCAGAACTTTTTTCTATATGCAGACACGCATTCTAAACTAATATTAAATGATATAGAAATGAAGGTTCCCGAAAAACACGATGCTTCAATCGGTATTGTGGCTTCAGAATTATCAATCAGTAATTCAAGGATTTTGTCTAGAATCGATCTATCAGATGGAGCTAGGTTAACCTTAGAAACCGTCGACCTTGAAAAATATGATATTAATACGATCAGTGCGACTAACTCAGAAGTGACTCTCAAGAACTCTACTGTTAAAGGCGGGAATCTCGAAATGGACTATCCACCAGTTTGGTTAGATAATGTAGTCTGGAAATCTGAGAACTGCAAAATCGAATTGCCTGGTGGGACTGCGGTTTGCCTCAATAATAATGTCCAATTCAACTCTGATTCGGACTGCATTACGTCCTTAAATTCGTACGGAAGTATGCTTCGAGCTCATCAAGCCACTTTTACAGAATTTCTATGCATCTATGACCAATCGTTCGCTGCTTTGACAGGAGAGACTACTTTCCTTGCTGAAAATGCTCAAAGAATTTCATTCGGGGCTTTTTCGGATAGTGTAGTAATGGCAGACCAGATGATTTTCCATAAAATCGCTGATCCAAATATTCGACTTCAAAGTTCTGCCTATGTAAAGGCAGACGCCGTTACTTATACACAGGGAGATGCGCGTGATCTGATAACTGAGATTGAGGATGGTTGTGACTATCTTGTGGGTAGAGAAGTGGCTATATCTAATCCGCAAGTATCTTCAAGCACTGCAGCTGATACAACTGTTCCAACTACTACAGCAACTGGATCTGAACAAGAAAAGAAACGCGATGCACTGGAAGAACTCAATAGCCTGATTGGTCTTGAGAAGGTCAAACATGAGATCAAAAAAATGATCAACATGGTAGAATTTAACAAAAAGCGGATCGCAAATGGCAAGGCTCCTGAAAAGCAAACGCTACACGCGGCCTTTATGGGAAATCCTGGTACAGGGAAGACGACCGTTGCCCGTCTCTTGGGAGAAGTTCTCTTTGAGGCTGGTGTCCTTTCCGGTAAGGAATTTCGTTTTGTCGAAGCGACTGAGTCAGACTTAATCTCCTCTAATGTTGGAGGGACAGCTGAGCAGACCCAGGCTCTTCTTGAAAAAGCTCGTGGTGGGATTCTCTTTATTGATGAAGCCTATAGCTTGGATAAAAAAGACAGTGATGTCGACTTTGGGATCGAAGCCATCAATACCATTCTCAAATTCATGGAGGACAATCGTGATGAGATCATGATTATTTTTGCCGGCTATACCAAAGAAATGGAGGAGTTCTTAAAGACTAATCCAGGACTCCGTTCGCGTGTCCCTAATAACTTCATCTTTGAGGATTTCACAGGAGATGAAATTGTCCAACTGGGTGAAATGATCTTGAACAAGGGAGACTATAAGCTCGAAGACCGCGATTACTATGCTCGTCATGTCAAGCGGGCCTACGATGGATCATTGGATAAGAGCAATGGTCGCTGGATTCGTAATCTAGATGAGCAATTGACCAAGACTATGGCAGACCGAGTGGTGGCTCAAGGTTCAGATGATATCGAGACCATCCTTAATATTGACATTGATGCTGTTCTCAATCAAGGCAAGTACCAGGCGGGGGCGGACAAAGAAGAAGATGGTATGGTAGCTCTCAACCGCTTGGTTGGAATTGCAAAAGTGAAAGAGCAAGTCGAACAGTTTGTAGCTATGGCTGAGTTCAACCAAAAACGGGCAGAGCAAGGTGGTCTTGTGGAAGATACAACGCTGCACTCGCTCTTTCTTGGAAACCCTGGTACAGGGAAGACGACTGTTGCTCGTATTTTGGGGAATATTCTCTTTCAAAAAGGAGTCATCAAGCAGAAGAAATTCATTGAAGTATCTAGAAGCAATCTGGTTGGTGGCTACCAAGGCCAAACAGCCTTAAAGACGCGTGAAGTCTTAGAAAGTGCGCTAGGTGGAGTCCTCTTCATCGATGAAGCCTACACGCTCTACACTGGTCAAAATGATGATTTCGGGAGGGAAGCCTTGGATGAAGTACTCAAATTTATGGAGGATCACCGTCGAGACATCGTCATTATCTTCGCTGGTTATACTAGGGAGATGCATGACTTCTTGCAAGTCAATTCGGGATTGCAAAGTCGGATTCCAAATGTCTTTGACTTTGAGGACTATAATCCAGATGAGATTGTAGAGATCGGTCTCATGGGATTACGCAAGCAAGGCTACCAAGTCAATGAAGCTCTCTATGGAGAAATTGTGAAAGGAAATTATTTGCGTGCCAATGACCACAGTAACGGTCGCTGGGTCCGCAATCTCAACGAAAAACTTTTACGACAAGTATCGACTCGTGTAACACGTGAAGGAAGTACAGACTACAATTCCATTTTGGATCAAGATTTGGAAGCCTTGAGGGAGAATGGAAATTCAGAACATCCTCATATGGTAGATGACCAAGGCTATGTTATTCCCTAATTCTCAGCTTTCAAAATTCCAAGCGTCTGAAACATTCTTGTTTCAGGCGTTTTTCTCACGGTAGAAAGTCTTGGTTTATGTTTAAATAATGGACTTGTTTTTAATATTCTAGTAGAGAAAAAAGTATTCCAGACGGAAGGAAAGGCATTTTCTGTTGTAAGGATTCTGCAGGAGGCGTGTACTTATGGTATACTAGGAAGAGAATATTGCTTATTAAGGAGAAAAAATGGTTTTACCAAATTTTAAAGAAAACTTAGAAAAATACGCTAAATTATTGGTGGCTAATGGTATCAATGTGCAGCCGGGGCACACGGTAGCGCTCAATATCGATGTGGAGCAACGTGAATTGGCCCACTTGATCGTGAAGGAAGCCTATGCCTTGGGGGCACATGAAGTGATCATCCAATGGGCAGATGATTTTACTACCCGGGAAAAATTCCTCCATGCACCGATGGATCGCTTGGACAATGTGCCTGACTACAAGATTGCAGAGATGAACTACCTCTTGGAACACAAGGCTAGTCGCTTAGGTGTGCGCTCGTCTGATCCAGGTGCCTTAAATGGTGTTGAGGCAGAAAAGCTTTCGGCTTCTGCTAAGGCCTTGGGACTAGCTATGAAGCCGATGCGAATCGCAACCCAATCTAATAAAGTCAGCTGGACAGTCGCTGCAGCAGCGGGTACTGAGTGGGCGAAGAAGGTCTTTCCAAATGCAGCTAGCGATGAGGAAGCAGTAGATCTTCTCTGGGATCAGATTTTCAAAACCTGCCGGGTCTATGAGGATGATCCAGTTGCAGCTTGGAAGGCTCATGAAGAAAAACTCAGCTCAAAAGCGAAGATTCTAAATGAAGAGCAATTTTCTGCTCTCCACTACACAGCGCCGGGAACTGACTTGACATTGGGCTTGCCCAAGAACCATCACTGGGAGTCAGCTGGTAGTCTCAACGCTCAGGGCGAGTATTTCATTGCCAACATGCCGACAGAAGAGGTCTTTACAGCACCGGATTTCCGCCGGGCAGAAGGTTATGTGACCAGCACCAAACCTCTCAGCTATAATGGCAACATCATCGAAGGCATCAAGGTGACCTTCAAGGATGGCCAGATTGTGGACATTACTGCTGAAAAGGGAGACCAGGTTATGAAGGATCTTGTCTTTGAAAATGCTGGTGCGCGTGCTTTGGGTGAATGTGCCTTGGTACCAGATCCAAGTCCGATTTCCCAGTCAGGCATTACTTTCTTTAACACCCTTTTTGATGAAAATGCGTCTAACCACTTGGCTATTGGAGCTGCTTATGCGACTAGTGTAGTGGGCGGAGAGAATTTCTCCGAAGAAGAGCTGGAAGCAGCGGGTCTCAACCGCTCGGATGTCCATGTGGACTTTATGATTGGCTCTAATCAGATGGATATTGACGGTATCCGCGAAGACGGCAGCCGTGTAGCAATCTTTAGAAATGGAGACTGGGCAATTTAAGATGACAGGACTAATTTTTGTATTGATTTTTACTTTGCCAGCTTGTTTACTGACGACAGCTGTGGCAGTCATATTGACGCCGTATGAAAAGCCCAAACAATGGAAATTAAAATTATTGGTCAGCTTAATCGGTGCCCTGCTTGGCTTGGTTGTCTTTTTCCCTATCTTTAAAATTTTTGCTTCCTTTGTTGGCTCAGTAATTTCCTTGGCCATCCTTTGGTTGGTTCAACGATTTAAAAAGGAGGATTAGGTCATGCTTGGAAGTATGTTAGTTGGTTTTATCATTGGTCTAATAGCTGCCGCAATTACCAATAGAGGCGAGCGGATGGGTTGCATCGGCAAGATGATCTTAGGCTTACTTGGAGCATGGATAGGCCAAAGTCTTTTTGGGACCTGGGGGCCTCTTCTCCATGACACAGCTGTAGTACCCTCTATCTTAGGCGCAGTGATTTTATTAGCAATTTTTTGGAGACGAGAAAGCTAAAGTCTGAAAAAATACCCCTGAGAATTTTTTCAGGGGTATTTATGATGGTAGTGGAATGAAAGTGGTTTTGACCAAATGCACGTATGGATTTCTTTGCGTATAAATATCTTGGAAATCAACTAGCTAATGAGAAAGAACTAGAACAGTTCTAGGTTATGGAAGATTTCTAGCCGGAGCATAATGGGAAATAGCTTGAACGTAAAAATTTCGTCTTTAGTTAATTTTTATAGGTTAACTTTAACTTCTTTTCTAGCTAATAGATAAATGATAAACAAGAGCCCTGAAAATCAAAGTTATTTATTTTTGTTTGGCGGGAAATAAAGAATAAAACCTGTTATCCAATGATTTGATTTTGAATTTTTTCGAAAAAAAGGTAATACGTAAAAAATTTGTTTATCTAGCAGGGACATTTATATAATAGCTATTTATTGTATCTAATTTAGTCATTCGGACTGTATTGTTTCCTAAACCGAAACCTTTATAAAGTACTACTTTAAACAGTTGATCTTGTCAATCGACTGAGAATTTAATTGTAATATTCTGTGTTAAAATAAATACTAGTATAAACCACTTTCTATATTTTTGGTCAATATTGCAAATTTCATTCATTAATTAGAGTGGATTTATACTTTGGAAAACATTAATATGAGGAATGCTGTTTTGAGAAAAATTTTACAGGATGACAAGCTTTATTCTTTAACAGAATTTAGAGATAAGGTCTATGATGATCTAGATTTAACAAGAAGTGATTTAGCTATTTTGTTATGCGCAATGTTGATTGCATCTATTGGCTTAAACATGGATTCTACTCCAGTTATCATTGGGGCAATGTTAATTTCTCCGCTAATGACACCCATTCTTGGGATTGGTTTTTCGCTAGCAATATTGGATATGAATCTGCTCAGAAAGTCGTTTAAAATTTTGTTTATTCAAGTTTCGTTGAGTCTTATAGCATCAACAGTTTATTTTCTAATTTCTCCTATTTCTTATGCAAGTACAGAAATTATTGCTAGAACGTCTCCAACAATTTGGGATGTAGTTATAGCTTTTGTGGGTGGGGTAGCTGGAGTTATTGGAGCACGAAAAAAAGAAGCAAATAATATTGTCCCTGGAGTGGCAATTGCAACGGCTCTTATGCCACCTGTGTGTACAGTTGGTTATTCTATAGCAACAGGAAACTTTAAGTTTATGGTAGGAGCCTTGTATTTGTTTTTCATCAATTGTAGTTATATTATGATAGCTACTTATATAGGGACAAGCTTAACTATGGTGAAAAGTCATTACATTAAACACAATCAAGAAGCTTATAAAATGAGAAAAATATTAATTCTAGTTTCGCTTATTCTTATTATTCCCAGTTTGGTTTCAGCAGCTACATTAGTTAGAGAAACACTAATTAATGAATCTATAAATAAATACTTATCTGATCAGTTTAAAGAGCAGACAGTACTAAAAAAGAACTTTATCAAAGAGAATAATACACTAAAGTTAACTATTTCAGGAAAACATCTTTCTGACGAGGAGTTAAAAAAAATTATTGGTAAGCAAAATGACTATGGTTTGCAAAATATTTCAATTCAAATTTCACAATTATCCAATGATAGATTGACTGAAAAAGAAGTAGTAGAATTTATTATTCAATATAAGAATGATCAGGATCTTCAAAAGATTGATAAGGAAAAGAGTGAAACGAAGACTAAAAATGAGTAATCAAATTACCTTTCGTTGCAAGAGAAATGAAAAAGAGAACATTAATTGTTCTCTTTTTTACTATTATTAATTACAAAGATATTTTGCAAGAGAAATTAACTCTTAGCTTTATTTGTCATCTTTATTAATCATATTTTTAACGCCTTCGATTGCGCCTTCGACAGCATCTTTGGCATCTTCAGCGACTTCTTTAACTTTAGAAACTACTTTTTCAGCAGCTCCTTCTTTTTCTGTTTTTTTATCACCAGTTAATTTTCCTAGTCCTTCTTTAACAGAACCTTTAGCTTGGTTGAATTTTTCTTCTGTAGACATAATCTTTACCTCCATTATGAGTTTTTAAGTATTTTATTTATAGAAAAGAAATAAAATAATAATCTCTTTTCGTAGTTAGAGTATTAATGAACGCGAGTTTTTTCCTTAGAAGTAGCTTCTTTAACAGCATCTACCCCTTCACCAACTTTTTCTTGAACAGCTGAGAAGCCACCGCTAAGTCCAGATTTTGCTTTTTCAAATTGCTCTGAAGCAAATTCGCCTGTTGATTCTGCAATATCTGTTACTCGGTCTTGAAGACTAACTGAATCAGCTTCATGCTGTTCTTTAGTTTTGATATCAACAACATTAACATTGACTTCAACAACTTCTAAGTCAGTCATCTTAGAAACTTCTTCCACAACAACTTTCTTGATTTCGTCGTATAATGCAGGAACATTCTTTTGATATTCAACTACTACATTCAAGTCAACAGCTACTTGTTCTTTACCAACTTCGACATTAACACCGTTAGTGACATTATCAGTGTTAATCAATTTATCTGCTAAGTTAGAGAAGAAGCCACCGTCAACAGCCAGCAAACCTGAAACTTTCTCTAAAGAAAGGCCAATAATTTTTTGAATGACCTTATCATCATAAGTCAATTCACCTTTTACTTCGTGAGCTGCTTGAGCAACTTCTTTTTTTGCAACATCTTTAACATCTTTATTTGACATGTTAAACTCCTTTATTCTTATTTAAATATATTTTTGTTTTGAATATAATATCCGATTCCTGCCCCTAGAGTAGCGCAAATCAAGACAAATAGAGTCTTAAAGAAGCCAAAGGATAGGATAAAACACGCTAGAATAATGCCTGCTAATCCAGACAAGATTGGATATTGATATTTTTTAAACCATTCCATTTTTTACTTCCTTACTTTACACGACTAGTAGTTTTTTTAGCCACTTCTTTTGGCTTGAAGTCTGAGACAGAGATTTTAAGCTTGACATTATGATTGATTCCGAAGAATTCTGTCAATCCAGACGCAATTTCTTCTTGAATCAACTGACTTCTCTTGATAATGTTTTCCGAAGGAACGATTGCCCCTTTAACGGACACCATGCATTTGTTTTTACGGCTATTTACTGAAACTGTAGGATCTTTAATTAAATCGTGATCTGTTACCAGACTACGAACAAATCCTTCAATCGCTGAATTTTTCAGCATCAGTTTCCCATCCGCATCAGCTAGCTGAATTTCTAAACGTCTCTTAGGATAAAAAACTATCACTAACATCAGTAGTAAGATTAAGCTTGCTAAAACCACAGTGCCCCAAAAGACATATCTAGAAAGATAGTATCCTACAAAAGGAATTTGCTTCCAAGTGAATAACTTCCAGCTAAATAACTGGAGCCCCAGACCGCTAACTTTATGAAAATCTAGCAAAACAGGAATCAAAATCGTCAAGATTAAAATACATAGTATGAGAAAAAGTATTTTTCTTGATTTTGACATATTGAATCCTCACATCATTAAATTTTAAATTGTATTTTGAAAGTAAAAAGACAATTTATGCCTTTTTACCTACAAAAAATGATACAACAGCTACTACAATAACTGCACCAATGATAGAAGGAAGCAAGGCCATACCAGCCAAACTAGGACCCCAAGTTCCCAAAAGTGATTGACCGACAGTTGAACCGATTAAACCTGCAACAATATTTGCAATAACACCCATAGAGCCACCTTTTTTAGTGATTGATCCAGCAATAAGACCAATAACACCTCCGACAATAATAGACCAAAGCATATCGATTCTCCTTTCTAAATTTACTAAATCAAAATTCAAATCTTTTGATTAATATGATTATATAATTTTCCAACTTTGAAACATAATAATTCAGCTTGGTTTTCTTTCCGTTTATCTGCACCATAGATACGCAAAGATAATAATTCCTTGTTCTACAGGCTTTTATCAGCGTTTTTAGATATATTTTAAAGTTGTTAAACAAGGTTAAATGCATAAAATATGGTATAATTGCCTGATAATAAAACACTATATAAAGAAAGATAATATTTTAATGCGAGAATTACTGTCTAAAAAAAGTCACAGACAATTAGAATTATTAGAAATACTATTTGAAAATAAGCGCTGGTTTCATATTTCTGAACTAGCGGAATTATTGCATTGTACAGAACGTTCAGTAAAAGATGACTTGTCCCATGTCAGGTCTTCTTTTCCTGACTTGATATTTCATTCCTCAACAAATGGTATCCGTATCATAAATACTGACGATAGTGATATTGAAATGGTCTATCACCATTTTTTTAAGCATTCAACTCACTTTTCAATTTTAGAATTTATCTTCTTTAATGAAGGATGTGATACTGATAGTATTTGCAAAGAGTTTTATATCAGTTCTTCCTCTCTTTACCGCATCATCCGTCACATTAATAAAATTATTAAGAAACAATATCGTTTTGAAATCAGCCTCAATCCAGTTCGAATTACTGGAAATGAGATCGATATCCGTTACTTTTTTGCCCAGTATTTTTCAGAGAAATATTATTTCCTTGAATGGCCCTTTGAAGATTTTTCAGTAGAACCTTTGTGTAAGCTTTTAGCACTGGTCTATAAAGAAACTGCCTTTCCAGTCAATTTCGCAACTCAACGAATGTTAAAGTTGCTCCTTGTTACGAATTTATACCGAATAAAGTTTGGTCATTTCTTGGAAGTTGAGAAAATTTTTTTTAACAACCAATTGTTGGAATCTTTCATGCAGGCAGAAGGAATTGACAAGATTGTAGCGAGCTTTGACTCTGAATATCATATCTCTCTGAATAAAGAAGTGATAGGTCAACTATTTGTATCCTATTTTCAAAAAATGTTTTTCATAGATGAAGAAGTTTTCTTGAACTATGCAAAAACAGACAGCTATGTAAAAAAATCGTATCAGTTATTGGGAGATTTAGTGGATCAGGTATCAAGAGAGTATAATCTTCAAGTAGACAATAAGGACAATCTGATCTGGCATCTGCATAATACGGCACATCTGCATCGCCAGGAATTATCAACAGAGTTTATCCTATTTGATCAAAAAGGCAATACAATCAAGAACTTTCAAAATATTTTCCCTCGATTCGTTTCAGAGGTGAAGGAAGGGATTGAACACTATCTAGAGGCTTTGGATATGGATCGTAGTTCAATGAAGGTCAATCATTTGACCTATACTTTTATCACCCATAGCAAACACTTGGTGCTAAATCTTTTACAAAATCAACCTAAATTAAAGGTTTTGGTCATGAGTAATTTTGATCAGTATCATGCAAAATCAATAGCAGAGACACTTTCTTACTATTGTAGTAACAATTTTGAACTGGAAGTTTGGAGTGAATTAGAGTTATCACTTGAGTCTCTAAAAGAATCACCATACGACATCATTATTTCTAATTTTATTATTCCTCCTATTGAAAATAAGAGACTGATCTATTCCAATAATATTAATACAGTCGCACTCATCTCCTTACTTAATGCAATGATGTTTATTCGACTAGATGAGTAACTAAGAAGAATAAAAAAACGCTACATAGCGTTTTTTTGTTATGAGAAAAGAATTTCATCTATATTAGACTCAGAATATCCTAAAAATTTAAGCAAAAAAGCCTTGAAAATCAAGGCTTTTTTTCTATTTCTATGCCCCCTGCATGAATTTGTAAGAACTTTTCATATTGAAAATAAACAAAAATGTTGAAATATAGCTGATTTTAGGGAAATACTTTTAGGTATTTTCAATGTCAGGATTTAAAAATGGGGCAAAAGTGGGGCAAAAACAAATTAACGAAAAAAATATCGAGTTCGTGCATCAAGTAAATGATAAATTGCAAGAATAAGTGCAACATTTACTCGAACTCATCCTCTAGAGCTTCACTAGCAGTTCTGTAAGCTAAACATTTTCGTGGTCGGTGATTGATATCATATAAAGCCTTGGTTCCCAAAGCTTTTTTAATGCTATAAACTCATTAAAAGAACCCCCAGTTAGATTTGGAATATTTTTTATTCTGTGTCACATAAAAATAAATAAAATGAATGGCTATAGCTAGAGTAAAAATGGTTGCAATACTCAACACTGTTATAGGATTAGAAGCGAAAAGCAAAGAGAGAATCAAGGCAGCCAGATAGAGTGTCGCTTGAGCACAGTAGTAACTTCTCGGATAGCGAAGATAGTTTTTGTTATAGGGCCCATTTGCTAGGACAGCAGCTTGGAAGAGGCCAATTCCGATATAAAAGAAGCTGATTGCAACGAGAAGATTAGCCTCGGGATTCAGGAGATAACCCATCGAAACTGTCATCAACATAAGCCCGATGAAAATAGGATAGTGACTATAAATTACAAATAATCCCTTTTGACTAGATCCTTCATCAATAGCATGGTCAAATTCGCCAAAATAAAACAAGAACAGGGAAAGCATGATAACGAAATTGAGAACCGAATAAATCGAGAAATTCTCGACTGTAAAGAAGCCAGCTAGCCCAACAACCATCTCTCCAAACGTAATAATCACAAGAAGGGAGACGCGCTCGATTAAATGGGGAAGATTTACCTGGAAATGCTCATCTTTAGTAATCAAGAAAATTGGCACAATAAATGTTAGCAGAATACTAGCAATAAAGATATAGACTCCAACGTAAATAGGAAAAAGAGCTGCCAGATAGACTCCTAAACTTCCTAGACCTGTTAACCATAGAAAACCTTTGATACTTTCCCGATCAGTATTATCGGTTGATTTTCTAAAAAATTCAACCAAATATTGAAAAAATAAGGTAAGGGTCAATGTACCAACAGCCCAACAGGTATAATAGAACCATTGTTGCCAATTGTATCCAATCATATTGGACATAAAGAGCATAAGTCCCATGTTGATAAACATGATTACTATGTTAAATAAAGAGTTCTTTCCATAGCGATTGGTATAATCGGTTTGAATCATCCAGGAATCGATGAGAATCAAAGTAGCAATGAGAAAATCAAGGAAAGAATTCCAAGTCAAAATACCGTTATGAAGATGGTGAATTAAAGCAGTTACTTTTGAAATCGCAAAAACAAAAACTAGATCATAAAAAAGTTCTGAATAATTTACACGTTTATGTTTAACAAGAGTTGTCATCTTAAGACCTTTCTATTTTAGAAGTACAATTTATTATAACAGAAAATGGTAATAAAAAAAAAAGGAGATGCTTAAATAACTTCATGTGACGCGAATGAACTGCGCCACAAAAGTTAGGTTTTTTCTGTCTAACTTTTGGGGTGCAGTTCAGAAGGGGTGTTTTTTCTATCGTTTTTTAGTGCTAAGACTACACAAAAAAGCCTTGATTCCAAGGCTTTTTCCTGTTGATTTAGATGCCCCCTACAGGGATTTGGAAAGGACTTTCATATTGAGAGCAATTAAAAATATTGAAATATAAGTGATTTTAGGTATTTTCAATGTCATGATTTAAAAATGGGACAAAAGTGGGGCAAAAACCATACAGATTCTAAACTGTATGGTTCTTTTTTTATCTAACCAAGAAAGGTTAAAACTTATTAAAACAAATGCAATCAACTGTTGAAAACTTTTTAGTCCGTGTAATATAAAAACAAGTAAAAAGTTGAACTATAGGGAATATTGTGTCATAATAGGTAATAGATGAATAATTAATAGATTGGAAATAATGCTTTCTTACCTTAACAAGTTGAATTGGTTATACATTTTTTCGTCGCAATTGTGTCTATCTCTCGAGTTTAGCTAGTTTTTATAAGCTCTGGTTTCTAATCAATATAACAAATTTTAGAAGTGCATAAGACAAGATGGTGACATTATTACAGTCATTTCTAGTCACCATATGTTGCTGGCACAGGCTGTTTGTAGTGTTGGCTATTTACTAGTCAGTTTAATCGGAGTGTTTAATTTTTATTGTTGAAAGGTTTTTATATGGCGAAAATTCTATCTTTAGGTCTGACAGGTAAGAAATTACTTGCTCAGGGGTTCTTGTTTGTTCTGCTAGGTCTCATCTTGATGGTCACGGGGACTTGGTTGCCAGTAACAGTTATTCGCCTGGTTCTGTTTTTAGCTTGGATAGCAACGGTCGTAGATTTGCTATTAAGAGTTTTCAAAAAAAGCCAGTCAACGGATACCTTGGGAGTTGCACTGGTTAAATTGTTAGTGCTGGGATATTTGCTAGGTTCTAATCTTGCGACTGATATACCGATTTATGTTCTGGCTCTTGTGATTGGAGTTTATCAGATTTTTCATGCTAGTATTAACCTTGTCACCTATGTTCTCTACCGCAAAAACAAAATTCGACCTCGTTTTCGTCTCTTACTAGATGGACTCGTACTAGTTTTTCTTGGTGGGACTAGTCTTTTGTCCTCTACAGGAAATTCTGTCTTTCAACTCTTTGTATTAGGGGCTTATTTTTTCCTTTATGGTGTGTCCAATATCCGTGATGGTTTCTTATTTGAGGAGGAAATTGGGAAAAACCATCTCAAACGTCGTGTAAGAATGAGCTTACCTATTGTCCTAGCCGCTCTCATCCCTGCAAGTACTTTAGCAAAAATCAACAAATTCATGCAGGAAAATGCTGATGAGAGAGAGGATATCCATCTTGGAATGGTGAAGTCTGGTAAGACAGCGGAGCTTGAAATTTTTGTTCATACAGCTGAGACCTCTCTGTTTTCGGCAATTGGTCATGTGGATATCTGCTATCAAGGCCGTGTTATTTCTTATGGCAACTATGATCCGTCTTCTGAGACCTTATTTGGCATGGTAGGAGATGGTGTCTTATATTTCTGTGATCGTGACAAGTACATTGACCTATGTAAACGTGAGAGTCAAAAAACGCTTTTTGGTTATGGGATAGATTTGACGCCTGAAATGGAAAAAGCAGTTCAGAAAAAGTTGGCTGAATTGAAACAACTGACGATTCCATGGGAGCCAAGTGCAGATAAAATCATGACAGGTGATGGTAAGGAAGACTACACCTACGCTTATAAAATCAGACATGAGACAGATGGGGAACTTTATAAATTTATCAAATCTAAGTTTAAATCCTACTTTGTCTTATCTACAAACTGTGTGCTCTTGGCTGATACCATAGTCGGTCAGGCTGGCACCGATATCCTCTCACCCAAAGGATTTATCGCTCCAGGAACTTACCAAGCCTACCTTAATCGAGAGTTTGAAAAACCAAATAGTATAGTCGTATCTAAACATGTTTATTAAGAAGAATTTATGAACTTAGTAAAAAAATACACCCCGTTAATACTTTTTATAGGGCTGGTTGCTCTTGTAATTCTGAATGCATCGAGCTTTATATCAGGAGCAATCTCTCTCTTTGATGTAATATCAACCTTGATTTATGGTGCTGTTATTGCTTTTGTGCTTAATGTTCCTATGAAAAAAATTGAACAGTACTTAGTTAAATTGAAGGTAAAGGCAGAGTTGCGTCGTCCGATTGCCATGGTACTTGTTTTCCTAGCTCTTATCTTAATCGTGATTGCTCTTTTGGTTTTGGTGCTGCCAACCCTAGCCCAGACTATTAGTCAGCTGGGAACAGTCCTTTCAACAGTCCTTACTCAACTTGGGAAATTGCTAGGCAGCTCGGAATTTGTAACCAAAGACATGTTGTCAACTATCGTATCAGGCATACAGGGACAATCTAGTTCTATTAGCCAAGCTTTGATAGGTTTTTTATCAGGTCTGACTAGTAATATCGGCAATATTTTTTCAAGTTTGATGAATGCCTTTTTGATTATAGTCTTCACCTTTTCATTTTTATCCAGTAAGGAACATTTGGCAGCGATGACGAGTCGACTTCTAAAAGTTTTTCTTCCAGAGAAGGTGGTGATAAAGTTGACTTACATTGGACAAGTAGCACTAGAGACTTATGACCAATTTTTGATGAGTCAGCTGATTGAAGCAGTTATCATAGGAGTTATGATAGCGGTTGGTTACAGCGTGTTTGGGATACCCTATGGAGTAATGACAGGTATCTTTGCAGGAGTGCTATCGTTCATTCCTTATGTAGGGCCTATGATTGCTTGTGTTGTGGGAGCGATTTTTATCTTCACAGTGAGTCCTACTCAAGCCTTACTTTCTCTTCTTCTATATCAAGTTATACAGCTGATTGAAGGAAACCTTATTTATCCTAGAGTTGTAGGTCAGTCTATTGGTTTGCCAGCTATTTTCACGCTTGCGGCTGCTAGTATTGGAGGCAATCTCTTTGGCTTACTTGGGATGATATTCTTTACACCGATATTTGCTGTTATCTATCGATTGGTTAAGGAATTTGTCGTTGCAAAGGAAAATCAGCTAGATTAAGAAAAACTAAATTTAATAAGATATACTGAGAAGAGAGTGAGAGATTCTCTTCTCTTTTATTTTTAAATACTTTTCTACAAAAAGCTATTAGACGTTAAAAAAAGCCTTGGTTTCAAGGCTTATTTCTGTTGATTTAGATGTGCCCCCTGCAGGGCTCGAACCTGCGCCCCATAGCTTAAGAGTCTACTGCTCTACCAACTGAGCTAAGGAGGCAACAGAAAAAGCTGAGAATGTAACTTCCCAGCTATTTTAATATGCCCAAAATGGCAGCTAGATTATTTACGAAAGGCATCAAGGATATAGGTGAAACCAACAATTAAAAATGCAAAGGCAACGACATAAACGACAAAGACACTTGTAGCTACTGGATTGAACAAAATCACTAGACCTAGTAAAAATGCAAGCAACGCTATCCACATGATATGGTTGCCAATAATAGGGAAAATCAATCCCAGACGATTGCCTTTAAAGAAAACTATAATGGCTTCTACAATTAACCAAATTCCTAAAATAGTTGGAATGACAACTGGCAGCGTCACAAAGCCATAGGCAACGAGGTAAAGAGCTAAGAGAAGATTAACAATCCCTTGGAAAAGATGAGCTGGTGAGCGAAGCTCTTTTGGTACAGAGAAATAGCCTAAAATAGCTGCTATAGAAGAAACCAGTAAACCAAATGCAATCCACCAGCTGTAAGCAACAAGATTAGCTACTGGGTTTGTAAATAGGAAAAGTCCTAAAAGGACAAAAACAACTCCTGCAAGGAATAGCAGTAAACGATTAGAAAATTTCATTTCAATACCCCCTATATAGTATAGTTTGTTAATAAAACTATTATACTTATTTTTATAGAAAATGTCAATAAAATAAATAAACAATTTGGAAGTTTCAGTCTGATTCATGAAAAGAAAATCAGTTTTTATCATTTTGAAAATAAAAAGAGAAGATAAAATTTGTCTTCTCTACATGAAAATATTGTATGGCATCAAAGCAAAAGTAACTGGCTTTACACTATTTGTTAAGATGTAATTTGATTCAAAAAGAAAAGATAGATTTAAATGTAGGGCAAATCAGTTATAGACAAGCAAAAAAGCCTTTTAAATCAAGGCTTTTTCCTGTTGATTTAGATGCCCCCTGCAGGGCTCGAACCTGCGACCCATAGATTAAGAGTCTACTGCTCTACCAACTGAGCTAAGGAGGCAACAGAAAAAGCTGTATTGGTGCCGGACCTTCACGATTTGTATTGAACCCGCGCAATTAAGCAGGTGGGCAACTCGCTCTAACTGAAGCTGCTTCCGCGTGATACGGCCTGCATGCTGTTAGAAGTCTTTTGTTTCCCTAATAATACAAAAAATAGTCGGTCAACACTTAAGTGTGAAGTCGTACACCACAGCGTTTCTATAATTATAATACCATAAATTTTGAAAAATTCAAGAGAAAAACATGATTTTTTGCAAACGATACCATCATTTTTTGAGCTGATCAATCTTATCCTTTGTCATTCCAAGGGCTCGCTCGTATTTGCCGTTTTCGTTAGGCGTGAAATAATTGGCGTCTTTTATCTTATCGGGCAGGTAGTCCTGCTTGACCCAATTGCCGGGATAGGAATGAGGATAGAGATAATCCTGTGCGTTACCTAATTCCTTGCTTCCGGCATAGTGGCCATCACGTAAGTGGCGTGGGATGGGCAGATTTCCATTCTTTCTTAGGTCGGCCAAGGCCTTGTCCATAGCCGCATAGGCTGAGTTGGACTTAGGAGAAAGTGCCAAATCAATGACAATATTGGCAATAAGGATACGGGCTTCAGGAAAGCTAATTCGTTGAGCTGCTTCCAGAGCTGTAACGGTATGGACTTGAGCGTCAGGATTTGCCAGACCAATATCCTCGTAAGCGATAACGGTCAAGCGTCGAGCTAGGCTAGGGAGGTCTCCTGCCTCAACGAGGCGAGCTGCGTAGTGGAGGCTGGCATTGACATCGGAGCCACGTATGGACTTCTGCAGGGCGGAGAGGACATCGTAATGGCCGTCCCCATCCTTATCCATGGTGATGTAGCTCTTTTGTAGGCTGTTTTCCATGACATCAAGCGTGATGTGGCGAATGCCCTTGTCATCTTCTGGGGTAGAGAGCACGGCTAAATCCAGCGAATTATAAGCGGAGCGCAGGTCTCCGTTGGTAGAGATGGCAATGAAATCCAGAGCTTCTTTGTCTAGCTCCACTGGAAAATCAAATCCTCTTTCCTTATCCGTCAAGGCTAGCTGAATGGCTGTTCGGATGTCTTCGTTGCTAAGAGGTTCAAGCTCAAATATCTGGACCCGGCTTCGGATGGCCGGGGTGACAGAAAAGAAAGGATTTTCTGTAGTCGCTCCAATCATGATGACCAGGCCACTTTCTAATAGCGGTAGAAGAAAGTCTTGCTTGGTCTTGTCCAAGCGGTGAATCTCGTCCAGTAGGAGCACCAGTCCGCCGGAAAATTTCGCTTCTTCAGCGATCTCTTGCAGGCGCTTCTTGCTATCTACCGTGGCGTTAAAGGTCCGAAAGGCGAACTTGGTTGTGCCGGCAATAGCTGAGGCGATAGAGGTTTTGCCGATGCCGGGTGGCCCGTAGAGAATCATCGAGGACAGGCGGTTGGCTTCAACCATGCGGCGGATGATTTTTCCAGGTCCGACCAGATGTTGCTGGCCGATGATCTGATCGATGTCGGTCGGCCGCATGCGCAGGGCGAGGTTTTCTGGCATAAGATTTCCTTTCTGCAAGTGTTTTTCTTGGCTTTTTGTGTTACTATTGTAGATAGTAATATTTTATCACAATGAAAAGAGGAAATCATGGCTAAGTACGGTTTTTTGGAGATATTGGACGAGGAAATAGGGAAGAGCTTTCCTTTTGACTATGAGATAAACTGGGACAGGAAGAATCACGCGGTGGAAGTAGTCTTTCTCCTTGAGGTGCAAAATCCAGGCGGGATTGAGACGATTGATGCTGAGGGCAATGCTTCGGCTGAGGATATTTACTTTGAGGAAGCCGTGCTTTTCTATAATCCGACCAAGTCTCGTTTTGAGGCAGAGGACTATCTGGCTGCCCTGCCCTATGAGCCGAAGAAGGGGCTGTCTCGGGAGTTTCTGGCTTATTTCGTGGATTTCCTGACCCAAACGGCTGAGTCTGGTCTCGATGCACTCATGGACTTCTTAGCAGATCCAGAGGCAGCAGAGTTTGAGATAGCTTGGAATGCTGAGGCTTTTGAAAATGGCAGGGCGGATTTGATTGAGACCGACTTTTATTCCTATCCGAGGTATTAGGAGGCGCTGATGGCGGATGAAGAAGGACTAGATTTACTGCACAAACAGATGGAGTTTTCTGGCTGCAAGATTGCCTTGATTTGTGATAACAAGCTACTGACTATCTTGCGAGACGATATTCCAATCATTCCTTGGCCCAATATGTGGGAGCTGCCAGGCGGTGGCCGCGAGGGCGAGGAGACACCTTTTGAATGCGTCCAAAGAGAAGTTTTTGAAGAGCTTGGTTTGAAGCTTGAAGAAGAGGATATTCTCTGGGTTAAGGACTATCAAGGAATGCTTGATCCTGACAAAACCTCTATTTTTATGGCGGGAACCATCACTCAGGAAGAATGTGCCAGCATTGTCTTTGGCTACGAGGGACAGGCTTATCAGATGATGGATGTAAGCCAGTTTTTAGCAGATGAAAAGGTTATTCCACAGCTGCAGGACAGGTTGAGAGATTATTTGGAGGTGCGAGCTTGATTCATATTGATCGGGCGGGAGCTGAGGATCTAGAGACTATTATTGCCATTCAGCGAGCAAGTTTTAAGGCCGTTTATGAGAAATATCAGGATCAATATGATCCTTATCTGGAGGAGCGAGAGCGAATTCGCTGGAAGCTGGTTGAGTGGCCCAATAGTTTTTATTATTTTGTCAAAGATGATGAGAAGATTCTTGGCTTTATTCGCTTGAATACAAATGATGAACAGACAGCGGGCTGGATTGGGACAGTGGCGATTTTGCCAGAGCACCAGAATAAAGGATATGGCTCCGAGGGGCTCTCTCTGATTGAAGAGACATTCTCTACCATTATAAAATGGGATTTGTGTACGGTTTTCCAGGACAAAGGTATGGTGGCTTTTTATGAGAAAAACGGCTACCATCAGACTCATACTGAGCCCGAAAAAGAGGGCATGGATATGGTCTACATGACGAAGACATTGAAATAAACAAAGAAAGGATTGTTCAGTTGAATTTCTAAACTGAACCCGCCCTAAACACTGTGGCAAAAAGCTAAAGTTCTCTTAGACGCAAACGTCGTCAGAGAATTTCCTATTTTGGCTTTGTGTTTTACGGGCTTGGTATTTAATGATGGACACTTGGCAGGAATTAACGATTGAAGTGAAGCGGGAGGCGGAGGAAGCGGCCTCTAATATTCTGATTGAGCTGGGCAGTCAGGGTGTGGCTATCGATGATAGCGCAGATTATCTGGGGCAGGTTGACCAATATGGTGAGCTTTTTCCAGAAGTTGAGCAGAGCGAGCGGGTCAAGATTACTGGCTACTACCCGGATTCGGTGGATATAGAGGCCATTGCGGCCCAGGCCAATGAGCGACTAGCTGAGCTGGATGGCTTTGGCTTGGAGACGGGAGATATTCAGCTGACTCGGCAGGAACTGGCTGAGGAAGACTGGGCGGACAACTGGAAGAAATACTTTGAGCCGGCTCGTATTACTCATGACTTGACCATTGTGCCGTCATGGACGGAGTATGAGGCGACTGCGGGAGAAAAGATTATCAAACTGGATCCTGGTATGGCCTTTGGTACAGGCACTCATCCGACGACCAAGATGAGTCTCTTTGCGCTGGAGCAGGTCTTGCGAGGCGGTGAAACGGTGCTGGATGTGGGCACAGGCAGCGGTGTCCTCTCCATTGCTAGCTCTCTCTTAGGTGCTAAGGAGATCTACGCCTATGATTTAGACGAGGTGGCAGTGCGCGTGGCTCAGGAAAATATTGAGCTCAATCCTGGTATGGAGAACATCCATGTGGCGCCAGGGGATCTTCTCCGAGGCGTAGAAATCGAGGCGGATGTCATCGTTGCCAATATCTTGGCGGATATTCTCATCCATCTAACAGAGGATGCCTATCGTCTGGTCAAGGATGAGGGCTATCTGATTATGAGTGGGATCATTTCTGAGAAGTGGGAAATGGTGCTCGAGTCAGCGGAAGCGGCAGGATTTTTCCTGGAAACGCATATGATTCAGGGCGAATGGAATGCCTGTGTCTTTAAGAAAACGCAAGACATTTCAGGCGTGATAGGTGGTTAGATGCAGCAATATTTTATAAAAGGAAGTCCTCAGTCTCCTCTGATTGTCACGGATAAGGACACGGTCAAACATATGTTTTCAGTCATGCGGCTCAAAGAGGGCGACCAAGTCACACTGGTTTTTGATGATGGCGTGAAACGGCTGGCTCGGGTATTGGATCCCAACCAGCAGAGCTTGGAAATCTTGGAGGAGCTAGCAGACAATACCGAGCTGCCAGTTCGAGTAACCATTGCTTCAGGCTTTCCCAAAGGAGATAAATTAGAGTTTATCACCCAAAAGGTAACGGAGCTAGGAGCTTGTGCTATCTGGGCCTTTCCAGCGGACTGGTCGGTGGCCAAGTGGGATGGCAAAAAGCTGGCTAAAAAGAGTGAAAAACTAGAGAAAATTGCTCAGGGAGCAGCAGAGCAGAGCAAGCGCAATCTAATTCCAGAAGTTCGGCTCTTTGATAAAAAGGCAGATTTTCTGGCTCAGCTGACTCAATTCGACACCATCGTTGTGGCCTATGAAGAATCGGCCAAAGAAGGAGAAACTGCGGCTCTAGTCCGAGCGCTGTCAGGCTTGGGAGCCGGAGCAAAAATTCTCTTTATCTTCGGACCGGAGGGCGGTCTGTCTCCAGATGAAATAGACGCCTTTCATCAAGCAGGTGCTGTATCGGCTGGTCTAGGCCCACGTATCTTGCGAGCTGAAACAGCTCCGCTTTATGCCTTGACCGCAGTCAGTGTTTTGTCTGAACTAATGAACTAAATGATACTGTACCTCATCGGATGAGGTACAGTTTTTTTGGCTTCTGCTGTCTTTTTATTAAAACAGGCCAGGCTCTTTGCATAAGTGTTTTCTTATTGCCCTAAAAATGATAAAATAATAGGCAAGAAATTGGAGATAATGAATGCCAAAAGAAGTGAATTTAACGGGCGATCAGGTCGTCGCTTTAACAAGGAAATATTTAGCAGCTGAGGATGTGGCTTTTGTTCAGAAAGCTTTGGTATATGCAGTGGACTGTCATAGCGGGCAATTTCGCAAGTCAGGAGAGCCTTATATTGTTCATCCTATTCAAGTAGCTGGGATTTTGGCCAAGCTTAAGCTTGATGCAGTCACAGTTGCCTGTGGTTTTTTGCATGATGTGGTAGAAGATACAGATGCTGGCCTAGATGATTTAGAGCGTGAATTTGGTCCAGATGTCCGGACGATTGTAGACGGTGTGACCAAACTGGGGAAGGTTAAGTACAAATCCCACGAGGAGCAGCTTGCTGAGAACCACCGTAAGATGCTTATGGCTATGTCGGAGGATATTCGGGTTATCTTGGTTAAGCTGGCGGACCGCCTTCACAATATGCGGACGCTCAAGCATTTACGCAAGGATAAGCAGGAGCGGATTTCGCGCGAAACCATGGAGATCTATGCGCCCTTGGCTCATCGCCTGGGGATTTCCAGTGTCAAGTGGGAGTTGGAGGACTTGTCTTTCCGCTATCTTAATGAAGTCGAGTTTTATAAGATTTCTCACATGATGAAGGAAAAACGCCGTGAAAGAGAAGCCTTGGTCGAAGAAGTCGTGAGTAAGATTGAGACTTATGCAGCTGAACGCCATCTACATGGAAAGATTTATGGGCGACCTAAGCATATCTACTCGATCTATCGTAAGATGCAGGACAAGAAAAAGCGATTTGATGAAATCTATGACTTGATTGCTATTCGTTGCATTTTGGAGACACCAAGTGATGTCTATGCTATGCTGGGCTATATTCATGAGCTCTGGAAACCAATGCCGGGCCGCTTTAAGGACTATATCGCCAACCGCAAGGCCAACGGTTACCAATCCATCCATACGACGGTTTATGGGCCTAAGGGACCAATCGAGTTTCAGATTCGGACCAAGGAAATGCACGAAGTCGCTGAATACGGGGTTGCAGCTCACTGGGCCTATAAGAAGGGCATCAAAGGCAAGGTCGATAGCAAAGAATCTGCAATCGGAATGAACTGGATTCAAGAATTGATGGAATTGCAGGCAGAGTCTGGCGATGCCAAAGAATTTGTGGATTCGGTCAAAGAAAACTATCTGGCTGAAGAAATCTATGTCTTTACGCCTGATGGCTCTGTACGTGCCTTACCTAAGGATTCAGGGCCAATCGACTTTGCCTATGAGATTCATACCAAGGTTGGGGAAAGGGCAACGGGTGCCAAGGTCAATGGGCGCATGGTTCCATTGACGACCAAGCTTAAGACAGGTGACCAGGTTGAGATCATTACCAGTGCTAATTCTTTTGGTCCCAGTCGGGACTGGATTGGCCTGGTTAAGACCAGTAAGGCCCGCAATAAAATTCGTCAATTCTTTAAAAACCAAGACAAGGAATTATCCATCTCTAAAGGTCGGGAACTTCTGCAGGCTCAATTCCAGGAAAATGGCTATGTCGCCAATAAGTACATGGACAAGAAGCATATGGAAGAGGTTCTGCAAAAGACCAGCTACAAGACAGAAGAAGCTCTGTTTGCGGCTATTGGTTTTGGTGAGATAGGAGCCATTTCAATTTTCAATCGTCTGACGGAAAAAGAGCGCCGTGAAGAGGAACGGGCCAAGGCTAGAGCTGAGGCTGAGGAATTAGTCAAAGGTGGCGAGGTCAAGGTTGAAAACAAAGAAACCCTCAAGGTCAGACATGAGGGTGGTGTGGTCATTCAGGGGGCATCTGGTCTACTGATTCGGATTGCCAAATGTTGTAACCCTGTTCCAGGTGATCATATTGTTGGCTACATTACCAAGGGTCGTGGTGTGGCTATCCATCGCTTGGACTGTATGAACCTTAAGGCTCAGGAAAATTATGAGCAGCGCCTGATTGATGTCGAGTGGGAAGAAAATAATACGACCAAAGAATATACAGCCCACATCGATATCTATGGATTAAATCGGACTGGCCTTCTCAATGATGTGCTGCAGGTTTTATCAAATACAACTAAAAACATCTCTACCGTTAATGCCCAGCCGACCAAGGATATGAAATTCGCCAATATCCACGTTTCTTTTGGTATTGCTAATCTATCTATGCTAACGACGGTGGTGGATAAGATTAAGAGCGTGCCGGAGGTCTACTCAGTTAAGCGGACCAATGGATAAGTATGCGGACTAAAGTTGCTGTGTAGGATAGAGGATATCCAGATGGAAAGGGAATAGAAGCAGAGAAATGAAAATTGTCATTCAACGTGTAAAACAAGCTCAGGTGTCGATCGAGAACCAAGTACACAACAAGATTTCGTCTGGCTTGCTTCTCTTGGTAGGAGTCGGGCCTGATGATGGTCCAGATGACTTGGACTATGCTGTTCGTAAAATCGTCAATATGCGGATTTTTTCCGATGATGAGGGCAAGATGAACCTGTCTGTTAAAGACATTGAAGGGGAGATTCTTTCTATTTCTCAGTTCACTCTACATGCGGATACTAAGAAGGGAAATCGGCCGGCTTTCGTCAAGGCGGCGCCACCCGAATTAGCCAGTCGTCTCTATGACGAATTTAATCAGCTACTGGCGCAAGAAGTACCAACCAAAACGGGTATTTTTGGAGCAGATATGCAGGTAGAGCTAATCAATGATGGCCCAGTGACTATTATTCTGGATACGAAGAATCGCTGAGAATAAATATGAAAAGGAGTTTGAACACTAGTGTTCAAACTCCTAATTTTTTTTGCTTCTGTAGCAATGAATGTATAATTTCCGACAACATTACTAAAAACCATCAATCATTTCTTGAGGAATGACTTCTTTGATGGTCGTCACTAGCTGATTGATAAGTTTCATTGCTTCAGCGGGCTCAGTGTAGAGTTTTTCAAAATAGGTCTGTATATTTTCTTCAAAATGCTGAGGTAATAGCGGGCAGTTGGTTTTTGCATACTCCAGCATTCTCTTTTCTCCAGGATGCGTCTGTTCGTTTAGGGCAAAGAGCAAGTCAAAATAGGAAGCAAAAAATTCACTGCTACGGTGATTGATGCTGAGCAGGTCCTGACGCTTGAGCGCTTTTTCAATTTGTTTGGAGAAAGCTGGCATGGCTTGATCGAGTAAGAGGAGCTGCTTCTTAATAATATTCTTTTTCAGCTCAGCTGGATAAGGTCGTCTGTACTTGTTCTGAAGTGTCTCATAGTGACCATTTCGGTCGTAGATGATTTTGCTGTGGAGCAGATTGTGCCACATACAGGTAGTATAGGCATTCTGAGCTTGGTGGTCTAGGACTACAGTCTGCAGGTCTTTATCGAAACTGTCCAGTGTACGGTAAATGAGCTCAATTTCGATGTCGCTCTTCAGCACACAGTCATCCTCGAGTTCCCAAAACTGATTGCCGATTTCCATGTAGGAACAGTACTTGCTGAGAATGTCATGTCGAGTCGTGGGAGCGATGGAATCTGTCAAGTAGATATAAACATCATAGTCTGAGTCTTTGTCAAAATACTGTCCAGCACGAGATCCACCGAGAACGATAGCTTCCACTTGGTCTAGCTGGGCGAATTCTTTAAAAAGTTCTTGTGGCATGATTTTTCCTCACTGATTTTTGACATCATTTTAGCAAAATGTAAGTGGAAAGGCAAGAAAATGCAAGCAGTAAAAATCTTTGGTTTTATACCTTTAAAATCTCTTTTTTCTTTAGAAACAATTTAGAATTACTTAATAAATAATTGAAGTTTGTTTTATATAATGATGGTAAAGAAATGAGAGAAAGGAGTTTTTAATAATGGTAAGTCTTATTCAACAAATGACAAATGCTCTGATTCAAATTGTTTTGTTTATGTTGCTTCCTTTTATTTGGTGGTTTGTGACAGCTAGAAGAAAAAGTTCATTTTTAGATTGGATAGGCTTTAAGCCACTAAAAGATACCGGCAACCATAAGATGTGGCTCTGGATATTTATTGGTTTGCTAAGCTTCACTATCTTTTCATATTTAGTACTGTATACTATTGTAAAAGATCTTAAAACTGCAACTTCAAGTTTTTCTGGCCTCGGCTTCCAAGCCTTGCCAGCTGTTCTGATTTATAGTCTTTTTCAAACTTCCCTGCCAGAAGAGCTACTATTCAGAGGTTTTCTTTTAAAAAGATTTTCTGTTCGCTTGCCTTTTGGAGTAGCCAATACCATACAAGCTGCTCTTTTTGGGCTCCTTCATGGTCTTATGTTTATAACAGAGGTTTCTTGGTTGCAAACCCTAGTCATTATTTTGTGTACTGGTAGCATTGCAGCTTATCTAGGTTTTGTCAATGAAAAGAAATCAGGCGGTTCTATTTTAGCCAGCTGGATCATGCATGCCTTAGCCAATGTGGTTACAGGTATGCTATCGGCTTTCTTGTTAATTTAATTGGCTAAGAATTTCACCACAAATCAAAAGTTCCGATTTATTTCATGAATCGGAACTTCATTATTTTAAGAAAAGCGAGTGCAGGCTTTTGAGGGAAAAGTCAATTAAGTATAGTTGTTTCTAGTTATTTGTAGGACGGTCGACCTTCATTTGCTCAAAAACATAAAGGAAGAAGTCCTTCGAAACTTCGAAATGTCCGTATCTTAGCTGGGAGGCGTATTGACGCCACTGAGGATGCTGGCGGATTTGCTCAATGGGGCAGTCTTTGACCGGCTGGTAGTAGCTAACATCTCGCCGAAATGGGAAGAAATCTTCGAACATCTCTACTTGGTAGGCAGTATCATCTAGGATCTTACCAACTGCTGTAAAGGCCTGCAGCTTTTCTTGATCATTCATCTGATATTTAGGACTGTAGTAGAGAAGATAGTCCCCTTTTTTCATTCGGTTTAGTGGTGCTTTTTTTCCATGGCAGACTTGACAAAAACCACCTTCTACCCCTCTTAGTACATGTTCTTTTGATACGACGCCAATCCAAAATCTAGTCATTTTCGGCCTCCAGTTTGATTAAGAGCTGATTCAGTATTTCCGTTTTGTTTTTTAATTTCCCAAAGAATGCCTGATCAATACCTTCAACTAGAGGAAGGGCTTGATTGACTTTTTGTAGCCCCTGTTCTGTCAGAAGTATGATGTTGGCACGACTGTCCTTGGGATGGACTTCCCGCATTATCAAACCTTTCTTGACCAAGAGACGGATGATTTGGGATACGGTCATGACATCCATGTCAGAAAAGCGGGCGATATCGGTTTGACTCACCCATTCTTGCTGACGCAGGAGCGCTGCAAGAGTAGTCAAAAGGACAAACTGAGGATGGGTCAGATCAATTGTTTTCAGTTGGCTTTTAATCAGCCCATGCCACTTGTGGTAGGCGCGGATAAAGAGCAGACCGGTCGACTGTTGGGAATCATTTTTATAAATTGAATTAAAATCAAGTTGCTTCATTTTTATACCACTTCCAAAATAGTAAGTATACTTATTATATATCTTTTCTATTATCTTGTCAAAAAAAGCCCTTTGAATTTCAAAGAACTTTTAAATCTTTTCTACATAAATCTGTTGGGCAATAGGTTGGGCTAGTTGGATTTCTTGCTCATCCACTTCAAGAGAATAGAGGTGGCTAAAGTCATCGTAGCCTAGAAAACGAATAGTTTTGCCTACTTGAAGGCCATTTCTTTCCAGGTAGGTCAAGAGATCGAAGTTGTCATGGACACGGGCCAGTATATAATCGCCTTTTTCTTTAGCCTTTTCTAAAGTAAGTTTATGTTTTTCAACTAGGAGTTCTCCCTTAGCTGGAATGGTTCCTCCATGAGGGCAAGCTTTGGGATAATCCAGCAACTGATCCAGTCTTTCAACAAAATGGTCAGAAACAGTATGTTCTAAAACCTCAGCCTCCTCATGGATTTCCTCTGTCGTATAGCCCAGATGGTGGACTAGAAAAACTTCAATTAGCCGGTGTTTACGATAGAGGTCTGAAACTAATTTTAGCCCCAAATCGGTTAAGAGGTAACCAGCTTTTTTGTCCTTAATGAGTAGTTCTTCAGCTAGTAGCTTCTTCATCATCTCTGTTACAGCTGGCGGAGAGACTTGCATGAGCTGGGCGATTTCTTTATTAGTGATTTTATTATGTCTAGTTCCAAGTTCATAGAGACATTTCAGATAATCTTCTTTATTAGGTGTCATGTTGTACCTCGAGTTTTCTTATTATTAGTATAGCAAAAAATAGGCCAAGAATACAGTCAAGTGGTTCTTAGGCAAAAAAGGATCAACTTTAGAAAAAATTCTGCTATCCTATAGAAAGGCAGTCTTCTAGTTTGACGGAAGAAATAAAAAATGCATATAATAGATAAAAAAGACGGGAAGGAACTTGCCAGTGGCAAATAAAGTAGAGAATCAAAAAAAGTGGCTGGAAGAGCTGGGCTGGTCACATGAGGCAGTGGAAGAGATCTGCCGAAACATTGGGACAGTAAATGTTCAAGTGCCTTGGCAAGAAGCTCAACTTTTTGGCAGTGAGCTCTTTAAAGAGTTATGGAAGTTAGATAGTCGTCAGGCTTCCCCTCTCAAAGCTCAGAAATTACTGGTGCTTGCCCTAGCCTGTGTGGAAATGCCCAAAGAGTTAGAAGGGGGACAGGATGAAGTTGTTTCGCTTCTAGAGAAGTTCAGTCCGGATTTGGCACCTCACGACAGTTTTTGGCGAACTTTTGCTAAAACGGTACAGACGGCCTTTCCAGCTGATGATTTCAGTCAAACTGATGGCAATCAGGAATTGAAAAGCCAGGTCCATCAATTTCGCTATCTGATTTCCAGTCAACAAGCCCAGTGGGTCCGAGAGCATTTTAGAGCAGAGGGGATGACAGATGCAGAAGCCTTAGCCAGCTATTTTAAGTCTCAGCCAAGTATGCCTTATAGTTTCAATGAGTCCTCTCGTTTGCATAATAAAGCTTATATAGATAAGCTTTCAAGCCAGGTGTTTTATCCAGATGGTCAAAGAAGCCAAGTTAATATCAAAATTTTACTTGATTTCCATACAGAATTCATTTTAGATCAGCAAGGTCGCTTACTCAATATTATGGATCCAGAAGGGACTAGCCAAAATGGTCTTGTTAATGGTGCTAGCTTTAACTATGGTGACCGCAATCGTCCAGGGAATCGGGCTTCCCATACTCGCTATGATGTTAAAACACCAGCCGTTTGGGACCCTCTTTTTCGCAGAAGAGCGATGGCTAATGGAGGCAAAAAATTTAAGGCACCACAAAATAATCGTGGATCAATGGGGTATCTCTCAGCTAAAAGTGTCTATGTTCCAGGGAAAGAAAGTATTCAAAAGGAAGTCAAAAAGGAACTTGCCCGTTTTAAAAGCCTCTTAAATCGACCAGCCTTCTTTGTCCGTTGTTGGGCTTGGCTACGCCAGTTTTGGAAAAATATTTTCAGGTCATAAAAACCAAACGTTAGAAAAGTTTATAGAGGTATAAAGAAGAGCTATTTTCAAAAGAAAATTCTTTGGTTAATCACTAACGATAGGGCTTCTTAAATCAACTTACTCTAGGGACAGGAAATCCTTTTTAAAATAAGCATACCAAAGCTTGGTGAACTTCCTTACTTGCGAAACTTTCTATTTTTGTTTATAGTAGTTCTATAAGCTTTCTTGGAGGCGTTTGCATGAACAAAAAACTTTTGAGCTTGAAACTATTGGGAAGCCCCAGTGTTTTTCTTGATCAGGAGGAAGTATTCTTCCCTTTTGCTAAAATAAATGCCTTGATTTACTATCTTCATATCAATGGAGCGGTTAATCGAGAAGAAATTGCAGGAATCCTCTGGGAAAATAAGGACAATCAGTCTGCTAAAAAAAATCTACGTAATACCATCTACCAGGCCAATAAACTCTTAGGTGGGGATTGGATTATTGCGCCCAACAGGACAGTTTTGTCTCTTAATCCAAACTTCAAAATTGAAAGTGATGTGGAGACTTTTATAGCTAAACCAGCAGAGCATTTGTCTCTCTATCAAGGAGATTTTTTGCAGGGGTTCTATCTTAAGGATAGCGAAGCTTTTGATTACTGGGTTTCCAAAATGCGGACCCAGTATGAGCAACTTTATGTCCAAGCTTGCTACCATCAGCTTGAAAAAGAAAAGGATCAGCTAAATCTAGAAGAAGCCGAGCAAAATCTGCGTCGTTTGATTAGCTTGGACGAGTTTGATGAAAAGAATTATCATTTGCTCATGAAGTTCTACCGGGATAATGATCGACCAGGGAAGGTTATTGAGACTTACTATAAACTAGTGAATCTCTTGGACAAAGAACTGGGAATTAGTCCCAATGAGTCTATTCAACAACTTTATCATGAAGTTCTTGCTAAAGATCGGAGTGAAAGAAAAACCAAGCAATTTCTTCGGAATACGGACCATTTCTTTGGTCGAGTGAGTGAAATTCAGCGCTTAGAGTCTTATTTTTCTAAGATTTTAGGAGAACAGGAGTCGCGTGCTCTAGTTTTAGTGGGGGGCACTGGCATAGGGAAGCGGACAGTGACTCGTCAGGTGCTAGCCAATCAGACCAAGTACTTTCAAATTGTTATGGCTGAGTGTTTCAAGGAAGAAATGAAGTCGGAGCTTCAGCCTTGGCGTGGTCTACTGGATGGTTTGGGTGATTTGGTCATTCAGCACAAGATTCTTACAATTAGTCAGTGGCAAGTCATTTTGGAAAGCTATTTTCCAATCTTAACAGGAGGAATTTCTGGAGCTGAGCTAGATGCAGACAAATTAGCCCAGTTTGTAGTCGATATTCTGCAGAAAATTTCTAAGAAAAAAGCTCTGGTAATTTTAATTGAGGATTGTCACTGGATGGATGCAGCTAGTACTGCGGTCTTGGAACAGGTCATGAACCATATGTATGATTACCCAGTAGCCTTTGTGCTGACCAAACATCTCAGTACTCCTTCTTATTTGGAGCATTTTTTCAATCATTTGCTGGTTCGTGATAAGATTGATTTTATTGAGCTGCAGCCCCTCAATTTTCAAGATAGTGTAGCTTATCTACAAGCTCAAAAGGGCATAGAAGCTCTTTCTGAGGAAAAAGTCAAAGACATTTATCGAGTTAGCCAAGGGATTCCATTCTTCCTGTCAGAATATGCTGAGCAACTCTTGAGAGGAGAAAAGTTTCAGCCATTGACACCAGCTATCAAGGCTAAGCTATCTTTAAAATTGGATCATCTAAGTAGTGGGGAAGAGGAGCTACTGGACTATTTAGCTTGCTTCAGAGAACCTGCGTCACTTTCCTTTTTGACCAAGTTACTTGCTTTGCCTGTGGAAGACTTGGTTGAAATTATTGAGGCTTTGAGACAAAAGCGACTCTTAATTGAGGTGGAAGAGGAGGACAAGCTGGTAGTGAATTTTAGCCAGGAGCTCCTACAAATCTATGCTTATGAGCGTCTGTCAATAGCCAAGCGCCGGATGTTGCATCATCAGATTGCCCAGAGCATGGAAGAATGTTTGGGAGACCCCCTTTATCATTCCCAGTTGCTCAATGAAATTGCCTATCATTATAAGATGTCTAAGCAACCGATCAAGTCTTTGGAATACGAGTTGCATTATTTGGAAGCTACTTTACAGTTTCATCATGAACTCTTTCCAATTTACTCACGTGAGTTTGGTTTTATTGAAAAGACAGAGGATAACAACCAGACTGCTGTTCTGGAGCAATTTGATCGAATTCGTCAGGAAATAAAGGACTTAGAAAGCAAACATCAAAATCATAAGGATTTTCAATTGCTGGTACTTCGTTTCCTCTATCTGGAAGGGCGCTATGCTATTCGGACAGGAAATTACCAGCAGGGGATGGACAATATCCAGCAGGTGATTGCTTCGGCCAAGGAACTGCAGCAGATGGAGTTCCTTCTGGAAGGTTATCGGCAGATGATCTATTACTGTATTCAGACGGAGAATATTCCTGAAATGCGTTATTATACGGAGAGGGCTCTGGATGCTTCAGTCCAGGCCAATAACCACGAAGCCATTGCCGTCAATCTTCGTCTGAAGGGGCTATATCATCTCATGATCGGAGATGAAGAACAGTCGCTTCACCATCTCTATCAGTCTATTGATTGTTTCAGCCTAACAGACTCGCTTCGCTCCAAATATTCGATTCAGATTGCAGCAGCTTTAGATTATCTGGCAGAGATTGAGCAGATTCGTGGGAATTTTACAACAGCCTTGGCCCACCAGAAAGAAGCAATTGATCTAACAGAAAACAAAATAGCAGAGCCATCAATATTTGCCTTCTATATTGGATTAGGCATGACCTATTATCAGCTGAGAGATTATCAACAGGCAGAGGCGATTCTCTTGAAGGCTAAAAAAGCTATGGAATCTCTTAGTTTTCCTTGGAAGGAGACTCAGTTGGAAGTCTATCTAGGATTGATTAGTTGTGAAAAAGGAGACTATCAGCCAGTCTTGGATCTGCTGAGAAAGAAAGAAGAATTGATTAGCCGATATGGCAACCCGCGAGACAAGGGCTTAATTTACTACCTGATGGCAGTGATTAAGTATCAACTTCAGGTAGGAGATTTGAAAGAAAGTAGTTTTGAAGAGCTACTGACTCGGGATTTTGATTATTACTATGATACGGCTAAAAGCCATCTTAATTTCTATCGGGACCGCCATCAGTTAAAAGAACTGGAAAACTTGCACTTGAGACTGTCTCAATAATCAAATGCAAAATAAAAGGGGATGAAAATGAATTTCATCCTCTCTTTTTATTCTGACAAAAAGATTAATCATGTATTTGGGCCCAGACCTGGGTCAGATAAAAGATAAAGCTGGCAGCTAGGTTGGCTGTATGGTTGTCAATATCGTGGGGTGGAGAAACCTCTACCACGTCAAAACCAATTAGTTTTCCTGAAGCTGCGATATGCTGGAAGACCAGAACGGCTAAATTTGGATCTACGCCCAGCGACTGAATAGCACTGACACCAGGAGCGGCACCAGCAGCAAAGCAGTCAATGTCAATGGTCAAATAGACTTGTTCCTTGTCTGCAAGAAAGGCATCAACAACCTTACAGACTTCCTTGTGGCCCATTTGATAGATATCCAGTCCAGTTAAGAACTGGATGGCTTTAGACTTGGCTACAAAATCAAAGAGAAAGAGGTTATTATTGTGTTCTTGGATACCTAAAATGAGATAGTTAAAGACTTGTTTCTGAGCCAAAGTTTCATCAAACATCTGGCGGAAGCCAGTACCGGAATTGGGACCAGTCTGGTCATAGGGACGAAGATCAAAATGGGCATCCATGTTGATGACGGCTAATTCTTGCTCGGGTTTTAGTGAAGACTTGAGTCCGAGATAGTTTCCATAGGCTGTTTCGTGTCCACCTCCCAGTACGATGGGGCGAAGATTGAGCTCCCGCAGGCGCTTGACAGCTTTCGCTAGACTGCTTTGGAGTTGTTCCAGAGACCGATTGGGACCATCGATATCACCGACATCAAAGACACGGACGTTTCGACCTAGATGCCAAGGCAGTTTGGCCAACTGAGTACGGATAGATTGTGGTCCTTCAACTGCCCCAACCCGACCGTGGTTGATATAGACTCCTTTGTCGCTCTTGAAACCAATTAAGGCAAAGTTGACTCCCTCAAAAGGTTTTAAGTTTGGGTCATTTAAATTCAAGAATTCGATAACCATACCCCATTTGGCAGCGTATAAATTATCCTCGACCCCCCGTTGATAATAGCTGTTATCTAATTGATAATAATCTTCTAACATAATCTTTTCCTTTTCCATAACGATATTGCGATTTTATTATAAGAGTTTCCGCTAAGCCTGTCAATGACTTTCTGCGGGGAAAGAAGCTTAGTGGAGAGGGAATTGTTTACAAGAAAGCCACTATAATGGCGAGAATCAATGCAGTCCATGTAGCGTAGCGTATCTTAGAGTTGGACCGGTAGCCCTCTCTAACCTTTGGCCTTTTCGAAAAGAGATAAGCAATATAGGCTGCAATTGAAAGAAAATAAGCATATGGTGTCCATCCAGAGCTAAGGATTCGGCCATTTTCAACCGTTGGTACAAGTAGAATTAAAGCTGTAAGCATGCACCAAACAGGTAAAAGGGTGCTCTCTTTGCTATTGCAAATATGGAGCATCAGTTGTGCTAAAAAGCCGACTGAATAAAGGATAAAAACAGCGATACATATATAAAAAAATACAATGAGAAAGCTATCGTCCTGTTTAACAATAGGCTTGCCTATTAGGAGATTTAAAAAAGTAAATAAAATGGTTTTTAACATATGCCAAATGAGGTAGGCCATTGCTGGTAAAATGATTAAGACAAGTGGATGTAGAATTGCAAAATAGTCTACTTTAGAGGCTTTTTTCATTGTTACTTTTCTCCTTAATCAAACTCTTTCTAGCTTCTAAGATTTGCCCTTGAGATTTTCATTTTATTTGACCTTGCTTAATGGCACTAGCGACTTTATTATAAGAGTTTCCACTATGGCTGTCAATGACTTTTAGCTGAAAAAAGAAAGCCCAGCTGAACAAGCACGGGCTTCTTTGATTCGCTTTTCTTACTCAAAAAAATCCAAATTTGATAAGGTGAGCCACTGCTGATAGAACCGAAGTTCATCAAAAGAGCTTAAGACCTTCAAAAGTTAATTTCAAAGAGTATCAGATTTAGAATTGAATGCATAGATCCACAGCTTTTTCGACTGCTGCTAGGAATTCATCGCTTTCAATCAGCTCAGAGGCCTTGTTGAGCTCTTCATAGATTTCGATGTCCTTATCAAATTCGATAAAGCGGACATGTTGACGGAAGAGGTCGTAGGCTGGTTTGGTTCCTTTACCCAGTTCATGGTTTTCTGGTTTCAGATCCAGAGCTTGGCAGGCTGCCATGATTTCTGTTGCCACAATACGGCGGGAATTCTTGAGAATCTCAGCTGCCTTGCGTGCTGCAGTAGTTCCCATGCTGACAAAGTCTTCTTGGTTTTCACAAGATGGGATAGAGTCTACGCTGGCTGGATGAGCCAGAACCTTGTTTTCAGATGCAAGCGAAGCACAAGCATATTGGGTAATCATAAAGCCAGAGTTGAGTCCTGGGTGTTTGACCAAGAAGGATGGTAGCTTGCTCAGTTGGCTGTTAACTAGACGTTCTACACGGCGCTCGGATACATTTCCGATTTCAGAAATAGCGATACCGAGGAAGTCGAATGGCTGAGCCATTGGTTCACCGTGGAAGTTACCGCCTGAGATAACATGGCCTTCTTTGGTGATGATAGGGTTGTCTGTAACGGAGTTGATTTCAATCTCAACTTTGGTTTTGACATAAGCGATAGAGTCCTTGCTAGCGCCATGAATCTGCGGGATACAACGCAGTGTGTATGGGTCTTGGACCCGTTGTTGAGTAGCTACGGTCGTATTGCCACTGCCCTCTAGAAGGTTGCGGATATTCCGGGCTGTAGCTAGCTGACCGCTCTGAGGTCGAATGGTATGTAAGTCTTCTTCAAATGGACTAGTAATACCATTGTGAACTTCCATAGAAAGAGCGCCGGCGACATCTGATAATTTAAGCAATTGGATGGCATCATAGGTAGCCAGAGCTCCGATACCTGTTAGGACAGTCGTACCGTTAATCAGCGCCAACCCTTCCTTGGCAGCTAGAGCAATTTTTTCAATCCCAGCCTTGTCCAAAGCTTCTTGGCCAGAGAGCAATTGGCCTTGATAGTATGCGTGGCCCAGTCCTAGCATAGGAAGAACCATGTGAGCCAATGGAGCTAAGTCACCAGAAGCGCCCAAAGAGCCTTTTTCTGGAATGAATGGAACGACGCCTTTATTGAGCAGTTCCAGAAGCTTTTCGACAGTGGACAGGCGAATACCAGAGTAGCCTTTTACCAGAGAATTAATCCGGATTAACATGATAGCACGGACTGCATCTTCTGGTAGGGGATCACCAAAGCCTGAAGCGTGGGTACGGATCAGATTTTCCTGTAGTTGAGTCGTATCTTCTGGTGAGATACTAACGTTGCAGAGAGATCCAAATCCAGTTGTAACACCATAGACCACCCGTTTTTCCCGGACGATGTCGTCCACGATTTTACGGGAAGCTTCTACAGCTTTCTTAGCTTCTTGGTCGATTTCGCAGGTAGCTCCATGACGGGCTACTGCGATCACATCTTCTAAAGTAAGGTGTTCGCCATCCAAATTTATTACATGTGTCATACGATTTATTCTCCTTTTATTCAAGAACTTTATTTTCACAAATCAGTACAATATAGATATAGTATACTGCACTTGCGATAAGGACACCTATGAGACCATAGATATAGTTCATTGGGTTTTCACCCCAAATCATGACAAGGCTGACTAAGACTGCTAGGATTGGGATTACTGGACCAAATGGAACGCGGAAGACTACTTTTTTATCAGGATATTTCTTTCTCAATACCAATACGGCTAGAGCAGTCGGGATGTATTGGAAGAAACGGAAAACTACGCTGAGAGCTGCTAGTACTTCAAAAGTTCCTGTAAAGAGCAATGCGATAGCTAAAACACCTGAGATGATGATGGCAAAAATAGGTGCGTTTTTAGAATTTGTTTCAGCGATTTTTTTAGGTAACATACCTTCATTGGCGATAGCTGCCCCAAAACGCGGTACCATGATAGATTCACCGATGTTGAGTCCGGCAATAGAAATAAGGGCTCCGATAGAAACGATCCATGCCCCAGCAGGGCCAATCATTTCAACAAAAGCGTCTTGTACAGAAGCATCTGTTTGTAGGATACGGCTACCTAGCATAGCAATGGTTCCTGCGATAATCAGCATATAGAGAACAGAAACAATACTGATAGATCCTAGAATGGCACGAGGGACATTCTTTTCTGGATCGCGCATTTCACCAGCAACGATAGACATAGTTTCAAAGCCGATAAAACCATAGAAGATATAAATAGCTGTACTTGAGATAGCCTTCATGATATCTGCGCCAGGTTCTAGCTGAAGGAAGGGAGTAAAGTTTCCTTTGTCAATTCCACCTTTGATGAAGAAGATGGCACATGCTGCAAATGCAATGATTGGAATCAACTTAGCTACGGTTGCAGCTAGTGTGAAAAACTTAGAGGTCTTTAAACCAGCAATATTCATCAAGCTGAGCAAGACAATTAAAGTGATACTAAGGACTAGTTCATAAGGGGTAAAAGCTGGGAAGGTAATGACAAAGAGTCTTGCAAATCCTGCAGCCATAGCGGACCAAGCGATGATGGTAACCGCCCAACCCAGAAAGCCTACGTTAAATCCGACAAAGTTACCAAATGCTTCCTTGGCATATTGGAAGGCTCCACCATTTTTATTGAAATAACCTGCAGTTTCTGCCAAGCAGACTGCTAGCAGAATAACAAGGAGAGCAGTCCCTAGCATGACAGCCAGAGAAGCAGGGCCAAGTCCTTTGTAAATTTTTTGAGGTAGAAGGAAGATACCAGAGCCGATAACGGCATTAATACCATAAAGAGTTGCACCGGCAAAGCTGAATTTCGCTTTTTCCTGCTCTTGTGTGTTGAGTTTGTTTGCATCCATAATAATGTTTCTCCTTTAGAGATATGAGGATCCCTTCCAAGTAAAGATAGGGTGGTGGCAGACCAATCTTGGAGCATCACTGTATCTTTACTTAGCGGGGATGTGGTTTAAACCAGCCCAAATGGCAAGAGGAGAGCCTTTAGATTGGTTACATGAAAACATTATATGCAACTCAGTTTCCTGAGTCTCTTTTTCCACTATCAGAAAATTTCCTTCCTCTATATCAAGTGGTGGAAAGTTATCTCCAATCACTGTTAGATTTGTCAAAGCATAGATAAATTGAATCTCTTCGTCTCGTATGAGAACTTGCTTATTGGAGACGGCAATCATCTGTCCCTGATAGTGGTCGCTGTAGATTAAGTTAAAGTCGGTACAAGTCCCGCGACTTGTGATAGAATCACTCCCTTCGAAGAAATAGGGGGTAAAGGGAGCTAGAACCGTTTCCTCTTGCCGACTATCATTGAGAAGGCGCAGAGGATGGTCTAGGCTCATAAGAATACGGTGAAAGCCACTCAAGTCAGAAAACTCACTTTCAGCTGCTTCCACAGTTGCTGTTGAGAGTCGATAGTCAAATTCCCGCCGGCCATAGTGGCCAGTTGGAGGGAAAAGATAAAGTTGTTTTGTCTTTCCTCCCGACCAATCGGAAACTTGAAAATCGTTTGATTTTAGAAGGGTTACATTTGTCATTTTTGATATTTATTAGAACAAACCACTGATATTGCCGTCTTTGTCAACATCAATCTTTTCGCTGGCTGGCGCTTTAGGTAGTCCTGGCATGGTCATGATCGCACCAGTTAGAGCTACGATGAAGCCTGCACCAGCAGAAACTTTGAGCTGGCTGATAGTCACGATAAAGTCTTTAGGTGCGCCCAGTTTCTTAGCATCGTCTGAGAAGGAGTACTGCGTCTTGGCCATACAGATAGGATAGTTGGAGAAGCCCAGCTCTTCTAATTCTTTCAGTTCACGTTTAGCGGCAGGAGTCAGGCGAACTCCCTTGCCTCCATAGACCTTGGTAACGATCTTGTTTAACTTGGTTTCAATGGAGTCCTCTTCATTATATACAAATTGGAAGTGATTGTCTCCTTCGGCCAATTCAACAACTTTTTCAGCCAACTCTTTACCGCCGGCTCCGCCATTTGCCCAAACGTCGGAAATCACTACGTCAACGCCACGTTTTTGGCAGGCGTCATAAACTGCTTGCAATTCTGCTTCGGTATCCAGCGGGAATTTATTGATAGCAACGACTGCTGGCAATCCATAAACATCTTGAATGTTTTCCAGATGTTTTTCCAAGTTTGGCAGACCATCTACAACGGCTTGGACATTTTCTTCAGCTAGGTCGCTCTTAGCCACACCACCGTGCATCTTGAGAGCGCGGATAGTAGCAACCAGAACTACAGCCGATGGGCGAAGACCAGATGTACGACACTTGATATCGATGAATTTTTCAGCACCCAGGTCAGCACCGAAACCAGCTTCTGTGACAGCATAGTCGCCATATTTGAGAGCCAGCTTGGTAGCTAGGACACTGTTACAGCCGTGAGCAATGTTGGCGAAGGGTCCGCCGTGAATCAAGGCTGGTGTGTGTTCCAGAGTTTGAACCAGGTTTGGATGGATAGCGTCTTTGAGCACAGCAGCCATAGCGCCACCAGCTTTCAGATCCTTAGCAGTTATTGGCTTACCTTCAAAGCTGTAGCCAATGATGATTTTTTCCAAACGGTTCTTGAGGTCAGTGATATTTTCTGACAGACAGAGGATAGCCATAACCTCAGAAGCAACTGTGATGTCAAATCCATCCTCACGTGGAACACCATTGACCTTGCCTTGCAAGCCGTCCACGATGTGGCGTAGTTGCCGGTCATTCATATCCACTGCCCGCTTCCAAGTGATGCGGCGAGAGTCAATGCCTAAGGCATTGCCATGGTGGATGTGGTTGTCAATGAGGGCCGCCAGCAGGTTGTTGGCAACACCGATGGCATGGAAGTCACCAGTGAAGTGGAGGTTGATATCCTCCATAGGTACAACCTGAGCGTGCCCACCGCCAGCAGCTCCGCCCTTGATACCAAAGACAGGTCCGAGTGAAGGTTCCCGTAGAGCGATAACGGCTTTTTTACCGATTGCAGCCAAAGCATCGACCAATCCGACAGAAGTCGTGGTCTTACCTTCTCCGGCTGGTGTCGGAGAAATAGCTGTCACGAGAATCAGTTTACCGTCTGGCTTGTCTTTTAAGGCTTCTAGTTGGCCGGCACTGATTTTTGCCTTGTAATTTCCATAAAGAGACAAGGCATCCTCAGCAATTCCTAGCTTTTCTGCCACCTCTTTGATGGGCTTCATTTGAACCGAATTAGCAATTTCAATATCTGATAAAACCATATTGTTACCTCTTGAGAAAAGGAAGTCCATTCATGGAAAAGAGCGGACTTCTCTTCCGTTTATTTATTAGACAACTTTCAAAATTTCTTGATAAATTTCATCGGCTAGAGCGCAGCCTTTTTGTAGGAGCTCTTCACCCTTGCTGCGGTAATCAGCGACAAATGCTTCATCCTTGACACCTGACAGGTTGATGAGGACATTGAGCCAAGCACCTTGCAGGCCAGCCTTTAGATTCAGGGCTGCCACGCCTAAGTCGCTAGCAGCATTGGTATTGGATTTGCCGACGGCCTTTTGAGTTGTTTGCAGGGCAGCCAAGATGTCTTCCATCATGCCATAAGGTGACTTGGTCGCTTCCTTGAGGGCTTGTTGCATAGCTTCCCGACGGGCAGCCTTATCTTCCTCTGTTTCCTTAGGCATATCAAAGACAGCGGAGACCAGATTAAAGGCTTCAGTGTCCTTGTCGATAGCTGCGAGCAAGCCTTCTTGCAGGCGAGCACTTTCTGCATGCACTTGAGCAATTTCTGCTTCAAATTCTGCGTATTTTTTCTTTCCAAGGGTTAATTCGCAAACCATCTTAGTCAGGGAAATACCGTTCGCTGCGGAAAGAGCAGCAGCAGAGCCACCTCCTGGTGCAGGAGCATCTGAGCCTAGGACCTGGGCAAATTCTGTCAAACTTAAATCTACTAATTTCATAGCTTTCTGTCCTCCTAGCCCAGCAAATGGTTTTCCAGAACTTGCTTGCCGTAGTCAAAGTCTTCGATTTGCAGATAGTATTCTGCTGCGTCAATCAAAGCCTTGGCTGGAGCCAAACCGATGACTTCTGAGCCGAGGATTCCAACTCCGTAGCGCTTAGCTTCAAAGCGAACAGTTTCAAAGACACGATAGAGTGGGAATTTTTCCAGATTGACCATGTTAATAGAAACCTGAGCAATGTTGCGGTCTTCCAGCATAACGCCGATCGCTTTACAGTACTTGTAACCACCGCTTGATCCACGGATGATTTTGGCAATGTTGTTGGCAATTTCTAGATTGTCTGTATCCAAGTTGATGTTGTAGGCGATGAGCGGCATTCTAGCACCAACAGCAGTGACACCAGCAGTTGGGTGAATCTTTCTTTCACCATAGTCAGGCGCCCAGTCAGCTTCCAAGAGTTTTTCAGGCATGCCTTCAAATTGTCCCTTACGAACCTTAGCCAAGTTCTTACGCTCAGGACGAGTCGCTGCATCTTCATAGAGGAAGATTGGAATACCGAGCTCACGGTTGATCCGCTCAGATACAGTCTTCGCAATTTCTACGCATTCCTCACTTGTGATGTCCTTGATAGGTACAAAAGGCAGGACATCAGTTGCGCCCATACGAGGGTGTTCCCCCTGGTGCTTGGTCAAGTCAATATTTTCAGAAGCGTATTTAACCAAACGGAAAGCAACTTCCTGAATGTTTTGATCATCACCGACCAAGGTAAAGACGCTGCGGTTGTGGCTGGCATCAGAAGAGTGGTCCAGAAGTGTTACACCTGGCACGCTCTTAGCTACTTCCACTAGACCGTCAATGACCGCTTGGTTGCGGCCTTCAGAAAAGTTAGGAATACATTCAACAATTTTTGCCATAAGATATTACCTCGTGTTATATGTTATTAAAATTTACAAAGTAGATAAAGTGGAACTTCCGTCTGAGCTAGGTGTGAGGCCTAGCTCAGTTTAGAAGTTGGGGGACAAGTTTTTCCTATTCGAACAATTTCTTAACAGATTCTTTGACCAAATCTTCGTCAGTTAAGTATGGAATAGTGATGTGGTCAGTTCCTTGGTGGAGACGGTTGTATTCGATAGCTGTCTCAATAGCATGCTCATTACGTGCCCAGTTACGACGAGCAACTCCTCCGATTGTATCCCAAGCGATAGCAGATTTGATGATTTCATCAATGCGTTCGCTGCCGTCTAGAACCAAGCCAAAACCACCGTTGATTGCTTTCCCGATACCAGTTCCGCCACCGTTGTGGAGAGCTACCAGACTCATACCACGAGCTGCATTACCAGCGTAACATTGCACGGCCATGTCGCAAGTAACATTAGAACCGTCCTTTATATTAGAAGTTTCACGGAATGGAGAGTCAGTACCAGATACGTCGTGGTGGTCACGGCCGATCATGACAGGACCAATCTTGCCTTCGCGTACTAATTCATTGAACTTGAGGGCGATATTGACGCGTCCCATACAGTCTTGGTAGAGAATCCGAGCCTGAGTTCCAACAACCAACTGGTTCTTCTCAGCATCACGGATCCAGTTATAGTTATCGCGGTCTTGGTAGCGACGGTTAGGGTCAATCACTTCCATAGCTGCATGGTCAGTAGCGACTAGATCTTCGTGTTTACCGCTCAGACATACCCAACGGAAAGGACCATAACCATAGTCAAAGAGCATTGGCCCCATGATATCTTCTACATAAGAAGGCCAGATGAAGCCGTCTTTGTCGTCAAAGCCATTCTTAGAAATTTCCTTGATGCCAGAGTCATAGACTGCCTTCATAAAGGCATTACCGTAGTCAAAGAAGTAGGTGCCGTTGTTAGTCAAGGTCTTGATTGCCTTGAAGTGACGTTCCAAGGTTTGGTCAACCAACTTAACAAAGGTTTCCTTGTCTTCAGCTAGGAGGCGAGTCCGTTCTTCAAAGCTGATACCAGCCGGACAGTAGCCGCCGTCATAGACATTGTGGCAAGAGGTTTGGTCAGATAGTAGATCGACATGGATATTGTTCTCGTTGACATATTCTAAGAGATCTACGATGTTACCATGATAGGCGATAGAAGTTGATTCACCAGCTTCTAGAGCTTTTTGAGCCAAGTCAATTGCTTCTTTCGGACTTTCAGCTAATTGGCTAATCCAGCCTTGGGAGTGGCGAGTTTCAATCCGAGATTGGTCTACTTCAGCTACGATTGCCACAGCTTTAGCAATTTCGGCCGCTTTCCCTTGAGCTCCACTCATGCCACCCAGACCAGAAGAGATAAAGAGTTTACCAGTTAGGTCACCGTCATCAGCTACACCCAGTTTCAAGCGCCCAGCATTGAGAAGGGTGTTGAAAGTACCATGGACGATACCTTGAGGACCGATGTACATCCAGCCACCGGCTGTCATTTGACCGTAGTTGGTGACACCCATTTCTTCGGCAATTTCCCAGTCTTTCATATTGTCGTATTCACCGACTAAGAGACCATTGGTGATGATGACACGCGGAGCTTCTGGTTTAGATTTGAAGAGGCCAACAGGGTGACCAGATTCTACAACCAAAGTTTGATGGTCGGTCATCACTTCCAGATATTTTTTAATCAAATTATACTGCATCCAGTTAGCGCAGACAGATCCAGTTTCCCCGTAAGTAACCAATTCATAAGGATAGAGGGCGATTTCAAAGCTCAGGTTGTTGTCAATCATGACCTGCATAGCCTTAGCTGCGGTACAGTTTCCTTTATACTCATCAATTGGTTTACCATAGATACGTTCTTTTGGACGCCAGCGATAGCCATAAATCCGTCCGCGAGTTTTTAATTCTTCTAAAAATTCTGGAATCACTTCTTCGTGGAATTTTTTTGGAATATAGCGAAGAGCATTTTTTAGAGCGATTTCTGTTTGTGCCTGAGTGAGACGGAAGCCCCGGTCAGGTGCACGACGGATGCCTTCTTGGAAAACCGTTTTTTCAGGTAATACATCGTCTAATTTGACGGTCATTGCTGCTGCAATTTCATTTTCACTAAAGTATGACATGAAGATTCCTCCTTATTAAGTCAAGTATAAAATATGTTTCGACCTTATTTTATAAGACCCCCGTCCATAAAAAGTCAAGAAAAAAACATAAAATAGAAAAAAGAATTTTTCCTATTTTTTAAAAGCTTTTGACTATAATTTGACGATAGTGTATTATGATGAAAAGCAAGTAAAAATGTTAGAAATAAAATGGAGGAAGAAACATGACTGCTGATTTACTATTAACTCACTTTAATCAAGTCTTTTGTCCTAACGATCTTGGACATCCGCTTTTCGGAGCGGAGATGAAGGAAGCTCGAGTGTTAGAAGACGGCTACATTGCAGTCAAAGACGGCAAAATCTTAGCTGTTGGCAGCGGAGAACCAGATGCTAGTCTGATTGGACCAGATACTAGGATTCAGTCTTATGAGGGTAAGATTGCTACGCCCGGCTTAATCGACTGCCACACTCACTTGGTCTACGGTGGCAGCCGGGAGCATGAATTTGCTAAGAAATTAGCCGGTGTTCCTTATCTGGAAATTCTTGCTCAAGGTGGCGGAATTCTCAGTACAGTTCGAGCAACGCGAGAAGCTTCTTTTGAAAATCTTTACGATAAATCTAAGAAGTTATTGGACTATATGTTGCTTCATGGAGTGACAACGGTTGAGGCCAAGAGTGGCTATGGTTTGGACTGGGAAACAGAGAAGCGTCAGCTAGATGTTGTTGGAGCTTTGGATCGTGACCATGATATTGATCTAGTTTCAACCTTTATGGCTGCCCACGCTGTTCCACCAGAATACAAGGGACGTTCTCAGGAATATCTGGAACTCATCGTCGAGGAAATGCTGCCTCGGGTAAAAGCAGAAAATCTAGCTGAGTTCTGTGATATTTTCTGTGAAAAAGGCGTCTTTACAGCTGACGAGTCACGCTACTTACTTTCTAAAGCTAAGGAGATGGGCTTCAAGCTTCGTATCCATGCTGATGAAATCGAGTCTATCGGCGGGGTAGATGTAGCGGCTGAGCTAGGAGCAACCAGTGCGGAACACTTGATGATGGCGACAGACGAAGGTATTCGCAAGATGGCAGAAGCTAAGGTTATCGGGAATCTTCTGCCGGCAACTACCTTCAGTCTGATGGAAGATACCTATGCACCAGCCCGCAAGATGCTGGAAGCTGGTATGGCTATTACCCTGACCACCGACAGCAATCCAGGCTCTTGTCCGACAGCTAACCTGCAGTTCGTTATGCAGCTGGGCTGCTTTATGATGCGTCTGACGCCAGTGGAAGTCCTCAACGCTGTAACCATCAATGCGGCCTACTCAGTTAACCGTCAAGATAAGATTGGTAGCTTTGATACTGGCAAGCAGGCTGACATTACCATCCTAGATGCTAAGAATATTGACTATCCACTTTATTTCTTTGCGACTAACCTGACCCATCAGGTCTACAAGGCAGGAAAACTAGTTGTCGATCAAGGAAGAATTGTTTAAGCTTTCTAAAAACGAATCGTATTTTTCAGACTCTCTCTGGTGACAGGGAGAGTTTTCTTTTGTAGTGTGTCAGATCTTAAGAAGCTTTGTTTCGTAAGTGAGAAAGAAATAATCTTAGGATCAGTTCTAACAAAAGTTTCAGACTCTCTTTTTTCAAAATTAGACATAAAAAGACCACTCAGTTTGAGTGGTCGTGATGATTATAAGTTTTTTACTGCTGCTATTGCCGCATCATAGTCAGGTTCAGTGTTGATATTGTCGACATATTCGGCATAGGTCACAGTGTTGTTCTCATCCAGAACGAGAACTGCGCGGGCCAAAAGGTGCCATTCATTGATGAGGACAGCGTAGTCGCGACCGAAAGAATGGTCGAAGTAGTCAGATAGCATAACAGCATTCTCAATGCCTTCAGCAGCGCACCACTTGCCTTGTGCAAAAGGCAAATCAACTGAAACTGTGATAACAACGGTATTGTCCAAGTCAGAGAGTTCTTGGTTGAAGCGGCGAGTCTGAGTTGAGCAGACACCAGTATCGATAGATGGGATGATGCTCAGGACTTTCTTTTTGCCAGCAAAGTCAGCCAGAGTTTTCTTTGATAGATCCGTTGCAGTCAGGCTAAAATCATGGGCTGTGTCGCCTACTTGCAGTTGTTTTCCAGTAAAGGTTACAGGATTTCCAAGAAAAGTTGTCATAAAAGTCTCCATTCATGTTTGATAGCTTCATTGTACTCCGAATAAGTATTTTTTTCGAATAATTTGACTGGAAATTTGAGAACGCCTACATTTCAGCCCAATTTTTTCTTTGCATAAAAAGGTTAGGATTGCTTCCTAACCTTTTGTTATTATTTGGCCAATCCTTCAGAAATTTTATCCAGATTGTATTTCATCATGCTGTAGTAGCTGTCTCCATCTTCGCCTTTTTCAGCGATTGAGTCGGTGAAGATTTTAGCGTAGATTGGGATGTTAGTGTCTTTAGAAACGGTCTTCATCGGACGGTCGTCTACACTTGATTCGACAAAGAGAGATGGGACTTTGGTCTTGCGCAGTTTTTCAACTAAGCTTTTAATTTGGTCTGGAGTCCCTTCTTCTTCAGTGTTGATTTCCCAGATGTAGGCCGATGGCACATTGTATGCCTTAGAGAAGTATTTGAAGCAACCTTCACTGGTCACAATCATTTTCTTTTCTTCTGGGATGTTGTTGAATTTCTCTTTGGCTTCCTTGTCCAAAGCAGTTAGCTTCTCTACATAAGCTTTGAGATTTTTCTCGTAAGTAGCCTTATTGTCAGGGTCTTTTTCAATCAAGCGTTTGGCAATATTTTGCGCATAGATGATCCCATTTTCCAAGTTTAGCCAAGCATGAGGATCTTCTTTTCCTTTTTCATTTTGGCCTTCTAGGTAAATGACATCAACGCCTTCACTGACAGCATAGTAGTCCTTGTTTTCTTTCTTCTGGGCATTTTCTACTAATTTAGTGAACCAAGCATTACCACCTGTTTCAAGGTTGATACCGTTGTAGAAAATGAGGTCAGCCTTAGAAGTCTTTTTGACATCTTCGGGCAGAGGCTCATATTCATGCGGATCTTGACCGACAGGGACAATACTGTGCAGATTGATTTTATCGCCAGCGATATTTTTTGTGATATCTGCGATAATTGAATTGGTTGCAACGACATTTAGCTTGGAAGAGCTAGAGTCAGAACTGCTTTTTTGACTAGAGCAGGCCGCTAGCCCTACAATAGCCACTAAAAGCAAAACTAAATAACGACATTTTTTCATCAGAAAAAATCCTCCATAAATTAATTTTATTTACTTTTTCTTTTTAAATACCGCTGTTTAGGAGCGATAAAAAAGGAAACCAAAAAGATCAGAGCAGAGGTTAGCACAATGCTGGAGCCAGCTGCAACATTAAAACTATAACCGATGAAGAGGCCTAAAACAGATGCACCAGCCCCCAAGGTAGATGACAATAAAATCATGGTCTTGAGACTCTTGGCATAGAGATAGGCTGTCGCAGCTGGTGTAATCAGCATGGCCACAATCAGAATCGTTCCGACACTTTGCATAGCTGTGACAGAAACCAAAGTCAAGAGAATCATCAGCAAATAGTGGTAAAAATTAACCTTCATTCCCATAGCTTGGGCCAAAAGCGGGTCAAAGGACGTCAGCAAAAGTTGCTTGAAGAAAATACTAATGACCAGCAGCACCAAAATACCCACGCCAATACTAATCCACATATCAAGGTCTTGTACCGCCAAGATATTCCCAAAGAGAATATGGAAGAGGTCGGTCGAACTCTTGGCAACGCTAATCAAAATGATCCCCAGAGCCAGGAAGGAAGAAAAAGTAATTCCGATAGCCGTGTCACTTTTGATAATAGAATTGCCCTTGATATAAGTGATAATAATGGAAGCTAGTAAGCCAAAGGTAATGGCACCGATGAAGAAATTAATCCCCAAAATAAAAGACAGGGCCACACCGGGCAGCACCGCGTGAGAGATGGCATCCCCCATGAGTGACATGCCCCGCAGAATGATAAAGCAGCCAACGGCACCGGCCACCACTCCAATCACAATGGCTGTAATCAAAGCATTTTGCAGGAAATGAAAGTCATGTAAGCCTTGAATAAATTCCTGAATCATCCTAGGCACCTCCATTCATAAAGAGCTGAGAGCCGTAGGTCTGCTGCATATTTTCTTTGGTGAAGGTACTCTCGGTTGATCCGAAAGCGACGACTTTTTTGTTAAGTAGCAAGACCTGATCAAAATAAGCGACCACCTTGCTCAAGTCATGGTGGACAATCAAAATCGTCTTCCCGTCTTTTCTTAGCTGACGGAGTGTTTTCATAATAATCTCTTCGCTGACCGAGTCAATCCCAACAAAAGGCTCATCAAGGAAAATATAATCCGCTTCTTGGACTAGGCAGCGCGCAATCAAGACCCGTTGGAATTGACCGCCAGACAGTTGACTGATTTGACGTTCAGCAAAATCCTCTAAACCAACGATTTTTAGAGCCTGGTTGACCTTGTCCCAGTCAGAAGTCTTTAATCTTTGGAAAAGCTTTATCTTAGGATAAAGCCCAAGAGAAACACACTCTTTTACCTTGATAGGAAAGTTATAGTCAATATTGATTTTTTGTTCTACATAGGCAATTCGTTTTAGTTCTTTGTCTAAGGGCTGACCATCCAGTAAAGCTTGGCCTTGGTGGTCGACGATTCCCAATAAACCTTTAATAAGGGTGGATTTTCCAGCTCCGTTTGGGCCGATAATCCCTGTAATAGTAGGGCCTTTTATAGTTACGTTTGCCTTATCTAATGCCAGCTGGCCCTGATAGCTGACACTTAGGTTTTGTATCTCAATCATGTATATCACCCCCCACTGTATTAATATACCTTAACATAAAAATTAAGTCAAGTTAATTTTGCAAAATATGGGAAATATTTAACAAAGATTTGAAAATCAAAGCTATTTTTGATAAGGTTATATCAAAAGTATGAAAGTGAGAAAAAGATGACACGACTGCAAGATGATTTTTATGATGCAATAAATGGCGAATGGGCCAAGACAGCTGTTATTCCCGACGATAAACCAGTTACAGGTGGCTTTATGGACTTGGCTGAGGAAATTGAAGATCTCATGCTCTCTACGACTGACAAATGGTTGGCTGGCGATGGAGTACCAGAAGATGCTATTCTGCAGAACTTCGTTGCTTACCATCGCCTAGCAGCGGATTATGACAAGCGGGAAGCAGCAGGAACTGAGCCTGCGCGTGCTTATATTGATGAGATTCGCAACCTAGCGTCTTTTGAAGACTATGCTTCTAAGATTGCTGATTTTGAGCTGGCTGGCAAGCCGACTTATTTCCCCTTTGGTGTAGCGCCTGACTTTATGGATGCCCGTATTAATGTCCTTTGGGCTGACGGACCGGGAACGATTTTGCCAGATACGACCTACTACGCGGAAGACCATCCTCAGAAGGCAGAGTTGCTTGCAAAATGGCGCAAGGCCCAGGAAGATTTACTAGCAAAATTTGATTTTACTGAAGAGGAAATCAAGGATCTTTTAGACAAGGTTTTGGACTTGGATGCTGTTTTTGCCCAGTATGTTCTCTCTAACGAGGAGAGCTCTGAGTATGCTAAGCTCTACCATCCTTATAAGTGGAACGATTTCAAGGCCTTTGTGCCGGAATTGCCTTTGGCAGATATCTTCACCAAGTTAATCGGTCAAGAACCCGACCAAGTCATTGTGCCTGAGGAACGCTTCTGGAAAGCAGCCAAGGATATCTATACAGCCGCAAACTGGGATAAACTCCACGCTTTACTGATTCTCTCTGCGGTTCGCAATACAACCCCATATCTAACGGATGACATCCGTGTCTTAGCAGGTGCTTATCAACGTGCTCTATCGGGAACTCCCCAAGCCCAGGACAAGAAAAAAGCTGCTTATTACCTAGCTCAGGGACCTTTTAATCAAGCAATCGGTCTTTGGTATGCGGGTCAAAAGTTCTCTCCAGAAGCCAAGGCTGATGTAGAGCAGAAAGTAGCGACCATGATTGAAGTTTACAAAAACCGCCTAGCTCAGAATGACTGGTTAACACCAGAAACTCGTGACAAAGCCATTGTCAAACTTAATGTCATCAAGCCTTATATTGGTTATCCAGACGAGCTCCCTGAGCGTTATTCTCGCAAGATCGTGGATGAAAAGCTGACGCTCCTTGAAAATGCTCAGAAGCTGAGCCAGATTGATATTGCGTACAGCTGGAGCAAGTGGAATCAACCGGTGGATTACAAGGAATGGGGCATGCCAGCCCACATGGTCAATGCCTACTATAATCCGCAGAAAAACCTGATTGTCTTTCCAGCGGCGATCCTGCAGGCGCCTTTCTATGACCTGCACCAATCCTCATCAGCCAATTACGGTGGTATCGGAGCGGTCATCGCCCATGAGATTTCTCATGCTTTTGATACCAATGGCGCTTCCTTTGATGAAAATGGTAGCCTCAACAACTGGTGGACGGAGCATGACTACCAAGCCTTTACCGAGCGGACTCAAAAGGTCATTGACCAGTTTGAAGGACAGGATTCCTATGGAGCTAAGGTCAATGGCAAGCTGACCGTTTCAGAAAACGTGGCAGATTTGGGCGGTATTGCAGCAGCCCTAGAAGCAGCAAAGAAAGAAGCTGATTTCTCTGCAGAGGAATTCTTTACCAACTTTGCCCGCATTTGGCGGATGAAGGGACGCGAAGAGTATATGAAACTCCTAGCAAGCGTTGATGTTCATGCTCCAGCCAAGCTTCGGACCAATGTGCAGTTGCCTAACTTTGACGATTTCTTTACAACCTTTGATGTCCAAGAAGGGGACGGCATGTGGCGGAGCCCAGAAGAGCGGGTGATTATTTGGTAACAAACAAGTCATAAGACGACATAAAAACCTGACTGGAGAATTTTAATAAAGAATTGTATATCTTTAATTAATTATAAGAAAAAGAGAAAAGTCTCAAATAAATAGTGAAAAATGCGAACATATAATTGACATGTGTTGCTAAATATAATAGAATGTTTTTGATACGTTAGGTACCCCTAACGATTCATATTGTATCAGAATGTTAAAAATAGGAGGCATTCTTTGGAAGGATACCATGGAACAAGGCCCTCTTCAGTAAAAAGTATTTTAGAAACAAAGTCTTTTACAATTTCTCAATTTATAATTGGGAAAGATTTCGACATACAAGCCAATCAAAGTTTACCGAATGATTTGGGACAAGGTTTGTATTTGTTTATCGATGATGGAGTTGCGGGATATAGTGGTTTAGAGAGTGCAAAAAATTACGCACGTATTTATAGATCTAATTCAAACAAAATAGGCGTAATAAGTTTCGAAGTCGATTCGCAAAAATTAAAAGTCTTAGACCTAAGTGAACCTGAGTCAAAAAAATTTTTCAACTTATATAAGCAACAGAGTTATGATCAAATAAAATGTATGTTGGGTAGATTAAGACAGAACCGTTCCTTTAAAAGATTTAACCTTGACGGTATATTTTTAGAACATATTCTACAATATCATCCTTCATTTCAAAAGATGAATGCTGTTACCTATGAGAGTTATGTTCCCACGGTTTCTGAACATCCGAGACCACTATCTGGTGTTGAAAATTCAAGAGAATTTTGTTTAAGAGATATGAATTTAATTGACTGGACGAAAACAAAGGAGGTATATCATGGATTTTGAAAAATTTGTTTTAGATGAGTCAATTCTTGATACAGATGCTTGGCTCCCTAAGGAAGCATTAGAAGAAATTGTTCAAGCTATACTACGCCAAGAAAAAATGGAGCTTAACAGTCTAATAGAATGCAATCCACAGTATTTCACAGAGAGCTCATTGGAAAATGTTAGAGCTGAGTCTCGCGGTTTTGTAGGATATGTAGAGAGTGACAAGAATAATAGCACTTATAAAGTGCAAGTGAAGGATATGGCAGCGTAATGGCAATTATTTCGTTTGAAGAATATGTAATTGATAAGTCAGTTTATCAGAATAATCCTGAATTTGAAAATAACAGAGAAGACGGGAAATTACTTGTCCCAATTAGATTTTCTGCAGAAATTGGGATTGATAAAGAAGAAGAAAAATCATATGTTATCATTAACGTAAATTTAGGGCAATCAACAGATCCTGAGGAGATACCTAATATTCCATTTATATGTGAAGTATCTATTAGGGGGTTATATAGTTATTCCTCTTCTGATTTTGAAAACGAAGAAGAATTAAAACAAGTTTTAGGAAGTAATGCTGTAGCTATACTTTATCCGTATGTACGTGCATATATTTCTACTTTAACTAATCTCTCAAATCAATTTCCGGCATACACTCTACCTGTAATGAATTTTGCAGAAACAATTAAGGAAAATGATTTGATTACCTATATTGGATTTGATTAATTTTTTGTAAAAAGATAGGTATTAACTAATATCTATCTTTTTATATAGTTAAAAACCACATTTTAAGGCGCTAGTTTCTTGAATACGCCCTTTTTAGTTTTTTTGTGAACATTTTAAGAACTTTTAATGATTTATAATAACCTATAATAAGCTGTGATCTTTGAGAGATCACCAAACTAGGTTTTTTGATTGTAAAAGCGATAAAACATTACTTTGGTATATTTTATGCCAGTATAAGAATAGGAAGGTGTATCAATGAAAAATAATAAAGTAGTCGACCAAAATAGACTTGGAAACTATTTAATTCTGTACTTAGATCCAGAATTAGAAAAGGGACTTAATGAAACCATAGCCTGTCGGGAAATAAGGCTAAAAGGTTTTGAATATGATACTGTCCCTTCGTTTGATTCTAAGTGTATGATCGCTTTTGAAAGTGATTCTGATGAGAATTATATTGGTGAAATAATTGAATATGAATAAGGTGTGGAATTTGGTTAAGGAATGGTAAAATAGTTTCCTGCTAAATAGGAATAAAAAAGCACTTTTGAATAGTGCCAGTTTCTTGCCTGCTGAACTCATTAAAAGTATAGTTTTATGTTCAGTGATTTGTGGAGTAAGGAAGATACTCCAAAACATTTAAAAGAAACATGGAAACAAAGAACCGTTTTAATACCAATACATAGAGATATATAATAAAACGTACTAATCACCCCAAAAAGTAATAATACAAAGTTCTTTGGTCAGGTTTTTATTTGTAGCTACAGAGATAAATTTTGATGATCAAATTATGCTATAATAGGAGATATCTGGAAGAAGGAGATCCTGATGTGGAATTCAAGGAAGAGCTAGGACAGAAAATTCAATCTCTAAGAGAAGAAAAAGGCTTGAGTCGTCAGGCCATTTGTGGGGAAGAAGACATTTTGACAACACGGCAATTACAGCGAATTGAAAAAGGCCAGTCTCTGCCTACCATCGCAACAGCTCTCTATATTGCTGAGCAACTGGAAGTATCACTAGATAGGCTAGCAAATAGAGAGCGATTCGAATTGCCATCAGGCTATCTTGAATTGAAGTATCGCTTGGAAAAGCTATATCACTATGGCGATGGAGAGCGTCTTCAACAGAGAGAAGAGCTGATCGAGGAAATCTATCGGAAGTATTTCGATCAGCTCCCTGAGGAAGAACAACTTTATCTTCAGATTAAGCAGGCCAAGAATGATATGGTTTTAACGGAAAATATTGCCTATGATCAAGGCTTAATAGATGAATATCTGGATCAGGCTTTGGCCAAAGAAAAATTGACGGAAATGGATCTAGAAATCATTGATTTACGCCTGTTGGCGCTTGGTTTGAAAGATTTTGATAAGAAGGAGTTTACTTATTTGCTAAACAAGTTGCTTGAGGCGGTAGCTGATTATCCTACCAGCGGCTTGGAAAAAATCCAGACCAGAATCATTTTTGCGGCGGGGGTCTTGTCTCATTATCAAGAATATGATTTACTACCTAAAATATTACGAGCCCTGGAAGAGCTGATGTTGAGGCGAAACGACTTTCAAGATCGTGTCTTTAGCTATGCGCTTCAGTGGAAAATCGCCCTCTTCTTAGAAAACAATCTCGAAAAAGCTGAGGATAACTATCAAAAGGTCAAGTTAATGCTAGAGCTATTGCCAGAAGATGTCCTTAAGGAGAACATGAGACTGGATTGGGAGCAGGATATAAGCCGCTATAGTAAAATTGACGAATAAGCAACAGAACTCTGTGAGTCTAGGAACTCATAGAGTTTTTTAAATAGGACATGAATGTCCTCACACTTCGGTTTAATGATCTCTTATAATAGTGGGAGTAGAAAAAAAGAAGTTACTTCTTCTTGAGGAAGGAATTTGGGAAAAATGGAAATTAGATTAAAAAATATTAAGAAAAACTATGGCTCTTTTGAAGCCTTAAAGGGAATTGATTTAGTTTTGGAAGAAGGCAAGTTCTATGGACTTCTTGGGCCCAATGGTGCGGGTAAAACGACTCTCTTTAATCTCCTTATTCAAAATTTCAAGCAAAGCTCAGGAGATATTAGATGGGAAGTTGACGGACGGCCTCTATCCACAAAAGATTTTTATCGCCATATCGGAATCGTTTTTCAAAGCAATCGTTTGGATGAAAATTTAACAGTAGAGGAAAATTTGGTATCTAGAGGTGCCTTGTATGGCTTATCTAAGACCAAGGTCTTGGAGAGAATGAAGGATTTACAAAACTATCTAGATGTTGCATCTATTAAAAATAAAAAATACGGGAGCTTGTCAGGGGGGCAGAAACGCAAAGTAGATATTGCTCGTGCTCTGCTGCCTAAACCATCACTTTTGTTGCTGGATGAGCCAACCACTGGTTTAGATCCACAATCTCGACATGATTTATGGGATGCCATCTATCAGTTGAATAAGAAAGATAATATGACGGTAGTTCTCATTACTCACTATTTAGAAGAGATGGCTGGATGTGATATTCTACATGTTTTAATTTCTGGTAATCTTTATTACTCAGGAGATATTGCTACTTTTATTGAAAAGCATTCGACAACTAACTTGAATTTGCGCTTAAAAGAAGGTCAGTCTGTAACATCACTATCGATATCACAATTTATGAACAAAAGTCAAGTTTTGTCAGAAAGAGAGATTGTTTTTAAAGATGTTTCTGTTGAAGAAATGATGGAAATTATTTCTGAAAACCAAGATAAGTCTATCATTGAAGCATTTAATGTGGAATATTCAAACTTGGAAGCAGCTTATTTAAATTTATTAAAAGGAACAGGAGGAGAAATGAATGTTTGAGCTAATTTCTAGAAATAGGAAAGTATACACGCGAGATCGTTTGGCGTTTCTCATGTCATTCTTGTCAGTTATTATTTTAATTTTAGTCTATCAAGTCTTTCTAGGACAAATCCAGATTGATGCCATTAAGGAAGCGTTAGGTAGCGACACTGCTTCGAGCGATACAATTAAGATGGTAAACTATTGGTTGATATCAGGTTTGACGACGATTATTTCTATGACCAGTACTTTAGGAGCGTTTGGAGTAATGGTCTCAGATAAAGAAAAGAAACTGAGTGAAGATTTCAAGGTTAGTCCCATTTCTAATTTCAAGGTTGAATTATCCTATGCTATTTTTGCAATCCTATTTGGGATTATCCTCACCATGTTCTCTTGTGTCTTTGCGATTGGGATTTTCAACGGTTTTAGTTCCCTTCTAGATTATTCGGTTATGGACTATCTAAAGATTTTTGGAATTGTTAGCTTGTCAACAGTCTTGTCAGCTACTATTGTTCTTCCTGTATTAGCCTTTATACGAACAAGTTCAGCTTTTACCACTTTAAGTACGATCGTTGGTACCTTTATCGGATTTATTTCAGGAGTTTATCTTTCTATCGGTTCAGTCGGGGAAACTTTGCAGCAGGTTATGACTTGGTTTCCTATGACACAAGTGAATGCACTTTTAAAACAAGTTTTGATGAAAGACTCAATTGCTCAAGTATTTGATAGTGCCCCATCTTCGGTGGTAAATGAATACAAGGAATCTTATGGAGTAGTATTGCAGAATGCTAGTGGGGATCATCTTTCTAATCAATTCATGCTAATTTATATTTCACTTATTATTGTTGCTCTATTAACACTCCACTTTTTTATTAAAAAGGTTAAGAAATGAAAGGGACCTCAGCTAAAGTTGTATAAAAGTGAATGCATATACAAAAAACCTGTTTAGGGTTCCCTAAACAGGTTTTATAGTTCTTTGATCTCTTTCATATAACCAGCTGTAATGATACCAGCGGGGAGTGCAACAATTGCAATTCCTAAAAATGAAGAGATCATTGTAATGATTTTTCCGGTAGTTGATATCGCGTAAATGTCCCCATATCCAACCGTAGTCAGGGAAATCGTTGCCCAATAGAGGGCGTCAAAGAAGGTAGGGAAAGTACTAGGCTCTACGTTGAAAATGACAAGGGCGGAAACAAAGATATATCCAAGTGCTAAAACCCCTACAATAATCAGACTGTCTTTCTGTTTTTTTAAGACATTTGTCAAGATCTGAATGTTTTTGGAATAGCGGAAAAATTTAAAGATACGCAGGGTACGAAGCATACGTAAAATCTTAAATAGACGCAGACTGTCATTTAACAAAAAGAGTGATGGCAATATGCAGAGCAAATCAGCCATAGCCAAGAAAGTAAAAGGATAGAGGAGGAAAGAAATCCGTCCTTTCTGTAATTTATAATCGGCAGTAACAAGCCTAAGAATATAGTCAATGATAAAAATAATCGTTGTTATTAGATCGAGCCAAATGAAGATTCCTGAATGACTTTTTGAAGTTAGAGGAATTAAACTGACAATGATGGCCAAGATCATGAAAATATCGTAGGCTTCTTCAATAAAACTTTCCTGCTGATGGGGCTCAATAATCTGAAACAAAGTCTTTCTCATAATCATAGCTCTCCCTTATTCATATGAATTTAATTTTAATTCTATCTGTTTTTAAAGATAAGTCAAGGTAAATCAACAAAGATTTTCCCCATTCTCCATTTTTAGCGTCTTTCAAAATCCTTTGAGAAAGTTACTATAAAAATAAAATCCAAGCTGAAGAAATAGCAAAGTAGAGGTTTTCTTCAAACTTGGATTCAGCGAATAAATTTAGAAGCCTTTGATTAAGGATAAAAATCAGTTCAAGATGTGAGGTATAATCAGAGAAGGTTTATAATATAAAAAATAGTTAGGAAAAGGAATTTTTGCTTAGAAATAACAATTGATGTTATGGTTTAGAAAAACCTGCTGATAATCGTATAAATCCTCTGGATGTAGGGCTTTAGTACCCTCCATTTCATACCGCCGTCCTAGTAGTTTATACTTGTTTTCTCCAAATTGATGGAAAGGTAGCAGTTGGACTTGATCGATGGATAATTCATTGAAAAGAGTTGCAAACTGTTCCGCATCTTCTAGAGAGTTATTAAAGTCAGGAATTACTGGAATTCGCAGGACAATTGTCTTTTGATGAGTAAATGCGTAATGTATATTCTTAACAATCAACTCATTTTTAACACCAGTAATCTTACGGTGATTGACTGAGTTATAGTGCTTCAAATCGGTATAAATGAAATCAACATATTGGATGAGATCAACAAATTTTTCGTGTTCTACAAAAGCCGTTGTTTCTATTGCGGTATGAATACCTTTCTCCTTAGCTGCTTTAAGGATAGCTTTGGCAAATTCAAATTGAGCAAAAATTTCCCCGCCAGATAAGGTCAATCCACCGCCGGATTCTTCATAAAAATCACGGTCTTTTAAGACTTCATCTATAATCTCAATAACACTTCTTTCTTCTCCCATAGTGATGTTTTTTTGGGTAGTAGCATCAAGCATAGGCTCAGGTTGCATCCTCTGTGATTCTGGGTTTGAACACCAAGGGCAGCGTAGTGGGCAACCCTTTAGGAAAACTGTTGTTCGGATTCCGGGGCCATCATGAATACTGAAATGTTGGATATTGAAAATAATTCCTTTTGTTGTTTCCATACGCAACCCTCCTTTTAATACAACTATTATAACTTATTTACGCAACAAATACAATTACGAACGAAACTATTTTTTATTTTATTTTTATAAAATCTTTTGTTAAAATATAGGTGAGGTAATGAAAATGGAACGTTTAGATAAAATCGTGAAATTAGTCTCTGAATATGAAAAGATTGATGTTAATACACTTTCTGAGAAGCTACAAGTTTCTAAAGTAACGATTAGGAAAGACTTAGATAAATTGGAATTAAAAGGTTTGTTGCGTCGTGAACATGGGTATGCTGTTTTGAATAGTGGGGACGACCTTAATGTCAGATTGTCTTTTAATTACGATACAAAGCGAAGAATTGCCCAGAAAACCGCTGAACTAATTAGTGATAATGAAACAATTTTGATTGAATCAGGATCAACTTGTGCCCTTTTAGCAGAAGAAATTTGCCGTAGCAAGAGGAATGTAAAAATCGTTACCAATTCCTACTTTATAGCTGACTATGTTAGGAATTATGATTCGTGCAAAATCATTCTTTTAGGTGGAGAATTCCAAAAAGACTCTCAAGTGACTGTTGGTCCGCTTCTTAAAGAAATGATCCACTACTTTCATGTTAAATATGCTTTTGTAGGAACAGATGGCTATGATGAAGAACTTGGGTTTACAGGGAAAGATTTGATGCGTAGTGAAGTCGTTCAATATATGTCTGAAGTGGCCGACCAAGTTGTAATTCTTACTGATTCAAGTAAATTTGGGAAAAAAGGGATTGTTAAGCGTTTCGGACTTAAGCAGGTGTCTCAAGTTGTAACAGATACCGGAATTTCAAATGTCGCTGTTGAGCAATTAGAAAAGGCAAGTATTAGAGTTGTTAAAGTTTAGGCTTGAAGGAGCGGATGATGAGAAATGAAAGAAAAAAGCTTCTGGCTAAATTAGCCTATCTTTATTTCATAGAAGAGAAGAGCCAGGCAGAAATTGCAGCAGAAACAGGAATCTATCGCACAACTGTTAGTCGAATGCTGGCTGAAGCAAAGAAAAAAGGGATTGTCAAGATTGAAATAAATAATTTCGATACTCGCTTGTTTCAGTTAGAAAAGTATGTCAAAGAGAAATATAGATTAAAAGGTATAGATATAGTTGCGAATGTGCCTGATGAATCAACTGCTGAATTAGAAGAAAGGCTAGGTCAAAGTGCAGCAAATCTACTTCGAGCTCTATTAGATGATCATATGAATGTAGGCTTTTCGTGGGGAAAAAGTCTCAGCCTGTTGGTAGAACATTTAAATCCACGACATTTGAAAGATATTCATTTTGTTCCACTAGCTGGTGGTCCCAGTCACATCCATGCCCGATATCATGTCAATACTCTGATTTATAACATGGCAAGCAAATGTCATGGAGATTGTAACTTTATCAATGCGACCATTATTCAGGAAAAGGAAAATTTAGCAAAAGGAATTTTATCATCAAAATATTTTGAAGATCTCAAAAAGAGTTGGCAGGATTTGGATATTGCTGTCGTAGGAATCGGTGGTTTTGCAGATGAGAACAATCGTCAGTGGTTGGATATGTTAACAGAACGAGATTTTTCTGTTTTAAAAAGTGAAGGAGAGGTCGGAGAAATTTGTTGCCGTTTTTTTGATAAAAATGGAAAACCGGTATATGAGGAATTACAGGAAAGGACAATTGCTATTTCCTTATCTGAACTTAAAAAAATACCAAATACTTTGGGATTTGCTTATGGATATACCAAGGCGACAGCTATTCTATCTGTTTTGCGGGCTGGTTATATTAATCATTTAGTAACAGATGAAGAAACAATATTAAAGGTGTTATCCTTAGATGGAGATGGTAGTTTTATCTAGTAGGTTAAAGAAAAATAGGATAGTAAAAAAAGAAAGAACTTAGTTCTTTCTTTTTTTAGCATCATTTTGCACAAGTGTGCAAAATATTTTAAATAAGAGTAAATGTGCAGAAATTTATTGACGAATATGTTCAAAGGTGATAGATTTAAGTTACAAACATAATAAAAGCGCTTTCATATGAAAAGAGAAAACTTTATTAAAAGTTGACTGGAAAAGGAGCAAGTTATGGAAGTTATTGTGGCAGATCAAATTATCATGGGACTTATTCTAGATGCCGGTGATGCCAAGCAACATATTTATCAGGCTTTATCACTAGCTAAAGATGGTAAGTTTTTAGAGTGTGATGAACAAGTTAAGTTGGCAGACAAGGCGTTGCTTGAGGCTCACAATTTACAGACTCAATTTTTAGCACAGGAAGCAGGGGGGACAAAAACAGAGATCACAGCACTATTTGTCCATTCTCAAGATCATTTGATGACCAGTATTACAGAGATTAATCTCATTAAGGAAATCATTGATTTGAGAAAAGAACTACAAGAAAAAGCTTAACTTATTAGGAGGATATAATGATGATCAAAATTGGTTTGTTTTGTGCAGCAGGTTTCTCAACAGGAATGTTGGTTAATAATATGAAAATAGCTGCAGCTGAAAAAGGGTTAGAAGCTGAGATTGAGGCGTACTCACAGGCAAAGCTAGCTGATTATGCTGCTGATTTGGATATCGCCTTATTAGGACCTCAGGTTGCTTATACTCTAGACAAATCGAAAGCTATCTGCGATAGTTGCCATACTCCAATTGCAGTGATACCGATGGCTGATTATGGTATGCTAGATGGCAAAAAAGTGTTAGATCTCGCTTTGGGTTTGTTAGACAAGTATCAAGATCAAGGAGCTTAGTTATGTCTAAGATAAATACACAAAAAATAATTGCACCCATAATGAAGTTTGTTAATATGCGTGGAATTATCGCGCTAAAAGATGGTATGTTGGCAATTCTGCCTCTTACGGTTGTTGGGAGCCTATTCTTGATTGTAGGTCAATTACCGTTTGAAGGCCTAAATCAAGCCATCGCTGGTGTGTTTGGGCCAGACTGGACTGAACCGTTTATGCAGGTTTATTCAGGAACCTTTGCTATTATGGGGCTGATTTCTTGTTTTTCAATCGGTTATTCTTATGCCAAGAACAGTGGCGTGGAGCCTCTTCCTGCAGGAGTATTGGCTCTGTCTTCCTTCTTTATTCTTTTGAAGTCCTCCTATATTCCTGAAAAAGGTGAGGCAATTGCAGATGCGATTGGCAAGGTTTGGTTTGGAGGACAAGGAATAATAGGAGCTATTCTCATTGGTCTAGCAGCTGGTAGCATCTATACTGTTTTCATTAAAAAACATATTGTTATTAAAATGCCAGAGCAAGTTCCACAAGCGATCGCCAAGCAGTTTGAAGCCATGATTCCAGCTTTCGTTATTTTCTTGCTTTCCATGATAGTTTATATAGTTGCCAAGCTAGCGACTGGTGGCGGTACCTTTATTGAGATGATTTACGATGTTATTCAGGTGCCTCTACAAGGTTTGACGGGCTCTTTGTATGGAGCTATCGGTATTGCATTCTTCATTTCTTTTCTGTGGTGGTTTGGTGTTCATGGGCAATCCGTTGTCAATGGTGTCGTAACAGCCTTGTTGCTGTCAAATCTGGATGCAAATAAGGCTTTACTTGCTGCAGATAAGTTGTCCGTTAGTCAGGGCGCTCATATTGTGACCCAGCAATTTTTGGATAGCTTCCTTATCTTATCGGGATCTGGTATCACTTTTGGAGTAGTCGTAGCGATGCTTTTTGCTGCTAAGTCTAAGCAGTATAAGGCTCTGGGAAAAGTTGCTGCTTTTCCGGCTATCTTCAATGTCAATGAACCCGTTGTCTTTGGTTTTCCGATTGTAATGAATCCGGTCATGTTCTTACCCTTTGTTTTGGTTCCAGTTTTAGCTGCTTTAATTGTATACATGGCGATTGCAGTTGGATTTATGCAACCATTCGCAGGTGTGACTTTGCCTTGGAGTACACCGGCTATCATTTCAGGTTTTATGGTTGCTGGTTGGCAAGGAGCAGTCATTCAAATTGTCATTCTAGCCATGTCCGCCTTTGTTTACTTCCCATTTGTGAAGTTTCAGGATAAGATTGCCTACAATAACGAATTGAAAAATGAAGAGTAATCTGATTTTGATGAATAAAAAACACAAAAGTTTCTTAGCTCAGATGGCACAAATGTGCAAATAATCTTTAATTTAATTATAGCCTATAAATGATTGAATTCTTGGATATTGCATGTTACAATACTTACGAAAGAAATAAAAATAATTTCATAAGAAAGGATGCAGCAAAATGATCCAAGTAAAAGAAGTAGAAAGAACAACAATAAAAACAGACTATTTTGGTAGTTTGACAGAGAGAATGAATAAATATCGTGAAGATGTTTTAAATAAAAAGCCCTACATTGATGCAGAGCGCGCTGTCCTGGCTACCAAAGCTTACGATGAGCATAAGGAAAAGCCAAATGTGTTGAAACGTGCTTACATGCTCAAAGAGATTTTGGAAAATATGACGCTTTACATCGAAGATGAAACGATGATTGTCGGTAATCAGGCTTCATCTAATAAAGATGCGCCTATTTTCCCAGAGTATACTTTAGAGTTTGTACTTAATGAACTAGATCTTTTTGAGAAACGGGATGGAGACGTATTCTACATCACGGAAGAAACCAAAGAGCAGCTCCGTGGTATTGCTCCTTTCTGGGAAAATAATAACCTCCGTGCTAGAGCTGGCGCTTTACTTCCAGAGGAAGTTCAGGTTTATATGGAAACCGGCTTCTTTGGCATGGAAGGAAAGATGAACTCTGGGGATGCCCACTTGGCGGTCAACTATCAAAAACTCTTGGCTTATGGACTGAAAGGTTTTGAAGAAAAAGCTCGCGCAGCTAAGGAAGCTTTGGATTTGACCGACCCGGCTAGTATTGACAAATACCATTTTTATGATTCGATTTTCATCGTAGTCAATGCGGTGAAAGCTTATGCGGAGCGTTTTGTAGCCTTAGCCAAACAACTGGCTGAAAAAGCAGAGCCTAAGCGTCGTCAGGAGCTATTAGAAATCGCTAGAATCTGTTCTAAAGTGCCATATGAGCCAGCATCAACCTTTGCTGAAGCTGTTCAGTCTGTCTGGTTTATCCAGTGTATTCTTCAGATTGAGTCCAACGGACATTCACTCTCTTATGGACGCTTTGACCAGTACATGTATCCTTATGTCAAGGCAGACTTGGAAGCTGGACGTGAGACAGAAGCTAGCATTGTAGAACGCTTAACCAATCTCTGGATTAAGACGATCACTATTAATAAAGTGCGTAGTCAGGCTCATACATTCTCATCTGCGGGTAGTCCCCTTTATCAAAATGTGACAATCGGGGGCCAAACGAGAGATAAGAGAGATGCAGTCAACCCACTTTCCTACCTCGTGTTGAAATCTGTAGCCCAAACTCATCTTCCTCAGCCGAATCTGACCGTTCGCTATCATGCTGGCTTGGATGCTCGCTTTATGAATGAGTGTATCGAAGTCATGAAGCTTGGTTTCGGTATGCCGGCTTTCAATAATGATGAAATCATCATTCCGTCCTTTATCGCAAAAGGCGTTTTAGAAGAAGATGCTTACGACTACAGCGCTATCGGCTGTGTGGAAACCGCTGTGCCTGGTAAATGGGGATACCGTTGTACAGGTATGAGCTACATGAACTTCCCTAAGGTACTCCTGATTACTATGAACGATGGGATTGATCCAGCATCTGGCAAGCGCTTTGCACCAAGCTTCGGTCACTTTAAAGATATGAAGAGCTTTGCTGAGCTGCAAACTGCTTGGGACAAGACCTTGCGCCATTTGACCCGCATGAGTGTCATCGTGGAAAATTCTATCGACCTATCTCTTGAGAGAGAAGTACCGGATATTCTCTGCTCAGCTTTGACAGATGATTGTATCGGACGCGGTAAGCATTTGAAAGAGGGTGGAGCTGTCTATGACTATATTTCTGGTCTTCAAGTCGGTATTGCCAATCTATCAGACTCACTGGCGGCTATCAAGAAGCTGGTCTTTGAGGAAGGCAGGCTGACTCCAGCTGAACTATGGCATGCACTTGAAACGGACTATGCAGGTGAGCGTGGTAAAGAAATCCAAGAGATGCTGATTCATGATGCACCGAAATATGGTAATGATGATGATTACGCAGATAAGCTAGTGACAGATGCTTATGATATTTATGTGGATGAAATCGCTAAGTATCCAAATACTCGTTATGGCCGTGGTCCAATTGGCGGTATCCGCTACTCAGGAACATCTTCTATTTCAGCCAATGTCGGTCAAGGTCGTGGTACTTTGGCGACGCCAGATGGCCGCAATGCCGGAACACCGCTTGCTGAAGGATGCTCACCATCTCACAATATGGATAAGAACGGTCCAACCTCTGTATTGAAATCCGTTTCTAAATTGCCGACGGATGAAATCGTTGGTGGCGTTCTGCTTAATCAAAAAGTAAATCCTCAGACTTTGTCTAAAGAGGAAGATAAACTGAAACTAATTGCCTTGCTTCGTACATTCTTTAACCGTCTGCATGGCTATCATATCCAATACAATGTCGTTTCTAGGGAAACCTTGATTGATGCGCAGAAGCATCCTGAAAAGCACCGCGATTTGATTGTTCGCGTTGCAGGCTACTCTGCTTTCTTCAATGTGCTTTCCAAGGCGACACAAGATGATATTATCGGACGTACGGAGCACACATTGTAAAAGAGGTCCAATTTATGGAATTCATGCTTGATACCTTAAATTTAGAGGAGATAAAAAAATGGTCGGAAGTCCTCCCCTTGGCGGGAGTGACTTCTAATCCGACCATCGCAAAAAAAGAAGGAAAAATAGATTTCTTTGAACGGATTCGCGCTGTTCGAGAAATTATAGGAGAAGGCCCGTCTATTCATGTGCAGGTTGTTGCCAAGGATTATGAGGGCATCTTGAAAGATGCTGCTGAAATTCGAAAAAGATGTGGTGATGCTGTCTACATTAAAGTTCCGGTCACACCAGATGGGTTAGCGGCTATCAAAACTCTCAAGGCAGAAGGTTATAAGATTACAGCGACAGCTATTTATACAACCTTTCAAGGTCTCTTAGCCATTGAAGCGGGGGCTGACTATCTTGCTCCTTACTATAACCGCATGGAAAATCTCAATATTGATTCAGATGCTGTCATTAGCCAGCTGGCTAAGGCTATTGAGCGAGATCATTCCGCCAGTAAAATATTGGCGGCCTCCTTTAAAAATGTTGCCCAAGTCAATCGAGCTTTTGATGATGGTGCCCAAGCTGTTACAGCAGGTCCGGATGTTTTTGCAGCAGCCTTTGCTATGCCGTCCATTGCTAAGGCGGTAGACGACTTTGCAACAGATTGGTCTGACATTCATAGTCAGGAATATGTTTAACAAAGAATAAATTGTTTACCCATAACAAATTGAAAGAGGTGCCTTATGAGAATATTTGCAAGTCCGTCTCGTTATATTCAAGGAGAAAATGCTCTGTTTGAGAATGCCAAGCAGATATTGAAGTTGGGGAATCGCCCAGTTCTTCTCTGTGATGATGTGGTATATGGTATTGTTGGTGAAGCTTTCTCGAAATATTTAACACGTTATGGATTCCATGTTTTTAGAGTTGCATTTAATGGAGAAGCCTCCGATAATGAGATTAATCGAGTAGTTTCTCTAGCAGAAAAAGATGGGGCTGATTTGGTGATTGGTCTCGGCGGTGGTAAGACCATTGATAGTGCGAAAGCTATTGCAGACCTGTTAGAAGTGCCAGTAGTTATTGCGCCGACCATTGCTTCTACAGATGCACCAACCTCTGCTTTATCAGTTATTTACACTGATGAGGGAGCATTTGAGAAATATATTTTTTACAGTAAGAATCCAGATTTAGTTTTAGTTGACTCAGCTGTCATTGCTAAAGCTCCTAAACGTTTATTAGCCTCTGGAATTGCAGATGGCTTAGCAACTTGGGTTGAAGCTAGAGCGGTTATGCAGGCTAATGGTGTTACCATGTTGGGGGACAGGCAGACTTTAGCAGGAAATGCAATTGCGAAGAAATGTGAAGAGATTTTGTTTGCAGATGGCTTGCAGGCTATCGCAGCCTGTGAAGCACAAGTTGTCACGCCTGCTTTAGAGAATATCATTGAAGCAAATACATTACTTAGTGGATTAGGCTTCGAGAGTGCTGGTTTGGCAGCAGCCCATGCTATTCACAATGGTTTTACAGCTCTTTCAGGCGATATTCACCACTTGACCCACGGCGAAAAGGTTGCCTATGGAACCTTGACCCAGCTCTTCCTTGAAAATCGGCCGAAAGAGGAATTGGAGAAATATATCCGTTTCTATCAAAGAATTGGTATGCCGACAAGTTTAGAAGAAATGCATTTAGAAAATGTTAGCTATGAGGATCTACTGAAAGTTGGAAAACAGGCGACGATTGAGGGTGAAACAATTCATCAGATGCCGTTTGCTATTTCTGCTTCTGATGTGGCACAAGCTATCCTAGCAGTCGACCGATATGTCAAGGATTTGGATAAATAAAAGCAAAATAGAAAACAAGCCACCTTTCAACCATAAGGCTGACGAGGCGGCTTGTTTTTTAATGAGATTACCAGATATAAGGGAAAACTCGGTATCTAACCTTTTGGCAATATGTTTCGTAATTTTTTCCAAAGTGGTTACCTAAGGCTTTTTCTTCTACTTTAAGTCGAATGCCATATCCTACTACTAGTAAAATAAGACAGATAATGATTGTAAAAGGATTTAGTGAAGTGATTGATAGGCCAAGGATAGACAAGATACTGCCAGTATAGGCAGGATTTCTCACAATAGCATAAGGGCCATGGTCTACTAATTGTTGATTATCAGTTGTTTGAACGGCCAGTGTGAAGTTTTTTCCGAGATAATTGACTGCATAGATTCGCAATACGAACCCTGCTAGGGAGATGAGGATTCCAACATAGGTCAAAAAAGGTGGCAATTGAGCTATAGAAGGTAGAAGTTGTTCATTCATTAATAGAAGACAACAAACAACACTACCAATAATGATGTAGCGACTTCCTTTGTCTGCAGAATCATTTACATTGTTTGACTTAGTTTTATTTTTAATCCACATTTCTGTGCTAATAAAAATAACAAAGAAAACATAAGTGAAAATAGTTTGTAAATTCATGATTATTCCTCCTGTCAGAATTATACACCTTTTAATTTTGGAGGTCAATCAAAGATTAACGCTTTAGAAATGGCTTATAGTTTTTATCGGTGAAAACTGGATTCCATCTTTCAAAATCCTTTGAAAATGGTATAATAGTAACATCACAAAAGTTGGAGATAAATATGAGTACTTACAATCATAGAGAAATCGAGCCTAAGTGGCAAAAATACTGGGCAGAGCACCATACATTTAAGACAGGTACGGACAAGGACAAGCCTAACTTTTATGCGCTGGACATGTTTCCTTACCCATCAGGAGCGGGGCTCCATGTAGGGCATCCAGAGGGCTACACAGCGACAGATATCCTTAGCCGCTACAAGCGAGCTCAGGGCTATAACGTCCTTCATCCTATGGGCTGGGATGCCTTTGGTTTGCCAGCTGAGCAATATGCCATGGATACAGGCAATGACCCGGCTGACTTTACAGCGGAAAACATTGCCAACTTCAAGCGTCAAATCAATGCTCTGGGCTTCTCTTATGACTGGGATCGGGAGGTCAATACTACTGACCCTAACTATTACAAGTGGACTCAGTGGATTTTCACCAAACTTTACGAAAAAGGTCTGGCTTATGAAGCAGAAGTACCAGTAAACTGGGTGGAAGAGCTGGGAACGGCTATCGCTAATGAGGAAGTTCTGCCAGATGGCACTTCTGAGCGCGGTGGTTATCCAGTTGTCCGCAAGCCCATGCGTCAGTGGATGCTGAAAATCACGGTCTACGCAGAGCGTTTGCTCAATGACTTGGAGGAACTGGACTGGCCTGAGTCTATCAAGGATATGCAGCGCAACTGGATTGGTAAGTCAACCGGTGCCAATGTAACCTTCAAAATTAAGGATACAGATAAGGACTTTACTGTCTTTACGACTCGTCCGGACACCCTTTTTGGTGCAACCTATGCTGTTTTGGCTCCAGAGCATGCTCTCGTTGATGCCATTACAAGTGCCGAACAAGCCCAAGCAGTAGCAGACTACAAACATGCAGCCAGCCTCAAATCTGACCTGGCTCGGACTGATCTAGCTAAGGAGAAGACCGGTGTCTGGACAGGAGCTTATGCTATCAATCCTGTCAATGGCAAGGAAATCCCAATCTGGATTGCCGACTATGTGCTTGCAAGCTATGGAACAGGGGCTATCATGGCCGTTCCTGCCCACGATGAGCGCGACTGGGAGTTTGCTAAGCAGTTTGATTTAGAGATTATTCCGGTTCTAGAGGGGGGCAATGTTGCTGACGCTGCTTACACAGAAGACGGTCCGCATATTAACTCTGGCTTCTTAGATGGCTTGGACAAGGCTACCGCTATTGAAAAGATGGTTGCTTGGCTGGAAGCAGAAGGTGTCGGAAACGAAAAAGTCACCTATCGCCTGCGCGATTGGCTCTTTAGCCGTCAGCGCTACTGGGGTGAGCCGATTCCAATTATTCATTGGGAAGACGGGACTTCAACGGCTGTTCCAGAAAGTGAATTGCCGCTTGTCTTGCCTGTAACCAAGGATATCCGCCCATCTGGTACCGGTGAAAGCCCTCTGGCTAATCTGACTGACTGGCTAGAAGTGACTCGGGAAGATGGTGTTAAAGGACGCCGTGAAACCAACACTATGCCTCAATGGGCTGGTTCTAGCTGGTATTACCTGCGTTATATTGACCCGCACAACAATGAGAAATTAGCAGACGAAGACCTGCTCAAGGCTTGGCTTCCAGTTGACATTTACATCGGTGGTGCAGAGCACGCCGTGCTTCACCTCCTCTACGCTCGCTTCTGGCACAAGTTCCTCTATGATCTTGGAGTGGTACCGACCAAAGAGCCTTTCCAAAAACTCTTTAACCAAGGAATGATTTTGGGGACTAGCTACCGTGATCACCGTGGAGCACTTGTGGCGACTGACAAGGTGGAAAAACGTGATGGTTCATTCTTCAACATCGAAACGGGAGAAGAATTAGAGCAAGCACCTGCTAAGATGTCTAAATCTCTGAAGAATGTAGTCAACCCAGACGATGTAGTAGAGCAATATGGTGCTGATACCCTTCGTGTCTATGAAATGTTCATGGGGCCACTGGATGCGTCCATTGCTTGGAGCGAGGAAGGTCTGGAAGGCAGCCGCAAGTTCCTTGATCGTGTTTACCGTTTGATGACAAGCAAAGAAATCGTTGCGGAAAATAGCGGAGCTCTTGACAAGGTATACAACGAAACAGTCAAGTCTGTCACAGAGCAGCTTGAGGAGCTCAAGTTTAACACGGCCATTGCCCAACTCATGATCTTTGTCAATGCAGCCAACAAGGAAGAAAAACTCTATGTCGAATATGCCAAAGGTTTCATTCAATTGCTGGCGCCTTTCGCACCACACTTGGCTGAAGAACTCTGGCAGTCACTAGCTCAAACTGGCGAGAGTATCTCCTACGTAGCTTGGCCAACTTATGATGAAAGCAAGCTTGTCGAAGCAGAGGTCGAAATCGTAGTTCAAATCAAGGGTAAAGTTCGTGCTAAGCTAGTCGTAGCTAAGGACTTGAGCCGTGAGGAATTGCAGGAAATCGCTTTAGCAGATGAGAAAATCAAGTCTGAAATCGCCGACAAAGAAGTCGTGAAAGTGATTAGTGTACCGAATAAACTTGTTAATATCGTTGTGAAATAAACTTCTTAACCTCAGAATTTCGTTTCTGAGGTTATTTTTTTATCGTTCACTTTTATTGAGGCTAACAGCTGTAGAAATTTATCGAACTGGTACCTGTCCACGCTTCTTCTTTCGCCTTGGATGTGGTATAATAGCTGAAAAAATTGTGTAAAGGAAAGAATACATGCTTGCACATGGAGGCGATATATCAGATTTATGAGACTATATATCAAAGGCAACTATACTAGAAAAGTGTCATTTGGCTACAGAGAACTTGCATGGAAAATGTGGTTTAAAGAAAGAAATGGTCAAAAAATAAGTTTCTCAAATGTTGGGGATGATGAGATGCTACAAGATGATTTTTATTTTGGAGTAGAGCTACGCAAATGGGTTTCAGTTGATGAAAGATGGGATAAGGCTCCTTTTATAATTCCGAGCAATCCTTGGTTGTCCCTGCAATATGAAGATATTGAACTTGAATTTGAACATGCCTTTATTTCCGACGACCGTGAAAAGGGGGAATTTCTTCGAATTGCTTCAACTCATGTAGATATTTTGACGGTTGACAAACGTGCCTTATACATTATGGCAGTCGAGGTTGCGGGTGCAATTGATGGGCAGATTAGCGAGGATGACAAAGAGACCTGGGTGGATGTAGAGACTTTTAAGGAGTTGCACAAGGATGTTCTTTCACTAACTTATGATGAAGCGGTTGAAATTAGTTTGGAAGAATTAAAGAAAATGGTACCGGTAAGAGATCCTCTATGGGAAGAAGAACGGCTTCGCGAAGAATACATCAAAATCCACGGTGAACGTGTTTATGACGATGAGGAAGAGGATTGAAACTATATCTTAAAGGCAACTACGAAACTAGTATATACCAAAACTGTATGGAATATCCTTGGAAAATGTGGTTCAAAGAACGTAAGGGAGTGAAAGTTGGTTTTTCTTATGCATTTGATGAAAATTTTTATTTGAGTTTAACTCTAGATAAATTTTCTTCAAATGATGAGCGTTGGGGAATGGCTGATTTTAGAATAGGAAAAGACTCTTGGGCGACTTTTAAGCGTGAAAATTTAAATTTAAATTTTGAAAATTCTTATGAAAGTGATGGGCGAGAAAAAGGAGACTGTCTTCGAATAATCACGACTCATAAGGATATTCTAACGGTTGACAAGCGAGCTCTCTATATCATGGCGATTGAGGTAGCATCTGTCATTGACGGTCAAATCAGCGAAGACGACAAAGAAACATGGCTGAGTGTTGAAGAATTCAAAACGAAACATAAAGACCTACTGAATTTGATCTACGACGAAGCAGTCGATATTAGTTTAGAAGAGATAAAGGTTATGAAAGCCATCGACGAGCCCCTTTGGGATGAATTGGATAGGAAGCGTGAGGAGTATATCCGAATCCATGGAGAAGTGGAGTTGGATGACGACGAGGAAGACGAGTGAGAATTTATATCAAAAGTGATTTTAAGCAAAAAATAACCTTCACGACAAGAGAGTTGCTCTGGAAAATGTGGTTTAAGGAGTGGCATGGCCATCCTATTACATACTCAAACGTCGGTGATGATGAGATGCTACAAGACGATTTCTTTTTTGGAGTTCAATTTGATAAATGGCGATTTAATGATAAACGATGGAATCATATACCATACGACAAGAGCGATCCTTGGAATTCGTTTTCTGATGAAAATATTCAATTGGAATTTGAAAAAACTTTCATTACAGAGTGGAGAGAACGTGGAGATTATCTACGTATCGCAACATCTCATATAGATGTTTTAACAGTAGATAAACGTGCTTTATACATTATGTCGGTCGAGGTAGCTTCTGCTATTGATGGGCAGATTAGTGAGGATGACAAGCTGACTTGGATAGATTTAGAGACTTTTAAGGAGTTGCACAAGGATGTTCTTTCACTGACTTATGATGAAGCGGTTGAAATTAGTTTGGAAGAATTAAAGACAATGATACCAGTAAGAGATCCGCTATGGGAAGAGGAAGAACGGCTTCGCGAAGAATATATTATAATCCATGGTGAACGTGTTTATGACGATGAGGAAGATGATTTTTAAACGGTACCTACGATACGAGAGCCTGATTAACACAGAAGCCCATCATGTCCAGTATTTCAACTGTATATTATGAACAAAACCTTGAGAAAATTTTCTCAAGGTCTTTTGTTAGATTTTTAAAACATTTATTAAGCCAATCAAATTGATTACTTAATTAAGAGCAAGCAAATGGCGCAAAAGAGGAAATTTTCATTAGAAGTTTCAAGTCCATATTCTACTTACAAAATAGATAATAAAGGTGTATACTAAAAGCAAGTAAGAATAGAAAGCAGGTATGTTCTATGAAGAAAACAGTCTATACAAAAGCTGGTCAGGTTGGTCTTGTTGAAGTGGATCGTCCGCAAATAGAGGCACCGGATGATGCTATCATTCGTATCGTTCGGACCTGTGTCTGTGGCTCTGACTTATGGAGCTACCGCAATCCAGACATCGAAAAGGGCCATCAAAATAGTGGGCATGAAGCTATCGGGATTGTCGAAGAAATCGGTGAGGCCATTACAACGGTTAAGCCAGGTGACTTTGTTATTGCTCCCTTTACTCATGGGTGCGGGGAATGTGATGCTTGTCGAGCAGGATATGACGGTACCTGTGACCGCCATATTGGCACCAACTGGTCTGATGGGGTTCAAGCGGAGTACATCCGTTTCCACTTTGCCAATTGGGCCCTTATCAAAGTTCCAGGTCAACCTTCTGATTACACAGAAGGCATGCTCAAGTCTCTCTTGACATTGGCGGATGTTATGCCGACAGGTTACCATGCAGCGCGTGTTGCTGACGTCAAGCCTGGTGATAAGGTAGTTGTCATCGGTGATGGAGCGGTTGGACAATGTGCAGTGATTGCTGCTAAAATGCGTGGGGCTTCCCAAATCGTCCTCATGAGCCGTCACGAAGACAGACAAAAAATGGCGCTAGAGTCAGGAGCGACAGCTGTTGTAGCTGAACGTGGTCAAGAAGGAATTGCCAAGGTGCGTGATATTCTAGGTGGTGGTGCAGATGTGGCTCTAGAATGTGTTGGGACAGAAGCTGCCGTTGACCAGGCGCTGGGAGTTCTTCATAATGGTGGTCGGATGGGTTTTGTTGGGGTTCCTCACTATAACAACCGTGCTCTTGGATCGACCTTCGCTCAAAACATTACGGTGGCAGGTGGAGCAGCCTCTGTTACCACCTACGACAAGCAAATCTTGCTGAAAGCTGTCCTGGATGGGGACATTAATCCAGGACGTGTCTTCACTTCAAGTTATAAACTTGAAGATATTGATCAAGCCTATAAAGACATGGATGAACGCAAGACCATTAAGGCTATGATTGTGATTGATTAGAAAAGAGTCTAGTAGGATTGTTGTCTACTAGGCTTTTTGTTAGAGTCATTCTTAAATAGCTGTTGAACTTTTCTGTCTGTTTCCCATGAAAATGAATTTACGGGCCAATAAAAGCTGAGCTTATATGCGAAAAGAAGTTCTATGTAGTGTTGTTATTCGTGTGCAAACGATAAAAGTAAACTTATCAACTTGCTGGCCTTTACTGTGTGAGATTTGTAGATAAGTAAGGTTTTTTGGCATGGGTAGATTTAGGAGAATAAAAAATATCAAAAAAATTATCACTAATTATTGACAATGTTTCAAAAAGCTGTATAATAGATATTGTAATAAAAATCATTACAACAAAGAAAGGATGCTATGAAGATCTTTAACGGATTCAAACAACTTTTTAAACAGAAAGAGGAAAAAATAATGACAAACTTTTCAGATTTACAAGCAAAACGCCGCTCCATCTATGCTTTGGGCAAAGATGTAGAACTTACAAACCAAGAATTGATTGATACTATTCAAGGAGCAATTCTCCAAACACCAACAGCTTTCAACTCACAAACATCACGAGTTGTGATTCTGTTGGATGAAGAGTCAGATGCTTTCTGGAATGAGATTGCTTACTCAGAACTTGAAAAAGTGACTCCAGCTGAAGCTTTTGAAGGAACAAAGGAACGCTTGGCAGGTTTTGCTCAAGCCAAAGGAACCATTCTTTTCTATGAAGATCAAGACGTTGTCAAAGGTCTTCAAGAGCAATTCCCGCTTTACGCTGAAAATTTCCCAATTTGGTCAGAGCAAGGCCACGGAATTGCTCTTTATGCGACATGGTTGGCTTTAGCTGAGCAAAATATTGGTCTCAATGTGCAACACTATAATCCCTTAGTAGATGCACAATTGACTGAAAAATATGATATCCCGACCAACTGGAAACTCCGTGCTCAAGCACCATTTGGAGCAATCAAGGCACCAGCCGCTGACAAAGAGGTTCAGACAGAAAACCGCTTCAAGGTATTTGGAAATTAATCAATATAAAAAATCCCATCTGGAACTAGATGGGATTTTTAGTTTGATTAGAATAACTCCCAATTAGGTGTTGAGAATTTCTTGGTCTGTGCCATATAAAAATGTGTGAAATGAATTTCCATTGCTAAAGTCATCAAGGTTGCAATTGTGATAACGATGGTAGGATGATGTCAAATCCAAAAGTGATTTCAAATGCCATTTCAAAAGCAGTTAACAGCCGTTGTCCTAAAACCCGCTACTTAGTTGGTATGGGAGCTAAACCATTGGTATTCTTGCATGCTATCTTACCAGACCGTTGGTTTGATGCCCTCATGAAACGTGCTTCGTAATAGAAATGGAAAAACCCTATGCGTCTGAGTCTTAGTCAGCAGTATATTGACAATTTAAAATTGATTGGCTTAGATCTGAATATGATTCTAGAACTGGCCAATCTTCCAGATACCACCTGGAAGGAAGAACTGAACCTCTCAACCCTTGATTACTACCATCTTTTGACGGCTTTTGACAAAGTAGCCACTGATGAGCAGATTATCGCTATGAGCCGTATCAAGGATATTCAGATGTTCATGCCTCCTTTCTTTGCGGCTCTTTCATCGAAAACCGGCCTCGCAGCGATGGAGCATTTTGCCAAATACAAGAAAATCACAGGTCCCATTGTCGTTAGTATTGAAACCTTTGAGGACCTTGTCCGTGTGAGCTATTGTTATGATTATCCAGGTCTTGACTTGCCTCGTTTCGCCCTTCTCAATGAACAGCTGTTACTGGTGGATTTGATTCGAACAGGGACTGGAGAAACTATCACGCCAGTACATGTCGGGACTCCCTATACTTATGAAGAAGCCAGTCTTACGGTATTTGGTTGTCACGTCGAACAAATGGAGGGAAATGAAGTTGTCTTTAAAAAGGCAGACTTGGAGAAACCATTCCTGACTGCCAATAATGTCATGTTGGACTATTTAGAGCCACAGCTCAAGGAGCGCTTGGCAGAAGCTACAACAAGTGAAAGTTTTACAGGTCTCGTCCAGCAAAAACTCTACCAGGCCATCCCAAGCGGTGCCTTTGGTATCGAAGATATCGCAGCGACGCTAGGGATTAGTAGCCGAACCTTGCAACGAAATCTGACGGCAGAAGGCACTAAGTTTAACCAAGAATTGCAAAATGTGCAGAAGATTCTAGCCTTTGGTTACTTCAAGAATCCTGACATGACAACGGATGACGTAGCCTACTTGCTTGGTTATTCGGAAGTTTCTTCTTTCTCACGAGCCTTTAAAAAGTGGACAGGAAAGACCATTTCAGAGTATCGAGAAGAGATTCAGAAACACTCCTAAAATCAGAGATATCGATTATAAGCATCAGATAATATCATCTGGTGTTTTTATTTTTTAAAGAATTTCAACTTTTTTCTTGACAAGTGAGTAAACACTCACTATAATAGCTCTTGTGATTTAAAAAGTAAGCATACACTCACCTAGGAGGAAGTAAATGAAAACATTACTACATTTACAAGATTTAGTAAAATCTTTTGACCATCAAATAGTTCTGAATCATGTCAGCTTTGAATTGCAGACAGGAGAAATTATAGGATTAATTGGTCCGTCTGGTGCTGGTAAATCAACTATGATTAAGACTACGTTAGGAATGGAAAAGGCTGATGGAGGCGTAGCTTTAGTGTTAAATCACACTATGCCCAATCGCCATATTTTAGGAGATATTGGTTATATGGCCCAGTCAGATGCCTTATATGAGGCTTTGTCAGGTCAAGAAAATCTAGAATTTTTTGGTCAGCTAAAAGGGCTATCCAAAAGAGATCTGACAGCTGAAATTTCCCATGTGGCTCAAGTTGTGGATCTGACAGAGCATTTGAATAAAACGGTATCCGGTTATTCTGGAGGAATGAAACGGCGTTTGTCTCTTGCTATCGCGCTGTTAGGAAATCCTCAACTCTTGATTTTGGACGAACCGACAGTTGGAATCGACCCTTCTCTTCGAAAGAAAATCTGGAAAGAATTATTCGCGCTTAGAGACAATGGGGTAGGGATATTAGTTACTACCCATGTTATGGATGAAGCAGAGTTGACGGATAAGGTCGGTTTATTATTAGGCGGAAAAATCATTGCTTTTGATACACCGCAACACTTAAAAGAAAGTTATCAAGTTTCAAGTATTGAAGAAGTATTTTTAAAAGCAGAAGGTGAGTAAAATGAGAACAATAGCGATTGCAAAAAAAGTCATCAAAGAATTACTTCGTGACAAACGAACTCTAGCCCTGATGTTTATAGCACCTGTTTTTATCATGTGGTTGATGAACCTCATGTTTTCAGCTAGTACAACCGTGAATGTCAAGTTGGCAACACAAGATCTACCAACTGGTTTGGTAACGAAAATGGATGAGCTCGATCATGTAGACGTCGAGACTTATCAAGGCTTAGATCAAGCCAAAGAAGCGCTAGCAAATGAAAAAGTCGATGCTGTGATTTCTTATAAAGACGGTGAGTATCAGGTCGACTACGCAAACACAGATGCCTCCAAGACCTCTATGATACGACAAGTGTTACGGACAAGTATCGCCAGTGAAGGCACCGATCAGTTACTATCTCGTGTTAAAAAAGCTCTTCCACAATTGGACTCGGACGCAAAAACACCAGAAATCAAGGAGTCTTACCAGTATGGAGATGAAAATACAAGCTTCTTTACCAATATGATTCCGGTTTTGATAGGTTTTGTAGTTTTCTTTTTTGTCTTTTTGATTTCAGGTATGGCGCTTTTGAAAGAACGCACCAGTGGAACACTAGAACGTTTGTTAGCAACACCAGTGAAACGATCTGAAATCGTCTATGGCTATATGTTGTCTTACGGTATTATTGCGATTTTTCAAACGGCAGTTGTCGTTTTAGCAGCAATTTGGCTACTAGATGTAGAAGTTGTAGGAAGTATTTTAAATGTTATAATAGTTAATGTGGTACTGGCTCTTGTAGCACTAGCTTTTGGAATTCTCTTGTCTACTCTAGCAAAATCAGAATTCCAAATGATGCAATTTATTCCTCTCGTCATTATGCCCCAACTTTTTTTCTCAGGGATTATTCCTTTGGAATCAATGGGATCTTGGGCTCAAACGATTGGAAAATTCTTACCATTGACCTATTCTGGTGATGCAATAAGCCAGATTATTCTTTACGGGCACAATCTTGGTGATATTTTGTCAAATCTTGGTGTTTTAATGATTTTCTTGATCATTTTAACAATTCTCAATATTGTTGGATTGCGTCGTTATCGTAAAGTTTAGAAATCAACATAAATAATGCTAAAAAGGTGTGAAGATTAGATGGATAAGACTGTTTTTGAATCGTTTGAAGATTACTTAGAAGAAGCGAATTACCCTCAAGGAAAGAAAAAAATCATGCAGGCAGCAGTGGATCTCATATCAACCAGGAGTTACCATGGGACCTCAACTCTTCACATAGCTAAGCGTGCTGGACTAAGCCAGGCAACTTTGTTTAAGTATTTTAAGACGAAGGATGATTTACTGACGGCTATTTTACATCCTGTAGTCCCAGGCATTTTCGGTAGTTTTTTTGAGGAACTCTTAGCTTTTGAAACGACAGAAGAGAGGGTTCGTTATCTCGTCCATGATCGTATGAGCTATCTCAAAAAAAATCGTGCTTTGATGAAAATCATTCTGCAGGAGAGTTTTTCAAATAAAAAACTAAAAAATGAACAGATTTTTATCTGGAATGCTATTCAAGATAAACTTCGAGTACTTCATAAGGAATTGCTAGCAGATCCACGTGTAAATCCAGAGTTAACGATTCCTCAAATGGTTCGTATTTGTGTTGGTCCATTGTTGGCTTACTTCGCTCAGCTTTATATCGTTAGCGATAATGGAGAAATAAAAGAGGAAGACTTAGACTTATTAGAAAAACAGATCTTAGGTGGCTTGTGGAGATAATGCTTGCATTGTATTAATGAAGTTTAAAATTTAGCTTTGAGAAATATTTTAATAATCTCTTTCTTCTATTAAATAGTAGAACTTTTCTCATTTTCCTATTTTTCCTTGTATTAGTTTAGAACTTTATTTATAATGATTATAAATAAAAGACAAGAGAGAATAATATAGATGGAAGAGCATAAAATTGATAAGAACTTTAGTGGTCGGCTGAATATCTTGCGAGCTGGGGTTTTAGGAGCAAATGATGGTATTATTTCCATCGCAGGAGTAGTAATCGGGGTGGCCAGTGCGACGGACAATGTCTGGATAATCTTTTTGTCTGGTTTGGCAGCTGTCTTTGCAGGTGCCTTTTCTATGGCAGGCGGGGAGTACGTGTCTGTTTCTACTCAAAAGGATACAGAGGAGGCTGCTGTTGCCAGAGAGCGGGAGCTTTTAGAGAAGAATCCAGATATTGCAAGGCAGTCTCTCTATGCTGCCTATGTCCAAAATGGTGAGTGTGAGACTTCTGCTCAGCTTATGACCAACCGGGCCTTTCTACAAGATCCGCTGGAGGCCCTAGTGGCGGAAAAGTATGGCATCGAGATCGAGGAGTTCACTAATCCTTGGCATGCGGCCATCTCTAGTTTTTTAGCTTTTGCAGTTGGTGCGCTTTTTCCTATGATTACCATTATCCTGCTTCCTGCCCATATCCGTATCTGGTCAACGGTTGTGATTGTGGCCTTGGCGCTTTTGGGAACGGGCTATACCAGTGCTAGGTTAGGCAAAGCACCGATCAAAAATGCTATGCTTCGAAACCTCGTGATTGGTCTTCTAACCATGGCGGTCACTTATCTGGTCGGACAGATTTTTGCGATTTAATTTGTGAGAAAAATTAAAACGAGGTTCCCTCTTCAACAAATTATAGAAGAAAGAGTGGCTTTTTAGGAAGTTATATGGAAGGTGTTGTTAGCGCCTTCTTTTTTTGTTATAGTGGAGCTAGCAAAGAGATTTACTAGAAAAGAATGAGGCAGATAGATATATTTATGAAAAAAATGGACGAAATTGCGGACTTTGCTCCCTTACCTTCAGCAGCCCAGCTGGCTTATCATCAAGATGAATTGGCGGCTTTTATTCATTTTGGCATCAATACCTTTTATGAGCAGGAATGGGGCAATGGTCAGGAAGACCCTCGTCTTTTTAATCCAACGAAACTGGATACAGATCAGTGGATTAGGATTTTGAAAGAGTCTGGATTTAAAAGAGTAGTTGTCGTAGTCAAGCACCATGACGGTTTTGTCCTTTATCCGAGTCGCTACACAGACTATACGGTGGCAGCTAGTCCCTGGAGGGATGGGCAGGGTGATCTATTAGCAGAAATTTCTCGCTCAGCTAGCAGATATGATATGGATCTGGGCCTTTACTTGTCTCCTTGGGATGCTCATAGTCCGCTCTATCATATTAAGACTCAAAAAGCCTATAATGAATATTATCAGAAGCAACTGGAAGAAATTCTGAGTAATTCGCTTTATGGCAATAAAGGGAAATTTGTAGAAATCTGGATGGATGGGGCGCGTGGTGAGGGTGCACAAAAGCTTACCTATGATTTTGGATCTTGGTTTGAGACCATTCGTCATTACCAAAAAGACGCTCTGATCTTTTCGACAGAAGCGACTGAATTGCGTTGGATAGGAAATGAAAGAGGTCGGGCCGGAGATCCCTTGTGGCAGAAAATTCGACCAGAAAAACTAAGTGAGAATACTCCATCGGCCTATCTCTGCCATGGGGATCCGCAAGGGACACAGTATTCTTTAGGAGAAGCTGATGTATCCTTGCGCTCGGGCTGGTTTTATCATGCTAGTCAGCAACCCAAATCTTTGGCTGATCTGCTGGATATCTATATGGATTCCGTTGGGCGTGGGACACCCCTCTTACTCAACGTCCCGCCAACTAAGGAAGGGCTATTAGCGGAAGAAGATGTCCAGCGCTTGCAGGAATTTCACCGGGTCGTTTCAGATTTATATATGGATAATCTAGCCTACCAGGCCATGGTGAGCTGTAGTAATGAAAAAGAAGGCTTTCCATCTAGTCATTTGACGGATAGACGGGAAGATACTTTCTGGGCGCCAGCTTCAGACGAGTCAGCCTATGTCTTAGAAATTGACTTGGGCCAGACTCGTAGCTTTAATCTCGTTGAAATTCGAGAACCCATTACTAAAGGTCAACGAATCGCAGGCTTTACCTTAGAAGTGAAGCAAGAGAATGGCTGGACTGTCTTTGCTCGTGGTCAGACCATTGGCTACAAGCGCCTTCTCTTAGGACAAATGGTTGAAGCTCGCTATTTAAGATTGACCTTGACGGATTTTCAAGTTCTTCCTCTTTTGAACAAGTTTGCAGTCTATAAGACACCGGCTGTGCTGGAAAAGAAAAATACGATTGCTGGTTTAGAATTTTCAAAAATAAGCTCTCCTCTTGTCGGAGGGCAAAACCTTTCCATCAGCCTCAGCCGTTTGGACAATGTGGAGGATAGAGAGAAAATTCAGATAGTCACGGAGCCCGGTACTGGAACGCATGGGACGGCTTATCTAGATCAGGTTTGGGAAATCACATTTGACTCTGGGGAGCAGACGAAAGAAATTAAGCTATCGACTTTAGCTTTTACAGGTCAGGAAGACTTAGATTTTTATCTTTGTGCTTGTCGAGAGGACGGTCGACAAAATCGGGTCAAAATCATGGTCAAGCCAAGCTCAGAATAAAAACGCGGAACTTTTGTTCTGCGTTTTTTTGTTTATTATTCTTTTGAAGAATTTGGTAGCCAAGATAAGTGGAAGTCTAGGCGCTTGGCAACTAGCAGTTCTTCATGGGAAATGTGTTGCAATGCCTGCCCATCTAACTCGGTTTTAGTCACAAACTGGAAGTGAGGGTAGTTGTCATGAGCATAAATGTCTAGCCATGTTTGACTTTGTGGTAGATACAAACGTAGATGATTGAAGAGAGGAATACCTAGGTCGTAAAATGGTTTTCCAGGACAGGTCGGATAGAGCCCGATGGCGCTCCAGATGTACCAAGCAGAGAGGCTACCATTGTCTTCGTCACCAGGGAAAGCTTGCCAGCCAGGTCGGAAGCCTTGCTCTCTCAGGCTTTTAATAAGTAGACTTGTATACTCCGGTTTGTCGCTGTAGCGGAAGAGATAGGGGATGTGAAAGCTAGGCTGATTCGAAATGGCTAGTTGACCAAAGTGTGCTGTCGCCATTTCACTCATTTCGTGAATTTCATAGCCATAGCCTGTTACGTCAAAGAAAGGCTGGTCCTGACAGAGCCTGGTTAGATAATCAGTGAAAGCTGTTTGTCCTCCCATTAGATTTTTCAATCCTTCAATATCATGGAAGACACTGAGTGTATTTTGAATAGCTGAGCATTCTGCATAATCTCTACCCCAAGTATATGGAGAAAAGTCTGGCCTGAATTGACCTTTCCGATCTTTGGCTCTCATATAGCCTGTTTCTGGATCGAATAGATGCTGGTAATTAAGAGACTGCTGTGAGTATCGTTGAGCAACTTGTTCTTGTTGGAGTTTATTGGCAAGACTGGCAATGCAAAAATCACTATAGCTATAGTCTAGGCTATGACTGACACTTTCATGGTAGTCAAATGGCAGGTATCCTAGAGTTTGATAGTCCCAAGCTCCTTGCCTGCCGTATCGTTTAGAAGGGTCTTCCTTCTCTGCTGTCTCTAACATGGCTTGGAAAAGATCTTTTTCTAAATCAGGTATGAGATTTTTAGCGGCAGCATCTGCAATGACACCGTCTATCAAGGTACCTGGCATCATGCCCCGTTCGTCAGGAGCAAGCCACTTTGGTAAAAATCCTGTTTCTTTGTAGAAATTCAGAAAGCCTTCTAGAAAGTCATGATAGGTATCTGGAGCCATAAGGGCTAATAGAGGAAAGCTAGTACGAAATACATCCCAAAAACCGATATTGGTAAAGAGTTTCCCTGGCTGAACAGTCTGGTGGCTAAAATCCCAATGGATTTCTTGACCTTCTGCATCAAGCTCATAAAAGGTTTGAGGAAAGAGAAAGAGCCGGTAGAGAGCTTGGTCAAACATCCGACGGTCTATTTTGCCTTGGTCTACAATATCAAAACGATGGAGAAAGTATTCCCAGTCCCTCTTTGTTTCTTCTTTGAGTTCGTCAAAGGAAGACTGGGGTAGATTGATCAGGGCTTGTTCTTCTGATATAAAAGATGTGGCTAAGGAAAATTGCAGTTGGCTTTGCTCGAAGTCTAGGACAAGGTCTTGGTCTAAGAAACTCTGTTTTTTGATAGGTTGGTCAAAGCGCAGGCAGACATGCATGACTAAGGACTGCTTGGCTGGCTTGGTTTCTTCCTTGAGGCTACCTAAGAGAGTGTTGGCATCTACTTGCTGGAAAACCATCTTTGCTTCACTATGGAGGATGAGACTGATAGGTTGCCCTCTCTGGTTGGTCAGCCGAAAACGAGCTCCGTAGCGACTAGGAGTCAGCTCAGTGCTGATCTGGTAGCGGTTGGAGTTGATTTTTAGATAATGAGGCTGGAAGATACTCTCGTCTGGTCGATAAGAAGACTGGCGGTGGTAAATATCTGAATGCAGTATCTTTTCTGAGACAGGAGTTATGAGAAGCCATGAGTAGTCACCAATCCAAGGACTGGGTTGGTGGGTCAGACGGATGCCTTGGAAAATAGGTGAGTCTGGATTAAAAAACCAAGATCCGTCTGTATGGCTACTTTGAGGTACAAAGTAGTTCATACCAAATGGTGCCCCTGTATAGGGTAGGGTATTGCCATGTGAAATGCTATGGGAATTGTCCGTTCCATAACGGGTGTCAATTGTTTCTAGTATTGGTTTCATATAAAATCTCCTTGCAATGAGGCCTGTTTTTTCTAGATTATAACATGAAAAACATTCCAATGGATAAGGCAAAAATATAATATCGAAAGGTCTTTAGTTTGTGTATATATTTTGAAAACGGTTTGGCCTATACTAGAGGATGTAAAGGACTATGAAAAAGGAGAAAATAATGGTTTATTCAAAAGAAATCGTCGGGAAATGGCTGGAGTCTGTTGCCCAGTTAGCCCACGAACATCCAGCTTGGGTATCCGTTTTTGAGCGTTGTTATACAGACACTTTAGATAATACAGTAGAAATATTAGAAGATGGCTCAACCTTTGTTTTAACGGGAGATATACCAGCTATGTGGCTGAGGGATTCGACAGCTCAGCTCAAGCCCTATCTCTTTGTAGCTAAGGAAGATCCGAAAACACGCAAAACAATTGCTGGTCTGGTCAAACGTCAGATGACACTGATTTTAAAAGATCCCTATGCCAACGCTTTTAATATCGCGGATAACTGGAAGGGACATCATGAGACAGACCATACAGACTTGTCTGGTTGGATTTGGGAACGCAAGTATGAAGTGGATTCCCTCTGCTATCCTCTACAATTAGCCTACCTCTTGTGGAAAGAGACAGGTGAGACGAGCCATCTCGATGCTACTTTTGTTGCTGGTGTTAGAGAAATTCTTCGGGTTTGGACGGTAGAACAAGACCACAGTCGCTCTTCTTATCGTTTTGTACGTGATACGGACCGCAAGGAAGACACACTAGTTAATAATGGGCAAGGACCTGAATTTGCTGTGACAGGGATGACTTGGTCAGCCTTTCGTCCAAGTGATGACGCTTGTATTTACAGCTATTTAGTGCCTTCGAATATGTTTGCAACAGTTGTCTTAGGTTATGTGGCAGAAATCTTTGAAAAATTGAATCTGGATGGCGCTGAGGAGATTGTCCCTCATGCACAGCGCCTGCAAAAGGAAATCAAAGAAGGAATTGAGAATTACGCCTATACCAAAAATGCCAAAGGTGAAAAGATTTACGCTTTTGAAGTAGATGGTTTGGGGCATGCTAGCATTATGGATGATCCAAATGTACCGAGTCTTTTGGCAGCGCCTTATTTAGGCTTTTGCTCGATAGATGACGAAGTCTACCAAAATACACGTCGCACCACTCTTAGCCCTGAAAATCCTTACTACTATGAAGGAGAGCGAGCTGCAGGAATAGGAAGTTCACACACCTTTTATCGTTATATTTGGCCGATTGCCTTGGCAATTCAAGGTTTGACCACGCACGATAAGGAAGAAAAACGCCGGATCTTAGACCTCTTGGTGGATTGTGACGGAGGGACAGGTGTCATGCATGAGAGCTTCCATGTGGACGATCCGACAAAGTATTCTCGTGAATGGTTCAGCTGGGCAAATATGATGTTCTGCGAATTAGTATTAGACTATTACGATTTAAGAATTGACGTATAAAATTTTAAAAATAGAGGTATAAAATGGAAAATATTACCGTACATATTATTTCTCACAGCCATTGGGATCGAGAATGGTATCTCCCTTTTGAGTCCCACCGTATGCAGCTGGTAGAGCTTTTTGATAACCTTTTTGATCTTTTTGAAAATGATCCAGATTTCAAGAGTTTCCACCTAGATGGGCAAACCATTGTTTTGGATGATTATTTGGAAATCCGCCCTGAAAATCGAGACAAGCTACAGCGCTACATTGACGAAGGCAAACTAAAAATCGGACCTTTCTATATCTTACAGGATGACTATCTGATTTCCAGCGAAGCCAATGTCCGCAATACCTTGATTGGTCAGCAGGAGTGCAAGAAGTGGGGCAAGTCCACTCAGATTGGTTATTTCCCAGATACTTTTGGGAATATGGGGCAAGCGCCTCAGCTTTTGCAGCAATCTGGTATTCAAGTAGCTGCTTTCGGCCGAGGAGTGAAGCCGATCGGATTTGACAACCAAGTTTTAGAGGACGAGCAGTTTACTTCTCAGTATTCTGAAATGTACTGGCAAGGTGCAGATGGCAGTAAAGTCCTAGGGATTCTCTTTGCCAACTGGTATAGCAATGGGAATGAAATCCCAGTCGACCCTGAGGAAGCGAAGATTTTTTGGGAGCAAAAATTAGCAGATGTGAAGAGCTACGCCTCTACCAACCAATGGCTGATGATGAACGGATGTGACCACCAGCCAGTTCAGCGCAACCTCAGCCAAGCCATTCGAGTAGCCAATGAGCTTTATCCAGATATCAACTTTGTGCATAGTTCTTTTGATGACTATATGCAGGCTGTGGAGGCAGCTCTTCCTGAGGAATTGTCTACAGTTCAGGGCGAATTGACCAGCCAAGAAACAGACGGTTGGTACACTTTAGCTAACACTTCCTCAGCCCGTATCTATCTAAAACAAGCTTTCCAAGAAAATAGTAATTTGCTAGAGCAGGTGGTTGAGCCTCTGACTGTTATCACAGGCGGTCACAATCACAAAGACCAGCTGACTTATGCTTGGAAGACTCTCTTGCAAAACGCTCCGCACGATAGTATTTGTGGCTGTAGTGTAGACGAAGTTCACCGTGAAATGGAGACCCGCTTTGCCAAAGTTAATCAAGTGGGAGAATTCGTCAAAGGCAACCTGCTGGGAGAATGGAAGCAAAAGCTAGATAGTCGTCAAGCTGAGAGCGACCTGCTCTTCACTGTTGTCAATACGGGGCTCCATGATAAGGTCGATACTGTTTCTGTAGATGTGACCTTTGCGACTTGTGATTTCAAGGAAGCGCATCCGACAGAAGCCTACCGGAGAATGGCGGAGCTGACGATTCCAGACTTGATTGTTAAGGATTTGGATGGTCGTCCTGTCGAAGCCAAAATCGAAGATTTGGGAGCTCATTTCCAATATGATCTTCCGAAAGATCGTTTCCGTCAGGCTTATATTGCTCGTCAGTTGCGCGTAACTTTGCCGGTTCACCTGGCTGCTTTGTCTTGGAAAACCTTCCAATTGCTTCCTGGTGCAAAAGAAGAGCATGAAGGCCTCTACCGCAATGGCGTGATTGATACCCCGTTTGTGACTGTTAGCTTTGATGAAGACTTGACCGTTTACGATAAGTCAACTCATGAAGCCTATGAAGATTTCCTCCGATTTGAAGATCGTGGCGATATTGGAAATGAGTATATCTACTTCCAGCCAAAAAATACAGAACCGATCTATGCAAAACTGGCTGGCGTTAAGGTTTTGGAAAATAATGCCCGCTATACTAAAGTAGAGTTGAGCCATGAATTGACCTTGCCAGTAAGCGCTGATGATGTGCTTGAGCAAGAGCAAAAAGGCATCGTAGAATTTATGACTCGCTCAGCAGGTCGTTCGTCAGAAGTGACAACCATGATCTTGACGACTGAGTTGACAGTCTTTGTGGACAGTCCGCAACTGCGCTTTAAGACCCGCTTTACTAATACTGCTAAGGATCACCGCATCCGTGTTCTTTTCAGAACCCACAACAGCAGTAAAACTAACGATTCAGACAGCATTTATGAGGTCGTTCGTCGTAATAACCAGCCAGCTGCTTCATGGGAAAATCCGGAAAATCCACAGCACCAGCAAGCATTCGTCAGTCTTTATGATGACCAAAAAGCAGTAACAGTAGCTAATAAAGGTCTAAATGAATATGAGATTTTAGGCGATGATACGATTGCCGTAACTATTCTACGTGCAACAGGTGAGCTAGGCGACTGGGGCTATTTCCTAACACCAGAAGCTCAATGTCTACGTGACTTCCAAGTTGAGTACACAGTAGAATGTCATCAACCACAAGAGCGCTTTAGCGCTTATCGTCGGGCTAAAGGCTTCCAAACGCCGTTTACAGCTCTGCAAATTTCCAAACAAGAAGGAAGTGTTGTAGCAACTGGACAAGCCCTGGATCACCCAGCTCTCAATTTGCCTGAAATCTGTCCAACGGCTTTGAAAGTGGCTGAAAACGAGTCAGGAATTGTACTTCGTTACTACAATATGACCCAAGAAGAGCAAGAAGTGATGACTGGTTCACAAACGCTAGTTAACCTTTTAGAAGAAGTAGTATCTGAAAAGTCAGGAGTTTTAGGACCTCAGGAAATTCGTACAGAACTATTGAAATAAGATTAAACTGAGACTGGGGTGTCTTACCCCAGCCTTAGAATTAATAAAAGAAGTAAAGGAGAAAAACATGGTCATTGCAACAGTCGATATAGGCGGCACAGGTATCAAGTTTGCGGCTATGTCTAAAGAAGGAGAAATACTGGAAAAGCAAGACATTGCTACGCCAGACAATTTAGATGCCTTGCTGGCTTGGCTGGATTCTTGTCTTTCTAAGCGAGCTTACCAAGGCATTGCTATGAGTGTGCCTGGGGCAGTTGATCGAGAAACAGGCATCATTGGTGGTATTAGTGCAGTTCCTTATATTCATGGCTTCTCATGGTATGATAAGCTGGCTTCTTACGGTTTACCGATTCATTTAGAAAATGATGCCAACTGTGTTGGTTTAAGCGAGCTTTTGGCTCACCCTGAGCTAGAAAATGCAGCCTGCGTGGTCGTTGGCACTGGTATTGGTGGCGCCATGATTCTCAATGGCAGATTGCACCGTGGCAAGCACCATCTGGGTGGAGAGTTTGGTTATATGCTCTTGTCTGAACCAGCTGAGACGCTAGGGAATTGGTCACTTCTTGCTTCGACAGGTAGTCTTGTTCGCTCTGTTCAAGCTAGTACCGGCTCGCAAGACTGGAATGGTAAGAAGATCTATGAAGCTGCGGCTGCAGGAGATAAAATTTGCCAAGCTGCAATTGAGCAGATGAACCGAAACCTTGCCAAGGGGCTGCTCAATATCCAATATTTATTTGATCCGGATGTGATTAGTTTGGGTGGCTCTATCAGCCAAAATCCTGACTTTATTCAAGGTGTCCGCTCAGCGATTGCTTATTATGTTGATCGCTATGAAGAATATTCGGTTGTACCAGAGATTCTGGCTTGTACCTACCAAGGAGAGGCTAATTTGTATGGTGCTTTAGTAAACTGGTTACAGGAGGAAGGCCAATGGCCACATTCTTAGGATTATCTAGTAAACAAGAGAAAGCTCTTTCCCGTTTAGAAAAGTATTTGAACTTGGGGGAGATTGAAGTCAGTCTTGTCACTGATTCAGCTAGATCGATCAAGGTTGAAGGACGTCAGGGGCGTTATCAAGTTAGTTTTAAGCAACCTCATCAGCTCTATCGAGCTTTGGCGCTTTTATCTGCTGCGCTTAGATCAGGTCGAGACGAAGTGCAGATTGAGGAAGAAGCGGCCTATGAGGATTTGGCCTATATGGCTGACTGTTCCCGCAATGCCGTCTTAAACCTAAGCTCAGCTAAGCAGATGATTGAGGTCTTGGCTTTGATGGGGTATTCCACCTTTGAACTCTATATGGAAGACACCTACGAGATAGAAAATCAGCCTTATTTTGGCTATTTCAGAGGACGCTACACCGTTGCAGAATTGCAAGAGATTGAAAACTATGCAGCAGATTTTGATATGAGCTTTGTTCCTTGTATTCAGACCTTGGCTCACTTGTCAGCTTTTGTCAAATGGGGTGTCAAGGAAGTGCAAGAACTGCGAGATGTTGAGGATATCCTGCTGATTGGTGAAGAAAAAGTTTATGATCTAATTGAGGGCATGTTCCAGACGATGGCCCATCTGCGTACACGCAAGATTAATATCGGCATGGACGAAGCCCACTTGGTCGGTCTCGGACGTTATTTGATTCAACATGGTTTCCAAAATCGCAGTCTTCTTATGTGCCAACACCTTGAGCGAGTCTTAGATATTGCAGATAAGTATGGTTTCCACTGTCAGATGTGGAGCGATATGTTCTTCAAGCTTATGTCAGCGGATGGTCAGTACGACCGTGATGTGGAAATTCCAGAAGAAACCCGAGTTTATCTGGATCGTCTAAAAGAGAGAGTGACCTTGGTTTATTGGGATTATTATCAGGATAGCGAGGAAAAATACAATCGTAACTTCCAAAATCATCATAAGATCAGCCAAGACATTGCCTTTGCTGGTGGCGCTTGGAAGTGGATCGGCTTTACACCACACAACCATTTCAGTCGCTTGGTAGCCATCGAAGCCAATAAAGCTTGCCGGAAAAATCAAGTCAAGGAAGTGATTGTGACAGGCTGGGGAGATAATGGTGGAGAAACTTCTCAATTCTCTATTCTACCTGCTCTGCAGATTTGGGCAGAGCTAGCCTATCGGAATGATTTAGATCAGTTAGCAGCACATTTTAGGGTGAGCACAGGTCTTGATATTGACGACTTTATGAAAGTGGATTTAGCCAATCTCTTACCAGGTTTACCAGAAAACCTCAGTGGTATTAATCCAAATCGCTATGTCCTTTACCAAGACATCCTCTGTCCCCTGCTGGAACGCCATATCCGATCGGAAGAAGACAAGCAGCATTTTGAAGCATCTGCTCAGCAGTTAAAGGAAGTCAGCAAAAGAGCGGGCGATTATTCCTACATTTTTGAGACCCAGGCCCAGTTAAATGCACTCTTAGCTTTGAAGATTTCCATAACATCTGGTATTCAGAAAGCTTATCGTGAAGGGGATAAGGAAGGTTTGGCAGACTTGGCCGAAAAAGATTTGCCTCAGCTTTACCAAATGGTTGAAGACTTTTCGGACCAATTTAGTCGCCAATGGCAGCAGGAAAATAAGATTTTTGGCTTGGACACAATTGACATCCGTTTTGGAGGTTTACTCAAACGGATCAAACGAGCACAAGAACGCTTAGAGCAATACATTAGCGGTCAAATCGATCGTGTCGAAGAATTAGAACAAGAAATCTTGCCTTTTAATGATTTCTATAAGGACCAAGGTTTGACAGCGACAACGGCCAACCAATGGCACTTGATTGCAACGGCTTCAACGATTTATACGACTTAGCAAAAAGCCGACCTTTTGGGGGTCGGCTTTTTCATCTCATTTTTATCTATAAATTGGATAAATAATTTGTATAGTTTTTTCTATAATTTGGAGTTTAAAATTATTTTTAAAAAAGCATATAATAGAAATGTGAAAACGGTATCAACTAAATAGAAAGGGAGATTTGCATGAATAAGTTGATAAAAACATTAAAAGAAAATTTCGTTTTCTTGCTCATGGTTCTGCCAGGAGTTATTTGGTTGATTTTATTCTTCTACATTCCGGTTTTCGGAAACGTAGTTGCCTTTCAGGATTTCCATATTCACCCTGATGGTTTCATTGCCAGTATCTTAAATAGTAAATGGGTGGGATGGGATAACTTCAAATTCCTATTTAGCTCAAGGGACGCATTTATCATCACCCGTAATACCCTGCTTTACAACTTCGGATTTATCATTCTAGGTTTGATTGCTGCAGTGGCGATTGCGATTATCTTTAGTGAAATGCGATCTAAGAAGTTAGTGAAAGTGTACCAAACTTCGATGCTCTTCCCTTATTTCTTGTCTTGGGTTATTATCAGTTACTTTGTAGATGCTTTCTTAAACATTGATAAAGGACTGATTAATCACTTGCTTCAAGGTTTTGGAAAGGAAGCCATTAACTTCTATACAACTTTAGGAATTTGGCCGGCTCTTTTGCTCTTCTTGGGTATTTGGAAGGGGCTTGGATATAGTAGTGTTATCTACTATGCAACCATTATGGGGATTGACCCGACCTACTATGAAGCTGCAACAGTGGATGGTGCGACTAAGTGGCAACGCATTCGCAACATTACCTTGCCTCAGCTGACACCTCTGATTACGGTTTTGACCATTCTAGCAGTCGGAAATATCTTCCGCGCGGATTTCGGTCTCTTCTATACAGTAACCCGTAACGGAGGAGGAGGATCTCTCTATAGCGTTACCAACGTTTTGGACGTATATGTCTACAACGGACTTTCAGGAACTGGAGACATCACAATGGCCGCAGCTGCAGGATTGTACCAATCCGTTGTCGGTTTAATACTCGTTTTAGTATCTAACTTGATTGTTCGCCGCATAGATAAAGATTCTGCGCTATTCTAGAAAGGAGGAACCAATGAAAAAATCGGAAAAAATCAAAAAAGAAAAAATCGATAACGTTGGTATCCATGCCTTCAGTAAGCCAGCTAACTTATTTTTCAGTATTTTAATTGGGATTATTGCCCTATCTTGTATCTTGCCATTTATCTTCGTTATTATGATTTCTATTACAAATGAGTCTGTGATAGCGACAAATGGTTTCAGCTTCTGGCCTTCTAAATTTGGCTTTGACGGTTATCTTTTCCTGGTACAGTTTAAGGATAAAATTTTAAACTCCCTTTTTATCACTCTGTTTGTGACAGCAGTCGGTACCAGCGTCAATGTCTTCATGACAACGACATACGCATATGCAATTTCTAGAAGAACATTTAAATACAAACGCTTCTTTACAGTATTTGCTTTGATTACCATGCTCTTTAATGCAGGTATGATTCCAGGTTACATCGTGGTAACTCAGTTGCTACGAATCGGAGATACCATTGCAGCCTTAATTATACCAATGTTGCTTTCTCCATTTAACATCATCTTGATGCGTACCTTCTTTAAACGGACGATTCCAGAAGCAATTCTTGAATCAGCTAAGATTGATGGTGCAAGTGAAACACGGATTTTCTTCCAAATTTGTTTACCACTTGCTCTACCAGGTATTGCCACGATCAGTCTCTTCACAGCTCTAGCTTATTGGAATGACTGGTTCAATGCCTTGCTTTATATCAAAAATCCAGATTTCTATCCTTTGCAATACTTGCTGATGCAAATCCAATCAAATATGGACTACATTGCAAAATCAACAGGTCTGTCATCACAAGTTGTTGGGGCAGCTAGTGGACTGCCTAAAGAAACTGGTCGTATGGCCATGGTGGTTGTGGCAACCTTGCCAATTGCAATGCTCTACCCATTCTTCCAACGTTATTTCGTAAAAGGTTTAACGATTGGTGGGGTCAAGGAATAAAAGTCCTAAACCTGCCTGTCATGTTTGGACTTCCTTGAAGTCAGCTTCGTAACTGAGCTTATCAGTTCATTAAATTGTTTATCAAAAAATAAAAATAAAGGAGTTTTTCTTATGAAAAAGTGGCAAAAAGTCGCACTCTTCTCAGCCAGCGCACTCTTGATTACAGCTTTGGCTGCCTGCGGTAGCAGTAAATCATCTAGTTCAGAAAATGGTCCAACAACCATTAAGATGTACCAAATTGGTGATAAACCAGACAACTTGGACAAATTGTTGGAAAATGCTAACAAGATCTTGGAAAAGAAAGTTAATGCTAAATTAGAAATGCAATACCTTGGTTGGGGTGACTACAGCAAGAAAATGTCTGTAATTACTTCATCTGGTGAAAACTATGATATCGCTTTTGCTGATAACTATGTTGTAACTGCTCAAAAAGGTGCTTATGCTGACTTGACAGACCTTTATAAGAAAGAAGGGAAAGAACTTTACAAAGCTCTCGACCCTGCTTACATCAAAGGTAACACTGTAAATGGTAAGATCTATGCTGTTCCAGTAGCTGCTAACGTTGCATCATCACAAAACTTTGCCTTCAACGGTCCTCTTTTGGAAAAATATGGAATTGACATTTCAAACGTGAATTCATATGAAACACTTGAACCTGTTTTGAAAGCAATCAAAGAAAAAGATCCAAACGTTGTACCATTTGCAATTGGTAAAAACTTCATTCCATCAGAAAACTTTGACTACCCAGTAGCAAACGGCCTTCCATTTGTTATCGATATGGAAGGTGACACTACTAAGATCGTCAACCGTTATGAAGTTCCTCGCTTCGTAGAACACTTGAAGACTCTTCACAAATTCTACAATGCTGGATACATTCCTAAAGATGTAGCAACAAGTGATACCACTTACGAACACAACAGCGATACATGGCTTGTTCGTGAAGAAACAGTAGGTCCTGCTGACTATGGTAACAGCTTGCTTTCACGTGTAGCAAACCGTAAGATCGAAATCAAACCAATTACTAAATTCATCAAGAAAAACCAAACAACTCAAGTTGCTAACTTTGTCATCTCAAACAACTCTAAGAACAAAGAAAAAGCAATGCAAGTATTGAACGAATTGAACACTAACCCAGAACTTCTTAATGGACTTGTTTATGGACCAGAAGGAGAAAACTGGGAAAAAGTTAAAGGTTCAGAAAACCGCGTAAAAGTCTTGGATGGCTATAACGGAAACACTCACATGTCTGGATGGAACACTGGTAACAACTGGATCCTTTACATCAACGAAAATGTAACTGACCAACAAATCGAAGATTCTAAGAAAGAATTGGCTGAAGCAAAAGAATCACCAGCTCTTGGATTTATCTTCAACACAGAACCAGTTAAATCTGATATCACAGCTGTTACAAACACAATGCAACAATTTGATACAGCTATTAACACTGGTACAGTAGACCCAGAAAAAGCTATTCCAGAATTGATGGAAAAACTAAAATCTGAAGGTGCTTACGACAGAGTACTGAAAGAAATGCAAAAACAATACGATGAATTTTTGGCTGCTAAAAAATAAGCCGAGGTAAACATTGAGGTTGGGACGTAGATCCCGACCTCCTTGTTTTTTTCTTGTTCGATTGTTCAATTTTGAAAAGAGCAAGGAACTAAAATATGGTATAATTTGTTTATATGAACTTTAGATTGAAGATGAAATAGAAGAGGTAGGATATGGGAAAATTTATTGAATTTATTTTTCAAAAAATTTATATGGCTATGCTGGCATCAGGGATTTTTTTAGTCCTGACTCTCTGTGGTGGTGTCTTGTTTGGCCTAGCACCTGCTAGTACGGTTTTAATGACTCTTTTTGCTCAGTACCGATATGATTATAAAGCTTATAAGTGGCAAGAGGCTTGGTCCTTATTTAAAGAGAACTTTTTTCGTTCTAATCAGGTTTTTTATACCCTACTTTCAATTGAGGCAATTTTCTTGTATGGCCTCTATCTTCTTGTCCAGCTTCCTCAGTCTATTTTAACTGTGATTATCAGTATTTTAAACCTGCTTTTAGCTCTTCTGTTGCCATTAGCTTATGCGGTTTATTTGAAATTGCAGGTTTATTTCGAGTTATCTTATGTTAATTCAATGAAGCTTTCCTTTATTGGCATGTTTTTGAATATTGGAGCAATGTTTAAGATTGCATTTGGAACGGCCATGATTATGGCAATCTTTTATTACATGCCAGCCTTGGTTTTCTTTGTCTTTCTGGGCGCTTGGCATTTCTTTATCAGTGATTTATTAGAACCAGTCTATCAGTTGATTGCTTCTAGATTAGTGGACAAACCATGAAAAAATTTTGGCTAAATTCCTTGCTAAGAGTCTATGCAATGACCATGTTTGTCATTGTTGGCTTTGTAGCTTTGTTAATCTCTTATGCCAGCTGGCAGTCCAAGGTTCAAGAAGTAACAGAAACTTCTCAGCGTATTTCAACAAGACTTGTTGACGAAGTTGAATCCTACTATCAGCGTGGTGTTCAAATCACTAAAAACCTTGTAGGTAACCAGGCCAAGTTAGAAGGTGTCTATAATTATTTCACCATGTCGCCCTCTGAATACATTTATTGGCGTTTAAATAATGGCCTTCTTGGGATTGTTGAAGTTTCGCTACACGAGAATATTGCCGATATTTATCTGCAGAATGATTTTGTGGCAGGTTTTGATATTGCATTGCAGGATTATAAGACAGTCTTTGTTTCAACTCGTCAAAAACAAGGAGGAATGCAAGTTGAAGCTAGTAAATATAAGCCCGCTAAGAATGCTTTTCCCATTCCTATTTATGACAGTGTCACCAGCAACCATATCGGGGTCGTTTATCTAACGATTGATTCTCAAGTTTTTGAACAAACGATTGACAATATTCGAAATACAACCCCTGTACTGGTTAAAATTATCTCACCCTTTCAAAAAAATATGCTGACTTTTGGGGAAGGAAAAAGTAAGAATTGGCTGGTCAAGGAGACACCTCATGGCTATGGTGTTCAAGTGGCTGTCCCAGAACATTATGTTTTAGAGAGAAGTTTAGTAAATGCCATTGTCATAGTGGCTATTAGTGCAATTCTAACAGGTAGTCTTTATCTGATTTTGCAACGAGTATTCCGTAACTATCAGCGCCAGGTTATTGATTTGGTGGATACGATCCAAGCAATAGGACAAGGAGACAGTCACTTAAGAATTGAGACTGCAACCAAGGAGCAGGAATTGCTCTTAATTGCTGATAACACCAACACCATGTTGGATAATCTTGACCGCAATATTCATGACATCTACCAGCTACAGCTGAGTCAAAAAGATGCCAATATGCGGGCTCTGCAGGCCCAAATTAATCCGCATTTTATGTATAACACTCTGGAGTTTATCCGTATGTATGCGGTTATGAAGAGCCAAGAAGAACTTGCGGATATTATTTATGAATTTAGCAGCTTGCTGAGAAACAATATTTCTGATGAGACGCAGGTAACCTTGGAAAGCGAATTGGAGTTCTGTCGTAAATACAGTTATCTCTGTATGGTGCGCCATCCAAATTCGGTTGCTTATGGCTTTACCATTGCTGAGGAGCTTAAAGGCATGATTATTCCTAAGTTTACCATTCAGCCTTTGGTGGAGAACTATTTTGCCCACGGCATAGACTATCGCCGAAAGGACAATGTAATCAGTGTCAAAGTCTTGAAAAAATCTGATGCAGTTCAAATCATTGTTCAAGACAATGGCTGTGGAATAAAGGCTGATAAGCTTGCAGAAATCCAGCAAATTTTAGCCAAGCGTCAATTGGAAAATTCGGAAAATAAGGAGAAAAGGACCTCGATTGGGATTATCAATATCCACGAACGTTTCTTGCTTTTCTTTGGGGACCGCTATAGCATTGCTGTAGAGTCGGGAGAAAATAAGGGTGTTCGCTATATTATAGAAATCAAGGATGAATAAGAAAACACCATGCATAAAGTATTACTAGTTGATGATGAATACATGATTACCGAAGGTCTGAAAGTTCTCATCCCTTTTGAAAAATGGAATATGGAGGTTGTGGCAACAGCCAATGATGCTGAAGAAGCTCTGGACTATGTTAAAAACCACCCTGTTGATTTGGTCATCACCGATGTCAATATGCCAGGTATGAATGGTCTAGAAATGATTGCCCAGATGAAAGAAAGCCTACCTAAACTTGCCTTTATCATCTTGTCAGGCTATCAGGAGTTTGAATATGTCAAAAAGGCCCTAAATTTGCAGGTGGCTGATTATTTGGTCAAACCTGTCAATAAGGTTGAGCTTGCAGCTATTTTAGAGAAACTTTCCCAGCAATTTGACCAATCTTCTCACCATCAAATGGAAGCAATTTTCCAAGATGGTCTATCAGAGGGAGATTTGACTAGACTGTTAGAAAAGGAAGGAACAATTTGGCTAGGAGCTAGCCGAGTACCTCAAGGTATCGCTTCTACTTCGTATTCCGTATCTGGTCAGAACCTATATCTTTTCCTATCACGTACGAAAGAAGAGAGCCTCTACCAGATAGAGCTGGAGCCTCCTTACAAAGATAATTTGCAACAATTCAAATCCAATCTCGAGAAAGTTGTCTTTTATGGAATGGTTGGCTTGCAACAGGCGGATCCCCTTTTTCAATACTATGAACCCATGTATCGCGTGATTATCCAGGGGAATATCAATCAGATTTTGGATGAGTTAGACTTGCTAAAAGGTGTTGTCTTGAGCCACACACCAAGAATATCGATTACCAAACAGCTCTTTATTCAATTTATGATGGATGTTTATCATTTGTTCGAGCATTTGAAACCAGATGATATGACCAGCATTATCAAGGAAATTGAAGGCATGACGTCCTTTGAGGACCTGCTAGACTATATCAAGCAAAAGCTAACTCATTTATTTGCTCAGTATCGTATGAATGAAAATGTTGCCAGTGTTCTAGAAGTCATTGGTCGCGATTATCAAAAGGATCTGTCTTTAAAGGATATCAGTAAAGACCTCTTTATCAATCCGGTCTACCTAGGACAGTTGATTAAGCGTGAGACCAATTCGACCTTTGCTGAGCTTCTGAATAAGCAGAGGATTAAGGCAGCCCAACAGTTGCTTTTGTCAACCAATGACAGTATTGAAGATGTCTGTTATGCAGTGGGCTACAGCAATGTTGGATATTTTTACAAGGTGTTTAGAAAACTCTGTGGCAAGTCGCCAAAGGCCTACCGCCAGCAAGTAGACTAATGAATCAGATAAAGCTAGAGATCTATTTAGAATTTTTCTCTTTAAAAAGCAGAAAAATTGGAATAAATAGGTCCTGTTTTTATACCATCAGAAAGAGTATAATGAAGGTGACTTTTATAAAGTGAGGTAACCATATGCTTACATTTCCAAAAGACTTTGTTTGGGGTTCTTCCACATCTGGTCCGCAAACTGAAGGTCGCGTGCCTGGTGACGGCAAGGGTGACAATCTCTGGGATTACTGGTACCAAGTGGAGCCCAATCGTTACTACAATGAAATCGGTCCAGAACAAACATCTACTTTTTATCAACATTGGGAGCAAGATATTGATCTTCTAGTCGAGACAGGTCATACAGCCTTCCGAACTTCTATCCAGTGGTCACGGATTTTCCCACAAGGCCGAGGCGAAGTTAATCCTCAAGGAGTGGCTTTCTACCGTCAGGTATTTGAAGCCATTAAGGCTAAGGGAATCCGTCTTTTAGTCAATCTCTACCACTTTGACCTGCCTTTTGCCCTTCAAGAAGATGGCGATGGTTGGGAAAATAAGGCAACCATCAAGGCCTATGAGGACTATGCTCGCTTCTGTTTTGAGACTTACGGAGACTTGGTGGACCAATGGATTACCTTTAATGAACCTATCGTTCCGGTGGAGTTTGGCTATTTTTATGATGCCCATTATCCTCACAAGGTGGATGCAAAAGCAGCAGTTCAGGTTGCTTATCACACACAACTAGCGAGTACCCTTGCAGTCAAGGCTTGTCATGAAATCTTGCCTGACTCTAAGATTGGGATTGTCCTAAACTTGACGCCAGCTTATCCACGTAGCCAGCATCCTGCTGATTTCAAGGCTGCGCATATTGCGGACCTTTTCCAAGCCCAATCTTTCTTAGATCCATCTGTTTTAGGGACTTATCCAGATGAGTTAGTGGAGATTTTGTCTGAGCATGATTTGCTGCCAGATTATACAGCGGAGGAGTTGGAACTCATTCGCGAGCACACCGTGGACTTCGTTGGAGTCAATTACTACCAGCCTTTGCGGGTTATGGCACCGCGTTTTGCCAAGCATCCAGACAGTCCACTCCTGCCAGAGCATTTTTATGAGCCATATGTCATGCCTGGTCGTAAAATCAACCCCCACCGTGGCTGGGAAATATACGAGCAAGGGATTTATGATATCGCTCAAAATATCAAAGAAAATTATGGCAATATCGAATGGATGCTGACGGAAAATGGAATGGGAGTTGAAGGTGAAGAAAGATTCCGTGAAGATGGCTTTATCCAAGATGATTATCGTATTGACTTTGTCAAAGGCCATCTGCGCCAGCTCCACCGTGCCATTCAAGACGGGGCCAACTGTACTGGCTATCTCATGTGGACCTTTATCGATTGCTGGTCTTGGCTAAATAGCTATAAAAACCGTTATGGTTTGATTGAATTGAATTTGGAAACTCAAGAACGGATTATTAAGAAATCAGGTTATTGGTTCCGTAAGCTTAGTCAGCAGAATGGATTTGAAGAATAAATAAGATGGCCTATCAACAAAAAGTTGGTAGGCCTGTGCTATGATTTGAATATCAAAATATGTTATAATAGCACCAATATTTTTGAAAAATGGAGAATAAAAGGTGGATTTCAAGACAGAATTGGGACAAAGGATTCAAAATCTCCGTGAAAGCAAAGGATTAAGTAGACAGGCAATCTGTGATTTAGAAGATGTGTTAACGACACGTCAGCTCCAACGGATTGAGAAAGGACAGTCTCTGCCCACGATTGCAACAGCAAAGTATATTGCTGACAAGCTTGATGTTTCTTTAGATGTCTTGGCTAACAATAATAGTTTAGAATTACCTCCTGAATACATTGATTTGAAATATCAACTACGAACCTTGTATCATTATGGAGATCCAGAACGTCTTTGTTTGCTCGAAAAAATTATTGATGAAATTTATGAAAACTATTTTGAGAATTTACCAGAAGAGGAGCAAATATCTATTCAGGTAGCTCAGGCAACTGTTGACATGGTCAGTGCTAAAGATCCTTCCTTTGATCAAGGTTTATTAGATGAGTACCTAGAGCAGGCAATGAAGAAAAAGGAATTAAGCTTCAATGATGTGGAGATTATTCAATTGCGCTTGCTTTCCTTAGCATTAGGAGACTTTAATCAGGAAGAATTTGTAGACTTACTCGGTAAAGTGATCTTGGCTGCAGACTACTTTCCATTATCGGATCTGGAAAAGGTTCAAAATACGATTGTTTCAGCAGCAGGTGTATTGGCCCATTATGGGATATACGATATATTACCTGATATTGTAAACGTACTAAATGATATTATGACAAAAAGACGTGATTTTCAGGACAACATTTTTGTTCATGCCCTAAATTGGAAGGTTGCTTTATTTGTAGAAGATAATCTAGAGAAAGCAAAAAATGATTATCAAAAGGTATGCATGATGGCAGATTTATTATCTGAGGATTTAGTGAAAAGAAATATGCAAGAAGAATGGATTGAAGATCTTGGGAAAAAGGGTCTTAAATATACTAATATTTAAAGAATTTAGGCTATCCAGAAGAAACTTGCCAGAAGTTTTTTCTGAGAAGAGTTGCTAATTGATTAAGTTGCCTCAAGGAAATATCAACTATTCAAATTCAGGAAGTTATCATGTGTTAGTTTATTCAACAAATAACCTATCAACTAGAATGTTGATAGGTTTTTCTTAAGCTTATCTTAACTAGACCAATTTTTGAAGATTTGTAGCTTGACAAACATAAAGAAACATTGTATACTGACTTCGCTAATGATTTTTCTATAAAATCAGACTATACCAATTTTAAAGGAGAGTAGTGATGTCCTTGGAACATCACTCAATTAGTAAGTATGTGTGGAATTGTCGGAGTTGTCGGAAATCGCAACGCAACTGATATCTTGATGCAGGGTTTGGAAAAATTGGAATACCGTGGTTACGACTCAGCTGGAATTTTTGTAACAACAGGAAAAAATTCTAACCTGGTCAAATCTGTCGGCCGTATTGCAGACCTGCGTTCTAAAATTGGAATCGACGTAGCAGGTTCGACTGGTATTGGTCATACCCGCTGGGCTACTCACGGGAAACCAAGCGAGAGCAATGCCCACCCTCATCGCTCTGAGACAGGACGTTTTGTGCTGGTTCACAATGGTGTGATTGAAAACTACCTTGAAATCAAAGAAGAATACCTTTCAGGTCACCACTTCAAAGGACAAACAGATACTGAAATTGCAGTGCATTTGATTGGGAAATTTGTTGAAGAAGACGGTTTATCAGTCCTAGAGGCCTTTAAAAAAGCCCTTCATATTATTCGTGGATCATACGCCTTTGCCTTGGTTGATTCAGAAGATTCTGAGGTCATTTACGTTGCAAAAAATAAATCTCCACTTCTAGTTGGTCTCGGAGAAGGCTATAATATGGTCTGCTCAGATGCCATGGCCATGATTCGGGAAACCAATCAATTTATGGAAATCCATGACCAAGAGTTAGTTATTGTTCGTAAAGATAGTGTAGAGGTTCAGGACTATGACGGCAACCTTCAGGAACGCGAAAGTTATACTGCTGAGTTAGACTTGTCTGATATTGGTAAAGGAACCTATCCTTACTATATGCTCAAGGAAATCGATGAGCAGCCAACTGTCATGCGTAAACTCATCCAAGCTTATACGGATGAAAACGGCCAAGTAGTTGTAGATCCAGCTATCGTCAAGGCTGTACAAGAAGCTGATCGTATTTACATTCTTGCAGCAGGGACTTCTTACCATGCTGGCTTTGCCTCTAAGAAAATGCTTGAAGAATTAACAGATACGCCAGTTGAGCTAGGAATTTCATCTGAATGGGGCTACGGTATGCCACTTCTCAGTAAAAAACCACTCTTTATCTTTATTAGTCAGTCTGGTGAAACAGCTGATAGCCGCCAGGTCTTGGTCAAGGCCAATGAAATGGGGATTCCAAGCCTAACAGTTACAAACGTGCCAGGATCAACCTTGTCTCGTGAAGCCAATCATACCATGCTTCTTCATGCGGGGCCTGAAATCGCGGTTGCTTCTACCAAGGCCTATACTGCACAAATTGCTGCCTTGGCTTTCTTAGCTAAAGCAGTAGGAGACGCCAATGCTTCTGAAAAAGCTGCAGCCTTTGACCTAGTTCATGAACTATCCTTGGTAGCCCAGTCTATTGAATCAACCCTTTCTGAGAAAGAGCTAATTGAGAGCAAGGTTGACAATCTTTTGGGGACAACTCGTAATGCCTTCTATATCGGTCGTGGTCAAGATTACTATGTAGCCATGGAAGCCAGCCTCAAGCTTAAAGAAATTTCTTATATTCAGTGTGAAGGATTTGCAGCTGGTGAATTAAAACATGGTACGATTGCCTTGATTGAAGAAGGAACACCAGTTCTGGCCCTCTTATCAGATCCTGTCCTTGCCAACCACACGCGGGGAAATATCCAAGAAGTAGCAGCTCGTGGTGCCAATGTATTGACCATTGCTGAAGAAAATGTAGCCAAAGACAATGATGATATTGTACTCAGTCAAGTACATCCTTATCTGTCACCGATTTCTATGGTCGTTCCAACCCAGCTCGTTGCTTATTATGCAACCCTGCATCGTGGTCTGGATGTTGATAAGCCACGTAACTTGGCCAAGTCAGTAACCGTTGAATAAGATCATAAAACCTAGTTCTGCTAGGTTTTATTTGTTTTCTCAAAAATATTCTGTTATGCTATAGGTTATAAGGAAACATTTCTTATATACTACTTATAGATACATGGGGGATCGGATGAAGAAAAAAGGTAATGTCATTTCTCTGATTGTCGGCTTGGTTTTTGGGAGTTCATTTTTGGTGAGAACCTTCTTGATTTATCAGGCTAGAGAAGCCAAAAGACAGGAAGTTGCTAAGGTCAAAGATGTACAGAAAACAATTCAATCTATAGATGAGAAAAGAAGTGAAGAGGTGAAGAAACAATTGAGTAAAACTCTCAGTAGCGCCTTATCTTCCCACTCAGCTTATGAAAAGTACACTCAGATTGATAATCAGTATGCGCTAGGTGTTCGAGCGGGAGCTTACTATTTGGTAACCCTTAGTACGAAAGAGGAGCGCTTACTAGAGGGTGTGGATCAGGCATTTTCTACAACATATAAAGATGAAGATAGCGGAGAGAATGGTGTTGCTTTGTTAGGACATAAAGATGGTGCTTGGCATATATTGGATGAAAAAGGTGAAACGATTATAACACTAGAACAAACGGATATCTCACCAGAATCAAAAATGATCATAAAAAATAATACAGTCAGCTTCCAATGATTTATGAGTAAGAAGTGAATTGACAACTCCCCCGAGAAAACTTGGGGGATATTTTTTAGGAGCAGGATATTGGTTAAATGTCTTGAAAAAAGCATGAAAAAAATTTAGTTTGGTGAAATAGTTGCCGTGAGATATGCTATAATAAATTGAATGCAAAAAAGAAAAACTTGCAAATCAGATTAAAGGTGTCAGGGAAGTCTGATTAACTTAATTCTGATAGCATAAAAGAAGAGGAATTTTATGACAAAATTATATGGAAGTTTGGAAGCTGGCGGGACTAAGTTCGTCTGTGCGGTTGGTGATGAGAAGTTTGAAATTGTTGAAAAAACACAGTTTCCTACTACAACACCGATTGAAACTTTAGATAAAACGATTGAATTTTTCTCTCGTTTTGATAATTTAGCTGGTTTAGCTGTTGGCTCTTTCGGACCAATTGATATTGATCAAAATTCAAAAACTTACGGTTTCATTACGACAACTCCAAAGCCACATTGGGCGAATGTGGATATCGTTGGTGTCCTTCGTCGTGCTCTTAATGTACCCATTTACTTTACTACTGATGTCAATAGTTCCGCTTTTGGAGAAGTGGTAGCTCGCAACAACGCTGGTGGCCGTATTGAAAACCTGGTCTATTATACAATTGGGACAGGAATTGGAGCTGGAGCGATTCAGCGTGGAGAATTTATCGGTGGTGCTGGTCACCCAGAAATGGGTCACTACTATGTAGCTAAGCATCCGATGGATGTAGAAAAAGAATTTAATGGTGTCTGTCCTTTCCATAATGGCTGTTTGGAAGGTCTGGCAGCTGGTCCAAGCTTGGAAGCTCGTACCGGAATCCGTGGTGAAAATATCGAGCTTAACAGCTCTGTCTGGGATATTCAAGCTTACTACATTGCTCAAGCTGCGATTCAAGCTACTGTAACTTTCCGCCCAGACGTGATTGTCTTTGGTGGTGGAGTAATGGCGCAACAGCACATGTTGGACCGTGTTCGCGAGAAATTCACAGTGTTACTCAATGGCTATCTTCCTGTTCCAGATGTTCGTGATTATATTGTGACACCAGCTGTAGCTGGTAATGGTTCAGCAACGTTGGGTAACTTTGTACTGGCTAAAGAAATCAGCGAACGACATGCAAAATAAAGGAGTAAAGGTCTGACTTGATCAGGCCTTTATTATATGAGGTGTAACATGCAACAAGCTATTGTAAAAGATATTCTCTTTTTACAGCAAAAATCAGAAGTAGCTGTAAAATCAGATCTCTACCTTACTCAAGATCTGCAGGATACTCTGCTAGCCAATCAAGATAACTGTGTCGGTCTTGCGGCCAATATGATTGGGGTTAAGAAGCGCGTGATCATTTTCATGTATGGGATGGTTCCAATCATTATGTTTAACCCAGTCTTGCGCGCTAAGTCAGGTCCTTATCAGACAGAGGAAGCTTGCCTGTCTCTTGTTGGTAGTAGATCTACAACCCGTTATCAAGAAATTACTGTCGATTACCTAGATCGAAATTGGCAACCACAAACCATAACCCTGAAAGACTTTCCTGCTCAAATCTGTCAGCACGAGCTGGATCATTTGGAAGGGATTCTCATATAGGGGGATAGAATGAAAGTATATAAGCGCGATGGTTCAACTTTTTATTTCATAGGCTTTCTCTTGCTCTTGGGTATCTTTTTTACTATGGCTTTTGCCTCTTTAGATAAGCAGACTACTGCATTAGAAAGTCAGAATAGTGCTAATCAAATAATTTATCGTAATCCAATCAGCAAAGAGGATGAGAGAAGTGGTCAGACTACTGAAGGAAGCGATGTTATGTTAAATATAGTCTATTGGGGAGTGGGGATCATTGCTATTTTGATGTTTGTTTTAGGCTATATTTCCAATCATAGACCTCCGATTCTAGAGATGGATCAATCGGGAATGAGATTAAGAGGCCTATCTGATAAAAGCGAGAAGTTCTTCTTATGGCAGGAGATTGAGATGATTGAATATGATCTTTACCGGTCTCATAGGACGTCTGCAGATCCGGACATTCGAATTCTATATTTTTATCCTAAGGATCAAGACGCAAGTGCCATTTCTTTAAATTTGGACCATGTGAAAGATGTTAGTTTCAACGAACTCCATCAACAGATTTCCGAATTGGCTCCTCATATTAAGTGGTTATTTCCATAGAAAAGAAGAAAGTAAAGATGAGCCGAGGGAACTTCGTTTTTCTATTTAATAGATGTTTTTAGAACATTAAAAGAAGAGTTGATGAGGCGTAATGGGTGCAGGGCGAGATTTTTTGAATAGATAGAACTGGGACTTTGGTTCCCAGTTTCTTTTTTAAAAAAATATAGTTCTCACGGAAACTTTTTTCTTGACTTTCGCTTTTGAAGTGGTAGAATAGTTCTCACGGAAACTTATTTGTTCTCAAGAGAACTAAATGGAAAGGAGCATGTATTGGAAAAGCCTTTATTAGAATTCAAACGCTTTGGCCGAAAGACTCAACGGATCATAGAGAAACGCGCTAAGGTTTGTGGGATGGAATTTATGGGAGGTCCACAAGGTCAAGTTCTTCATATCGTATCTCACCGAGCGAAGAGAGGACTTTCGACCTTCATTAGGGATATTGAGCATGAGTTAGATATTTCTAAGTCGGTGGCCAGCAATCTAATCAAACGGATGGAAAAAAATGGATCCATCTTTCTTGAGGTAAGCGAGACAGATAAAAGGGCCAAGATGATTCATTTAACAGCCCAGTCTAAACAACAATTGAAAGAGTTACATGATTTTTTTAATGAAATTGATCGCTGTCTCCTCCAGGGTGTTTCAGAAGAAGAATTGGCAACCTTCACTCTGGTTATGGCGAAATTCCACCAAAATATTGAGAAGTTAGAAAGCGAGGATGCCAATGTTTAAATTATTTAAACGCTTGACGTCAAAAGAAATCGGACTGATTTTGATGACAGTTGTTTTTATCTGTCTGACCGTTTATTTAGAGTTAGAAGTTCCGACTTATATGTCAGAAATTACAACCTTACTACAGACACCGGGGACAACGACAGGAGATCTATGGGTACCAGGTTTGAAAATGCTAGGCCTATCCTTTGCCAGCTTATTCTCCTTGGTAATAGCTGGTTTTGTGTCCTCTCGGATGGCTTCTAGCTATACTACCCGCTTGCGTGAGGATATTTTTAATCGTGTTTTGGATTATTCTGATTCAGAGATTAAAAAATTCTCTATCCCTAGCCTTCTGACCAGAACAACCAACGATATTACCCAAATTCAGGTGTTTATCGCTATGGGATTACAAGTTGTTATTCGAGGAAGCATCATGGCTATTTGGGCTATGACGAAGGTTGTTGGCAAATCAGATGCTTGGTTGATCGCTGTTTTAGTCGCGGTTGCAGCCATTATATTAATGACGATTGTCTTAGTGACTTTGGCTTTTCCAAAGCAATCTATTGTACAAACCTTGACAGATAAATTAAATAGTGTGACACGTGAGAGTTTGACAGGGATTCGGGTTGTTCGGGCCTATAATGCAGAAGATTACCAGGATGCAAAATTTGGTGCAGCAAACGACGAGGTAACTAGCCTTAATATTTTTATTAACCGCTTCATGTCTTTGTTCAATCCGATTATGAGCGGAATTTCAAGTGGTTTAACCCTGGCTATTTACTGGATTGGAGCTTATTTGATTCATAGCGCAACATCTGCTGATAAGCTTGGTCTATTCAGTGATATGGTTGTTTTCATGTCTTATGGTATGCAGGTTGTAATTGGCTTCTTGCTGATGGGGGCTTTGTTTATTGTTTTACCACGTACCCTTGTTTCGGCTGGCCGGATTAACAAAGTGTTAGCACTGGATAGCAGTATCAAAGAAAAAGATCAAGCACAGACTGAGGGCCAAAGCAAAGGACAAGTAACTTTTGAAGATGTTTCTTTCCGTTATGCAAAAAATTCTGAAGCAGTAATTGAGCATGTTAGTTTCACTGCTAAAGCTGGTGAAACAGTTGCCTTTATTGGATCTACTGGTTCAGGTAAATCAACCCTTGTCAATTTGATACCTCGTTTCTATGATGTGACAGAAGGTAGGATTTTGATCGACGGCGTAGACGTCCGTGACTATGAGCTTAAAGCACTACGGAATAAGGTAGGATATATTCCGCAGAAAGCTGTACTTTTCTCAGGGACAATTGCTTCAAATTTGGACTTTGGAGAAAGCATGGAAACTCCACTAGATGAAGAGAAAATGTGGGAAGCCCTTGGACTAGCACAAGCCAAATCATTTGTAGAAGAAAAAGAGGCAGGACTTGAATCTGAAGTAGCCCAAGGAGGCACGAACTACTCTGGCGGTCAACGCCAACGCCTGGCTATTGCGCGTGCATTGGCCCGTAAGCCGGAAATTTTGATATTTGATGATTCTTTCTCTGCTTTGGACTATAAGACAGATCGTATTTTACGAAAAGAATTGGCAGAACAGACCCAACATATGACAAAACTGATTGTCGCCCAACGAATCTCCACTATTATGGATGCCGATCAAATCCTAGTTCTAGACAATGGTAAAGTCGTTGGACAAGGTACCCATAAAGAGTTGTTGGCTACGAATGAAGTGTACCAAGAAATTGCTTATTCACAATTATCAAAGGAGGAACTAGAAAATGGAAAATAAAAAAACATCTTTATTTACCCAGATGAAGCCCTATATTAAAGGCTTCCAGCTTCCTTTTGTCATTGCAGTAGCCGGTGCTATCATTTCTAGTATTATTACAGTGTTTGGTCCCTATAAGTTGCGTGAAATCACAAACTTAATTACAGAAGGTCTAGTAGGTGAGATGGACTTGGGAGCTATCTCAAATATAGGTTTCTTCCTGGCTTTCCTTTATGTTGTGGGTTCTCTTATCAATTATGCGCAGGGTTACGCTATTTCGGATATGATTCAGCACTTTTCAAAACGTTTGAGAACTGCGATTGCAGAGAAAATCAACCGCCTGCCATTAAGCTACTTTGATAGTCATTCCCAAGGGGATACCCTATCACGTGTGACAAATGATGTAGATACAGTTGGACAATCGTTGACACAGAGCTTGGGGACTCTGATTTCTTCGGTCTTACTTTTAATTGCTGTGCTCTTTATGATGTTTTATACTAATGTTGTACTTTCATTTGTGACGATTGGTTCGGTCTTATTGGGTTTCGTTTTCTCAGCAGTTCTGATGGCGAAATCTCAGAGATATTTCCAAGAACAGCAAAGTAACCTAGCAGCTATCAATGGTTATGTGGAAGAAATGTACTCCGGGCACAATGTTATCACTAGTTACAATGGTGCAGAAAAGACACGCTTGGCCTTCAATGCCCTCAATCAAAATCTGTATACTAGTATGTGGAAGTCACAATTTATTTCAGGAATTATGTTTCCTCTGATGAACTTTGTTGGCAATTTTGGATATGTGATGGTCGTGATTGTGGGTGCTACAATGGCTATTAATGGCTCCATCAGCATGGGTACGATTGTAGCTTTCATGGTCTATGTACGAATTTTTTCTCAACCTCTTTCTCAAATCGCTCAGGGGATCACAACACTCCAATCTGCTAGTGCAGCTATGGGACGTGTCTTTGAGTTTCTAGCAGAAGCAGATATGGAAGATGATTCTCACAAACTTCAACAATTAACAAGTGTAAAAGGACATGTCCAGTTTAAAGATGTCTTCTTTGGTTATAATCCTGATAAGACTATTATTCACGATTTCTCAGCAGAAGCAAAGGCTGGACAAAAAATTGCAATTGTTGGCCCTACTGGTGCTGGTAAGACAACAATTGTCAACCTACTCATGAAGTTCTATGATATTGAACGTGGGCAAATCATGATTGACGGTGTAGATATCAAGAATATGCAACGCTCAGAAGTTCACGATGCTTTCTCTATGGTTCTACAAGATACTTGGCTTTTTGAAGGGACTATTAAAGAAAACTTGATCTATAATCAGAAAAATATCACAGACCAAGCAGTTGTTGAAGCTGCAAAAGCGGTTGGTGTCCACCACTTTATCATGACCTTGCCGGACGGCTATGATACAGTTCTGGATGACACAGTCAGCCTTTCTGTTGGTCAAAAGCAGCTCCTGACTATTGCGAGAGCTCTGCTCAAAGATGCGCCACTCCTTATCTTAGATGAGGCGACTTCATCTGTCGATACACGGACGGAGGAATTGATTCAAAAAGCGATGGACAAGCTGATGGAAGGCAGGACTTCCTTTGTTATTGCTCACCGCCTATCCACTATTCGCAATGCTGATCTGATCTTAGTTATGCGTGATGGGAATATTATCGAGCAAGGAAGCCATGACCAGCTCATGGAGCAGGGAGGTTTCTACGCCGATCTTTACAACAGTCAGTTCGTCGAAGAAGAGCAAGAATAAAGAAGAAAGCACTGCAATTGCGGTGCTTTTGAATTTGTCCTAGAAATAAGAGTAATTACTAAATTTACTGTAATTTTTGATATAGAAAGGTGAAGGGAGATTATTTTAGCTTATCCATTTTTTGATATAATAGAGAAAAAGTACATTTTGGGGGTAAGACATGTCAGAACCATTATTTCTACAATCAGTCATGCACGAAAAAATTTGGGGTGGAACCAAGCTGAGAGACGAGTTTGGCTATGAGATTCCTAGTGATAAAGTCGGTGAATATTGGGCGATTTCAGCCCATCCAAATGGTGTATCCACTGTGAAAAATGGCCGTTTTGCTGGTCAAAAGTTAGACATTCTTTATGCTGAACACAGGGAACTTTTCGGGGACCGTTCTGAGCCTGTCTTTCCTCTCTTGACCAAGATTTTGGATGCCAATGACTGGCTTAGTGTTCAAGTCCATCCAGATGATGCATACGGCTTGAAGCACGAGGGTGAGTTAGGAAAAACTGAATGTTGGTATATTATTGCTGCAGACGAAGGTGCAGAGATTATCTATGGCCACAATGCCAAGAGTAAAGAAGAACTTCGCGAACAAATCGAATCCAAGAACTGGGATCAGCTCTTGACGAAGATAAAAGTCAAAGCAGGTGACTTCTTCTATGTACCAAGTGGAACCATGCACGCTATTGGTTCAGGTATCTTGATTTTAGAAACCCAACAGTCTAGTGACACAACTTACCGTGTGTACGACTTTGATCGTAAGGATGATGCAGGAAATCTCCGTGAATTGCACCTAGAAAAATCTATTGATGTTTTAAATATTGGAGAACCCGCAAATAGTCGCCCAGTCAAATTACAAGTGGATAATCTGTCTTCAACTTTACTGGTTGCCAATGATTTCTTTACTGTCTACAAGTGGGAACTGACTGGTCAGGCTGATTTCACTAAAACAGCTGACTATACGCTCAACAGCGTATTAAATGGACAAGGTCAGTTAACAGTAGATGGTCAAGTCTATCCAATTCATAAGGGAGACCATTTTATCCTACCGAGCGATGTGGCTAGCTGGAAGTTAGAAGGTCACGATCTAGAAATGATTGTTAGCCATCCATAAATCAAGCTAAGATAGGGAGAACTTGTGTTTTTGAAAAGTCTAAGCAGTACGCGGACTAATAATTCTCAAGTCCATCATTGCTCTCTGGCAGGAACAAGAAGTAGCTGTGGGTACCACTCACGATCTCGTTAATCAATGCTACAAAATATTAAAAAAATCAGAACGATCAAGCCCTATTTAGCAGAATCTATACTCGATGTAGCGCTTAAAATGCATGTCAGTAGTATTGGTGAAAATGGATGAAAACCGACTGAAAATATTTGACAATTTTTTAGGTTTGCGATATCATACTGTTCGGGCACCTCTTTTAGAGGTCAGAGCTTCCTGTTTCCAGGGAGCTATTTTTCTTTTTCAGACAGATTATGGAAAATCCTCCTATAGGTAAGATTCCAGTAGACTTGTAGTTGCTGGAACGAATTGTTTTATGAAAAGGAGCATGTATGTCAACTAAATATATTTTTGTCACCGGCGGTGTGGTTTCTTCTATCGGGAAAGGGATTGTAGCAGCTAGTCTGGGTCGGCTTTTAAAGAATCGCGGTCTCAAGGTTACGATTCAGAAATTTGACCCTTATATCAATATTGATCCCGGTACCATGAGCCCTTACCAGCATGGAGAGGTGTTTGTCACAGATGATGGAGCTGAGACGGATTTGGATCTGGGACATTATGAGCGTTTTATTGACATCAATCTCAATAAATACTCCAATGTCACCACTGGTAAAATCTATAGCGAAGTCCTACGCAAGGAGCGTAAAGGTGAGTATCTGGGAGCGACGGTCCAAGTCATTCCGCATATTACAGATGCTCTCAAGGACAAGATCAAGCGGGCAGCACGGACGACGGACTCGGATGTGATTATCACAGAGGTCGGAGGTACAGTGGGCGACATCGAGTCTCTTCCTTTCTTAGAAGCTTTGCGCCAGATGAAGGCGGATGTCGGAGCAGACAATGTCATGTATATCCATACGACCCTTCTTCCATATCTCAAGGCAGCAGGCGAAATGAAGACCAAGCCGACTCAGCATTCTGTAAAAGAATTGCGAGGTTTAGGTATTCAACCAAATATGCTGGTCATCCGCACAGAACAACCGGTTGGACAAAACATCAAAAACAAACTGGCTCAATTCTGTGATGTGGCGCCGGAAGCAGTTATTGAGTCACTGGATGTGGAGCATCTCTACCAAATTCCTCTCAATTTGCAGGCCCAAAAGATGGACCAAATCGTCTGTGATCATCTGAAGCTGGATGTGCCGACGGCAGATATGACAGAGTGGTCAGCTATGGTAGAAAAAGTGATGAACTTGAAAAAGCAGGTCCATATTGCTCTGGTCGGCAAGTATGTCGAGTTACCAGATGCCTATATTTCAGTTGTTGAAGCGCTCAAGCATGCCGGCTATGCTAATGATGCGGAAGTTAAGATTGATTGGATTGATGCGAATCAGGTGACTGCCGAAAATGCAACAGAGCTTCTTGGAAATGCGGATGGAATTATCGTTCCAGGTGGTTTTGGTCAAAGAGGAACTGAGGGTAAAATTCAGGCAATCTGCTATGCGCGTGAGCAGGATGTGCCTATGTTGGGGATTTGCTTGGGTATGCAGTTAACCTGTGTCGAATTTGCCCGTCACGTCCTAGGTCTGGCAGATGCTAACTCAGCGGAGCTCAATCCAGACACACCGTATCCAATCATTGACCTCATGCGTGATCAGATTGATGTAGAAGACTTGGGTGGAACGCTGAGGTTGGGGCTCTATCCTTCTAAGCTTAAGCGTGGCTCTAAGGCTGCAGCAGCTTACGACCATCAAGAAGTCGTACAGCGCCGTCACCGTCATCGCTATGAGTTTAACAATGCTTTTCGCGAGAAGTTTGAGGCGGCCGGATTTGTATTTTCTGGAGTTTCACCAGACAATCGCTTGGTCGAAATAGTGGAAATCCCAGAAAATAAATTCTTCGTTGCTTGTCAGTACCACCCAGAGCTTTCCAGTCGCCCGAACCGACCTGAAGGTCTTTATACGGCCTTTGTCACAGCAGCGGTAGAAAAGAGCCAGGAGAGATAGACCTGCTTTGTCTGACCTAAGCGACTTTTCTAGAGAAATGTTATAATGAAAAATAAAAGGAGGAAAGAAGATGTTTTTGCAAATTTTGGCCAGTATTCGTACTAATAATTTTCAAGATGAGTATTGTATAGAAAAAATCCAAAAGATCTGGAAAGAGCAGGAGCCAGCAGTGGCTGAGGCTTTTTCTGAAGGGGAACCGGTCTATGCTGTCTATCATGACTATGCCAGTGATTACAAAGGAGACTACAGTCTCTCTATCTGCCGTTTGACAGATGGGGAAGTCTATGATTTTGACACATCCGAGCATATCTATCAAGTGTTTGAAGCAGATAAGGAGGATCCTCAAGCGGTTCTTCATGCTTGGCAGAGGATTTGGCAGGCAGAAGAAACAGATGAGCTTCATCGGAGCTACACTTTTGACTTCGAAAAATACGATCCCGACCAAACGGTGGCTGTCTTTGTTGCGACTCAGCAGCACTGAGTTTTCTGTGTTCCTGCCTTAGCTTCATTTTCGTTTAGTTTTCCCAATTTTGCTGATTGAGTAGAAAGTTGATTTTTTGAAATAAAGTCAAAAATCTTCTTGACAAGCCTTAGCTGTCCTGTTATACTAGTAAGGTACTCAATCGCGGGGATGGCGGAATTGGCAGACGCGCAGGACTAAGGATCCTGTGACCGCTTTAGGTCGTGAGGGTTCAAGTCCCTCTCTCCGCATCAAGTAAGCTGGCTTTTGCCAGCTTTTTCTTTTTGCAATAGAGACGCTTAAAAAGGCTAAGGGTTTCCCTGCAATTCTTTAAAATTTCAGGAAAAACTAGCAATTTTAGTGAAAAAGTGATAAAATAAACAATGTAAGTGGTTTAACCACAAAAAATAAGAGGAGGCCGATTATAATGGCAATCGTTTCAGCAGAAAAATTTGTCCAAGCAGCTCGTGACAATGGTTATGCAGTTGGTGGATTTAACACAAACAACCTTGAATGGACTCAAGCTATTTTGCGTGCAGCAGAAGCTAAAAAAGCTCCAGTTTTGATCCAAACTTCAATGGGTGCTGCTAAATACATGGGTGGTTACAAAGTATGTAAAGCCCTTATCGAAAACCTTGTTGAGTCAATGGGTATCACTGTACCAGTTGCGATTCACTTGGACCATGGTCACTACGAAGATGCACTTGAGTGTATCGAAGTTGGTTATACTTCAATCATGTTTGACGGTTCACACCTTCCAGTAGAAGAAAACCTTAAATTAGCTAAAGAAGTTGTTGAAAAAGCACATGCTAAAGGTATCTCAGTAGAAGCTGAAGTTGGTACTATCGGTGGTGAAGAAGACGGAATCATCGGTAAAGGTGAATTGGCTCCAATCGAAGATGCTAAAGCAATGGTTGCTACTGGAATTGACTTCTTGGCTGCAGGTATCGGTAACATCCACGGACCATACCCAGCTAACTGGGAAGGTCTTGACCTTGACCACTTGAAGAAATTGACAGAAGCTCTTCCAGGTTTCCCAATCGTATTGCACGGTGGTTCAGGTATCCCTGACGATCAAATCCAAGCAGCTATCAAACTTGGTGTTGCGAAAGTTAACGTAAACACTGAGTGCCAAATCGCATTTGCAAACGCAACTCGTCAATTTGTACGTGAATACGATGCAAACGAAGCAGAATACGACAAGAAGAAACTCTTCGACCCACGTAAATTCTTGAAACCAGGTTTCGAAGCTATTACAGCAGCTGTTGAAGAACGTATTGACGTATTTGGTTCAGAAGGTAAAGCTTAATCTAGCTGAACATTACAAAACAGAAACCTGCCCGTAAGGGTAGGTTTTTTGTGTTTTAAGGAAACTATTAAACCAGAAGTTTGTATTAAAAGTATTATTTTAAGAGAGAAATTTTCAATTTCATGCTCTACAGGCAAACGCTTGCATTCTATTTTTTGTTGGACTATAATGAGTTGGTATAGAGCCTTCTGTAATAATAAAATTTAGAAAGTATAGAAAGTAAGGATTTAGAATACTTGTGTTTGAAAATACTATTTTCTATTCCTTACGATAGGGGAGATAGATATGGCAATGATAGAAGTGGAACATCTTCAGAAAAATTTTGTGAAGACAGTAAAGGAGCCGGGGTTAAAGGGGGCTTTGCGCTCCTTTATTCATCCCGAAAAGCAGATCTTTGAAGCGGTTAAAGATTTGACCTTTGAGGTTCCCAAAGGGCAGATTTTAGGCTTTATCGGGGCCAATGGTGCTGGGAAGTCGACAACTATTAAGATGCTGACAGGGATTTTGAAACCGACGTCTGGTTTTTGTCGGATTAACGGCAAGATTCCGCAGGACAATCGTCAAGATTATGTCAAGGATATTGGAGTAGTCTTTGGACAACGCACCCAGCTGTGGTGGGATTTGGCTCTGCAAGAGACTTACACGGTCTTGAAGGAGATTTACGATGTGCCAGACGCGCTCTTTCATAAGCGTATGGACTTTTTGAATGAAGTCTTGGATTTGAAGGACTTTATCAAAGACCCTGTGCGGACTCTTTCACTTGGTCAACGGATGCGGGCGGACATTGCGGCTTCCTTGCTCCACAATCCCAAGGTTCTCTTTTTAGATGAGCCGACTATTGGTTTGGACGTTTCGGTCAAGGATAACATTCGTCGGGCCATTACCCAAATTAATCGGGAGGAAGAAACAACTATTCTCTTGACTACTCACGACCTGAGTGATATTGAGCAACTTTGTGATCGGATTTTTATGATTGACAAGGGGCAGGAGATTTTTGATGGAACGGTGAGCCAGCTCAAGGAAACCTTTGGTAAGATGAAGACTCTTTCCTTTGAACTTCTACCAGGGCAAAGTCATCTCGTCTCTCACTATGAAGGCCTGCCTGATATGACTATTGATAGACAAGGAAATAGCCTCAACATTCAATATGATAGTTCCCGCTACCAGACGGCAGATATTATCAAACAAACCTTGTCTGATTTTGAGATTCGCGATTTGAAGATGGAGGATACGGATATTGAGGATATCATCCGTCGCTTCTACCGAAAGGAGCTCTAAGATGGTCAAATTGTGGAGACGTTATAAACCCTTTATCAATGCAGGGATTCAGGAGTTGATTACCTATCGAGTCAACTTTCTTCTCTATCGGATTGGCGATGTGATGGGGGCTTTTGTGGCCTTTTATCTCTGGAAGGCAGTCTTTGATTCTTCGCAAGAGTCTTTGATTCAGGGCTTCAGCATGGCAGATATCACCCTCTACATCATCATGAGTTTTGTGACCAATCTTTTGACCAAGTCAGATTCTTCCTTTATGATTGGGGAGGAGGTCAAGGATGGCTCCATTATCATGCGCTTGCTGAGACCGGTGCATTTTGCGGCCTCTTACCTCTTCACCGAGCTTGGCTCCAAGTGGTTGATTTTTATCAGCGTTGGACTGCCATTTTTAAGTGTCATTGTCTTGATGAAAGTCTTATCGGGGCAAGGCATTGTAGAAGTGCTGGGATTAACGGTCCTTTATCTTTTTAGCTTAACGCTGGCCTATCTGATTAACTTTTTCTTTAATATCTGCTTTGGTTTTTCAGCCTTTGTGTTTAAAAATCTATGGGGTTCCAATTTACTCAAGACTTCCATAGTGGCCTTTATGTCTGGAAGTTTGATTCCCTTGGCATTCTTTCCTAAGGTTGTTTCAGATATTCTGTCCTTCTTTCCTTTTTCATCTTTGATCTATACTCCGGTCATGATCATTGTTGGGAAATACGATGCTAGTCAGATTCTTCAAGCGCTTTTGCTCCAGTTTTTCTGGCTCTTAGTGATGGTGGGTCTGTCTCAGTTGATTTGGAAACGAGTCCAGTCTTTCATCACCATTCAAGGAGGTTAGTATGAAAAAATATCAACGCATGCATCTGATTTTTATCAGACAATATATCAAGCAAATCATGGAATACAAGGTCGATTTTGTGGTTGGTGTGCTAGGAGTTTTTCTGACCCAAGGTTTGAACCTCTTGTTTCTCAATGTCATCTTTCAACACATCCCCTCGCTAGAAGGTTGGACTTTCCAAGAAATCGCTTTTATCTATGGATTTTCCTTGATTCCCAAGGGACTGGACCATCTCTTTTTTGACAATCTCTGGGCACTGGGGCAACGATTGGTGAGAAAGGGAGAGTTTGATAAGTATCTGACTCGTCCTATCAATCCTCTCTTCCACATCCTCGTTGAGACCTTTCAGATTGATGCCTTGGGCGAACTTTTGGTTGGTGGAATTTTACTAGCGACAACGGTCTCTAGCATTGCTTGGACTCTACCGAAATTCCTGATTTTTCTAGTCTGCATTCCTTTTGCAACCTTGATTTATACTTCTTTGAAAATCGCGACAGCCAGTATCGCTTTTTGGACCAAGCAGTCAGGCGCCATGATTTACATTTTCTATATGTTCAATGATTTTGCTAAGTACCCGATTTCGATTTATAATTCGCTTCTTCGTTGGTTGATTAGTTTTATCGTTCCTTTTGCTTTTACAGCCTACTATCCTGCTAGCTATTTCTTGCAGGACAAAAATGGGCTCTTTAACATTGGTGGTTTGATTCTGATTTCCCTTGTTTTCTTTTTCATTTCGCTCAAACTCTGGGATAGGGGATTGGATGCCTACGAAAGTGCGGGCTCGTAAGATGGAAAATATGTTTAGTCCTAAAGCTTAAAACATGAAAGGATTTAAAGATGGTAGCGATTGAAGAAGTGAAGGAAGAAAAACAAAAGATGATAGCAGTCAGTGAAGTTTTAAAGGATCTACCAGAATGGTTTGGAATACCTGAAAGTACACAAGCTTACATTGAAGGAGCTAGGGATTTACAAGTTTGGGTTGCTTATCAGGAGAGTAAATTGGCTGGCTTTGTAAGCTTATCTTATTCTAGTGAAGATTGTGCAGAGATTGACTGCTTAGCTGTTAAGAAATTCTATCATAGAGCGGGAATTGGTAGTCAACTTCTAGAAGTTTTAGAAAAATCTGCTCGTCAAAAAGCATCCTATCTGCAAGTAAAAACGGTAGCACCAGGTTATTATCCTACCTATGACAGAACTAACGCTTTTTATCAGGCTCAGGGCTTTAAAAAGTTAGAAATTTTTCCTGAACTTTGGGATAAAAGCAACCCTTGTTTGATTTGGGTTAAGAAATTATGAAATTCTAACTTGACAAAAAAACTCAAGATGCTAAAATAAAGGGGAAAAGACGCCGATTTAGCTCAGTTGGTAGAGCAACGCACTCGTAACGCGTAGGTCACAGGTTCGATCCCTGCAATCGGCATCAAACTATACAAGAAAAAGCCTATTGTGACGGGCTTTTTTTGATGTTGAATCACTTTTTGTACCAAATTTTGTACCAAATAATTATAAAAGTTTTCGGATGGTTTCAAATTCATCGTTAATCTTCTCTTGTAATGTATGACCATATACTTCCACTAACATAGAAATATCTTTATGTCCTAATATTTTAGCAATCACACCTAAATCTATTTGATTATGCCATAGATAACTACCGTAAGTATGACGTGCCCCTTTGGTAGTAATGATAGGTGAGATATTTAGTCTCATTAAAACATTCTTTAATTCTTTATTAACAGTAGCATTATTTGGAATATCTTGGACATATCCATAATGTTGAAAAATAAAGTTGTTCTGATTAATGATTTCAAGTTCTTTATTCAATCCTATTTGCGATCTTTTTAGATTCACCAGCATATCTATTTCTTCGTCAGAAATAGGAATAGTTCGTATTGATGTTTTATTCTTTGGTGGAACAAATTTATGAGTAGACGTGTTGTACCGTCTGTATGTCTTGATTACTTTTTCTTCAAAATTTACATCTTCCCAAGTTAAAGCAATGAGTTCACCGAAGCGCATTCCAGTTTTGAAGAGTAAATAAATAACATAAGGTACAACAGATCTTCTATAATCCACCTTTTGTTTTAAATGTTTTAGGATATCGTTTAGGTCTTTTTCGCTATGAATATATTTTTCTTCAACAGGTTGAGACTCTTTTGACGAAAATAGTTCAGTAAAAAAAGTAAAATCATCAATAAAAACTTTATCAGCTTGAGCCGTTTTAATACATTCCTTAATACTTGTATGTAGCCTTGATAATGTATCCCTGGTTACTGTTTTACCATACTCGTTCATTATTCGCTGATATTTACTAGGCTTTATTTGAGATACAGGTGTATTTCCAAATAATTTTTTAATAACCTTCTTTCTAATGATGTACTTGTTTTTTGTGGTTTGACTTCGTTTACTAGGAATTATTTTTAGATTAAGCCACTCTTGATATAGTTGATGTAACGTCATTTTGCTATCAAGACTGTATCCACGATTCAACTTTCTTAACAATTTTTCTGCTTCTATTTGAGCTTTTTTCTTTGTTTCAAAACCACTTTTATAAGCAATTGTCTTACTTGTTTCATCCCTTATAGTATAGGTCCAAAGATTCTTTTTACCTCGTTTTAAATATCTAATACTTGCCATACTACAACTCCACTCCCAACACTTCTGAGACTGCACTTTTAGGCACAACCATCAAACGTTTTCGATCGTAAAAACTATAACCTTTGTTAACCATCAATTTCCTTGCTTGGTGGATAATCTGCATAGCTGTGTATTGCTTATACCCCATTTCAATCAAATCTTTTTGTGATATCGTATTATTTATCATTGTGAATTCTCCTTTCTAGTGTCCTATTATATAGGTAAATTGTTTTGCTGTTTGTGCGTCAAAGGTTCGGTAACTAATCACTCCAAGTCCTTTCACATTACATTCTGAGATCAGAATAGACCCGTCTGATTTGACCTGCTCCACAAAGGCAACATGACCATAAGTAGGGTCTGCGTTTGCTTGCCCGGGAGAGAAGGATAGGGCGCTATGTTCGGTTGGTGTATTTGTGGTTTGATAGCCTGCTTTATTTTTCCAGTCTCCACCATTTCCCATATAGGGGTCAAAGGTTACACCAAGCTCCTTTCCCCTGTTATAGACAAACCATGTGCATTGTCCCCAAGGATAAGTTGCAGAAGTATAAGCCGATGATTCTATTTCCTTCGTTAAGCTGTAGCCTGCGGGTATATCTGCCGAAGTGACCCCTCCGTCGTCTCGTGTTTGAGTGATGGTCTCACCTTTTAAGCTATCCTTGAAAATATCATGCCATTTTTTCGCATTTTTCTTTAGCTCACTTGCTTTTGTTTGACCGTCCGATAAAGCAACGCCTTCATAATGTTCTGACCAGTAAAGGGCGGCTTGTTCTGGGTCAGTGGCCTTTTGCATTTCTATTTTTACTTTACTATAAGCTCCATTTAGCTCGGTTGATAATAAGCCTAGTTCTACATCAGAATCTAGTTTCTTTTGCTTCGCTTGTGCCCAACGCTTACCGTTGATAGTTGACGACCAGCCTGACCATTGAAAATAGCCTGCGACCCCACCGCTTGCGTTCACTGCTTCAGGGTCAAAGCCACTTTCTCGCTCTGCTACAGCTAAGCTTCCAGAAACTCCTGCAATCGTGAATTGTTCTTGGGAGAGTTCATAATTGAGAATTTTAATCACATCAGCAGCTCTTTCTTCAGAAATATTGGCTTTTTGAGCCACCTCTTGAGCTGTTAGCGTTGTCTGCAACCCCGTTTGGCTGTTTGTGTTAGTACCCCCTCCCCCAGTTCCTGTTATTGCCCCCATTACAACCACAACTAAAAGCAGGGGGAAAAGAAACATACCTAAACCGCCAAAAAGTAATAGTTTTTTCTTCATAGGTTCTCCTAAGTTTTGACATAAGCCGTAAATAGCACTGTTCCAAATTTCCATTGCGCCGATAAGACAAGGGGATTTTCTTTTACCATTGTCAACAGCTTTTCTTTCTCTGTTTTCTTCACAGAAAATAAAAGGAGAAAGTCAACTGAGCGCTCTCTCCTTTCATAGGCTTGACTGATGGCATTATCAATCAGTCGGTTTGCTCCTTTTGGGGAATAAATTCTTGCATTCATTTTTAATTGTTTCCTCTCAATCTAGCCAGTTCGTCCACAATTTGATTTCGGCGATTGATTGGTTTTCAATTTATCATCTTTTGGCAAGGTCTTACGATAATTCCTGATAAAAGCATTTGAGCCTTGCGCTTGGTACAATGCTTCATCATCTTTGTAAGGTTCTAACTCTTTTTCCAGTTTATTGATTTTATGTTTTTGTCTCCAAGATAAGCGATTTTGACGGCGTTCTTCAAATTCTTCTTGGTTTGTATCTATCAGAGGAGGAGAATCAAGGTTAAAGAGGTTCTTCTTTCTTGGTTCTTCCGTAATCGCTGATTCTTGGAATGAAGTATCAGAAGTTCCGTTGTGGTCACTTATTTCTTCAAGCGATTGACCATCTGGATTTGCTTCTTCTGTATTGCTAGGGGGAACGGGAGTTTCAGAAACATCTGATGTGGGTGGATTTTTTGAAAAGAAATCTTTTACATATTTGCCAGAGTTCATGAATAGTCCTGCCCCAAATCCTGTTCCTGCAAGGATAAAGTTAGCTGATTTTTGAGCTCTTTCAAAAGCATTGGTAGCTGATGTTGGAAGTTGCTGAATAGTTTCTTGTCCATTTGATACGGTTTGACGAATATTGGTATCCATATCATCAAATGTGATACGAGCTCTTGACCCAAGCAATAACTCAATCAGTTCTCCTTTGTATTTCCAAAGAAGCCAGTAAATTACTGCCTTGGCAAAAACAGAGACCATTAGCTTAAAGAGAGCACTGAAAGTAGATAGAGAAGAAAAGCTCCCAATGACTTTATCAAAGCCAGTACCAATCAAGCCTTCAATGATTTTTTCAAGGTATAAAATAGATAGCGTTAATAAGCCAGTAATAACAGGAAAGGCAAGTCCGCCGAACATGACTTTAAAAACACCAAAAAGAATATCCTGCATTTTGGGGAGAAAAGAGACCAAAAGAGCAATCGGAAAGAGTAAAATCATAATCAGTACAAGAGATTGTGCAATGACATTTAAGAGTTGAATTAAAACAATTGGAATGGCAATGACAATTGCTTCAATGATTTTAAAGAAAACATAGAAAATTTTTACAAAAAGGTAATCAGCAACTGCTGAAACCCAACGGTCATGTTCTTTATCATTATCAGCGTCATTCCCAAGTTTGTCTAAGTAGTCTTTTCTCTCCCCATTGGAAACGGCTTTAAACTTTTCTGATTTATCCGTAGTTCCTAATACTTTTGAATCCTCAAAGGTTTCTTCTTTTCCTGTTTGTCGGTCTTTGTATTTACCGTTTTCTTGCCCCGTATTGACAAAAAGGTAAGCCTCGTAAGAAGTTTCTGCTATATAACTATCTGCCATGGAAGAACCGATTTTCAGTTGTTGCTTATCACCATAGGCTACAGAAATACTAGAAATTTTACTAATCGCTGTATTCGCAACATTATTGACGGTATTTAGAATATAAAGCCCACCAGAAGTTTCAGAAACTGTTCCAAACCAACCAAACCCAAGAACGATTACTAAAAGAACATGAAGCAAGCGTTGAGGGAAGTTTCCTTTAGAAAAAAGGAATTGATAAAACAGGTAAAAAGCAAGGCAAAGGAAGATGAGGAAAACAAGCGAATTTTGAGCAAAGCCAGAAGTAGCTCCTGTAAAACCTTGCCAAATGGATTGAGCCCCATTAAAAACGTATTGTTTGTAGGTATCATAGAGATTGATATTTTCTAAAATACGAATAAATACAGAGAAAAAACCAACTACTAAATTAAGAAGAAAGAAAAGGCAATTAACGAATAATTCAGTAAGCATTGCCCATACTCCGCTCATATTAGGGAAGTTCGTTGGCTCAATATAAGACTTTAAAGAAAAAATATCTATGCCTTTTAGTTTTTCAAATGCTTCTTGCACATACTCACCTCCTTATGCTGCATATTTGTTTTCAAGATTAGAAGAAACAGTGGCTTTCATTGGTTTTAAGAGTGGGTCAATGCTTTCAAAAATGTTATAAACAGAAATCATATTGAGATTTCCGTACACATCTTTATAGAGACATTGCCCAGAAATCATATTTTTGAGCCACTCCAAGTTTTCTTCGTTGGCATTCAGCCCGACATGTTCTAAAATATCGGGTAGTTCATTATCTTCCCTGAAAGCAAAGAGCGTTCCAAAGCCAGTGGTATCGTCATCTCCTTCAGCATCATGTACCGACTGGGTAATGAGGCAGAGGATATTATTATAAAAGCGCCCGACACGGCGCATAGACTGGATAACCGCTCGCCCTTCAGCCGATTTCATCAATACCCATGCTTCATCGAAGAATTCTATTGTGTCTTCATTGCGGTTCAGTTCACCGAAACGACTACAGAAAGCACCCAAGGCAAACATGAGAGCTGTAGAATTGATTTCCTTGTCCTCTAGGGTCACTTCCTGCTGATTTTTCTTATTGTCAGGTAAAGATAGGTCTGCGACTTCTAAAACGGTTACTCGCTTGTCATAAGAGAGCCCTTCGACATCGCCATAAGAAAAAGCAAGCTCTAAAATGGAGTTTTTTACCACGGAATGTAAATATTTTCCGACAGAGCGAATTTCTTTTTCTTCATCCTCTAAGAGCAGGTCAATAACATGTTTTAATCCTACCGTCTCACCTTTTTGGCGTCTTTCTACAATCGTATCAATGGCTTCTTTAATCGCCGTCATTTGGTCCATAGTGACCTTGATATTCTTATTAGAAAAGATAAGATAGTTGAGCATGTTTTTTGAAACAGAAACAGCGTCATCTTTATCTAGCATGACAATTGGGTCAAGTGCTCCGTGATTGGATTTGACCTTACTATCTAGGGTGACAAAATTCATCTCCTTGATATGCTGGGCAAGAAGTGGGAATTGTTCTTGAAATGCTGGTTGATGGATAATCTCTTCAAAGTGTTTACGTATAGAACGTTTTGGGTCAACATACAAACATTTGACATCTTGAAGGGATGTAAGAATAAAAATCAATTCTGCAAGAAAGGATTTCCCTTCACCAGTTGCTCCTGTAATGAGGATATGCGGATTCTTGGTCAATTTTCCTGCAATCCCCTCTTTGTTCCCGATTGTCGCATTAAAAAGAACCATATTTTTAGAAGATTCCTGAGCTTTTTCGATACTTTCCCAGCGACCTATCCAGTTATCCACTCGACCGATATGCCAGCCAACATGATTTCCTGATGAAGTATTGGTAAAAGGCATGAGTTCCGCAAAGCCTCTTGGCGTGACATAGTGTGTCCAAGTTCGGGTTTTGTTTTCAAGCGGTTGACCATAGAGCAAAGATTGGAACAGATAAGGTGTATCATGGCTCGCTTCGCTGACTTCCACGTGCATATCTTCAAAATAGCTTAGAACAACTTGGCGTCTGCGTCGTAGTTGGGATAAACTAGAGGCAGTCACAATCAGATAGGCTCCATACTCAATGACTTCTTCTTTTCCGCCTACCTTTTTCATCAAATCTTTGAGAGACATAGCCCCGAGGATAATATCATCTTGTTGGGCAGTATCTGTACTTTCTGCCTCATTCATGATATTTCGATAGCGAATGTTGGAACGCCCCATCCGACCTTTGAGGGAATTTTTTTCCATAAACTCGGCTTTAATTCGTAATTCTACAGGGAAATTAAAGCGTTGGGTAAATTCTCCAAGGTGGAAGCCATTAAAAATAATGGGTGTTTTGGCGATAGGAAGAATGGTTAAGAAAGAAGAACCATAAGGACTATCTAATTTGATAAATCCTCCAGCCATTGGTTTGATAACCGTATCTGTTACATTCAATAAGGAACGATTGGCGGTTACCTCCTGCTTCAAGTGTGGAATATAGCGTAGATATTGCATGCGCTGATAATAAAAGAGTTCTTCATTGGTCAAGCGTTGAGCACGCAAGGAAGAAAGAAGTTGATAAATGGCGTCTTCATTCACTAAATAGTCTTGATACCAATTTTCAGAAATATCATATTGAAAGCCCAGACCATTGGCGACCATTTCAGAGACTTCAGAAAAGCGCTCTAAAGCCATTCCTTGAACCGTTGTATCCTCACTGTCTTTTAGGACATTTACGCCGACTAACCAATCAAACTGATAGGGAATTTCCATTTCCTGTGTCATCTTGTCGGTAGAATAGTTTAACATTTCTTCTCCAAGTTCTCGGCTATCAGGAGAGAGAGCGTCCGAAAAGTCTTTCATCTTTTCTTCTAGTAAATAGTCTTTGGGGATGAGAGATATTTCAAAGGTTTTGTTTTTAACGAGTTTCTTAATTAGTTGAGCGATGGATAGTTTGTGCTCTTGTTTCTTTGTCCGATTAGTAATCGTAATATGGGTATTGGGAATACGATAGAAACCCATGACGGATTTATCTGTTTTTAAAGCTAAGTTTTCATGTGTTTTGAGAATGGGATAAACTAGTTTGATAGTCATGTAACCTCCTTCTATAAATCTGTTTTTTCAAAGACAATTTCTTCCTCCTCATAGGTCTTCACTCTATCTTTATGGTAAATAGCATTGCGATTTAAACGAAAATCAATCACGTATCGGATATAATCAATTAAGAAAATGTGCATTTTCTTGCCTTGTGGCTCGTATTCGGTGTAAAATCTAGCCAGTTTGTAAGGAATATACCAGTACAGATAAAGTGAGATAGAATGGGTTAATTTGACTAAAGGAAGAAAAAGGGAGCTAAAAACAGTCAACATTAAGATGAGTACAAGAATAAAGACAATAAAAAAGGAAAGTTGCATTGGCGTTGCAAAATACCAAATGCGTTTTCCCTTTTGTGTTTTTATCTCTTGAATCCAGTAGGGAGCATTTATCCCCCTAGCGTAATCATACAGTTTTTCATCTTCCATATCAGAGCCCCGTTTCAATACCAAAGAGACGAAGGAACCAACCAAAGAAGCTAAGTAATTGTCGTCCTCCTCCTGTGAGAGAAGCAATCACGGCATAGAAGACTAACGTAGTAAAGAGTTTACCCCAAGAGCTGTTTCTCCATGCAATGATAATCAAAATAATAGCACCAAAAGTAATAAACCAGAATCCATCACCTTGTAGCCATGTTTGTAAATTTGATGAAGTCATATATTAAAATCTCCTTTTTATTTTTTTGTTTCTGTATAGTTAGCAGGAATGGTATGATTTAATTTTTCAACGTAATAAGACTTTCCTTTTTCGGACAGGGTGAAAGTGAAGTTTTCAGCATGCGTTGTGCCTGCTACTTCAAAAGTAGCTTGAACATAGGCAATGATATTCTTATCTGTTGAGGTATAATAAGAAAAATCCAAGGTTTTAAAGGTTGTCTCTTTTACAACCGTTAGTTGATGAGCGACTAAGTCCAAGTTGTCTTGGTCAGTAGTATAGTTAGTGAAGAAGACATGGAGAAACTTGTCTAGTTTTTTCTTTGTCTTATCCGAAACATTATCTGACTGATTGAGTTTGAGTTGATTATCCTTGTTTATCTTGTCTGCTTGGTCGTCCGCAAGACTAGAAAACCAAGGCAAGCCCGTTACATAATATCCCTTATCTGTTTTGGCATAAGGGATATTAAAAGCGGTGATTACTTCTTGTTCTTCCGTCTTATCGCCATTTTTAACGGTTTGTTTATAATGCACTTCATAGGTCGCAACATTATCTTGAATCATCAGCAAACGTGACCAATCAAGTTGACTAGGATTTTTGACTTGACCCTGTGCTTGAATATCTGGCTCTGTACCATAAAAACTATTTAGCTTCTTGGCTTGTTCAGCTTGACCGTCCGAATCACTAGGAATAGTGAAATAACAAGCTACAAAGTCATTTAGATAATATTGCAAGCGATTGTCTATTTCAGAAGTAGTAGCTTTACTAGTGGAACTGGACTTATTAGATGAGATTGTTTTTTCAAGGTTTGTCACCTTACTGGATAAAGTCATGGCTCGAATACCTCCTAGCAAACCAACAAACAAAATAAAAGCCAATCCTGACAGAACGGCAAGGTTGACTGTTTTCTTATTGACCGTAGCTAGCTTAGGTTTTCCTTTCTTTTTAGGGCGTTTAGAAAACTGTCCGAGATAGCTTTTTAATTGATGATAAATAGATTTTAGTTTATCCATATTTCCTCCTTACTGATTTGCCAGCTCAATCAATTTATTTGCTTTAGCATATAATTGCTTGTGAAGTTTATTGATTTCACCGTTGACATAATAGTAACCTGAAAGCTCTTTGCGGACAGGTTCCACAAAGCCGGCAGTCAAGTTTTGGGCTTCTTCTGTTTTTAAAAGTCCATTTAATTCACCAGCTTTTGTCCATGCTTCCTTGTCTTTGTGGGCTTTCATTAGCTCTCCCAGCTCAACTAAAACTGCTTTGATTTTCTTTTCAAGTGTTGCTTGTGTTGCCATTTGTATTTCCTCCATAAATTGATTGTTATTTTCTTGGAATAATTGGTGGAATAGCAGAATTAAGTCTGATTTCATTTTACAATCAAAATCTACTACCTCACCTTTTAGATTAAAATAAGCATATTCATAGGTTCGCTTATCTCCCTCATCAGAAATATTTCTAGCAAAAGTGCTATAGAAGTAGTCTTTTTCTTTCATCAAGCTAACAAAGACTTTCCAAATTTCGTTGCGATTAGGAAGATAAGTAAATCCTTCATACATTTTTTTGATAAGCATAGGTCTTTAGAGATATTTTCTTTGTTCCATCTTTTTTTCGTATTCGAGAATTTCTTCCCAAGTCAGCCATTCAGGTTTTTCTCCTTGGGGAAACTTTTTCCATATTTTTTTCATTTCTGCGATTTGGGCTTCGACATTATCTGCCCACAGCCTATTTTCATCCCCATTCCCATTTCCTAAATAATAATTACAGTCTTCTTGTAGTCTGCCTAACATCATATAGTCAAAATGAAAGGGGTTCTGTCTATTTTGATAACTCCGAAGGAAGTCTTTTAGTTCGTAGAATGTCAAATACCCGTCCAGTCCATAACCAAAAGTATCTACTCCGTCTACAAAGACTTCTTTTTCAAACGTTTCATCTACTCCAATTTTAGATAGAGACATAGGATTGAAAGGCGGTGGGAATTGTGCTTTTTGTCCCGTTACGGTATTGGTAATGGTAATCGTTGCTTGTGTCATGGTTCCTCCTTATAAAACAAATTGTGCATAGCCTGTCTGTACGAGTATTTCTGCTACCCACCTGACATTTTCACTCATCTTTTTAAGTGGCTTGGTGGTCAATTCATCAAAAAAAGGCTGTCTAGCCTCTTGTCTAGTCGCCTTTTTAATTGCATTTTTACGGTGGTCTTCGTCTTGAAAGTTTCTATCTCGGAATAAGTCAATGTATTTCAATTCAGAATCTTTCTTTGGTTCTCTATACAAGAGCCCCCAAAAGTCTATCAAATCTTTTACCAAGTCAACATCATAGAAAGACAAGTGAAGTTCCTCATAATCGATTGGAAAAGACTTAGTTTGAATGGGACGATTGAATTTGTCAGGGATATTGATAGGCTTATATCTGTCCAATGATGACATTAAAATCTACTCCGTTTCGTTCGCAAATTTCTTCAGCTAGTTTGGTATGATTGTTACTCAAATAAGCTTCCGAAATGATTTCAGAAAGTTCATCTGTTTGATAAACCATATCTACTATTTTCAGCAGTTTTAAAGCACTGGAAACTTGCTTAGTGACCCAGTGCTTTGTCCTTGAATAGTCGATTTGACGGGGACGTGTGACAAATTTAAACCCTTCTTGTGTTCCTAGCAGGTTATCCCACTCGCTATCATAGTTACCCTGCCAATCTTTCACTTCAAAATAGTTATTTAAGATTCTAGCTCCGATTTTTGTTAAGTCCGTTTCCAGCGTGTACCATTCTTCCAAAATATCAAATGCTTTGGTATCATGAAGTTCAATTTCATAACGGTTTTTGAAATTATAAGCTTCATGGATATAGTCAACAGACACATCTTTTAGGAGCGCCTGTTCGTAGTCTTTTTGATAAAAGCGAATCATGAGACTAGATTGACGGCTGCCAAAGTTTAGGGTTAAGCCTTGATTGACAAAGCGATTTTCTACTTTTTTCAAGCCCTCAATAGCAGTAAAGGTACGAAGTTTTCGCATGATAATTTTATTGTCAAAAATACGTGCCTTTATATCAAACAAATCAAGGTTGCCAGTTTTTTTATAGAGTTCATCAAGAGCAATATCAAAGCGAGGAAAGGCTAGAAAATCTTCTAGGGTTCTATCTTTTCGTTCTTGTTCCGCAAAGAGAAAGACATCATGAAGGAAAGAAAACCAATCCCGCCCTTGTTGCAGGAGTAGTAATTCAAGCTCTCTACAACCCGTCCCTGTTAAATCAATGAGCGTTCCAGCTTCCGTTTTTTTCTCGGAATCGGAATAAAGAACACGGATAGAGCCATAGGTTACCATATTTGAATAACTGTAGAGACTTTTTTCTTCATGAAAGAAGTCAGCGGGCTTTAACTGCAAAACCTGTATAATGACCGCTTTAAAATCTAGAGTTTTAAACCGAATTTTGAGCCAGTCCACGGTACTTTCTAGTTTTGTTTCAGATTGACGATTTAAGAACTGAAAGAGAGAGTTTTCAAATTCCTTTGTCATTTTTCGCTGTCCCTGCTCGATGTTGCGGTAATTGTAGTAGCTATATCCGATAGTATCCGCCATTTTCCGCTGGGTAAAACCTAACTCCAGCCTAATACGCTTTAAATCCGTATTGCTTATCAATCTGTTTAACCTCCTTTTGTGTTCATTCTAGCGGTGTCTAGGAACGGGCAAGCTAACAGTCTTTTTAGGGCTTGTGTTAGTTTTAACCCCCCTATTAGTATCGGGTGGTTAAGCCCTTTTGGGGCGTGCCTACGGCACACCCCAAAGCGCCAAACTTGTCAGCTCGGTCGGGCAGGTCGGACGGGCTACGCCCTGACCTTGACCTTCGTGCCTACGTTGGCTCGGTAGATGTAAAATGCTCTAAGACGACCTGTTTATAAGATAAGCCTGATTGTTCCTTTTCCGTTAGTAGTTCCTCCAATAGGCTAATATCCGCCCTATCTAGCATAATGCGATTCTCTGCCCTTGTAAATGTATAGTCCTGTTCTTCTATATATTTGACAAGATTTCGTAGCGTTGAAACGGATATTTCAGCGTCTTCCGCAAATGTATTGAGAGATAGTAGTTTATCCTCTGTTTCTTCCGTTTCAACTGTGTTAGGTAGATGATTAGCAGGTTGGTTGATTGCCAAAGGGTCTTCAAGAGGAGGCAACTTTTTAAACTCATCAAAGAAAGAAAAACCGTCATCAAGTGGTACAAGAGGAGAATAAAATTCTCTAGCGATTTCTCCGCCGTTGGCGATATAGCCACGACCAGAAATTTCTTCTCCGTCAATCTCATCTATTTTCTTGAAAAGTTTATTTGCATTAGCGTCCCCGAACATCATCTTATAGCCAACGTCTTCTAAGTGACCGACTGAAATTCGCTTCATGAATTGGTCACGCAAAGAGGTTTTTAGATATTCCCCGTCAGGTCTTTGCATAGCAGAAATCATATAAACCCCTGATTGACGACCTTTTAGAATTAACTCGGTTAGATACTCAATAAAGGCACTAGCAGAAGCATAGTCTCGCTCTAGTTTAGCAGCTAAAGCAGCTAGTTCATCAATGATGATAAAGCGAGGCTTCAAACCATAGGCAAAATATTTTTTCCCTGCTTGATAATCAGACTGACTTGTCATGTAATCAAAGCGCCTATCCATCTCCTGCTCCGCTTCTTTGAGGCAATTCAGCATATCTTCTTTCTCCCAGAAAACACGTCCTTTAAATACAGGGATATTTTTTAAGCCGACAAAATCCGAACGTTTGGGGTCAAGGATTTCAACATAACCAATTTGAGCTAAAATCCAGACTAAAACCATAATAAGAATGGTTTTACCTCCACCAGTCCCACCACCGATTAGCAAGTGTGGGTGTTTATCAAAATCCCAATAGACACCTTTCATAAGGCGGATTCCCTTATCTGTCATCTTCACATCAAAGATAGACAAGCGCCCTGAAAATTGGTCAATCGCAATGGTATAAGAGACGTAGCCGTTGGTAAATTGCTTATTCATAAAATCCCCGTCAAACATAATTTCTAGAGATTTTTCAAGGGATATAAAGCGTTCTTGAAATCGGCTTCCTTGAAGCTGAAAGGTCACGGTGACACTAAAGCGGTCACGTTTGAGATACACTTTAGGCAAGCTTGTTCGTTCAATAAATCCTTTTTCTGTTTTGATTTTCTTGACCAGCACTAAGTTATTTTCTATCAAAAAGTGGGAAATAATTCGCAAGCTATCTAATCGACTAAAAAAGAGTAACTTCTGGTAACAAATCGCTTGAAGAAGAAGCAGAAGGAGTATGACTATTAAAAGACTTACTCCTAAGCCAATTCCATAAGGAAGGGGAGATTGTTGAAGCTGAACCTGATGAGTGTAAATAAAAAAGCCAAAACCAATTAGGAATGGCAGTAAAAAAATAAAGAAGGTTGTTCTTCTAATCTTTTCATGATATTTTTTGACACGAACACCACGATAGGTGAACAGCTTCATGGCTTATCACCCTTCCTTTTTAGCTTCAGGTTTATTGGGCAGGGACACATCTTTGGCACGGATTTTTACCCCGCTTGATACGATACGATTACCGTTAATGATTTCTGTATTTGTCCAGAAACGAGCAGTTGGAGCAACTAGAACCACTTCATCATTGTAGTTCTTTTCAGCGGTCATTTGGGCTACCTTTGCTTCAGGCGGAACAGTCACTGTAATATCCCCATTCACGGCAGAAGAATAGAGCTTGACGTCCACTTCTTCCACAAGGTCTGTTTCCCGACGTTTTTCTTCACCTGTTGCTTCATCCACATAGTCTTCCCATTTTTTGTGAAGAATCGTTTCTAGAAAGTTCAGTGTTCCTAGTGTTTTTTCAGTATCAAATGTTTCAATTACATCAGTCGCATATTTTACAGTCATATTTATTCTCCTTTATTTAGCTATTTTCTAGGTTTTTATTTTGTTTTAATAATCCGCATTTCTTCAGCTACAAAGACATTTTCACGTTTTCGTTTTCCTCCAAAGCGGAAGTTGCGGCGCTCAATTGCAATCCCACGAGGGAAGACAATTTTTTGACGACCTTCAGGGACATCTGACATTTTAAAGCCTTCTACAATCAAGAAAGCGGATGGCTCTTTACGGCTTGAGATTTCAAAGACACGATAAGAGACAGGGTTATAGTCATTGGCACGAATTTCTTCCATACCTGATACAAAGACCTCGTTTCCAAGGACAGTATTTTGGTCAACATAAACTTTTGTAATTTCCATTGATTTTTACCTCATTCATTTATTTTTCAGACCTTTTCATGACTTGTCTAGGTCAATTTTAAGTAATAATTGGTTCAAGTTTTAGTGATTTGGTGCTCTTACTCTAGTCATTTCTATCTCCTCATATTCCTAGATAGGCTTTTTTGACTTTGCATTGAAAAGCATTCTTACAGTCCAGAAGCTTTTTAGCAAATCGGTCATGGGTATCATGGCGCAAAAAAAGACTGTCCATTTCACCTAGGCAGTCTTGGTAGCAGGCTTCACGACGTGAAGAATCATAACTATAAATTTTAAGAGAGAAAAGAAATTTTTCATAAATCTGTTGAAACCGTTCTTCAAAGTAACTCATCTATTTAACCTCCATTCATCATGTAATAGTGTTGTACTTTAAATTTGTAGTGATTTTTCCATTGTACTAGGGGATAAAGTGGCAATTCTAGCTTTCGGTAATGTTCAAATAAGGTATCTATCCTTTCTAAAATCTGATAAAGTAAGAGTTTTTGGTGGTATTCATCAGGATATATTTTTAAAGAAAAAACGAAGCTTTCATAGATTCGTTGAAAACTTCGTTCATAATAGTTCATATCAGTCCTCCTTTTTAAGATTTTAACTGTTTCATCAGCTTAAAAGAGTAGAAAACAAAAAAGACAGCTCACAAAGAACTGTCTTTACATCTTAAACAAATCTGCATGACTGCCTGTATCGGCTAAAGTAAGGGTTAGAATATCGTCTTCAATCAGATAAATCAAGAGCCAATCGGGTTTGATATGGCATTCCCTAAAGCCGACGAAGTTCCCCTTCAATTCATGGTCACGGTATTTTTCTTCGAGTGTCTGCCCTAGGCGAAGTTTTTCAATGACTTCATCTAGCAGGGCTATATCTAAGCCTCGTTTTTTTATTCGTTTATAGCTCTTTTTGAAAGCAGAGGTAAACTTGACTTGATACATTTAGGCTTCCAGAGCTTTCTTTAAATCTTCCATATTGTCATAGGAGGCTACAGAACTATCACGAGAAATCCGTTTCGCTTCAGCAATAGCTTCGAGTGTTTTTGCATTGTAGTTTGGTACTTCCACCGCAAAAGGAATCCCTCCACGTAAGACACATTGGCGAAGAAAAATGTTGACTGCGCTGGACATATCCATGCCCAAATCATTAAATAATGAAGTTGCTTGCGCTTTTACGGTCTCATCAATCCGAATTTGAGTTGGTACAGTTGCCATCAGCGTCACCACCTTTCATTATTTATTGTAATACGTTTAGTTTACATTGTCAATCGTTTGTATTTGTTTTGGATGTTTTCTACTCTTTTAAGCAGGAATCATCTGTTTAAAAGAGTAGAAAAAGTGATATAATAAAATAAAAATTCAGGAGGTTTTCTATGCCTATTGATTTTTCAACCATGCTACCTTATGATATTGACTACATTGATTTAATGAAGCACTTTGAAACATTTCCAATATTTGATAATCGAAATCTTCAAAAAAATCACCTTAATAAATGGAAAACAGTATTAAAAAGTGCTGATTCCAAAATTCGTAAAATCTTCAAGAATCCTAAGAAATTAAAAGATATTCTAGATATTGTTATGACAGAAGAATCCTTTCAACAAGTTACTCATTTTGGTAAGAATACAGTAATTCTTAATTTTACTATTGCACCTCTTGTCAAACTAGCTGAACAAAATAAGCAAAATGCCATAGAAATCCCATTAACTTATTTTGAAAAATCTAGGGAATTTGTTACTTGGACACCTATTTCACAAACAGATAATAGAAGTCTTAAAGTCCTACCTATTTTATTAACCCATTTTTACAATGCCAGAACATTTGGTTTTCTTCTTATTGACGGGAATCATCGAGTATCACAAGCTATTAAAAATCATGATAAAACAATTGAGGCCCTAATTTTTGACCCAAGATACATGCTAAATGATAATATTTTTAGAAGTGAATTCGACAAATTATTCTTCATCTTTCAAAATGAACTCTACTACCTATCTCATTGTAAAAAGCAACATCAAATGAAAGACAAAGAACTTTTATCACGCTCTTATCTAACAAATTTTGAATTTAACTTTTTAGATGTAATGCCTGACCTAAAGATTTGGATTTGAACTAATAAATCCTTTCCCTTGACCAACTTTACCCATGACCAGAATGTGGGGATTGGTATAAGGTTTTTGACAATTTTCTTTATCTACTTTAGGTTTATAAAAAACTATCTTTTTCAACATATACCTCACTTTCTATAAACAAAAAAGCGAACTAACATTAGCTCGCATACAGTTATTCACCTTTTTCTATTCTTCTAAACAGGAAATCCCTGTTTAGGGTGTGCTCATATCGTCGCACACTCATATTTTGTCACTATTCTATAGTTGTACTTGTACAATCTCTGTAGTATGTACATCTCACTTCACTATAGATTAGCTTACCGCCTATGCTTACCCCAGCAGAACTAGTCTTACCTGTCAGCATTTCCGACGCTACCAGCGCCAGCAGTTCCCCTTTGTTATTCGGTCAAGAGGGGCAAAAAGCCGAGTGCGTGAGATAACTCCAAAGGATTTTTGTGTTTATCTACTCCAACCTCCTTGACTTTTTGCGATAAAACCGTTACAATAATAGTTGCTAAACAATATTGTGTGTTGGTCGACTAAGTTTTCGTGAGGTTGTCTGACGCACTTTTTTATTCAATTTTCAAAGGACAAATTCAACTATTTTGCTAAATTGCCTTGTCTATTCTTTATCGAAGGTAATTTCACTTTTAGGTCAAGTCTAGCAAAATTATTATATAGTCAACTGACTATATTTATATTATATAGTCTTGTGACTATATTGTCAAGAGTTTTTTGTAAAAAAAGAAATTTCTTTAAAGAGGTACAAAAATGTTCCCTGAACGCTTAAAAGCTCTGCGTTTAGAAGCCAATCTGACACAAAACGATATAGCTAAAAGTTTAAATATATCGCAACCTTCATATGCCCAATGGGAAAATGGACGAAGAAAACCATCTTCAGAAACATTAGAAAAGTTTGCGCAGTTTTATAATGTTTCGACAGATTATCTTTTAGGTAAATCTGACTACAAAAATTCAGATGAAATTGACTTATCAACGTTTGAAGTTCTGTATCGGAAAACTTCTAAAAATTTATCTGATGAAGAGAAAAAAATACTAGAAGAAGATTTGAGAGAATTTCTGTTAGAGAGAGAAAAAGCCATTAAGGCTATGAATAAAGAAAAGAAAGACTGATGTTTCGTGCAAAGAATTTACTTTAATGTTTGGAATCGTGTCAAACAAACACTTTATCCATTCATGAAATTAAATAAAGTACATCCTCTTTATTATACCTTTCAGGATTACTTCAATTATGAAGTCAACAAGAAAAATATACTGGTTATTCCTCACCATATCCGAATAGATATAGCAGGTTTTAATATCAATGATGATGTTTTAACGATTTCCTATCAAGATAGCGATTCTATCAATCGTCAAAATTTCACAAAATGTCATGAATTAGGACACATCTTATTAAATCACAGTGGGCGAGTATTCACTGATTTTCATGATGATTCTTTACAAGAAAGAGAAGCCAATTTTTACTCAGCTTTTCTCTTAATGCCTGATATTGTGCTTCTAACTAAGATTTTTTATCAGCAAATGGCTTTTCAAGAGGTAGAAACAGCATTACAAGTTTCTGGACAAGCTCTTAAAACTCGTTTGACGGACTTCTTAAATTTTGAATTAGACATCAATAGATTATCTGCAAGACAAATTGTAGAAGATTATTTAACTAGAAAAAATAAACATATTATCGGTTATTTCAATCAAGTGAAAGACTATATCATCTCTGATTACAATGGATTTGAACCTAGTGCAGTAGAAAAATTTAAATATTTAATGAATCAGTCAAATTTTATTTCAGACATTGACTTACCAGAATTAGCAGATAATCAATTGATTTCTTTGGTAAAACAATGCTATCCCAAATTCAAAGTTTGGGGAATATATGAGAAAGGGAAGTCAATTAGCTATGCTTGGAATCCAAAGCAAATGACAGAAGCAGAAGCTAAACGACATGCAAAGCTCCTTTTAATAACAAAAAAATGACTTAGAGAAAATTTTCTAAGTCATTTTTATTTATCATATCCATATTTCTTCAGAGCTTTTTTATAGGCCTCACTACCTTTTTTATAATAATCTCGTTTAACACCTGTTAGATTAGCTGTAAATATACCATCTTTATAAGTATAATCATTGGTTGTTCCCGATGATGTTTTATAATTTTTCTTATCCGTATCTAAAGTAATGCTATATCCACCATCGCTATTAACAGTTCCCTTGTTATTGTCAATGGTTAGAACTAGGTCATTGCGAACATCATCAATCCAATAATACTCTCCATTTAAACTATCTTGTTTGGAGCAAGAAATCAAAAATAGAGCAGCCATACCTAAAAACAACAAAGTAAATAGTTTTTTCATTGTGAGAAACCTCCTTTCGTAATATTATACTAGAAGAATGTTACAAACATATTCTACATTTGCGAAAATTATTAGTAAAACATAAGATATTGCATACAGTTTGGCAGGTAGAAAAGCCTATTTTGACAATAATTTAAAACAAAGTGATGAATTTGAGAAGGCTCTAGGTCTAGTAGTATTAGCAGTTAAATATCTTGACCCACAGACCAAATCAACGCAGGTATCACAGTTCAGACTGATGCTTGAAAAGAACGAGGGGGAATTGGAAGATTGTAAAATAAGTGGTCTTTATAGTGTCAGTGTGACAACTTTTTAGTGGGCACATTGATTACTAATTTTCACTTTTCTTGACAAAACTATATTCTAGTGTTAGAATATAGTTGATTAATATTCTAACACTAGAATAAAATTAACAAAAGGAGAAAATATCATGGCATTTGATTTCAAAAAAGAGTTGAAGGAACTTTATCCGACAAAGACTAATCCAATGATTGTCAAGGTTCCTAAAATGAACTTTTTGGCAGTTCGGGGACAAGGTGATCCTAATGAAGAAGGTGGCGAATATAAGCAAGCTATCAGTTTACTTTATCCGCTGGCCTATGCCATTAAAATGAGCAAGAAGACAGATTACCAGATGGACGGTTATTTCGATTTTGTTGTCCCACCTTTGGAAGGATTCTGGTGGCAAGAGGGAGTCACAGGTGCTGACTACAATCGTAAGAGTGATTTTCATTTTATCGCCATTCTTCGCTTACCTGATTTTGTCAGTAAGGAAGATTTTGACTGGGCAGTCGCGCAAACGACCGTCAAGAAGAAAATAGATTTTTCTAAGGTTGAATATTTTACCTATGATGAGGGGTTGTGTGTTCAATGTCTGCATATCGGTTCCTACAATGACGAGCCTGCAACAGTTGAACGCATGCATGCTTACATGGAGGAAGAGGGATATCAACTGGATATTACCGATGAACGTATGCACCATGAAATCTATATTGGTGATGTCCGTAAAGTGGCGCCAGATAAGCTAAAAACAATTATTCGTCATCCCATCAAAAAGAAGTAGGGAGTAAAAAATGAGCATTAAGACATCTTTAACAGAAGAGTTGATTCTAGGACTATTGGCAGAGCAACCTAGACATGGTTATCAAATTGAAAAGCTAATTGAAGACAGGGAGATGAGGCGGTGGACCGAGGTTGGTTTCTCTTCGATTTACTATGTCCTTGATAAACTGGAGAAAAAAGAGCTTGCTAAAAGTGCACCAGCAAAAGGAAAGGAGAAAAAAGAGTATGCCATTACAGACTTAGGACTAACAGTTTTGGCAGAAAAAACCAAACAGCGTTTGCTAGAGCGCCAACCAGCCAATTCACATTTCATGACTGCCTTGGCTAATAGTCAAAATATGTCACCAAAGGATTTGTTACAAGCTTTCAAGGCACGTAAGAAAGTTTTAGAAGAGGACTTGCAGGTCTTGAAATTACAAGAAGTAAGGGAAGGTTTTGCACCGCGCTCTGCCCAGCAATTATTCAGTTTAGGCATGACCATGCTCCAAGCAGAATTAAATTGGTTAGAATCTGAAATAGAGGATTTGCAACTATAATGAAATTTGAAAATTTTTCAGAGGATAGTATATGAAGTTAGATATAAAACCGTTCATAGGACAGCATTGTGAATCTACCGCAACAGGAACTCTCTTGAACCAACTTGGTATTGAATTAAGTGAGCCGATGTTATTTGGTTTAGGAGAAGGTCTGGGATTTGTTCTATGGAATATGAAAACCATGAATATGCCATTCATAGGTGGGAGAATTAAACCTGATTTACTGACACAAAATATAGCAAAAAATTTAGGATTAAAACTTGAGGTAAAAGAAACTTCTTCAAAGGATAAAGCATGGAAATCTGTCAAAGGATTATTAGATAGAGGTAAGGCGGTTGGTCTAAAATTAGATTGCTACCACTTGGAATATTTTACTAATCCAATCCATTTTGCAGGGCACTATGTTGCTATAATTGGATATGATGACAAAGATGCTTTTTTAGTAGATACTGCCCAACAAGGAGGTGAAGTGATAACTTCTCTAAAAAGTTTAGAGCAGGCACGGAGTGAAAAAGGTTCTATGTCGTCTAAGAATTTGTTTTATACAATTGAAAAGGGAAAAGAACTAATACCCTTAAAGGAAGCTATCATGAAAGCAATTCATAGCAATGCAGTAACCTACTTAAATCCAGCAATAAAGAACTTAGCATATAAAGGTATTTATAAAACAAGTGATGAAATCCTCAAATGGTTTAATAATTCAAAGAGTATTGAAGAAGATCTTAAGATGACTGCCATGTTAATGGAAAGGGCAGGAACAGGTGGTGCAATATTTAGAAATTTATATCGCGATTTTCTAGAAGAGGCATATACTATAACAAATAATTACAATATTAAAACAGCTTATTTGGATTTTATAGAGATTGCCAAGAATTGGGAGACGATTATTGCTATATTCAAAAAAATATCTGATACTAAAGACAGATATTATATTTTAGAAGCTTCAGAAATGATGAAGAAAATCTCGGTACAGGAAAAGGAAGCTATGTATATATTAGCAAATTTCTAGTAATACAAGATAATTATTTATGTTATTTTCTTCATGATAGCGCAGTGATCTCATGCTGATATTTGTTAAATCTGAGACTTCCCCAATTTTCATAAGTCTTCCTCCTGTTGTTTCGTCTATTATACAGCTTGACATCATGTGAAGGTCAATAAAAAATTTCTCTTTTTAAAGAAAACTTAAGGAGCATTTTGGGATTCTTATACTATGCAAGAGGCAGCAGCTTTTTTAGTAACTTAAGGCCTTGTTCTAACTCTTCTGTTGTATCTGGTGAACAGGTGGCTACACGAAGAAATGATTGTTCTGTTGCTCCTCCTACCAGAAAGCGTTCTGCACATAAAATTTCCACACCGTTTTTCTTGGCCAATTCTTCAAAGTCATACCCATTTATGTGCTCAGGCAAAGGCAGCCATTGAAATAAAACGTAAGGATTGGCAGCAGCTGATTTTGGAAAATACTGACGGTACAAAGCATTGCGTTCTTGAGCTAATGCTTTTTTTCTTTCAATAACCTCATCGGCTTTACCGCTGACAATTAGCTCGCTGACGATATTAGCATTAAGCAAGGGGATATGAGTGTTAAGAGTGTCAGCAGTTTTTGTAAATTGAGGCTGCAAATGATTAGGAACAACCATATACGCCACACGCAGACCGGAAAATAGAGACTTAGACAGTCCATGAATGTAAATCGTATGTTGGGGAATGAGCTGAACAAAAGGTGGTGTATCTTTAGCATTTATAAAAGCATAGGTATCATCTTCTATCAGCAGCAGCTGTTTTTTGACAATAAGCTCTGCTAACTGTTTTCGGCGCTTCATGGACAGGCTGACAGCGGTTGGATTATTAGAGGTCGGAACCAAATAAAGGGCCTTGAGTTTCTGCTGTTTGAGTGTTTTTACTAAATCTTGAATGAGTATTCCTTCTTTGTCACTTTTTAAAGGCACCAGCTCAATCTGGAATTGATTAGCAAGAGCTATAAAATTTGTATAGGTAAAAGTGTCTACTCCAATTTTATCGCCAGCTTTAAAGAGAGTCAAAAATGCGATGACTAAAGCGTTCTGGGTGCCATCAGCCAGCAAGATATTGTCAACAGAAGTTTGAACTTGAAATTTTTGCAGCCAGTTTTGAGCAGTAATTTTTTGCTTTTGCTCCTGTTCCGTTTGACCGGCATCAAATTCAAACAGCTGATCAACTGATTGGCTCTGCATCAATTTTCTAGATACATCGGATACGATATGATTCAGTTGATAATAGGAGCATAAGACACTGAGACGGATACAAGTCTCGTCCTTTTTAAAGGCTGATAAAGGAAGAGGAGGCTGAGATGAGACAAAAGTCCCCTTGCCAATTACGGCATGAATGAGCCCCTTTTGCATGCAAATTTTAAATGCTCTTGTGACAGTGCTTAAATTAATGTCCAAAAAATCTGCCAATTCTCGCTGTGGCGGAAGCTGAGTTCCAAAAGGTAAGCGTCCTGCCCTGATGTCTTGTTCCAAGAGTTGGGCTAAATGAAAATACAGGGGTGTTTTTAGTAAATTTCTGTCAGGCTTCCAAGTCATAGGGTAATTTTCAAACGAATTAATAGACATAGGCTCTCCTTAAATTGTCTGTCATACAATCTTATCGGTCCTCGTCAAAGAGTTTTCCTTTATAATAATTGTATGGATTGTATGCTTTATTATATCATTTTTAAAGGAGTTTAAAATGACTGACCTAACAAAGGGAAGTGAATTAAAAGGGCTTTTTGTTTTTGCTCTCCCTATTTTCTTAGGAAACTTATTTGAGCAGCTTTATAATGTTACAGATACTGCTATCGTTGGTAATTTTTTAGGGGCTGAAAAACTTGCAGCTGTCGGTTCTAGTACTCAAATAGTGGCGCTGACAGTCTCAGTATCTACAGGGATGTCTATTGGTGCAAGTGTTATTATTTCCCAACTTTATGGCGCTAAAAGAAATCAAAATATGAAAGAGGTCGTTGACACAAACCTTATTTTTATCTGCTTGTTTTCTTTCTTTTTAATGATCTTTGGCCTACTTTACTCTCCTGTTTTTTTAGAGCACTTAAATGTTCCAGCTGGTTTGTTATCCGATGCAAATGCTTATTTACAGACTATTTTGTTAGGTTTGCCCTTCCTTTTTGCTTATAATACTCTAGCCAATGTTTTAAGAGGTTTGGGGGATTCTAAAACACCGACTTTTATTTTGATTAGTTCAGTTTTTCTAAATGTTTTGTTAGACGTTATTTTTATAAAAATTTTTACTTACGGTGTTATCGGCGCTGCTCTAGCGACTGTACTTGCACAGGGATTTTCCTTTGTGGTCTGTTTGTGCTATATGTATAGGTATTATCCTAAATTAGCTCCTAATCTTCGTCATTTAAGGTGGAAAGTCAATATTTTAAAAACTTCTTTGGCTATCGGGCTTCCTGCCATGTTACAGCAAATTTTTATCAGTTTAGGTTTTTTGGTTATCCAATTTTTAGTTAATGGTTTTGGAGCAAATGCGATTGCTGCTTATACTGCCGCTTCCAAAGTGGATGCTTTTGCAGAAATGCCTGCTATTAATTTAGGTCAGGCTCTTATGAATTTTACAGCTCAAAATAAAGGAGCAGGTGAACAAAAGCGGATTGCAAAAGGTGGTAAGAGCGCTTTAATAATAAGTTTGGGGCTTTCGATTGCTATTTCTGCACTTATTTACAGTTTTGCTCCTCATTTTATTGCTATTTTTAATCATCAGAAGGCAATTGTTCAGATTGGAAAAGGCTATTTACGAATTGTATCTATTTTTTACTTTGTTTTTGGCGCTATGCAGGTGTTGAATGGTCTATTACTGGGATATGGGAAATCCCTATTGCCATTAATTGCTTCTGTCACTACCTTTTGTCTGTTGCAGGTTCCGTTAGCTGTCTGCTTATCCCATACAGAACTAGGTTTTAACGGTATCTGGTTAGCAGCCCCTTTTGGATGGTTTGCAGGCTTCTTAATGAGATTAATTTATTTTATTAGTATCTCAAAATATGTTGAGAGAAAGGAGTAGAAATGAAAGCAGTTTACGTTTATGAGCAGGGAGACCCTTCAGTCATCCAAATTGGTGATTTGCCTGTCCCAGAGGTGATACCTAAAACAGTTCTCATCAAAGTTTTGGCAGTTTCGGTCAATTATGTTGATACCTTTATTCGCTCGGGACTCTATCAGACCCAGTTGCCTCAACCTTATATTCTCGGTCGGGATGCTGTTGGCGAGGTGGTCAGCGTTGGTGATGACGTTAGCCAATTTGCCGATGGTGATTTAGTCTGGACCAATAGTATGGGTTATGATGGCAGGCAGGGAGTTACTAGTGAGTATGCTTTAATCCCGGCAGAAAGGCTTTTCTCAGTTCCTGAAGGAGCCGATCCAGTAAGACTCATTGGAGCTGTTCACTCTGCTGCGACTGCGGCCATCGTTTTGCAGGATGTTATGCAGCTGGCAAGAGGTCAAACCTTATTAATTGAAGGGGCAGCAGGCCATGTAGGCAGCAAACTGCTTTGTCTTGCCCATGAAGCAGGTGCAAAGGTTGTTACTACCTCGAATTGTAAGGACTTTTCAAAATTGCGGGAAAGTGGGAGTTCTGCCTGCTTTGATTACCATGATGACAGGCTTTTTCAGAAGCTGACAGAGCAATTTTCAACAGGTTTTGATCATATTATTGACACTTCTGGGGAGATAGCTTTACAGACTAATATTGATTTACTGGCTTTAAAGGGTGTCATAACCCTCATAACAGCTCCTCGGATGAGTGCCTTTGATGCCCAGCAACTCTATATGAACTGTCAGCAAATCAAAGGTTTTGTTATCAGTCAGGCCAGTTTAAGTCAGTTGCAAATGGCAGGAAGACTTTTGAATAAAGCCTTTAAGGACAACTTGCTTTTAGAAGATGATATTGTTATTAAATCATTTGACGAGGCAGCAGAGGCCCACCGATTACTGGATAATAAAAAAGAAAAGCGAAAAATTGTCTTAGTACCGTAGCAACTGAGGATATCAAAAGCTCGGGAAAAAGAAATCATATTATGATGTGCCACCTATCCCAATAGCTCAGTGGGTGGGAGTAAGACTTGTTGGCTATGCCAAGACCCCTTTCCCTTGCACAGTTTATTAGGTGCTTTAGCACCAATGAACCACTGCTGGCTGGCCTTGCTTTGCCTGTCAGCAGTTAGCATCACTTGCCTAAAATTCTAGTCGCTTTTTACGCCCTTTGTATCTTGTGATTGAACACGGGCTAAAAACCTAGTAAAAAAGACAGAGCTCCTTGAGTCTTTGCAGACTCTCCGTCACTCTCCTATTTTTATTTGGTTTTCTTTACGCCCTTTTGTATCTTAGTTAAAGGAGAATTCTCATGAAAATTAACACATATGAACTTTGGTCAGGAGCTGATAAAAGCTCGGTTACTTATACAGCCTACTTAGTGGAGGAAACGCCAGATATTAAGAATCATAATCCACGCCCAGCTGCGATTATCTGCGGTGGGGGCGGTTTCTTTAAAATAACAGACCGGGAGAAGGAACCAGTAGCGCTTTATTTTCTTAATAAAGGCTTTCAAGCTATCACGCTTGATTATACAGTTGGCAAAGATAGTAGCTACCCGACTCCCCTTTATGATCTAGCGAAAATGCTGTTAGTAACAAGAGAAAAAGCGCAGCAATGGAATATTGATCCAGATAAAATTATTCTTATTGGCTTTTCTGCAGGTGCTACTCACTGCGCTTCCTTGGCTAATCGCTGGAATGAGTCTATTTTGCAAGACTATTTTAACTATCCAAAGGAAAAAATAAGACCAACTTTAGTAATTTTATCTTATCCCTTATTAGACTTCAGCTATCAATATGATAGTGTTGTGGCGGATCCAGATAATCAGCGGCCAACAAAATTATCTCCCATGCCCAAGCTAGACTTTTTAACTGGGGCTCTGAAAACGGTCGTGGGCAAAGAGCTAATCAGAGAAAATCTGCAAGAACACAGCCCGATAGAACATATTTCCGCAGATACCGTTCCCACTTTCATTTGGGGTATGCAAAATGACGACTGCATCTATAACAATGCTCTCTTGGACTATGCAAAAAAACTAAAAGATAATGCTGTTTTATATGAATTGCACATGTTTGCGATGGGAGAACACGGTTTATCTGTCATTAATCAAAATACACAGACAGAATTTTCAGACTATAAAGAGTTAGCAATTTGGAAAAAATTGTGTATAAACTTTATCAATCAGGTATTAGACTTAAATTAAAGAATATCAAAAAACGAGACTTTGCATACATCAAAGTCTCGTTTTCTAATGCCCTAAAAGGATAAAGCGGATAAGCCAGAGCAGGCTGATATGCAGGGGATAAAAAGAGTAGAAGCCCCATTTGACCCAGAGTGGAGAGCAGCCGTGCTGGCCATTGTAGGCTTCCAGCAGCGGAATGACCAGTAAAATACCAAATTGGGCTAGAAAGACGGTCCGGTTTTCAAGACTGGGATAGGACAGCAGCGCACTGCCATATAAGAGAACAAAGGCAAGAAAGATACTGCCAACCACTTTGCGGATACCATTAGGCTTTTGATAAGTATGGTAGAATCCTCAGATAATAAGAATGCCAAAGATTTCCCAGTCAGAGAAAATGGTTAGCATAACAAAGAGTGGCAGCAGCAGAGCGTTTAAGACAGGCTGTTTAACCTTTTCCAAACACATCATCATGAGCACGCCCATCATAAGGGTGAACATGATATTATTAAAATAGGGAACAGGAAAGCCAGGGTTGAACAGAGATTCAAAAGGAATGATGGAAATCAGCCAGAAAATAGCCATCCGTCCTACATATTTCCACTTGCTGTGGGTGTACGGTTGAAAAATTCTTAGAAAAATAAAAGTAATTACCAGTAGGGGGATGGTACCCTGGTTTCGTCTTTCCTTGAGCATAGCTCAACCTCCAAAATATAATCTAAAAAATAATTTGATTAGCAAACTATCTTTTTTGTATAGTATCGCATAAATGCTTGACAAATAGCAAGAATATGTTAGAATATGAATGAATATATAAATCTATTCATTCATAAAAGAGGCATAGAAATGGATAAAAAAAATGAGCTGTTGGCTGCGGCTAGGGAAGTATTTGCAGAAAAAGGCTATAAGGCAGCTGGAATTTCTGATATTGCTAAGAAGAGCCGAATGGCTGTCGGATCCTTTTACAAGTATTATGAGTCCAAGGAAGATATCTTCTTGGAGGTTTATGTAGCTGAAAATAGCCGTATACGTGAGGGAATCATACAACGCGTAGACTGGCAGGGCGAACCCGAGACAATCGTTGAACAGCTTTTTGCAGTCACTTTTGAATTGATTTCACCCAATAAAATTCTGGCTGAGTGGAACAAGCCAGGCATTTCTCAGATTCTGCACGATTACTATAATCAGGATTCCGGACGAGCATCCAATGCCTTTCATCAGTTTCTGATTCAGACCTTCAGCCAGCGCTTGCAGGAAGAGGGCTTTTCGCAGGAGAAAATAGCTGAGATCATGAAGGTTTATGACTTGATTTATTACATAGACATGCATGTCACAGAGCAGGATTTTTCAGGCTACTTCGATAGTCTTGAGACTTTAGTGAAATATTTTGTTAAGGGAATTTTTTCCAAATAGAGGAAATTCCTTTTCTTAGAAGCAGATATGAATGAATATATATAACCATTCATTCACGAATAAAGGAGGTGATGGCTTATTTAGTGCGAATAGGAATAGGAAGAAATGTGATTGCATAAGTATAAAGTGAATTACTTTTTAGAAAGATTTGAATGAATATTTGGAAGCGTTCATTCAAAAATAGAAAGTGAGGAAAAGAATGAATAAGCAAGGAGGATTTGCTATGAGTGGAATGGCTATTTTGGGTATCTGTCTGGTCGCAATTGGTCTTTTGACCATTGGCTACGGCGGTGTGACAGTTGGTTTTAGTTTAAGTGTGGATTTTCAGTCATTTTTAGTCGGAGGTCTCATCCTTGTCCTAATCGGAGCAGCTTTGATTCCGGGTTTGCCGGCAGTTGCTAAGCTGACAGCACTGGCTTTGACAACTTTGTCATTGCTGATTTACATTCACATGATGCCAGATTTAGAGTTTATGCTTATGCTCATCTCTGATGTTGTGGTTTTAGGCTTTGCGGCCTGGTTTGCTATCCTTTTTTTAAGAAAGTAGGTGATGAAGATGATTGTAGTTTATGATTCAAATACTGGTGTTGGTAAACGATTTGCAGAATCACTGGGCTATCCGACCCAGAGCATTAAGGAGAAACTGGAAGTGCCCTGTATTCTCATTACTCGAAATGCTGGAGCTGGGAAAATTCCTTGGTCTACCAAACGCTTTATCAAGAAACATCCTGGGCTGATTAAAGGTTTTGTTAACAATGGTGACTCTGTTAAACACGGCCGGACCTTCTGCGGAGCGACTGCCTTGATTATCGAAAAATATGGGCTCCAGCATATCTGCGATATTGACCAAGGCGGTAGTTCAGAAGATGTCAAGACTGTACAGGCATTTTTGGCGGAGTGCTAGTCTCATCAAGTTTTGTATAAATGGAGGATTCGTATGTCTAGGTTCAAGAAAATTGGGAGCTTGTTTCTGGCTCTGATTTCTGTCTTTATCCTAACGGCCTGCGGGCATGTACAGAAAGATCCTGACACTTCAGATAAGACGGAAAGAAATTCTTCCAAACAAGAAGAAGTAGATCAGAATCAGGTAGACGCAACTTCCAGTGCGTCACAGAAAGATTGACTTTTTTCTCAAAATAGAAGATCTTAATTTGTTCAATGATTTTTAGGTCATCTTTTGACCTGTTTTGTGTATTAATAGGAGAGAGAAGACTTAGCATCTTCTTTCTCCTTTTTATTATAAAACCCTGAGAGCATTCCTATAGTTTTTTAATAGTCAATTCACTTAGCTGATGATGGCTATCTAGTAAATGCCAATTACAAAGGAACCATTAAACAAATCCAAGAATTTTTACTACAAACGAAAGATTTATCGATTGGCGGTTATTCTTTAAAATTGGCATCGTCCCAACCATTAGATACTGTTTATTTTCTTTCTCAAGTAGGATTAAATGATTCGGGGACTCTTATTGTATCAGATAAAGTTATTAAAGAATTGAACGAAGACTTTTCAACTGTAAAAACAACGTTTTTAAAAAATTATGCTCAAAATACTTCTTCCCTATCCATAGGTGGATAGGGTTTTTCGTTGTTCATTACACGTTCTAAACATTCAACACTAGATTGCAGATGAAACATTTCATATTTTCTATCTACCTCATCTCGAGAATTCCATAGTCCTTCTAGATGTCGCTTTATATGCCAGATCGCTCTTCTAATATTTTCTTCTTTTAAATTATTCATGAATCCATTGTATAATAAAATACAATCCAATCTCTTTGATTAAACTAATTTGCATGAAATATAAACTATTCGGTTAAGAATAAGTTTAAAAGTTTTTTGAAGTAATCTATTCAGCACAAAAAAACACCTATTCGGTAAAATAGGTGTGAATGATGTTATTTATATCCATATTGTTTTAGAGCCTTTTTATACGCTTCGCTACCTTTAAGATAGTAGTCATGCTTAACTCCACTAATATCAACAGAAAAGACCCCATCTTTAAATGAATATTCTTCTGTCCGACTTGCAATATTTTGTCCAGTTAATTCGACCGTATTTTTTTGTTTGTTAATGGTAAAGCTATCGGCTTCTCCATGCTCAATGGAAGCATTATTTCCTTTAATAGTAAACGCTAACTCGTTTCTTTCACTTGAGATCCAATAATACTCACCATCAAAAGATTGGTAGTTGTTTTTAGAGCAAGCAATTAACGTAATTATTGATAATGAAAGTAGTAGTATACCTATTAATTTTCTCATAATCTGTGCCTCCTTCTATAATTTTAATTATACCAAAATAATATTACAAGAGTATGTCAGTGTCTGTTATAACGGAAAAATGAAGAAATGTCTATTATAACAGAAAATAATTAATTTTAGGGAAAGTACTTATTTTTCGGAAAGATACGTGAGAATAATAATCTAAGAAGAATTCTGGAGCCATATAACCAAAAATTTTTTTAGAGCTAATTATCCTTAATTATGTACTTTATTTAAGTGAAAACTAAAAATTTTTCAAATGTACATTTTATAATTAATTTTTAGGTGGAGAATTATGTTATAATCGAATTGAAATTGAGGCTAGATAATATAAGGAGATTTATAATGGCGACAGTGTTTGATGTAGCATTTTGGTAAAGTATGGAAAAAGTACAAGTAAATATATTTTATCGAAAGGAGAGATATATGAGTGAAATAGTTATTAATGCTCAGAATTTATCTAAAAATTTCTATAATTTTGATTCAAGACTCCCATTTATCAAGAGATTTTTGAAACGTAATCAAATAACGATTCGAGCTGTTCAAGATATTAGTTTTACGATTAAGAGAGGGAGTATAGTTGGCTTTATTGGGAGTAATGGAGCTGGTAAATCCACAACGATTAAAATGTTGACTGGGACTCTTTATCCTAGTTCCGGAAAATTAGAAGTGAATGGAGAAATTCCATTTAAAAGAAGTATAAATTTTAGAAAAAAAATTTCAATAGTAGTAGGAAATAAATTACAGTTATTTCAAGATGTTTCGGCTATAGATTATTTTCAATTGATTGGTACTTTATATGAGGTAGAACCGGCGATTTTACAAGAACGAATTCAGGAGTTAAGCAATTTGTTGAATGTAAAAGATCAGCTTTACCAGCAGGTCCGGACCCTCTCTCTTGGACAAAAAATGAAAATGGAGTTTATCGCGGCATCTTTAACAAGTCCGGAAATATTATTTTTAGACGAGCCTACTATAGGGTTAGATATACAGTCTAAAAAAGATATCAGAACATTTTTAAAGAAAATGAATGAAGAATGTCATACTACTATTATTTTAACGAGTCATGATATGGATGATATTTCGTCTGTTTGTGACGAATTAATCGTCATTGACAAAGGAAAAATTATTTTGCAGGAGTCAATGGATGTTATTTTATCTAAATTTTCTGATTTTAAATATTTAAAGATAAAAACGACATTAGATTTGGTACCAGAGTTATGCTCTGTTAAAGGAGTAGTAGTCATTTCTCAAACAAAATCGGAATGTATACTAAAAATACCTAGAGATTTTGTCTTTGAGACATTAGAATCAATCAATAAGCTTGTAGATATAGAAGATTTTGAAATATCAAATCTTTCTTTAGAAGAAATTATTTTACAAAACTATTTTACAAAAAAGGAGCACAATTGAAAAAAGAAATGTCTATTATTCTGATATCATTTCGATCTATTTTGAACTATAAATCAAGTGTACTATTGTTAATGTTACAGGCAAGTATACAAATTATGATATCAGTATTTTTATGGACATATATATATCAGAGTAACCAGATAAATATAGCAGGATATGATTTTACCTCAATGGTTCAATACTATTTGGGGACTATAATTTTTTCATATTTTGTTTTTTATCCAGTTGATTGGGAAATCAATGACGATGTTCATTCAGGAAATTTTTTTAGCATATTAATAAAACCTGTTACTTTTTATAAGTATTATTTTTGTAAAATGCTTGGAGATAGGATTGCTCATTTATTATTTATCATCATTCCTGTCATTTTATTCTCCAGTGTTTATTACAAGAATGAGTTATTAACCATTGAAATTCTTATTTTAGGAAGTATTGCAATTATTCTATCTATGGTTCTATGGTTTTTAATATCATGTTGTGTAGGTATGCTTTCTTTTTGGTTAGAAAATATATTTTTTGTCCTTACTGTTAAAGAAATAGTAATTCAGTTTTTATCAGGAATATTATTGCCTTTAAGTTTTTTTTCGAATAATTTTCGTCTGTTTTTAGATGTATTACCTTTTAAATACTTAGTATATGAACCGCTTCAGATGTTTAGTAATGATACATATAAATTAATAGACTATTTGAGAATTATTTGTATTCAATTGATTTGGTGCATCATTTTTTATATTATATCAAGATTCATATTGAGAAAAGGAGTGGAGCACTTCTCAAATGTGGGAGGATAAAATGTTTAGAATAAAAGTAATTTTTAGGCTACTTCATTTTGGTTTTAAATCTGATATGAATTTTCATTTTGACTTCTTTTGTGGTCTATTTTCGTCGATACTGTGGATTGGTTTACCTATTGTATTTTTTAGATTGATTTTCTTAAACATAGACTATTTTAATGGTTGGGACTATTATCAAATTTTATTTTTGGTAGGTTCCTACACTATTGTAGATGGAGTTATGATGGGATTGTTAATTAGAAGTATGGGAATTTTAGAATCAGATATTTTGAGTGGTAACTTGGATCAAATTTTATTGAGGCCGTTTGATACTCAGTTGTTCTATATTTTTAGATCATTTAATTTAGTTCAATTCGTGAATACTTTTTTTGGTCTTGCGATCATTTTTATAAGTTATGGAAATTTAAATGTACATTTAAATTCATTAAAAATATTATTTTATATCCTTTCTTTAATGTGTGGTTGTATTATATATTATTCAATTTGGTTTCTAATAACGATTAGTTCATTTTGGTTCCCAACTAAATTTTCAAAAGTAGATGTATTTTTGAATTATATTGGAATTTCTAAGTATCCATATAATATTTTTACAGGTATTAACAGATTGATCACTATGTTATTTGTTCCCAATTTATTAATTGCCAATCCTGCAGTATTAATATTTTTAGGGAAAGATACATTGAACCTATTTTTCTATCAAATAGTTTTTACAGTTTTTTTGATTATTATCAGTCGTACAATTTTTAGAAAAGGATTGAAAAAATATGAAAGTGCAGGAAGATAAACAATGTTGTTCAGTTATATGTTTGACTAAAGGAAGTGATTCGCTGTACTTTGTTTTGTGGTCATTGAAACATCAGATAATTATAAACTATAATTTAAAGAATAGTATTATTAACTTATAGGTGCTAAGAAAAAATTTAAAGAAATTCCCTCATTCAATCAAACTTATTCATATTTTTTAAAATAAGAAAATAGTTGGATTTTGATGATGGTTGATATAAAGCTAAACTGAAAGTACCTGAAATCCAACTGTGCCAAACCAGGATTGAAAAAGGCCCGTAAAGCGTCACAATTTAGTAAACGTTAAAACTTATTTACACTTATTGAAAGCATTTCGTCTAATACGAGATGCTTTTTTCTGGCTTAATTTTACAAATTGGGGGAAAATATAAATTCACTTTATTAAGAAAGAGGTGTATAATGTAATGATTCATCTAAACATTGAAGCTTTAACCATTTTATCAACTCTGTATGTGAGAGATTATAAAGATTGTAAAGGTGCTCAATTGATTAACTTATCATCTAGAGGCGGATATGATGGTTTCAAATGCGGTTACATACTGTGCGAGTAAATTTTATGTCAGTGCTTTCACAGAAGGTTTGGCATTAGAACTAGAGGCAAATAAAAACCAATTAAAAGCTAAGGTTTTGGCTCCAGCTGCTACAGATTCGAAAGAGTATGATTACGATGAACACTTTGCCAAATATCATACGGGCAAAGAGATGGCACAATTTTTGATAAAATTATATCAAAGTGACGAAGTTGTTGGTTTAGTTGATGTTAAAAACCTTGAGTTCCACCTTTGTGGGCCATTGTTTAGCCATTGATTGTTACATATGATATTACATGTGATAAAAAAAGCTGATGAATTTATATTTCATCAGCTCTTTTGAGAGCTTAATTTGACTATTAGCTTATGTTGATAGTTAGATTTTTATTCAGAGCAAGTGCAATTTTGCTCATTGTTTCAATGCTTGTGTTATTTCCGCGTTCAATGCGAGCAATGGTAGACTGTGGGACATGAGATAGGGAAGCTAGCTCTCTTTGGGTGAGGCCTGCTGTTTGTCGTGCGTCATAAACTGCAATAGCACTTTCCAAAATAGCTTTTTCAGTTAAAAAGCCTTCTTTAAAATTATTGTTTGCTAGTTCGTTTTCTAAAAAATCATCAAATTTAATTGTGGTCATGGTTGTTGTCCTCAAATTCTTTCTTTAAATCCTTAGCGTGTTTTATCTCACTCTGGGGTGTTTTTTGTGTTTTTTTGGTAAAGCCATGGGTGATGATGTAGCGTTCATTGATAACATGAAAATAAAGTGCCCTTTGAATGTTAGAAGCAACCTTTGAGCGGATTTCAAAGATGTCGTCATCTAGCTTTTTCACCCATTCCATACGTTGAGCAACTAAAAGACCATGCTCTTGTATAGTGGCGATAGTTGCCAGTAATTTTTGTTTGTCTTTAATTGGTATAGTTTGTAAAAATTCTAGGAACTCGGTGTGTCCATTTAACCGAGTATAAAACTCAAATTTTGGCTTTTTCATTGTACCTCCATGATAGCATATATTGTTCTTTTCTTCAAGAATAATGGTGTGAGCTTTATCCAAATGCTATGCTACAATCATATAGTAATTATGTATTTTTTATTCTTAATCTTAGTTTTGGTTGTGAAAATAGTAGTAAATTTATTCTATCTGTTGACGGTTGAGATAAACTCTAAGTGACATATATGTATGCCAAAGGAACACTTTGGGTATTTCTTGTAATTTTAGATTAATTTCTATATTAGGATAGTGTTGTATTATGTCACTAAATAAAAGGAAATTATAACTAAAGTAGAATTGGATTTGGTATAATAGTAATTGAAGTCACTGTACAGTAATTTTATGTATAACTTGAAAATTATTTTGTAAAGAAAGATTCTAAGTTAGAATGGGGTTATAATGGCAAAAATTACTTTTCATGATAAAAATATAATAAAAAAATTTTTCAATGAAGGTGGGTATGTTCTAGATTTTTCAAATCGTACCTTTGATGAATTTACATATCACTCTGTTGGTGTAAAAGTTCAAGAAAAATACGGTTTATCAAAAGGGAAATCATTTGAAGCATATATAGATGAAGCTTTTGATGAAGATGTTATTAAGTTGGTAGGAGATTTACTAATCTATTATGATGACCTTCCAGATGATAGTTTTAAAAAGAGTGATATTAAGAATAGGCAAGCAGAGAAACTAAGAAAAAAGATAAATGCCTATATAGAGAAAGTAATAGTAAAAACTGACAAATCCTTTCTCGCTAAAGGTGGATTTGCTGATATTTATTTACAAAATCATTCTCAACGGATTGTGAAAAAGTTGAAAAATGAATATAAACAGAACTCTGCTCTAAAAAGTCGCTTTAAAAGAGAGTTTGAAATCATGCAGTCTCTATCGCAAGTAAATGGGATTATTAAAGTTTATGAATTCGATGAGTCAGAGTTTAGCTATACGATGGAAAAAGCTGATTTTACTTTAAATGATTATATTGTAAATAATGAATTAGAATTAAACCAAATATTTAATCTGTTGTTTCAAATATTGACAATAATGGCTGATGTTCATTCTCGTGATATCTATCATAGAGATTTGAGTCCAAGCAATATTTTTCTATGTGATGGGATTATAAAGATATCTGATTTTGGATTAGCTAAAGATTCTACTGTCAATCATTCTCATTTGACTATGAACACAAATAATTATGGGCAGTTTTATTATTGTGCGCCAGAACAGATAACTGGTCTAAAAAATGCAACTAAAATGAGTGATGTCTATTCGTTAGGAAAGGTGGTTAATTTTTGTTTAACTGGAAACCCAACTAATGAAAAACATGTTCTACGAACTTTTGTTCAAAAAGCCACCTCTTATCAACCAGAATTAAGGTTTAGAGATGCAGGGGAAATGCTTGAACAACTAAGTTATCACCTGCGAATTTTTCATCAAAAGGATTCAAAGCAGAAAATATTAAAAAAAATTCAACAGAGAGAATATGATGAAACAATAACGATATATCTTAATAATATTTCGAACGTGGATTTGTGTCGGGAACTTATTGACATAGGAGAAAATTACAAATTGGCTTGCATTAAATTTATGAAAGTAAGCCCAGAAAATGCACTATTCTTGATTCAAAAACTTTTTCCATCATTAAAAGAAGTTGCAACCTCTTTTTCTTCAAATGATATTTTTGCATCTCTTGCATTTGATGTATTAAAAGATAAGCATTTTGATTACTTGAGTAAAGAAATGGCTGCAAGGATGTTATATTATGTAGCTCGGGAAGTAAATCGTTTCTATGCCCAGAGGCTTATAGAGGACTTGAAACATAGTTCTATCGAACCAATGTTAGAAAATATTTTAGATGGTGAGTAATTATGTAGATTTGGCTTAAGTTGGGAATAAGATATTGAAAAGGAACATCTTAATGTGTACTCCCTCATACAGTAGACAGTGAAAAACAAAGCCTTTATTGTACCCAAAAATCGGTGTTTTCACATAAAGGGATAAAGACTGTTATTAAAGTATGGATTTATGATAAAATAGTTTTCTTATAAAAAAGAAGTTATAGGGGATTGTATGATTTTTATTAGTTATAATCACAATGATCAACAGTTAGTTGATATGGTTGCTAGGCAGTTAGAGGTATCATTTGGTAGAAATAATATTTTTTACGATAAGTGGTCAATGCAACCAGGTGACAGTATTGTAGGTAAGATGAATGAAGGACTAGAGCAGTATACTACTTTTTTCTATTTTTTATCTAATAATTCTCTTAAAAGTAATATGGTTATAAGGGAATGGCAGAGTGCATTAATGAGTGCAATTAGTAATAATTTAAAATTTGTACCCATCCGCCTTGATGATTGCAATCCTCCAGCTATTATGAAAGATTTGCTCTATATTGATTTATATGGTTCTGGTATTGATGAAGCTATTTCACAAATGCGAGCTGTCGTAAGTAGAGAAAATAATTACAAACCCTTAGAGGATAAAGAAAATCTTGTTGCTATTTTACATAAAAAAACGGACTTTGAAATTGAATTCGAGATACGAGCAACAATGTTTAGTGTCCAAAGTGTTGATTTTGCATTTGTATGCGATAATGATTTTGATGACTTCGATGTTTTAATTCATGATGAACAAATGATATATACTCGAAATGGAGAGGCGTTTAAAGTTTTATCAAATGGGGAACAGAAAAATATAAATATGGTTGTTAAAACAATATATAGAGTTTTAACACCAAATAGATCATTGAGAGGTGTCTTAAAATCTAAAAAATCCCCTCTTAATTTCGAAGGGATTCTTCATTATTTGTCCGAAAATAATTTTAAGGAAATAAATTTAATTTGGACGTAAAATTGTTAAATGGTGTGAATTTTATGGTAAAATCTAGCTCAATCCGTTTATTTTTAGGGGAAAATTCACACCATTCAACTGAAATTTATTCAAATTAAATGAAAATGTTCTTTCTGAAAACGTGGGAAAACATTGATTTTAAGCATATATTGAAACTTATTCAAATAAAAATCTTTCAAACCAGGTCTTAAGAAAGCACGTAAAGCTTCACAATTTAGTAAACGTTAAAACTTATTTACACTTATTGAAAGCATTTCGTATCAAAAATACGGGATGCTTTTTCTGTTCACCCCAAATATTTGAACCTTGAATTTCCTTTAATACGTTCCGTTACGACTGTTGGCTTTAAAATAATTAGCTTTATCGTAAGGCTCATACCCTAAAAAGGCTGATAACTCTGCTTGAAGCAGATCGTTCATAACTGTTTCAAGGGATGAACGAAAAAATTCATCAATATCTTGCTTTTGGGCTAAGAAGTTAAGTAGTTCTGTGGTAAACTGAGTCATAGGAATAAACCTCGTTCTAGTAATGTTTCGTAACTCTACTATAACGGATTTCTTCCTTTTTGTGTTTACACAACCTATTTTACACTACCAAAAGAACTTTAGCTATTGGGTATGCAAGCTAAAGTTCTTGGCTCTATAATTTCTGTAGTAGGTAAAGCCACCATAGGAATTATAGAGTCTATTTTGTTGTAGAAAACATACTAAGATTAGTAGTGAAGAAATCTCCGACGCGAGAGAGTACTCACTACTTTTTCTTTATGTTAAAGTAGTGGTGTCTTGTAAAGTCGTAGTGCTCTATGGCGCTAGACGTCGTTTGACAAACTGGCAAGACACCTTGTTTTAGGTGGAGTTTGATCAAAGTATGTGGGACGCTAAACGTCGCGTATTGAAAATAAAATCATTAAAACATGGAATTATTCAAGACAAAAGAGGTAATGTCATGCGTGCAGTATTTGGAATTGATGTCAGTAAAACAAGTTCTGAGGTGGCCATTTTAGTCAACGGTGAGAAGGTTCATGGCTACACCATACTCAATGATGCCATTGGATTCAATCGCCTGTTGGGGGACTTGAAAACTGTTCATAACCCTAAGATTATATTTGAGGCCACAGGCGTCTATTCTCGACGTCTTCAGGCCTTTCTTGAGGAATGTGGTTACTCTTATACACGGCTAAATCCACTGGAAGCTAAGAAGCAATTGGACAGTCTGCGAGTTCGTAAAACAGATAAAATTGACGCTGAAAAGTTGGCTAAATCTCAGCTTGTGCACAATCGTAAACCAACTTACGTGCAGGAAGAAGTTTATCAACACCTGCGTGATTTAAGCCGTTTCTATCAAAATATGACTGAAGATCTTGTTCGAGCTAAAAACCGTGTAAAGAGTTTGTATTAAGCCTATCTCAAAGTGACTTGTGTGAGATTATCCGTCAATCTACCTCCAAACGCATCTCTGAAAAGCGTATTGCTTACCTGACTGATAAACTTATAAAACTCGCTAAACAATCTTTTTGTGCGGTCAAGAATTGCTTCGTCTTTCTGAACGCAGACAAGTTATCTTAAACGACATGGTAGCTCTAGCTCAGCCTTTACCAGAGTATGACATCTTACGCTCGATTCCTGGCATCGCAGAAACCACAGCGACATCTATCATTGGCGAATTGGGAGATATTCGTCGCTTTCAGTCTACCAATCAAATCAACGCTTTTATTGGCATTGACCTGAGACACTATGAATCTGGGAACTTTCTCGCCAAGGAACACATCACTAAACGAGGGAATCCCTATGCCAGAAAAATCTCGTTCAAGTGCATTCACAACATCGCTTCAGCTACTAAAGGTAAAGAAATGGTGACTTTTAAGCCTGGATGATTGTCCAAAAAAACAATTTCACCTTGATGTAATTTAACAATTTGTTTGGTGATAACTGTTCCCATACCATGTGATTCATAATTAGTTGATTTTTGATTTAGCTCAGTAATTTTTTGAGCTGTAATATCTCCTTGATCCGCAATGACGATGAGCACTTTATTATCAGATAATTGATAAGTCAGATCAATCTGGTTAGAGCCGCTGTGCATAATACTATTAAGCAAGAGATTTCTAAAAGCTCTTGCTAATAAAGTTACCTCTCCTTTTACCAACACTGTCTCGGCAGGCAAATCAAAATGAAGTGTAATTGTTTCATAATTATTCAATATATCGGCAATTACTGTTCGTAGGACAGCAACCAAATCAAGATTGGAAAATTCGGAGTGACGCTTTTGGTTATCCAATAAGTAGCTCATATTGAGATTAGAAATCATTTCTTTCATAGTTTGAATCTGATTTTCAATTTCCTCTGTCTGCTTTCCTTTGCCATATTGCTGCTCTAACTGACTGTTATAACCTGATATGAGCATAAGAGGATTGCGTAAATCATGACTGACCCCTCTAATCCATTGCTCTTTCATCGTGTTGCTTTCTTCCAAAATATGAGATGTTTCATTGAGAGCCGTCTTAATTTCAGAGAAATTTCCCTTTTCTTTAAGAACGATATTTTGACCTTGAGATAAAGAAGTGACAGCAGTAATAATCGGCTCCATCTCCTTTTTAATACGCAACTTTGATCGGCTCAAAAGAATAAAAATAAGTAAAAGAATAATACCCAAGAAAACAAGTCCCAAACTGAGAAAATTCCTAATAAATTGCGTATTAGCATAGAAATTAAATTTTGCTAAGGAATGCTTTTTAGGATAGCCCAAAACTAAAATTTGCTGACCACGTACATAGGAGAAAACAGGGTAATCTTCTAAATACCAACGTGAAAATTTAACCATATCAGCATTCGTATAATGCCTTTTGAGTCCTTTAGGTAAATGATAAGATTGGACAATATTGCCATCTTGATTCAGTACCATAGCCCAAGTATTTTGTTTATCCATTTCAATTTTGCTGCTTTTATCAAAATTGAAATTATTCTCTTGACTCGATTGAGCGATTTTAGTGTAAAGTAGTTCCGGTTTTTCCTTTCCATAGAAACTAAAATAGGCTGAGAAAACCAAACCATAAACAAAAACAAGTCCTATGATTAAAGCCAAGATTAATAGAACATACCTGGTTAATAACTTAGTAAAAAATTTAACGGTATCCATTTAATTCACCTTTAGTTTGTAACCCAAACCTTTAACCGTTATTAAGCTTTCTGGTTTAGAAGGATTGGCTTCAATCTTTTGTCGAATCTTACGAATATGAGCCATTAGGGTATTATCATAGCCTTGGTATTGTAATCCCCAGACCTTTTCTAAGAGTTGGTCAAAAGTGACAATGCGATTCTTGTTATCATATAAGACCTTAAGAATACTGTATTCCTTAGCTGTCAGCTGAATCTCTAGTTTTCCTTTGGTAATCAAGGCTTGGCTAAAATACACCTGGCAAGCAGGTAAAACAAGGGTATCTTCCTTTTCGGGATAGGCTCTTTTTAGGATGGAAAGAATACGCAACTCCAAATCTCTTGGACGGAAAGGCTTGATAATATAGTCATCTGCCCCTAACTCAAAGCCCTGATATTGTTTTTCTATATCGGAGATTGCTGACAAAAACAAAACAGGAACCATTGAAGTCTTACGGATGCCCTTTAAAACTTCAAATCCTGATCCTTCAGGCAGCATAATGTCTAAAATAACTAAATCAAAAGATTTTTCTTCAAATTGCTCCAAAGCTTCTTTTTGTGATTGTACACTTGTTAGATTGCTAAACCCAGCAATGCTCAATGATTCTTGCACTATTTCTAAAATTTCTGGGTTATCGTCTAAAATTAAGATCTTCTTTTCTTTATAATTCATACTATTACCTCAACAAGACTAGTATAACACATTGCTTCCTTGGTCAAGGACTTTAAAGTAAAAATTAAGGAAGAATTAAGGTAATGAACAGGTTAAAATAAAGGAGGTTCATTATAATGAAAATAGCGAAAGGATATAACATCACTCTAAGATTTTTAAAGGAGAAAACAAATGAACAATTATATCGTTGAAACCAACCAATTAAGTAAGGATTTTTCAGGTGAAGTAGCCGTTAATCAGCTCTCTATTCATATTAGAAAAAATGAAATTTATGGTTTTTTGGGACCAAATGGTGCTGGTAAGAGTACTGCTATGAAAATGCTTTTAGGATTGTTGCAACCAAGCCACGGTTCCATTAAGCTCTTTGGAAAAACCTTTAATAGCAATCAAATATCACTCCTCTCAAATGTAGGTTCCCTCATTGAAGAGCCCTCTTACTATGCTAATCTGACCGGTTATGAAAATCTTGAAATTATCCAAAAATTGCTTAAATTACCAAAAAGAAATATTGATGAAGTCTTAAAGATTGTCAGACTTTTCGATCAAAAAGACAAGCTAGTTAAAAACTATTCACTAGGCATGAAACAACGTTTAGGAATTGCGTTAGCTATTGTTAAATTTCCTAAATTACTGATTTTGGATGAGCCAACTAATGGTTTAGACCCTGCCGGTATTCAAGAAATTCGTGAGCTTATCAAGTCTTTACCACAAAAATACGATATGACTATCATCGTTTCTAGCCATATTCTTTCAGAAATTGAACAGATGGCTACAACTGTTGGCATTATCAATCATGGTCAATTACTTTTTGAAGGCCACCTATCTGACCTTGAAGAAGATGAAAAATATCTGTTTGAGACCAGTGATGATGTAACTGCTAAAAGAATACTAATGTTCAATGGTTTTAATTTGGATGATGACCCAAAATTGATTATCAACGATAACAATAAAGTTAATATAGCTACTGCTATTCGACTCTTAGTTGAAAATAATGTTGATATTTATCAAGTTCGTATGATTCGTCGATCGCTGGAAGATGTTTTCCTTGATATGACAGGACGGGAAGGAAGTGTTTTGTAATGCTAAATTTACAATTAGAATTTATCAAACTAAAAAGACGGTCTTTCTTGCTATCCTTGATTGCTATTGTAGCAGTGGGCTTGATTTGGAGTAGCGTTGTTATCAAATATGAATTACCTAAAACACATGAGGCCTATAATGCCATTTATACCATGACTTACTTGAATGATTTTATTTTGCCACTTTTCATTGCAGTTTTAGCGTCTAGACTACTGGAATTGGAACATCTAGGCAAAACTTTTAAACTCTTGCAAACCAGTAACGAAAGTCCTTGGCAACTTTTTAAAGCTAAATTGACTGTGATGGCTATTTTTGCCTTTGTTGTCAGTTTGATTCAAACGCTTTTTCTGAAATTTATTATTCAAGGCATGCAGGTCAGTGTGACACCTGTTTCATTGAGTCTCTTTTTGTTCACAACTTTTTTGGTTTGTCTCTTTCTGTCTTGTTTACATCTTTGCTTAGCTTTTATCTATCCAAAGCCAAGTGTGACAGTAGTAACAGGCTTAATTGGTTCCTTCCTGTCATTTATAGGTATCGGTGCGTTACCAGTTCCTATTCGTATTTTCATTCCTTGGCAATATTTCTCTATGATGGGAATCGCTAAACGGGTGGCTGGAACTAACACTTATCTTTTTCAATACGATAATGCTTATCCCTTTAAATTAGTCGTATTATTGCTTATCATTTTTTTAAGCATCTTTGCCAGTAAAAAACTCATTGGAAAGGCGGATCTATTATGATTATTTTTGAATTTAAAAAAATCAAAAAAAGTGCTATTCCGATAACGCTAATCTTCTTTAACCTTGTTGGGTCCTTATTGGGAGCAATGATTTACGCTCTCAATCGAAAGGTGCTCCTAGATGGTACACAAGCTCACGTCCTTTGGGGACAAACAGTTTTCTATTCCTCGCAGATATTTACTCCTATTCTGATCGGGATTATCTGTTCCATCAGTTGTCAATTCGAGGAAAATAATAAAAACTGGCAGCGCTTATTAAGTATTCCAGTTAAAGCCAATCGTATCGTTTTATCAAAAATCACCAGCTTGTCACTAGTCATGGCTATTAGTCAACTGATAGCTCTCCTCTTTTATATTATCAGCGCTTTGGTTTTGAAGGTACCTTTTGCAAATTATCTACTGGACTTTTTGCTTTGGTCTATCACAGGTTGGCTAGCAACCATTACTATTGTCACCATTCAAATTTTTCTTAGTATTCGCTTAAAAAATTTCGCAGTGCCTATTCTTATATCAGCTATTTTGGCTATAGCAGGGCTTATGACCCTCTTTATTGGACAAGGTCTTTTTAGAATTTTCCCTTATGCTCAGATTGCTGTTGGTGATCGAGCTCGTTCCTTAGTCCCTTTTACCTTATCTGAATTTATCCTTTTCTTAGTTGTCAATGGTGCTTATATTTTTGTCTTCTATACCTTAGCAGTTAGACAGCTTAAAAAGGGATTTATTTAATCTCATTTATAGTGAAAAACATGAAAAAAGCAAAGAACTATCGTAATTGTTATACAATTAATGATCAGCAAATAAAAAGTGTAGAGATTTAATAAGGATATATCATAAACCAGTTTCGTATGAGACTGGTTTACTTTTTTAGGCTCTTTTCTACCATTTGTCAAGTCTATCAAGGCTTTAAGTAAAAAAAGAGATAAGACAGTATCTATTCTGAGGTTACTGTCTTATTTTTAACACTTTTTAATCTATAAATGGGCATGCTAAAAAAACACCTCATCTGGTATTTTTTGAAACAAGGGGTTACAATAATACGGCATAGACAGCCTTATCGATTTTGGGTCAAAGAGTAATCGTAAAGTTTGTTATGCGTTATGAAGTAATACATTGTTCGAATGAGACGATGTATAGAGGCAATCGTATGTGGCTTAGTTGAAGCTATTGTCGATTGTCTTTTTCGTTTCTCATAAAAGTCAGCGATATGGCAGGGATTGGTATGACTAGTTGAAGCTATGTTGTGAATGCACTTGAATAAGATTTTTTTGGCATAGGGATTACCTTGCTTAGTGATGTGTTCCTTGGCGAGAAAGTTCCCAGATTCATAGTGTCTCAGGTCAATGCCAATAAAAGCGTTGATTTGATTGGTAGACTGAAAGCGACGAATATCTCCCAATTCGCCAATGATAGATGTCGCTGTGGTTTCTGCGATGCCAGGAATTGACCGTAAGATGTCATACTCTGGTAAAGGCTGAGCTAGAGCTACCATGTCGTTTAAGATAACTTGTCTGCGTTCAGAAAGACGAAGCAATTCTTGAGCATAGTAACGAACCTCTTCAAGCATTGGAGAGGTTTTCTTGACCGCACAAAAAGATTGTTTAGCGAGTTTTATAAGTTTATCAGTCAGGTAAGCAATACGCTTTTCAGAGATGCGTTTGGAGGTAGATTGACGGATAATCTCACACAAGTTACTTTGAGATAGGCTTAATACAAACTCTTTGCACGGAAAAGCCATCACTAAGTTCCAATATTGCTCTTCAGTAGGTGTGGATAATAGATTTTCCAATTCAGGAAATGTGACTTGTAGGACCTTGTGTAGACGGTTTTTAGTTCGAACAAGATCTTCTGTCATATTTTGATAGAAACGGCTTAAATCACGCAGGTGTTGATAAACTTCTTCCTGCACGTAAGTTGGTTTACGATTGTGCACAAGCTAAGATTTAGCCAGCTTTTCAGCGTCAATTTTATCTGTTTTACGAACTCGCAGACTGTCCAATTGCTTCTTAGCTTCCAGTGGATTTAGCCGTGTGTAAGCGTAACTATATTCCTCAAGAAAGGCTTGAAGACGTCGAGAATAGACGCCTGTAGCCTCAAATATAATCTTAGGGTTATGAACAGTTTTCAAGTCCCCCAACAGGCGATTGAATCCAATGGCATCATTGAGTATGGTGTAGCCATGAACCTTCTCACCGTTGACTAAAATGGCCACCTCAGAACTTGTTTTACTGACATCAATTCCAAATACTGCACGCATGACATTACCTCTTTTGTCTTGAATAATTCCATGTTTTAATGATTTTATTTTCAATACGCGACGTTTAGCGTCCCACATACTTTGATCAAACTCCACCTAAAACAAGGTGTCTTGCCAGTTTGTCAAACGACGTCTAGCGCCATAGAGCACTACGACTTTACAAGACACCACTACTTTAACATAAAGAAAAAGTAGTGAGTACTCTCTCGCGTCGGAGATTTCTTCACTACTAATCTTAGTATGTTTCATACCGTTGTCTTGACTATCCTCCTTAGATGATATGGATAGTTGAATTCCTTTTCATGAGTTTTGACAAAGAATTTTTGGAAAATCTAGATATTGTTTTAATCTCTATTTATTTTTCTAAAACGGGGAAATCTGATATAATAAGCTTTGTAGGTGTATTATTTTAATACTTACAGAACTAAACTATTCCCCTATTTAAAAAATATTGATTCAAATTTTATGAAATTAATCAGTAGATATCATTCTGAAAAGCCTTGATATTACGCTGTTTTTAATCCAATTAAAACTCATACTTTCCAAACCAGGTTTTACGAAAAGTTTTATTTGTACCAAATTTGTACCAAATTGAATTTTAGTCTATTTGTATATGAAATCTAATTTAGTTAAATTAGCTTTAAATTCGGCATATTATTGTTGAGTTTAGTTCGTCCAAACAACTAGAATGCTTGCAATCGGCAGAAAGAAAACCAGCAACTTTTTCATGGGTTGCTGGTTTTGTTTATATAATTTTTATAAAGAAGTAAGAAAAGTTAGACCGCCTAATATCACTCCCGCCGCATTGGGAATGATAAGGATCCAGTCTTTTTTAGGTTCTTTGGTCCAACCATAGATTACCCAAATTAAACAAGAAACTGCTGCGAATAGTGGTTGGAATGGTTGAGCTTTTTCTCCTTGCAAGTTAGCGATAATTTGTGGAATATATGCAATAAAGACAAGAATCCCAATAAAAGCTCCAATAGATCCGACAAAGCGATTAATTTTTTGTTTAGACATATAGTACCTCCTGAAGTACTATTATATCAGAAGGAAAAAAGTTTTCAAATTCGTTTGATCATAAAATAAGACAGATATTCAATAAATGTAAGTAGTGCTTTTATACTAAACGAATCTATTGGAGAGTCTAGGATGAGAAATCAAATTTGCTTAACATTTTTTGAGAAGGGTAAGCAACCACTTAGTTATCAAAAATAACCACTTACTGAAAATGCCTTGTTTCTTTTTTGAAAATTGTTATAATGAAGTCAGAAGCAAGGAAAGGAGTGGCTATGAAGATTAGGATTGAGCTTGATACAGATATGGCAGAAACTGAAGTCGTTATCCGAACGGCTCAATATGGTGAAGAGGTGGCTCGTATTCAAGCAGCTCTTGAACAAGCCAACCGTCAACCGATAGCTTTCTATAAGGATACAAGTGAATATTTTGTCGATTTGAAGAATATTTTATTTTTTGAAACAGATGGCACTAAAATTTATGCTCATAGTAGGGATGATGCTTATGAAGTCAAATTGAAGCTATACGAATTAGAAGAGAGACTTCCGGCATATTTCTGTCGCATTTCAAAGTCTACTATTGCCAATGCCAAGGCTATTTACGCTTTGGATAAATCATTTTCGGGAACCAGTACTATCCAATTTTATGACACACATAAACAAGTGCACGTTTCCCGACACTATTATCAAATTTTAAAAGAAAAGTTAAACGAAACGAGGTAAATATTATGAAAAAAACATTGATTGGAATTCTCTTCCTTGGACTAGCAGCATTGGTTTTATTCCAGGGGCAGTTTGGATTTCCTTATTTGAATATTAATATTTGGACTCTTGCAGTGATTGCTGGCTTTGCTTATTTTTCAATTGAGAACTTTTTGAAGCGAAATATGGCTGCTGGCTTTATATTTGGTTACATTGCTTTAGTCATTGCAAATAGTCATTACCACTTCTTGCAAATTTCTAGTGGTACCTTGTTTGCTGCTAGTGTTTTAGCTTGTATTGGTTTAAGCTTAATTCTAAAACCTAAGACGATTTGGCCATCTAGTCGTTTTTGGAAGGAAAAAGCCTTGTCTACTAAAGAAGGCGAAATAGCATTTGGAACTGGGACGCGCTATATTCATTCAGAGAATTTTACATATGAAAAAATAGATTGTTCTTTTGGCAGTGCTTCTGTATATTTTGATAATGCGACTATTTTGGGAGAGTCTGCAACCTTCGAGGTAGACTTATCTTTTGGTAACGTGACTCTGTATGTTCCAAGTAAGTGGCGAGTAGAAATTGAGGTGGATAACGCCTTTGGTTCTGTTACTAATCCTCGCAATGTCAACGAGAAAGAAAAGACTTTATATGTCAGAGGTGACGTTGCTTTTGGGTCTTTAAAGATTATATATATTTAAGAAAACGGATTAATTTCGAAAGTTTGGAGAAATGTACTTGTCAAACGTCAAGTTTTTTGGTAATATAGGAAGGTATGTGGTGCTAGCACATCCGTAATATTAGATCTAATAGGAGGAAACACGATAATGGCTAAAGTATGTTACTTTACTGGTCGTAAGACTGTATCAGGAAACAACCGCTCTCACGCGATGAACCAAACAAAACGCGCTGTTAAACCAAATCTTCAAAAAGTTACTGTTTTGATCGACGGTAAACCTAAAAAAGTTTGGGCTTCAGCTCGTGCCCTTAAATCAGGTAAAGTTGAACGCGTTTAATTAATAAGGTAAAGGAGCCTATAAGGCTCTTTTTCTTTGGAATTGTAAATGAGGAAGGTTTGGATATATTTTACTATGCTAATTATTGATTTTCTAAGTTATTCCCGTCCTTCTCTTTTACAGCTTGTCTAAAATATGGTAAAATAAACTATAAAAACTATCGAGGTACATGTCATGACTGTAAAAATCAATACAAAAGATGGCCAAATCGAGCTGACTGATGACGTCATTGCAACAATTGTTGGCGGAGCAGCGACTGAGATTTTTGGTGTAGTGGGTATGGCTAGCAAAAATGCAATTAAAGACAACTTCCAAGCTCTTTTAGGTAAAGAGAATTACTCAAAAGGTGTTGTTGTAAGAACTACAGAAGAAGGAAGCATTGCAGTTGATGTTTTTGCAGTACTTAGTTACGGAACAAAGATTAGTGAAGTTTCAAAAAACATTCAGGAGCGCGTGAAGTTTAGTTTAGAAAATCAACTAGGCATCACAGCACAAACGGTGAATGTCTATATTCAAAATATCAAGGTCGTAGGAGAATAATCGTGACAAATATTACAACTAGTTTATTTCAAGAAATGGTGCAGGCAGCATCAACTCGTCTGAATAAACAAGCCGAATATGTGAATTCTTTAAATGTCTTTCCTGTTCCAGATGGTGATACAGGGACCAATATGGGAATGACTATTGAAAATGGTGCAAAGGAAGTTTCTAGTAAATCTGCTTCTTCAGTAGGTGAAGTAGCAAGTATTTTTGCCAAAGGCCTCTTGATGGGTGCTCGTGGAAACTCTGGGGTTATCACCTCTCAACTCTTCCGTGGTTTTTCACAAAGTGTGAAAGAAAAAGAGGAATTAGACGGACATGATTTGGCGCATGCTTTTCAGGCAGGTGTAGAAGTTGCATATAAGGCAGTCATGAAGCCGGTTGAAGGAACTATTTTGACGGTTTCTCGTGGTGCAGCAATCGGAGCCAAGAAAAAAGCAGAAGAATCGGATGATGCTGTTGAAGTTATGAAGGCAGCTCTTGAAGGTGCTAAGACCGCTTTGGCAAAAACTCCAGATATGTTACCAGTTTTAAAAGAAGTTGGTGTTGTGGATTCAGGTGGTCAAGGTTTGGTTTTCATTTATGAAGGTTTCTTGTCTGCTTTGACTGGTGAGTACATTGCTTCGGAGGACTTCCAGGCAACTCCTGCTACTATGAGCGAAATGATCAATGCGGAGCACCACAAGTCTGTTGCAGGTCATGTTGCGACCGAAGACATTAAGTTTGGCTATTGTACAGAAATTATGGTTGCTTTGAAGCAAGGGCCAACTTATGTGAAAGACTTTGACTATGATGAATTCCGTAACTACCTAAACGAGCTTGGGGATTCTTTGTTGGTCGTTAATGATGATGAAATTGTAAAAGTCCATGTTCATACAGAAGATCCAGGTCTTGTTATGCAAGAAGGACTTAAGTATGGTAGCCTAGTCAAGGTGAAAGTGGATAACATGCGGAACCAGCATGAAGCTCAAGTTGAAAAAGAAGAAAATGCATCAAAACCAGCTCAAGAAAAAGAATATGCTATCATTGCCGTCGTAGCGGGTGACGGACTAGCAGAAATCTTTAAAGCTCAAGGTGTTGACTACATTATCTCTGGTGGTCAAACGATGAACCCGTCGACAGAAGATTTCATCAAGGCTGTTGAGCAGGTTAATGCTCGCAATATCATTATCTTGCCAAATAATAAGAATATCTTCATGGCTGCCCAGTCAGCTGCAGAAGTCTTGGAACAACCAGCAGCTGTCATCGAAACGCGTACAATTCCGCAAGGTTTGACAAGCTTACTTGCCTTTGACGAAAGTAAATCAATTGAAGAAAATCATGATCGGATGACAGCTTCTCTGTCAGATGTTATTAGTGGTAGTGTGACGACTGCTGTCCGTGATACAACGATTGATGGACTTGAGATTCATAAAAATGACAATCTAGGAATGGTTGACGGAAAAATCGTCGTATCTAATCCAGATATGTTTGCGACCTTGACTCAAACCTTTGAAAAGATGCTAGATGAGGACAGTGAAATTGTTACAATCTACATTGGTGAAGAAGGGGATGAAGACTTGGCCAATAACCTGGCTCAAGACTTGATGGAAAAATATGAAGATGTAGAAGTTGAAATCCATCAAGGAAATCAACCGGTTTATCCATACCTCTTTAGTGTAGAATAATCTTTCTTGCTAATTTATACTTAAAAAAGAAGATCGGAAAATTTCCGGTCTTTTTTGTTATGACATTTGTCATGTCAGACGGTGACAAAATCAACTAGTAGGAAAAATTTCTTTCCCTTATAATATAGTTAACAACATGATAAAAGGTTGCTGTAAGAATTCAAAAAGCATTTGGTCTTTCTTCTTCCGGTTTTGGAAAAATAAAGGAAAGATGCACATGCGCTTTATCGAATCAAAGGAGGAGCAAAATGGAACTGATTGAAGTAAAGAAGCTTTCAAAAAGCATTCATGGTAAGGAGATTTTAAAGGATATTTCGTTTGAGATCTCTCAAGGTGACTGTGTGGCCTTGATTGGTCCCAACGGAGCAGGGAAAACGACTCTCATGGATTGTTTGCTGGGCGATAAGTTTCTGACAGCGGGTGAAGCAAGGATTCAGGGACTCAAACCAACTGATAGCCAACTCAAGCAATCGGTAGCGATTTTACCACAAGAAAATACAGTGGTGGAGGATTTGAAGGTCAAGGAACTCTTGACGTTCTTCCAAGCCATTTATCCAAATAGTTTATCCAATCAAGAAATTGATGACTTGCTGCAATTTACAGACAAGCAAAAGAATCAGTTGGCCAGCAAGCTGTCTGGTGGACAAAAGCGTCTCTTCTCTTTTGTTCTGAGTCTGATTGGCCGTCCTAAGATTCTGTTCTTGGACGAACCAACTTCAGCTATGGACACCTCCACTCGTCAGCATTTCTGGGAAATTGTTAATCAGCTTAAGCAGCAGGGAGTGACCATCGTTTATTCCTCTCACTATATCGAAGAAGTCGAGCATACAGCTGACCGGATTTTAGTGCTACACAAGGGCGAGTTGATTCGAGATACGACGCCTTATGCCATGCGCAGTGAGGAGCAGGAAAAACACTTTACCTTGCCGCTGACTTATCAGTCTGTGCTGGAAAAACTGGATAATGTGACTGATTTAGAAATCAAGCAAAAGGCTTTATCTTTTGCGACTAGAGATGCTGGTCAAGTATGGCAAGTCCTGCAGGAACACGGCTGTACAATCGAAGAGATTGAAGTACGTAACCGTACCCTCTTGGATAGTATTTTTGAAACGACACAAGAATAGGAGAGTAATCATGAAAAATATGGCAAGTCTTATGAAGGTTGAGTTGATTTTAATGAAGCGGCAGGCAGCTTATTATCTCTTGTCTATTGGTCTGCCCAGCGTCTTTTACCTGATTTTCTCAGGAATGATGTCTGGAAGTGATACGCCTGAACCTGTGCTTCGAGGCTACCTCTTCTCTATGACTCTTTTTAGTATCATGTCTAGTGCCTTCTTTAGCATTCCAAGCACTTTACAGTCTGATAAAAATAATAACTGGCAAAAAATGATTCAGCACTCTCCAATTTCTATGGTAAAATACTATATATCAAAACTTTGCAGTACGCTGTTGACTTTTATGCTTTCTATCATTGTAGTTTTCTCAATTGGGCATTTTGTTCGCGGGGTTAATCTACCAATGGTGGACTGGCTTCTTATTGCCTTGATCCTTCTGGTAGGAAGTGTGGTCTTTATTGCCATGGGGGTATTGGTCAGTCTCTTGCCAAGTGCTCAGCTCATGTCTGTAGTGGGCAATATCGTCTATATGGCACTGGCTGTTCTAGGAGGTCTATGGTTCCCTCTGACTATGTTTCCAAAATGGCTCCAGCCAATTGGTAAGTTGACACCAAGTTATCAACTGATGCAGGTCGTGTCTTCTTATCTAGAACACCATCAGTTTAATGGCAAGGCAGCTTTGATTGTTCTGATTTATACGGTTTTGGTCAGCATTCTTGTGTTACAACTTAAAAAGCGAATTGAGGTAAAATAAAACCATGTGGGAAAAACTTAAACAAGTCCACTATATGTTTCATATTGCGCTGGTCTTTATCATCTTTCCAGTTGCGGGAGTGATTAGCGGGGAATACCCGCTTTTCCTCTTGTTTTGGACAGCTATTTTTGTTGCTGCTTACTATGCGGTCTTGTTGAGCAACCATCGCCTTATCCAGTTTTTTTCTTGGTGGCTCTTAGTTGCTTACATATATTATGGTTCTGTCTGGCTAAATACAGGTTTTACCTGGTATATTTTTTATCTATCTAATCTGCTTATCTACGAACTGGATGATATTTCTTTTAAATCCTGGCGCTTTCTGACCTTTATCGCCTTGCAGCCCATTATTGTGATGACTAATTACTTGATGGGTCATGTTGGTCCAGCGGAGTTGCTTTTCTTTGTTGTAACCTTTCTCTTTTCGGATGGTTTGACCTTTGGTCTCCATCGGATTCAGATGACGGAGCGAATCAAGGAAGAAAAGGTCAAGCAAAATGCCCAACTGAATCTTTTTCTGGCAGAAAATGAGCGCAATCGGATTGGTCGAGACTTACATGATAGTCTAGGACACACCTTTGCCATGCTCAGTGTTAAAGCGGAGCTGGCTCAACAGTTTTTACAGATGGAAGCTTACGATAAGGCAGCAAAAGAACTGCAGGAAGTGCAAGAGATTAGTAAGAAGTCTATGGCTGATGTTCGACGGATTATAAATAATCTAAAGGAGCGAACTCTGGATGAAGAACTAGTAACCATTCGAGCTATGCTTGAGATGAGCGGTATTCAGGTAGAAATAGATAATCAACTCAATGTTGCTAGTATTCCACCGAGTCAGCAGTCAACGATTAGTATGATCTTACTGGAGGCGGCGACCAATATCATTAAGCATGCCCAAGCTAAAAAGAGCTGGTTTTCTTTAGTGAAGAAAGACGACAAACTTGTTTTGGACATTCGAGATGATGGTTATGGTTTTCAAAAACTAACTGGTCAGGAGTTGCATAGCATTCGAGAGCGATTAGTTACTATGTCAGGAAGGGTCGAGATTCTTAGCAGTAAGAACCCGACACAAGTTCGAATAGAATTACCATACGGAGGGAAGGAAGCATGAAACTTTTGTTAGCAGAAGATCAAAGTATGCTGAGAGATGCTCTAGCTCAGCTCTTGCAGTTGCAGCCAGATGTTGAAGAAGTCTATCAGGCAGAGGATGGGCAGAAAGCTATCGATTGTCTCAAGTCAGAAAATCTTGATGTAGCAGTTTTGGATGTGGAAATGCCCAACAAAACTGGACTAGATGTTCTCGAATGGGTCAAGGCCAATCGACCCAACATCAAGGTCATCATCGTCACAACCTTCAAGCGACCGGGCTACTTTGAGCGAGCTGTTAAGGCGGATGTAGATGCCTATGTGCTCAAAGAACGCAGCATTGCGGATTTGATGAAGACCATCCATACCGTTCTAGATGGGCAAAAGGAATATTCGCCGGAATTGATGGAGGTACTGATGACCAGCAGGAACCCTCTCTCTCAGCAGGAGAGGCTAGTCCTACAAGCTGCAGCGACTGGCCTGTCCAATAAAGAAATTGCTGAAAAACTCTTCCTGTCAAATGGAACGGTTCGTAACTATATGTCGGCTATTTTGACCAAGCTAGATGCTGAAAATCGAACCGAAGCAGTCCGAATCGGGCAAGAGAAAGGTTGGTTATAAGATCTCGGTTAAAAAAGAAGGTGTCAGATGAATAGCCTTTTGAAATTGAACCCTGTTATATACACACACACATATATATATATATATAAGTAAATAGGTTAAATCCTCTAATCCTGTAAGTTCAGAGAATAGCTGACAGGATTTTTTGTTGAAGAAAAAGCCTTTTCTTTTTAATTAGAAAAAAGGAAGAGAGCTTCCAAATAAGTTTGAAAATATTTTTCTTTTTTGTTGATTTTTCTTTGCTCTCATTTTTGCCTTATGCTATAATACATTCTATAAAAACATGATTTAAAAGGTAGAGTTTAAGCCGTTTCAGGACAGTTTAAATCCCTTTGGATCAAAAAGGAGAAGCACATTATGGGAATTGTTATTCTATTAGTTGTCATCTTTTTAGCTATTTTATTGCTAATAAGTTCCATTTATGTTGTTAGACAACAATCCGTTGCCATTATTGAACGCTTTGGTCGCTACCAAAAGACAAGTTCAAGTGGTATGAACTTCCGTATTCCTTTTGGAATTGATAAAATTGCAGCGCGTGTTCAATTACGTTTGTTACAAAGTGATATCGTCGTTGAAACAAAAACGCAAGATAATGTATTTGTTACGATGAATGTTGCGACACAGTATCGAGTAAATGAAAATAATGTTACAGATGCCTATTACAAGCTGATGCGTCCTGAGTCACAAATTAAGTCATATATTGAAGACGCTTTGCGTTCTTCTGTTCCTAAATTGACCCTCGATGAGCTCTTTGAAAAGAAAGATGAAATCGCACTTGAAGTTCAAAAACAAGTGGCTGAAGAAATGTCTACTTATGGATACATCATCGTTAAAACATTGATTACAAAAGTTGAACCAGATGCAGAAGTTAAGCAGTCCATGAATGAAATCAATGCTGCTCAAAGAAAGCGTGTCGCTGCTCAAGAATTGGCTGAAGCAGACAAGATCAAAATCGTTACTGCTGCTGAGGCTGAAGCTGAAAAAGATCGTCTACACGGGGTTGGTATAGCTGAGCAACGGAAGGCTATTGTTGATGGTTTGGCAGATTCTATTAAAGAGTTGAAGGGTGCTAATGTAGAGTTGACGGAAGAACAGATTATGTCTATTTTGTTGACCAACCAATACCTTGATACACTGAATAATTTTGCAGATAAACAGGGAAATAATACAATCTTCCTGCCAGCAAATCCTGATGGAGTTGAGAGTATTAGGACTCAAATTCTATCTGCCTTAAAAGCTAAGTAAAAGTTCTCAGAATATTCTGAAATATTTAATTTCCGTTTACTATCTTGTTCTTATTGACAAATCAACTAAAAAGCTTTAGAATTAAATATCGATAATAATTAGATAGGAGAACGAAATGGCAAAAACAAGTTTTGAAAAAGTAGAAGCAGTCGTAGGTTGGGTTCGTGAAAAAAAATTAACAGGTTACCGTATCAGTAAAGAGACAACAGCCCGCGAAATGTCTATTATTGCTCTAGCTCAAGGTCGTGCTCAAGTTAAAAATATCTCATTTGAAACAGCTCTTAGTTTGATTGACTTTTATGATAAAAACCACGATAAGTATGAAGATAAATAATGAGTAGGCATAGCCTACTCCTTTGTTTATTTACACAATAACAAACATTTTTCTACAGTTGTTTTTAGGGGCATGTGTTTGTTTGTAGATAAAAGTTTGGAGAAATTATCCAATAAGTCTAAAAATGAATGGCTTTGTCTTTAAATTAGATATTCAAAATGCAAGTTATTTGAAAGTTAAATAGTTTGATTTAAAAATGAATAAAAACACAGAATGGCGGATAGCCATTCTGTGTTTTTTAGTTGGTCAGTTAGTTAGTACTCAACAGGTATTTGTTAAGATTATTTAAGATAGCGTTGAAGGAATTCTCTGGTACGTTCTTCCTTTGGCTGAGTAAAGATAATTTCAGGTTTACCTTCTTCAGCAATGACTCCCTTGTCCATAAAGATGACTCGATGCGAGACATCTCGAGCAAATTCCATTTCATGGGTAACGACGATCATGGTTAGGCCTTCTTGAGCCAATTCTTTCATGATCTTTAAGACTTCGCCAACCATTTCAGGGTCCAAGGCAGAGGTCGGTTCATCAAAGAGAATAGCATCTGGATTCATGGATAAGGCGCGAGCGATAGCGACACGCTGCTTTTGACCACCGGACAATTGTTTGGGTTTAGCTTGCCAGTATTGTTCGCCCATGCCTACTTTTTCAAGGTTTTCTTTGGCAATTTTCTCTGCTTCAGATCGTTCGCGCTTGAGAACAGTCGTTTGGGCAACGATTGTATTTTCTAAGACATTTAGATTTTCAAATAGATTGAAAGATTGGAAAACCATTCCTAATTTTTCACGATAGTGCGTTAAATCATAATTTGGTTCAAGGACATTTTGACCTTTGTAAATGATTTCTCCAGCGCTAGGTATTTCAAGTAGGTTGATAGAGCGAAGGAAGGTTGATTTCCCGCTTCCGGAGCTTCCAATAATGGAAATAACTTCCCCTTTGCGTACGGTGAGTGAAATGTCTTTTAGGACTTGATTTTCACCGTAGGATTTTTTCAAGTGTTTGATTTCTAAAATTGTTTCTGTCATGGTTTCAATTCTCCCGTCTGCATTTGATTGGCTCCGGTGGTGTAGCTATCAGTATCAAAACGATGCTCAACGTAACGAAGGATTCGGGTTATAGTAAATGTCAGAACAAAGTATATAACGGCGATGATGGTGAAGGTTTGGAAATACTTGTAGGTTTGAGTCGCTATGGTATTTCCAGAGAAGTAGAGCTCTACTACAGAAATAACATTCAGTACGGAAGTGTCTTTAATATTGATGACAAATTCATTCCCTGTAGCCGGGAGAATGTTGCGAATGACCTGTGGTAGGACGATTTTTCTCATGGTTTGTCCGTGAGTCATGCCAAGAGCAGTAGCGGCTTCAAATTGACCTTTATCAACAGCGAAAATTCCTCCACGTACGATCTCGCTCATGTATGCACCAGTATTGATGGAAACAATAAAGATAGCGGCGATTGTTCTGTCGATTGAAATGCCAAAGGCTTGGGCAGAACCGTAGTAGATGACCATGGATTGAACAATCATTGGTGTACCACGGAAGATTTCGATGTAGACGTTTAGGAACCAGCCAAATAGTTTTTGTAAAATTGCAAGAGCTTTATTTTTTGATGTTGGGGCCGTACGGAAAACTCCAATTAGAAGTCCAATCAATAAACCTGTGATGGTTCCTGTGATAGAGATGAGTAAAGTTAAGCCTGCGCCTCGAAGAAATTGAGGCCAGTTTTCTTGCCAAATCTTTGTGACTTCTTTAAAGAAGTTTTGTTTTTCCTTGGCAGGTGTTTTTTCTACAGGCTGTTTCTTGATCATCTCATCCATTAACTTCACTTGGTCTTGAGAGCTAATTTTAGAGATTGCTTCATTAACTTTTGCCATCCGCTGATCGTCTTTTTGCATCCCAATTGCAATGGAAGCATCTTCTTTTCCAACCTCGAAGCCTTTTTTGAATTGAATCATCTTAAAGGATGAATTGGCGGCTTCTGCTGTCAAAGCTTCTGGACGTTCAGAGATGTAGCCATCTATCACTCCGGACTCAAGGGCTTGGCGCATTTGAGCAAAATCCCCCATTGCAGTTTCTTGTTTAGCTCCCTTGAGTTGCGAAATCAGATTGTAGAGGTAAACTCCTTGTTGGGAGGTGATTTTAGCTCCCTTAAAATCATCCAGTGTTTTGGCCTGTGCGTAAGCCCCGTTCTTTTGGACAAGAACAACTGGTTCGCTGGTATAGTAACTGTTAGAAAAGGCAATTTCTTTCTTTCTCTCTTCAGTTGGGCTCATACCTGCAATAATCATATCGATCTTTCCAGAGGTCAAAGCGGGAATTAATCCATTCCAAGATGTTTTAACAATAAGGGGCTTTTTTCCAAGTTCCTTTGCGATTTTTTTTGCAACTTGGACATCGTAGCCATTGGCATATTGGTTGGTGCCATCTATTTTGACAGCCCCGTTTGAATCATCGTCTTGGGTCCAGTTAAAGGGGGCATAAGCCGCCTCCATTCCGATTCGAAGATATTCATCCGCCTGAACAATCTGGCTGGCGCCAAAAGTCAGCAGAATCAAAGATAAGATGCTAAAAAATATCTTTTTCATGGGTTCTCCTATCTATCATATTAAAAAGTAAGTTCTTTCTATTGTACAAGAAAATGCCCTTCTTTTCAATCTTATAAAGTCTCTCTACGAAAAAAATGATATAATGAGAAGAAAATGAAACCGGAGGATCAATGCTAATTTGAACAGTAGAAACGCTAAATTTCTAGCTTTTTTTCAATAACAACTCCTGAATCTGCATGAGGGAAAATAGAATTGGCAGGCTACTTTTTGTATATTGAAGAAGCTTCCAAGGGAAGTGCTAGTGATGATTTTGAAGGAATAGAATGGAGAAAATACGTGAAAAAAAGATTACTATTCATTATATCCATCTTGTTTTTGGTGACTTTACTGATCCCTTTTAGGGGTAAGGCGGCTGAAATTGACAGTCGAATTGAACAATACAATGGGAGATTGGAAATCCATCAAGACAATACAGCAACTTTTATCGAAGAGGTGACCTATGTCTATGATGATCCCTACAATGGTCAATACATTACCCTAGGGCGGGCGGGAAAGGTGCCCTCGAATTTTCAAATAGAATCTAAGCCTTTGGTAGAAATTGAGACGAATGGCAAAACCAAGGAACCCGAAAGTATTGAGGATGTACCGATTGAAGACGGGAAAAAGCTCAAGATATATAATTCTGGAAATAGTGGGGACCGAGTTAAAATCAAAATTACTTGGCAATTAAAAAACCTTCTTTTTCTGTATCCGGATGTAGCTGAGTTAAATTGGATTCCAATTTCTGACTGGGAGGTTGGGATGGATCATGTCTCATTTGTGGTCACCTCTCAGCTGGATTCTAGTGCTCGCTTGGTTGCTCATACTGGTTTTTTCAAAAAAAATCCAGAAGTAAAGAGAATTGAAAATGGTTTTGAAGTAACTTTGGATTCTTTAGGTGCTAAACACCATTTTGAACTTCATGGTATCTGGGATCGGTCGCTTTTTAGTCAATCATTAACCAATGACGGTGGTATTACAAATCGACGGGCTGGTTTTGAAAAACAGGAGCAGGATATTGTTCGCAAAACAGCCTTTTATCAGAATTTGATTTATAGGATACTTCCAGTGGCTATTGTGGTCATTTTTGTAGTTTCTATATACTATTTAATCCGGTATTTTAAGACGACTCGTCAAAAAACAAGCTTTTCGGATCAGGCTCGACTTTATGAAGTTCCACAAGATCTTCCACCCATGCTAGTAGCTCTAAATATCTATGATGTAGATATCGAAAAGGTAGGGCCTGTACAAGGCAAAAAGGGGCGTCTATTATTTTCTAACTTAATTCAGGCGACCTTACTTGATCTGGTAGATAGAGGAAATCTCAAATATGTGACAGAGGGACAATCTCATCGCTTAGAGATTGTGCATTATGAAGGGATGGCAGGTTTTGAGTTGACTTTTGTGGAGATGGTATTCGGTGATGAGAGCTCCGTTGAACCAGACACGATGTTTTCTGCCTATCAGATTGACAAAAAAATTCTCAAAGGAGTTAAGGATAAGGACGACGAGGCTGAGGTTCGTAAGGAAGGGAGCGATAAAAGATATCGTTTTATCAAAGATTTACGCAAATTATCAAATGATATAAAAGAAGAAGAACAAAGACTGGGCTTGCATCCGCATTTTCGTAGTCTAAACAAGGAAGAAGAAAAAATGAGGAATCGTGGTTGCTTGCTCTATCTCTTGGTTTTTCTGCTACTAATGTTTTCTTTAATTGGATTTGGTTTCCTATTTAGGGAGTTCTTTTGGCAATATTCTTTGGGATTTTTGCTGGTCTTGATTATTGGAATTCCTTTGAATGCTTTTGTGACCAAACGTAGCGATAATCTCCTGAATGAGGATTACATTGATGAAGTGGTGGAGTGGCGGAGTTTTGCCAATATGCTTCGCGATATTGCTAAATTTGATAAAACAGAAGTTGAGGGTGTGATCCTTTGGAATCGTCTGTTGGTCTACGCTACTCTTTTTGGTTATGCAAAACGAGTCAGCAAGGTGATGAAAGTCCAAGATATTCATCTAGAAAATGAAGAGCTAGAAAGATTTGTTTTGACGGATCAAAGTCTTCATTTTGCGGGTGGTGTTGACCTGCTAAATTCCTATGTTCAAACCGCCAGTTCAGCAAGTACTTTCTCCATATCAAGTGGAAGTGATTCAGGCGGTTTTGATGGTGGTGGCTTCTCTGGTGGAGGAGGCGGAGGGGGCGGAGGCTCCTTCTAGAAATTCCCCAGTGACACAGTTTTTAATTGAATTTTTTATCGATGTTTTTTATAATTTTTAAAGTATAAAAGTAAATTTAGGAGAAAAGATGTTCTTCATTGAGATTATAAAGTCCGTTATTTTTGGAATTATCGAAGGGATTACAGAATGGTTGCCCATTTCTAGTACTGGACACCTGATTCTGGTTCAAGAGTTTATTCATTACCAAAAGCAAAATGCTGCTTTTATGGAAATGTTCAACGTGGTTATCCAGCTGGGGGCTATCTTAGCTGTTGTCTTCATTTATTTTGATAAGCTCAATCCTTTTAAACCGGATAAAACCCCCCGCCAAGTTCAGAAAACATGGCAACTCTGGGCTAAAGTAGTAGTGGCTTCCTTGCCAGCAGTTATAATAGGAATTCCACTTGATAACTGGTTTGAAAAGAATTTCCATAATTTTGTTTCTGTAGCAATTATGCTGATTATTTATGGGATTGCCTTCATTCTTATAGAACGACGTAATCAGGAAGTAGAGCCAACTGTGACGAATATAGAGAAGCTTCCTTACAAAACAGCTCTCTACATAGGTTTCTTCCAAGTTTTGTCCCTCTTTCCAGGGACTAGTCGGTCAGGAGCAACTATTGTTGGTGGTCTTTTAAATGGAACTAGTCGTTCTGTTGTGACAGAATTTACCTTTTTCTTAGGAATCCCAGTTATGTTTGGGGCTAGTGGTATTAAGGTTCTGAAGTTTATCCTAAAAGGAAATAGTCTTGATTTGGGTCAATTGACTCTCTTGCTGGTGGCTATGATTGTGGCCTTTGGGGTAAGTATGTATGTCATTCGATTCTTGACAGATTATGTTAAAAAACATGATTTTACCGTGTTTGGTAAATATCGGATTGGCCTAGGCACTTTATTGCTTGTTTATTGGGTTTTTAAGGCCCTATTTGCAAAATAAACTGAAAGAGTTGGGATACCAGCTCTTTTCTTTTGAAATCAAGAAGAAGACTGACTTTAACCTTTGAAAAACATAGGGGAATTTAGTATAATGGAAGGACTAGTATGTACGAGGTAGAACAATGGAAGTGAAGCAAATTAGTGAATCAACAATTAAGATCACCATCAAATTAGAAGATCTAGAAGAACACGGCATGGAGATGGCAGATTTTCTTGTTCCTCAGGAAAAGACGGAGGAATTTTTCTATACCATTTTAGATGAACTTGAAATGCCAGAAAGTTTTCTAGATAGTGGAATGTTGAGTTTTCGGGTGACTCCAAAGCCAGACAAATTAGATGTTTTTGTCACAAAATCTAAAGTAGATAAAAATTTGAATTTTGAAGATTTGGCTGACTTGCCTGATATGGACGAACTGTCTCAAATGACTCCGGATGAATTTCTAAAGACGCTTGAAAAAAATATCTTTGAAAAAAGCCGTGAAGATATAGATGCTGTTCAAATGCTGGAAAAAGCAGAAGAGGAAGATGCATCTGAGCCAGAGGAAGGGCAAGAACAAGATCGCTATATTTATTATATCTTGCGTTTTTCTGACTTGAAAAATCTGATCGCTTTCACCAAGACTATCCACTATCCAGTTGATACATCAGAGCTATACAAGATGGATCAGCACTATTATTTGACTATTCTAGTGGATATTGAAGGTCGTCCGAGTCGTTATCCTGCCTGGCTTCTGGCAGCAATGCGTGAACATGCTGAGGACACAGACACGACGAGAGCCCTTCTTCAAGAGCATGGTCACTTGTTGATTGTAACAGATGCTGTGCAACATCTTCAAAAGGTAAACTGCTGATGGTTACATTTCCTTTGAAATTTATTATGGTCTTGCTGGGCACCTTTTTTATCGGTATCTTGTTGACGCCTTTGGTTCGTATTTTGGCCTTTAAAATTGATGCAGTTGACTATCCTAATGCCCGACGAATTAATAAAAAGCCTATGCCTAGTGCAGGTGGCCTAGCGGTCGTTATAGCTTTTTCTATCACAAGTTTAATCATGATGCCAACCATTGTGCAGGTGACTTTTCGTGGAGAAACTTATTTCGATTATATTTGGCCAGTTGTCCTAGGAGGTGGAGTGGTAGCCTTAACAGGTCTGATTGACGATGTAAAAGAGTTATCTCCTTTGCCTAAGTTGCTTGGAATTGTTGTTGCTGCTTCTTTGATTTGGCTCTTGACGGATTTTCGCTTAAATGACTTTAAAATTCCTTTCGGTGGTCCTCATCTCTTTTTCCCTCCTTGGTTATCCTTTATTTTAACCTTGATTTGGATTGTATCTATTACAAATGCGGTGAATCTTATGGATGGGTTAGATGGTTTGGTTAGCGGTGTATCAATAATCTCCTTGCTGACAATGGGAGTTGTATCTTATTTCTTCCTGCCTGACCATAACTTATTCTTAACCCTGACAATTTTTGTCTTAGTAGCTTCGATTGCAGGCTTCTTCCCTTATAATTACCATCCAGCAATTATATATGGTGGAGATACTGGAGCCCTTTTTATTGGGTTTATGATTTCGGTTCTGTCTTTGCAAGGTTTGAAAAATGCAACGGCTGTTGCTGTGGTGACGCCTATGATTATTTTAGGTGTGCCGATTGCGGATACTTTCTTGGCGATTGTCCGCCGGACTTTATCTGGTCAAAAATTCTATCAGCCTGACCGCAATCACTTGCATCACCGTTTGCTTTCTTTAGGCTTGACTCATAGAGGAACGGTTTTGGTGATTTATGGGATTTCGTTGATTTTTGCTACAATCTCTCTATTACTCAATATTTCAAGTCGAGTTGGTGGAGTACTTCTAGTTATTGGTTTGCTTTTTGGAGTAGAGTTGTTAGCAGAATTGATTGAAATTTTAGGACCAAACCGTACACCGCTTTTAAAGATTATGCGGTATATTGGAAACTCTTCTTATAGAGAAGAAGTGCGTCGACGTTGGAAGAATAAAGAACATAAATAAGAACAATTCTAATCAAAATAAAAGCCTTTTGGGCTTTTTTTTGCTATACTAATGAGTGGAATACGATAAAGAAAGGAAAGGACGCAATGTCTGTATTAGAAATCAAAGATCTTCATGTTGAAATTGAAGGAAAAGAAATTCTCAAGGGGGTTAACCTTACCTTGAAAACAGGAGAAGTGGCTGCTATTATGGGACCAAATGGTACAGGTAAATCCACTCTTTCTGCTGCTATTATGGGGAATCCCAATTACGAAGTTACCCAAGGAGAAATCCTCTTTGACGGAGTTAACATTTTAGAATTGGAAGTAGACGAGCGTGCTCGTATGGGGCTCTTTCTTGCAATGCAGTACCCTAGTGAAATTCCAGGTATTACTAATGCCGAGTTTCTCCGTGCAGCTATGAATGCTGGCAAAGAAGACGAAGAAAAAATCTCTGTTCGCGACTTTATCATGAAGTTGGATGAAAAGATGGAACTGCTCAACATGAAAGAAGAAATGGCTGAGCGCTACCTTAATGAAGGTTTCTCCGGTGGTGAAAAGAAACGCAATGAAATCCTCCAGTTACTTATGCTTGAGCCTACTTTTGCGCTTTTAGATGAGATTGACTCAGGGCTTGATATTGATGCTCTTAAGGTTGTGTCTAAAGGGGTTAATGCCATGCGCGGTGAAGGTTTTGGTGCTATGATTATTACCCACTACCAACGTCTGCTTAACTATATCACGCCAGATAAAGTTCATGTTATGATGGAAGGTAAGGTTGTTCTTTCTGGCGGTCCTGAATTGGCAGTACGCTTGGAAAAAGAAGGTTATGCTAAGTTGGCTGAAGAATTGGGCTTCAACTACAAGGAAGAAGTTTAGTCAAACACTCTTTTGACTTTGATAAAAGATAGGAGAATGACATGACTAAAGAATTAATTCAAGAATTTTCACAGTTGCACGCTGAGCCGGAATGGTTGGCTAGTCTCCGTCAGAAGGCTTTTGACAAGATTGATCAACTGGATTTGCCCATTATTGAGCGGGTTAAATTCCATCGTTGGAATCTGGGCGACGGACGGATTTCTGACAGCGAGCCTTTGACCAGTGTGCCAGATTTCACGTCTCTTGGGGACAATCTCAAGTTTATCCAAATGGGGACTCAAACAGTCCTTGAGCAATTGCCAGCTGACTTGGCAGAGCAAGGGGTTATTTTTACAGATTTTCACACTGCCTTAGAAGAGATTCCAGAGCTGGTAGAGAAGCATTTTATGTCTGCGGTTAGGTATGACGAGGATAAATTGGCTGCTTACCATACGGCTTATTTCAACAGCGGCGCAGTTCTTTATGTACCTGACAATGTTGAGATTGACCAGCCGATTGAAGGAATTTTTTATCAGGACAGCGAAAGCGATGTTCCTTTTAACAAGCATATTTTGATTATAGCAGGCAAGCATTCTAAGGTTAACTACTTGGAACGCTTGGAAACTTATGGTGAAGGAGCTGTTCCAGCGACAGCTAATATCACAGTAGAAGTCATTGCTCAGGCTGGAGCTCAGATTAAGTTTTCAGCGATTGACCGCTTGGGCCAAAACGTCACAGCCTATATCAGCCGCCGTGGTAAGCTGGACAACGACGCTATGATTGACTGGGCTATCGGTGTTATGAACGAAGGCAATGTCGTAGCGGACTTTGATAGTGACCTCTATGGCAAGGGTAGTCATGCGGATATGAAGGTGGTGGCTCTCTCAAGTGGTAAGCAGGTTCAAGGGATTGATACCCGCGTAACTAACTATGGCTGCAACTCTATCGGAAATATCCTGCAACACGGGGTTATCCTGGAAAAAGGAACCCTGACCTTCAATGGTATCGGCCATATTATCAAAGGCGCTAAGGGAGCAGACGCCCAGCAGGAAAGCCGGGTTCTCATGCTGTCTGATCAAGCTCGCTCAGATGCTAATCCAATTCTCTTGATTGACGAGAACGATGTGACGGCTGGTCACGCAGCTTCTATCGGCCAGGTGGATCCAGAAGATATGTATTACCTCATGAGTCGGGGTCTTGATAAGGCGACGGCAGAGCGCTTGGTCGTACGTGGTTTCTTAGGCTCAGTGATTGTAGAAATCCCTGTTAAAGAAGTCCGTGATGAAATGATTGAAAATATCGATATTATTCTCGCAAAAAGATAAAAAGCTGGGCCTTGGCCCGTGTAGTAGATAGGAGTCTTTATGTCTGGATTTAATGCAGAAGCAATCAAGCAAGATTTTCCCATTTTGGACCAAATTGTCAATGATGAGCCTTTGGTTTATTTGGACAATGCGGCGACAACCCAGAAACCCACGCGGGTGCTAGCGGCTATCGAGAACTACTATCTTAGAGACAATGCCAACGTCCACCGTGGTGTGCATACGCTGGCCGAGCGGGCGACGGCAGCTTATGAAGCAGCCAGAGAAAGAGTTCGTTCTTTTATCAATTCGGCTTCTAGCAGAGAAGTCCTCTTTACACGAGGAACCACGACGAGTCTCAATTGGGTGGCTCAGTTTGCGGCTGAAAGGCTGCAACCTGGTGATGAAGTGCTGATTTCGATTATGGAGCACCATTCCAATGTCATTCCCTGGCAGGAAGCTTGTAGAAAGACTGGAGCCAAGCTGGTCTATGTCTATCTCAAAAATGGTGCTCTGGATATGGAAGATTTCTGTGCCAAGCTTAATGAACGGACCAAGTTTGTCTCTCTGGCTCATGCCTCTAACGTCCTTGGGGTCATCAACCCCATCAAGGAGATTGCTCAGTTGGTCCATCAGCAAGGAGCGCTTTTGGTGGTGGATGGGGCTCAATCTACTCCACACATGAAGATTGATGTACAGGATTTGGATGTAGATTTCTTCGCCTTTTCGGGACATAAGATGGCTGGTCCGACTGGTATCGGGGTTCTCTATGGCAAGGAAGAGCTGCTAGAAGAGATGTCGCCTGTCGAGTTCGGTGGCGAAATGATTGATTTCGTCTATGAACAGGAAGCGACCTGGAAGAAATTGCCTTGGAAGTTTGAGGCTGGAACGCCGAATATGGCAGGAGCAATCGGTCTTGCAGCGGCTATTGATTATTTGGAAGACTTGGGCATGGATGCTATTACTCAGCATGAGCAGGATCTGATTGCCTATGTATTTCCTAAACTTCAGGCAGTGGAAGGCTTGACCATATATGGCTCTCAAGATTTGGCTCAGCGCTCAGGCGTGATTGCCTTTAACCTGGATGGTCTCCATCCGCATGATGTCGCGACAGCTTTGGACTACGAAGGAGTGGCTGTTCGGGCGGGTCATCATTGTGCCCAGCCCCTACTCACCTATCTGCAGGTGCCAGCGACTGTGCGGGCTAGCTTTTATATCTACAATACCTATGCAGATTGTGACAAGCTGGTAGATGCTTTAGAAAAGACAAAGGAGTTTTTCAATGGCGCTTTCTAAGTTAGACAGTCTTTACAAGGCGGTTGTGACCGACCACTCGGCTCACCCCCATCATCATGGGAAACTGGAAGATGTGGAGCAGGTAGTTCTCAATAATCCGACATGTGGTGATGTTATCAGCTTGTCTGTGAAGTTTAATGCTGAAAATCAGATTGAAGATATTGCCTTTGTTAATTCCGGCTGTACCATCTCAACGGCTTCGGCTAGCATGATGACGGATGCGGTTCTGGGCAAGACAAAAGAGCAGGCGCTGGAATTAGCAGAAGTTTTCTCGCAGATGGTTCAGGGGCAAGAAGATAGTCGCCAGAAAGAATTGGGAGATGGAGCCTTTTTAGCTGGCGTTGCCAAATTCCCGCAGCGGATTAAGTGTGCGACCTTGGGTTGGAATGCCCTCAAGCGAGCAATTGAAGAAGATAAAAAGTAAGAATGTGAAAGGAAATTATGTCAGAAGAAAGAGTAGAACCAAAACCGATTGATCTCGGTGAGTACAAGTTTGGTTTCCATGATGATGTCGAACCTGTCCTCTCAACAGGAAAAGGGCTGAATGAAGCGGTCATTCGTGAGCTTTCAGCTGCAAAGGATGAACCAGAATGGATGCTGGATTTCCGCCTCAAATCCTACGAGGCTTTCAAGAAGATGCCGATGCAGACTTGGGGTCCGGATTTGTCAGAAATTAATTTTGATGACTTGATTTATTACCAAAAGGCGTCTGATAAGCCAGCTAGAAGCTGGGATGAAGTGCCTGAGAAGATTAAGGAAACCTTTGAGAAGATTGGGATCCCAGAAGCGGAGAGAGCCTACCTGGCTGGTGCGGCAGCCCAGTATGAGTCTGAAGTGGTTTACCATAATATGAAGGAAGAGTTCCAAAAGTTAGGAATAGTCTTTACAGATACCGACTCAGCTCTCAAGGAATATCCAGAACTCTTCAAGCAATATTTTGCTAAGCTGGTCCCTCCGACAGACAATAAGTTGGCAGCCCTCAATTCTGCTGTCTGGTCTGGTGGTACCTTCATCTATGTTCCAAAAGGTGTCAAAGTGGATATTCCGCTACAAACCTACTTCCGAATTAACAATGAAAATTCTGGTCAGTTTGAGCGGACTTTGATCATCGTCGATGAGGGTGCTAGTGTTCATTATGTAGAAGGGTGTACAGCTCCGACGTACTCTAGTAATAGTCTCCATGCGGCTATTGTTGAAATTTTTGCCCTTGATGGTGCCTACATGCGCTACACAACTATCCAAAACTGGTCGGATAATGTCTACAACCTCGTGACCAAACGGGCGCGGGCTATGAAAGATGCGACCGTTGAGTGGATTGATGGGAACCTCGGTGCGAAAACAACGATGAAATATCCATCTGTCTATTTGGACGGACCTGGTGCGCGTGGAACCATGCTTTCCATTGCCTTTGCTAATGCAGGACAACATCAAGATACTGGTGCTAAGATGATCCACAATGCGTCACATACTAGCTCATCTATTGTTTCCAAGTCCATTGCCAAGGGCGGAGGTAAGGTAGACTACCGTGGTCAAGTAACCTTTGCTAAAAATTCTAAGAAATCTGTCAGCCATATTGAGTGTGATACGATTATCATGGATGATCTTTCGGCTTCGGATACCATTCCCTTTAATGAAATTCACAATTCTCAGGTGGCTCTGGAGCATGAGGCCAAAGTTTCTAAGATTTCAGAAGAACAACTCTACTATCTCATGAGCCGTGGCTTGTCCGAATCCGAAGCGACAGAAATGATTGTCATGGGCTTTGTTGAGCCATTCACCAAAGAACTGCCTATGGAATACGCTGTTGAGCTGAATCGCTTGATCAGCTATGAAATGGAAGGATCAGTTGGATAAAAGCTGTGGAACAAAAGTAAATTATTTTTAAAACAAAGATTGTTCCTCTTGTTTCTAAACTTAGGTTTAGAAGACTATTTAGGTTTTTTGTTAAAGAATCTTTTGAATATGAAAAAGCCAGGCTGAGATAAAACTATCTCAGCCTTTTTTAGTGTGGATGAAGTGTGTGCTTTTAAAAATCAGCAGGGTGGGAATGAACAATTAAGCTAATAGAAATTGTTCATGTATTTCTTCTGGCTCTGTCTTGTGGTGGATTGAGCGACTAAGAAGTTCTAGTAGTTACTTTGTCCCCTTTAAGATTTGGTGATGTTTAAGTTGCAGTTTAGAATAAAATAAGAAGTGAAAACGTCGCTTCAATTGATTTTTTTATTCAAAAAACATCAGGAAGTTTTCCTTCCTGATGTTTCTATAATTTTTTATTAACGTATTCTACAAAGTTATTCCACCAGACTTTCAAGAAAAAGCCTTGCGCAACTTCCTTTTTGGTTTCCATAGTAATGCTAGGTTCTTCTTTCAAATAGCCTTTACCAATTAAATCAGTATCTTTGTAGCTTAAAGTTCCGATTGGTGTATGTGCTGCGAGAGGAGCTTTGAACTCCTGTTTATTTTTTTTGAAAGTGACTTTTGGTTCTGAGTCACTCCCAATTCTCTGGATAATATTCAAATCATTTGATGCAACAACCTTGATTTGATCTTCATTTCCGTTGATGATTGAAATGTGACTGTCTTCATAAGGGGTACCCTTTTCGGCTAATGTAGTTACTACGAAGTTATTGGCGATATAGTCCATGACGCTAGCAGTGGCTAGGAAAAGAGCTTTTATATCTTCTTCAGCATTTTCGACATTTAAAACGACTGTAATGAGTCTCATATCTCTTTCATTAGCAGAAGCGATGAAGGAGAGGCCACCTTGGTCGGAAATTCCGATCTTTAATCCATCCACCCCCTTGCGATAAGAAGGCATGTCTTTTAACATATAATTCGAACTATTGACTTCTAATCCGTCAAAGTTGAAGCTAGTTTTTTCGGTAATATTTAAAACTTGCGGATAATCTTTAATGAGATGATAAGATATAAGGGCCATATCATAGGCGCTTAGCTGATTTTCTTCATCTTTTTTGGAATTAGGATAGATATTATCTCCGAGATGAGAGTTGTTTAAACCAGTTGAATTGACAATTTTTGCATCAGAAATTCCCCATTCTTTTAGTTTGGCTTTCATAAGATCGACAAACTTTTTTTCGCTTCCAGAAATTTTTTCAGCTAGGGCGATGGTGGCGCTGTTAGCATTAGCGATAAGAGAAGCTTCTAACAATTCTTCTACAGAGTAGCTTCCTTTGTCTAGAGGGAGGTTGCTGATGTCGTAATTAGTTGTCAGATTTAGAGCATATTCGGAAATTTCTACCTGGCTGTCCATAGTAATTTTCTCAGCTTTTATGGCGTCATAGACCAGATAGGCTGATAGCAGTTTGGTCAGACTTCCTATTGGTACAGGGCTAGTAGCCTCTTTTTCATAGAGAATTTTTCCAGTATTTGCATCAAAAGCGATAGCATTTTTGGCGGCAACATCAAAGTCATCTGCAGAAACAAGAGTACAGAAGCTGCAAAATAAACAAGTAAATAAAAGTACTATAATTTTTTTCATATCTCTTCCTTTGAGTAGGGATAATCCTATTGTACCATAAAAATGGCTGTTGTAGAGGTTTGTCTTCTTTGAAAAAAGTATTATGAATAAATATACTTTGTGAATATGAACGTTTTTTTAATGATCTTTTTACATTATTTTTATTTCAAACAAAAAGACGAACAAAAGTGAATGTGTAGGCGTTCGCGGAACAAAAAACAATATAATGCTTAAAAATTTTTTAAAAAATACTTGTTTTTATAAAATAATAGAGTATAATAATACAAATAACATTAAAAGGAGATGCGACAATGAAACCAGTGAAAAAATTAGCTGTTTTAGGGCTTACGCTTGCTTCTGTTTTTACCTTAGCAGCATGTGGAAATTCTAACTCAGGGGCTTCAAAGACTTATTCTTATGTCTATTCAACAGACCCAGATACCTTGGATTATACAAATTCTAATCGTCAAACTACGTCTGATGTTATTGCAAACTTAGTGGATGGACTATTAGAAAATGATAGATACGGAAATCTTGTGCCATCTCTGGCAGAAGATTGGACAGTGTCGAAAGATGGTTTGACTTATACATATAAGCTTCGGAAGGGTGCTAAATGGTATACTTCTGAGGGTGAAGAATATGCAGAAGTCAAAGCGCAGGACTTTGTTACTGGTTTGAAGCACGCGGCTGACAGCAATTCAGATGCGTTGCCGATTGTTCAAAGCTCTATCAAAGGTTTGGATGCTTATGTAAAAGGTGAAAGTAAGGATTTCTCAACAGTTGGAGTTAAGGCGATTGACGATTATACAGTCCAATATACACTCAATCAGCCAGAAAGTTATTGGAATTCTAAAACCACAATGGGTATTCTTTTCCCAATTAACGAAGAATTTTTAAAATCATCTGGTAAAGATTTCGGTACTGTAAAACCTTCAGGAATTCTCTATAACGGTCCATATTTCCTGAAGTCCTTCACATCTAAATCATCTATTGAATATACAAAAAATGACAACTATTGGGATAAGGGCAACGTGAAAATTTCAGACGTCAAGTTGACTTACTTTGATGGTTCTGATCAAGAGGCGCTTGTTCGTAACTTTAAAGATGGTACATACACACAAGCTCGTTTGTATCCAAATAGTTCAAGTTATGCTTCAGTACAAAAACAATACAAAGACAATATTGTATACTCTCCTCAAGATGCAACATCATTCTTTTACGCCTTTAACTACAACCGTAAAGCCTACAATTTTACAGCCAAGACAACAGATGCTCAAAAGACATCTACAACAGCTGCTCTCTTAAATAAAGATTTCCGTCAGGCTATCAACTTCGCTTTCAATCGGACAGTTTATGGAGCTCAGCAAAACGGTCAAGAGGGAGCAACTAGCTCACTTAGAAATAGCTTAGTACCGCCAACATTCGTTCAGATTGGTGAAAAGAACTTCGGAGACATAGTTGAAAAAGATTTGGTGAGCTATGGTGATGAGTGGAAGGGTGTTAAGTTGGACGATGCTCAGGATGGACTCTTTAATGTTGAGAAAGCTAAGGCAGAATTTGCCAAAGCAAAAGAAGCTCTCCAAGCACAAGGTGTTGAATTCCCAATTCACTTAGATCTTCCTGTTGAACAAACAAACAACCTCTTGGTACAGCAGGCTAATTCATTTAAACAATCAGTTGAAGAAGCCCTTGGTAAAGATAATGTTGTTATTGATGTACAGCAAATGTCTACAGAAAATAAAAATAATGCAACGTACTTTGCGGAGACTGCGGCTCAAAAAGACTACGATGTCAACATTGCTGGTTGGGGTCCTGACTTCCAAGATCCATCAACTTATTTGAATATTTTTGATCCAGATAAAGGAGATATGCTCCAAAATATCGGTTTGGAAAAAGGACAAAATGCTGATTTAGCAGACAAACTGGGCTTGAACGAATTTAAGAAATTAAATGAAGAGGCAGATTCTGAAAAACAAGATACAACTGCTCGCTATACAAAATATGCAGCAGCTCAAGCTTGGTTAACAGATAGCTCTTTGGTCATTCCGATTCAATCAAACGGTGGTAGTCCGCTTGTTATGAAGGCAGTTCCGTTCACAAAACCTTACTCTCTGGTTGGTATCAAAGGTGATGCTTACGTCTTTAAGTACAGAGAAGTTCAAAATGACATTGTAACGGCGAAAGACTACAAAGCCGCTGAGAAAAAATGGAAGAAAGAAAAAGAAAAATCAAATGCCAAAGCTCAAGAAGAATTGGCTGATCATGTTAAATAGACCTAAGGCTCTACATCTTTGTGATGTAGAGTTTTTTGCTCATATGTAATGTTTTCTGACATGAAAAATGAAAAAACAGTCAATTTTTACTTAAAACGATTTATTTTTTCAGGGAAATAGGGTATAATGGACAAAATGGTAAAAAACTAGAGTGATATTTCAGAGAAAACCTCTCATGGATGATTTGAATATCTCTTATTTTGAAAGGAGTATTTCATGAATAAGAAAAAAAGATTTGTTGGAGTTGGACTTGCAGTTTTATCTTCTGTGATTTTAGCTGCTTGTAGTTCAACAGCATCTAATACAAAGGTGTATTCTTATGTATATAGTAGTGATCCAGATTCTTTGGACTATGTAGTTGCTAATCGTGCTACCACTTCAGATGTTACTGGAAATCTGATTGATGGTTTGCTTGAAAATGATAAGTATGGGAATTTGATTCCGTCTCTTGCTGAAGATTGGACCGTATCTAAGGATGGTTTGACCTATACTTACAAGCTTCGAAAAGATGCTAAGTGGTATACCTCAGATGGCGAAGAGTATGCTGAGGTAAAAGCTCAAGATTTTGTGACAGGATTGAAGCACGCAGCCGATGGCAAATCTGAAGCTCTTTACCTTGTTCAAAATTCTATCAAAGGATTGGATGCCTATATCAAAGGGGAAACTAAAGACTTTTCTACTGTAGGTGTAAAAGCACTGGATGATTATACAGTGCAGTATACTTTGAATAAGCCAGAAAGTTACTGGAATTCGAAGACGACTAGTGGTATCTTATTCCCGATAAATGCTGATTTCTTAGCTTCCCAAGGAAGTGGTTTTGGATCAGCTAAACCGTCTAGTATTTTATACAATGGTCCTTATATTTTGAAGTCTTTAACGGCAAAGTCTTCTATTGAATATAAGAAAAACGAAAAATATTGGGATAAAGAAAATGTTCCCATTGAAGATGTAAAACTATCTTATTATGATGGATCTGATCAGGAATCCTTAGTTCGTAATTTTAGCGATGGTGCCTATACCCTGGCTCGTGTATTCCCAAATAGTTCAAACTATGCCTCTGTTAAAAAGAAATATGCGGATAATATTACTTATTCTCAACAAGGTGGCACTTCATTTTTCTATGTCTTTAATGTAAATCGTCAGTCTTATAATCATACTTCTAAGAAAGATGACAAGCAGAAATCAGATACCAAGGCTGCTATTTTAAACAAAGATTTCCGTCAGGCAATCGGTTTTGCTTTTGACCGAAAAGCTTACGCAGCTCAAACGAATGGTGAAGACGGCGCATCAATGGTCTTGCGTAATCTTGCAGTACCACCGACATTTGTGCAGATTAGGGATCGGAATTTTGGAGATGTCGTGAAAGAAAAACTAGCGAGCTACGGTCAAGAGTGGTCTGATGTCAAGTTAGAGGATGCCCAAGACGGTCTATATAATGCTGAAAAAGCTAAAACAGAGTTTGCAAAAGCTAAAGAAGCACTGCAGGCTCAAGGTGTGAATTTCCCAATTCATCTAGATTTGCCAGTGAGTCAGTCTGATAAGGCTGGAATTCAACAAGCTAGTTCCTTTAAGCAGTCTGTTGAGTCAGCTCTAGGAAAAGATAATGTAGTAGTTGATCTCCAGCAAATGTCCGAAGATGACTTTAATAATACGGGTTATTTCGCCAACTCGGCTGCTCAAAAAGATTATGATCTTTCAACCAGTGGTTGGACTCCTGATTATCAAGATCCTTCTACATATTTAGATGTTTTTGATCCTACAAATGGTGGATTATTGCAAGCAATTGGAATTGAACCAGGTCAAAATCAAGATGTTGTGTCAGCTCTAGGATTAAATGATTATAAAGCTCTGAATGACGATGCAAATAAGGAAACGTCTGATACGAGCGTGCGTTATGAAAAATATGCAAATTCTCAAGCTTGGTTGACAGATAGTGGATTGACCCTTCCAAGCATCTCAAACGGTGCCAATCCGCTAGTTCAAAAATCAGTTCCATTTACTAGAGCTTACTCTTGGATTGGAAGCAAGGGGACTGCTACAAATTATAAATACATGCAGCTTCAAGAGGATGTTTTGACAACTAAGGATTATGAGAAGGCATTTAAAACCTGGATGAAAGAAAAAGAATCATCTAATGAAAAAGCTCAAAAAGAGTTAGAAAAACATGTAAAATAAAAACAACCCTAACGAGGAGGCTAAATAGCTTTCTCGTTTTTTTATGAGGATGAGATTATCAAGCTTTAAGTAGTGTCTTTGCCTGGTTTGATCGCCTCTTTTGGATGATTTCACAGGCACGTCCCAATATGCTATAACCAGCTATAAAAAATAATTATAACAATATAGATTTTTTTTGATAAAAAGGTTTTCATTTCTATTTGAGAAGTGTTATAATCTAAGATAAATCTAACCTAAATAGGAGAATGTTATGAAGAAACGCAATGTTTTAGCCATGGCTGGTGTTACTTTACTTGCTGTTGGTGTCTTAGCTGCCTGCTCTAGTTCTAAGTCTGGATCATCAAACACAAATACTAATTTTACTTATGTTTATCAAACAGACCCAGAAACTTTGGACTATACCTTGTCAAGTAAGACCTCTACCCACGAAATCACATCTAATGTCATTGATGGTTTGCTTGAAAATGACCAATATGGTAATCTTGTTCCATCTCTTGCAGAAAACTGGAGTGTATCTAAGGACGGCTTGACTTACACTTACAAATTGCGTAAGGGAGTTAAATGGTATACATCCGATGGCGAAGAATATGCAGATGTAACTGCTAAGGATTTTGTGACAGGTTTGAAACATGCTGTAGATAAAAAGTCAGAAGCTCTTTATATGGTGGAAAATTCCATCAAAGGATTGGATGCCTATATCAAAGGCGAAACAAAGGACTTCTCAACAGTAGGGATTAAAGCTGTCGATGATCATACCTTGCAGTTCACTTTGGAACACCCAGAAAGCTTCTGGAATTCTAAATTAACAATGGGTGTCCTATTCCCTGTTAATGAAGAGTTCTTGAAATCTAAAGGAGACAAATTCGGTCAAGCCACTGATCCGACAAGTATCCTTTATAATGGTCCATTCTTGTTGAAAAGTATAACTTCGAAGTCCTCTATCGAGTTTGCGAAAAATCAGAACTATTGGGATAAGGATAATGTCCATGTCGACAATGTTAAATTAGCTTTCTATGATGGGCAAGACCAAGAATCCTTAATTCGTGGCTTTAAAGACGGCTCTTATAGTAAGGCACGTGTTTATCCTCGTAGTTCAAACTATGCATCTGTAGAGAAAGAATATAAAGACAATATTATCTTTAGTCCTCAAGGTTCATCTACTTTCACTGTTTTCACAAACATTGATCGCCAAAGTTATAATCATACTTCTAAAACGACAGATGCACAAAAAACATCTACCAAAAAAGCTATCTTAAACAAAGACTTCCGTCAGGCTTTGAACTTTGCTTATGACCGTAAGGCCTATTCTGACCAAGTGAACGGTGAAGAAGGAGCCCTTAAATCCGTTCGTAATCTCTATGTTCCACCAACATTTGTCCAAGTTGGTGATAAGAATTTCGGAGATGTTGTAAAAGAAGATGTTGTCAAATACGGCGATGAGTGGAAAGACGTTGATTTCTCAGATGCGACTAACGGTCTCTACAATCCAGAGAAAGCCAAAGCGGAATTCGCCAAAGCAAAAGAAGCCCTTCAAGCAGAAGGCGTGGAATTCCCAATCCATCTGGATATACCAACAATCCAAACCAATACTCTTATTGTAAAACGGGCTCAATCTTTGAAACAGTCTATTGAAAAGAGTTTAGGAACAGACAATGTTGTGGTTGATATTCAAATGCTATCCCAAGAAGATGTTAATAATATCACCTACTACGCTCCAAATGCAGCTGCTTTGGATTGGGATATCACAGACCAACTTGGCTGGACTCCTGACTTCCAAGATCCATCATCATATTTGGAAATTTTACATCCTGAAACAGGAGACAATACAAAGAGTTTCCTTGGCTTTGAAGCAGGAAAAGGCAATGCAGCTGCTAAACAAATTGGTATGGATGAGTTTGGAAAACTTCTCGATGAAGCTGCAGCTGAGAAATCAGACGTAAATAAACGTTATGAAAAATACGCAGCAGCTCAAGCTTGGTTGACAGATAGTTCAATCTTACTTCCAAGTACTTCAAATGGTGGAGGAGCTGGTGTAACTAGGGTTGTGCCATTCACTGCTGCTTTTGGTTGGACAGGTAACAAATCAGATGGTGCCTTCCTCTACAAATACATCAAGCTTCAAGATAAACCAGTAACGAAGAAAGAGTATCAAGAAGCTGAGAAGAAATGGATTAAAGAAAAAGAAGAATCTAACAAAAAAGCTCAAGAAGAACTTGAGAAGCATATAAAATAATCCGTAATTCTCCCCTATCTCAATGAGAGATAGGGGTGTTTTAGTAATTAAGAAAGAAGAAGGATAGTTGTTTTTTAAGAACGAAAAGAGGATAGTAAGAGCCGTTATTTTTGAAATCGCCAATATTTCACATGTTGAATATCCTATAGGAGCTATGTATTTGTTGGCTATGTGAGTCAATATCACAAAATATTCTGACAATTCTGGTTTACATTTAAATTATTATGTGATATAATCTTAGACAAAACTAAATTTGAAATTGAAATGGAGAATATAGATGAAGAAAGGTAAAATCCTTGCACTTGCGGGAGTTGCTCTCTTAGCTACTGGTGTTCTTGCAGCGTGCTCAAATTCTACATCAAACTCATCAAACTCATCAAGCTCTGGCGCAGATCAAGTTTTTAACTATATCTACGAAGTTGACCCAGAAAACTTGAATTATTTGATCTCTAGTAAAGCAGCAACAACTGACCTTACAGCTAACTTGATCGATGGTCTTTTGGAAAATGACAACTATGGAAACTTGGTTCCATCGATGGCTGAAGATTGGACAGTGTCTAAGGATGGCTTGACTTATACTTATACACTTCGTAAGGATGCTAAATGGTATACTTCTGATGGTGAAGAATATGCTGATGTCAAGGCACAAGACTTTGTGGCAGGTCTAAAATACGCTGCTGACAACAAGTCTGAAACTCTTTACCTTGTTCAAAGTTCTATCAAGGGCTTGGATGACTACGTTAATGGTAAAACAAAGGATTTCTCATCAGTTGGCGTTAAAGCAGTTGATGACCACACAGTTCAATATACTTTAAATGAGCCAGAAAGTTTCTGGAACTCTAAAACAACAATGGGTATCCTTTATCCAGTCAATGAAGAGTTCTTGAAGTCTAAAGGTGACAAGTTTGCTCAAGCTGCTGACCCAACTAGTCTTCTATACAACGGGCCATTCCTACTTAAATCTATCACATCTAAATCATCTATTGAATTTGCTAAAAATCCAAATTATTGGGATAAAGATAATGTCCATGTGAGCGATGTTAAATTAACATACTTTGACGGGCAAGATCAAGGTAAACCAGCTGAGCAATTTGCTAAAGGTGCTCTAAGTGCGGCTAGACTCACTCCTACAAGTGCTACCTTCTCTAAAGTAGAAAAAGAATTCAAAGATAATATCGTTTATACTCCTCAAGATTCTTCAAGCTATTTAGTTGGGGTGAACATTGATCGTCAAGCGTACAATCACACAGCTAAGTCAAGTGATGCACAAAAATCATCAACAAAGAAAGCTTTGATGAATAAAGATTTCCGTCAAGCTTTGAGTTTTGCATTCGACAGAACGGCTTATGCTTCACAAGTTAATGGTAAAGAAGGGGCTACGAAAATGCTCCGCAATCTCTACATTCCACCTACTTTTGTTCAGGCAGATGGTAAGAGCTTCGGCGAACTTGTGAAAGAAAAAGTGGCTAGCTATGGAGATGAGTGGAAAGATGTAAACTTCGACGACGCTCAAGATGGCCTTTACAATAAAGAAAAAGCTAAAGCTGAATTTGCGAAAGCTAAAAAAGCTCTCCAAGAAGAAGGTGTAGAATTCCCTATTCATTTGGATATGCCAGTAGACCAAACTGCTAGTGCTAAAGTTCAGCGCGTTCAATCTTTGAAACAATCAATTGAGAGCTCGCTTGGGACAGATAATGTGGTTGTTGACATTCATCAAATGAAGACTGATGATGTTTTGAACATCACATATTATGCTGCTTCAGCTGCTGAAGAAGACTGGGATATTTCTGATAATGTTGGTTGGTCTCCTGACTATCAAGATCCATCAACTTATCTTGAAATTATCAAGCCTGGCGGTGAAAATACCAAAACATTCTTAGGGTTTGATGGTAAAGAAAATGCAGCTGCAGACCAAGTTGGTTTGAAGGAGTATGCTAAGCTAGTTGATGAAGCTGCCGCTGAAAAGACAGATGTAAATAAACGCTATGAAAAATATGCAGCCGCTCAAGCATGGCTAACAGATAGCGCCTTGTTGATACCAACAACAAGTAGGACTGGACGTCCAGTTTTAACTAAGATTGTACCATTTACAGCTCCTTTTGCTTGGTCTGGTGCTAAAGGTCGTGACATGGCAAGCTACAAATATCTAAAATTACAAGATAAAGCTGTCACAGCCAAAGAATATCAGAAAGCTCAAGAAAAATGGAATAAAGAACGTGCAGAATCTAATAAAAAAGCACAAGAAGAGTTAGAAAAACACGTGAAATAACCAATCATTAGAACTTTCTCTAAAAGGAGAGAAAGTTCTTTTGGGATTTTAAAGGAAACGATAAATGAAGAAATATATATTTATGCGTATCTTACGCTCCCTGGTGTCGATTTTCTTAGTAACGGCTTTGACCTATACCATTATTTATACAATGGTGCCAAGAAAATTGATTTTTAAACAGGATCCTAACTATAACAAGATAGCAACCACAAAAGATAAAAAAGCCAATTACGAAAACACAATCTATGAACGTATGGGCTATGTGGATTATTATGATACGAAAGAGTTACAGGAGAAAGCTAGCAAGGAAGATAGCTCTGTAACTGTTGAAGGAACTGATGCAAACAAAAAAATCTACGAAGCTTATATCAAAAAATTAGGTAATGGCTGGAAGCTTCACCAATTTGAAGAAAGCAAGCAGTTTTATGCTGTTCGTGAGGTGCCAGTTCTTGAACGTGTTCTTGGCTTCTATGGGAATTTGATTCAATTTGACCATACTGGTTTTGTCAAAGATGAAACGAATCCAAAACTTAAACGTTATATTCGTATTGAAAACGACCCTGCTATTGGTTGGTCTGTAGTTGGATCAGGGACGAAGCATAAATATTTACTATACTTTAATGCTCAATTCCCGTTTGTTCATCAAAATTTTGTGACCTTGAACTTAGGAAATTCTTACCCAACTTATGCAAATATTCCTGTATTACAGGTTATTTCACAAGGGCAAGGACAAACCAAGTCATCTGAGGTTCAATTCCCTACAGGAAAGAAAACCTCATCAGTTAATATCTATTCACGTACTTACAAGTCACCAAGTAAAGCTGATTCGCGAGATATTGCAAACTATGGAAAAGACGATCCATATACAGCTACAGAGAGCAACTATCAATATCCATCCATGCTTGTTAGCTCAGCGATTATTGGTTTGATTGGTATTGCAATCTCTTATTTAATTGCTGTCCCATTAGGGTCTTACATGGCTCGCTTTAAAAACACTTGGATTGATAGTTCATTAACGGGTCTCTTGACCTTCCTTTTGGCCCTGCCAACAATTGCCTTAGTTTATATTATTCGCTTGGGTGGTTCATCTGTTGGTCTTCCAGATTCTTTCCCAGTTCTTGGTGCGGGAGATTGGCGTTCGTACGTTCTTCCAGCAGTTATTCTGGGACTTTTGGGTGCACCAAGCACAGCTATCTGGATTCGTCGTTATATGATCGATTTACAATCCCAAGACTTTGTACGTTTTGCCCGGGCTAAAGGATTATCTGAAAAAGAAATTTCAAATAAACACATTTTCAAAAATGCCATGGTTCCATTGGTATCAGGAATTCCAGGAGCCGTTATCGGGGTTATTCAAGGAGCAACCTTGACAGAAACTGTCTTCGCTTTCCCTGGTATGGGTAAAATGTTGATTGACTCAGTTAAAGCTTCAAATAACTCTATGGTAGTCGGATTGGTCTTCATTTTCACTGGTTTATCAGTCTTTGCCTTACTCTTAGGTGATATTTTGATGACTATGCTTGACCCACGTATTAAATTAACAACAAAAGGAGGTAAATAATGGCTTCTATTGATAAAAATAAATTCCAATTTGTCAAACGCGATGATTTTGCCTCTGAAGCAATTGATGCTCCAGCTTATTCGTATTGGAGATCTGTTATTCGCCAATTTCTGAAGAAGAAATCTACCATTATTATGTTGGCGATTTTGCTAACCATTATTTTAATGAGTTTTATTTACCCGATGTTGTCTGATTTTGATTATAACGATGTAAGTAAAGTTAATGATTTTAGTGCTCGTTATATTGCGCCAAATGGAAAATATTGGTTTGGTACAGATAGCAATGGTAAATCTCTCTTTGATGGAGTGTGGTTTGGTGCTCGTAATTCTATCTTGATTTCCGTTATTGCGACAGCCATTAACTTGATCATTGGGATTGTTGTTGGTGGTATTTGGGGGATTTCTAAATCTGTTGACCGCGTTATGATGGAAGTTTATAATGTCATCTCAAATATTCCGCAATTGTTGATCGTTATTGTTTTGACTTATTCAATCGGGGCCGGATTCTGGAATCTAATCTTTGCCATGACAATTACTTCATGGATTTCGATTGCTTACTTAATTCGTGTACAAATCATGCGGTATCGTGATTTAGAGTACAACCTTGCCAGCCGTACTTTGGGAACGTCTACTTTTAAAATTGTTGCTCGAAACATTATGCCACAACTGGTATCTGTGATCATGACAACTAGCTCTCAAATGCTGCCAAGCTTTATCTCTTATGAAGCCTTCCTTTCTTTCTTTGGTTTGGGGCTTCCAGTAACTGTGCCAAGTTTAGGGCGTTTGATTTCTGACTATTCACAAAACGTTACAACCAATGCTTACCTTTTCTGGATTCCGTTGACAACCTTGATTTTGGTATCCTTGTCCCTTTTCATCGTCGGACAAAATTTAGCGGATGCTAGTGATCCACGTACACATAGATAGGAGTAAATATGATACAAAATAAAAATGTAATATTGACTGCTCGCGATATTGTCGTGGAATTTGACGTTCGTGATAAAGTCCTGACAGCCATTCGAGGTGTATCCCTTGATTTGGTTGAAGGAGAAGTATTAGCTTTGGTAGGAGAATCAGGATCAGGTAAGTCTGTGTTGACTAAAACATTCACTGGGATGTTGGAAGATAATGGGCGCGTTGCGCAAGGTGTTATTAACTACCGTGGTCAAGATTTGACAACTTTAAAATCAAATAAAGATTGGGAAAAAATTCGTGGTGCTAAGATCGCTACGATTTTCCAAGATCCTATGACTAGTTTGGATCCAATCAATACAATAGGAAGTCAAATTACTGAGGTTATTATCAAACACCAAGGCAAAGATGCAAAAGAAGCCAAAGAAATGGCAATCGACTATATGAAAAAAGTTGGAATACCTGATGCAGAACGTCGGTTTGAAGAGTATCCTTTCCAATATTCTGGAGGAATGCGCCAACGTATTGTTATCGCGATTGCTCTTGCCTGTCGTCCAGATATTCTAATTTGTGATGAGCCAACAACAGCTTTGGATGTGACAATTCAAGCACAAATTATCGAACTTTTGAAATCATTGCAGAACGAATACCGCTTTACAACTATATTTATCACTCATGACTTGGGTGTTGTTGCTAGTATTGCCGATAAAGTAGCGGTTATGTATGCTGGTGAGATTGTTGAATACGGGACGGTTGAAGAAATTTTTTACGATCCACGCCATCCTTATACATGGAGCTTGTTATCTAGCTTGCCACAGTTGGCCAATGATCATGGTGAACTCTTCTCTATCCCAGGAACTCCTCCGTCTCTTTATACCGAGTTGAAAGGTGATGCCTTTGCTCTTCGTTCGGATTACGCTATGCAAATTGATTTCGAAGAAAAAGCACCACAATTCCAAGTTACAGAAACTCATTGGGCTAAAACTTGGTTGCTTCATGAAGATGCACCAAAGGTTCACAAGCCTGAAATTATTGAAAATTTACATGATAAAATTCGCTTGAATATGGGCTTTGCTCATTTAGAAGGCTAGGAGGAAGGAAATGTCTGAAAAATTAGTAGAAGTTAAAGATTTGGAGATTTCCTTTGGTGAAGGGAAGAAGAAATTTGTAGCTGTTAAAAATGCAAATTTCTTTATTAATAGAGGAGAAACTTTCTCACTCGTAGGTGAATCCGGCTCAGGGAAAACTACAATCGGTCGCGCAATCATTGGTTTGAATGAGACGAGTAAAGGTGAAATCTTCTTTGATGGAAAGCAGATTAATGGGAAGAAATCTAAAAAAGAATCTGCGGAGATTATTCGTAAGATTCAAATGATTTTCCAGGATCCTGCGGCAAGCTTAAATGAGCGTGCAACAGTTGACTATATCATTTCTGAGGGCTTGTACAACTATCATTTGTTTGAAAATGAAGAAGAAAGAGTTCAAAAGGTCAAAGATATTATTCATGAAGTTGGATTGCTTTCCGAACATTTGACACGTTATCCGCATGAATTCTCAGGTGGGCAACGTCAACGCATTGGGATAGCGCGGGCTCTAGTCATGCAACCAGATTTTGTTATTGCTGACGAACCAATTTCAGCTTTAGATGTATCTGTTCGTGCTCAAGTCCTAAACCTTCTAAAGAAATTCCAAAAAGAGTTGGGGTTAACCTATCTATTCATCGCTCACGATTTGTCAGTGGTACGCTTCATTTCGGATCGTATCGCAGTTATCTATAAAGGTGTTATTGTTGAAGTTGCTGAAACAGAAGAGCTCTTTAACAATCCAATTCATCCTTATACCAAATCGTTATTATCAGCTGTTCCAATTCCAGATCCAATCTTGGAGCGTAAAAAAGTACTTAAAGTCTACGATCCGGATCAACATGACTATTCAGTTGAAAAACCTGAAATGGTTGAAATTAAACCTGGCCACTTTGTTTGGGCTAACAAAACTGAAGTAGAGAACTATAAAAAAGAACTCTAATATCTAAAAACAAATCATTCTTGAAGATGATTTGTTTTTTTACTAAAAAACACACCAAAAAGTATGTGAAAAGCAATTTTTAATTCATTATAAAAATAAATTAGTTACAAACACACGCCAATGTCCGCAAAAGCTTAGTTCTTTGATAGATTAATAGATGAGGATAAAACCTCTAAAACCAAAAGAAAGGACAAGTCAATGAAATTTGAGGAGGTATACAAACAAGTTGAAGGGATAGTCAAGCGCTGTTATAAAGATTATTATCTGCACTTATGGGAGTATGCAGATTGGAGGCAGGAAGGAATGTTGGTGTTGTACGAATTATTAAAAAGTCATCCCAACCTACTGGAAGATCATCCACGCCTGTACCGTTACTTCAAGACCAAGTTTCGGAACAGAATTCATGATTTGATTCGCCGACAAGAGAGTCAAAAACGCAAATTGGACAGGCAACCCTATGAAGAGGTCAGCGAGATAGGCCATCGATTAAGAATGAAGGAGCTTTATCTAGATGAACTGGTAGCCTTTAGAAGTGCCATGACAGAGTATAGAAGCCGTCTCAGTCCAGAAGAGACAAAACAATACGAGAGGCTGATGGCAGATGAAAGATTCAAAGGACGTAAGGCAATGCTCAAAGATTTGTCCTATCACTTAAGGGATTTCAATCCCCGTTTAGATTAAAAAGAAGGGAGAGGCAATCTCCCTTTCGTTCTGTAATCACGTTTCACGCTCAAAAAAAGACTAAGAAGAGAATCGGAATAAAAAAAG